>NZ_JBQFXC010000006.1:0-199706 GCF_056540645.1 Ruegeria sp. AM5 | reverse complement strand
ACAATCTCTTCGGGCTTCGGTCGCTTGTTTGCCATTCGTGGTCCTCCGTTCCCTAAACATAACGGTGGACCAGATCAGTTGGGGAGGCTCACCTAAACCGCTCGCCGCCGCCGGATACACGCTCATCGATTCCGGTCGCTATCAGCCTCTGTCCGACGACTTCTCAAACCAGATCGCTGCGTTCAATGCTGCTGGCTGCGAAATCGTCACTGGCAACATGATCCCCCCCGATTTCGCAACGTTCTGGAGCCAGGCCGCCCAGCAAGGCTTTAACCCGAAGGTCGTGACCATTGGCAAAGCACTGCTGTTCCCATCCGTTATTGAATCGCTCGGTGACCGCGGGGACGGGTTGTCGACCGAGGTCTGGTGGTCTCCACATCATCCGTTCTCGTCTTCTCTGACCGGTATTACGTCGAAAGACCTGGCTGAGGGTTACACGGCAGAGTCGGGCCGTCCATGGACTCAGCCGCTTGGCTTTAAACACGCTCTGTTCGAGGTCGTCGCGGATGTCATCAAAAGAGCGGATGATCTGGAAGACCCGTCTTCGATCATTTCGGCAATCACATCCACGAACCTGAACACGATTGTCGGGCCGGTGAACTGGGGTGATGGGCCTATGAACAACGTCACCAAAACACCTTTGGTTGGTGGTCAGTGGCAAAAATCCGGCGATGCGTACGAGTTGCAGATCGTTGCAAACAGCACCGCGCCCGAAGTGCCGGTGACAGCAGATATGAAACTGCTGGGCTGACCAGGAATTCGGCACCGATTTTGGTGCCGAACCCTCTATCCGAGAAAAACATGACGACAATCTTGAGACTCCAAGACCTGAGCAAGGCATTTGGCGCGGTCACTGTCGCCGATGCCATGAGCTATGAGGTCCAGCAAGGCGAAGCGCTTGGGGTCATAGGCCCTAATGGTGCCGGTAAAACCTCGATGTTCAATCTGATCACTGGGACGCTCAAATCGAATTCCGGGGCGATAGAATTCAGTGGGCATAATGTCACGAAATGGAGCGCGGCAAAGCGCAGCCATGCTGGTATTGCACGTTCGTTTCAGGTCCCGCAGGCGTTTTCGGGAATGACCGTTTTTGAGAACGCGATGATCGCCGCCACGCAGTCGGCGGGCATGCGTGGACATCAGGCAGAACGTTTTTGTCTGGAAGTTCTGGACCAGACAGAGCTGCTGCCCAAGGCAAACGTTCTTGCCGGTAGCTTGACATTGCTGGAACGGAAACGCCTGGAACTGACACGTGCTTTGTGTGCCAAGCCCAAACTGCTGTTGCTCGATGAGATTGCAGGTGGTTTGACCGAAGCCGAGTGCAAGTCACTGGTTCAGACCATCAAAGATATCCATGCCTCTGGCGTTACCATCATTTGGATCGAACATGTCGTTCATGCGCTGCTGGCCGTTGTTGACCGCCTGATCGTTATCGACTTTGGCAAGAAGATCGCCGAGGGAGAGCCGCAGGCAATCATGGAAAGCGCCGAAGTCAAAGAAATCTATCTGGGGATCGAAGCTGATGCCTGATCCGATCCTCCAGACACGCGGTTTGAATTCTTACTATGGTGATTTCCAAGCGCTTTATGAGGTCGATCTGGACGTCGGCGAGGGCGAGGTTCTGGCCATCATCGGTGCGAACGGTGCAGGCAAGACAACCCTGATGCGTTCCATCACCGGGTTGCTTGCGAACCAACCGGAGCAGATCCAATACAGGGGCAGGGACATCAGCTGCCTTCGCGCGGATGAAGTCGCCGAATTAGGTCTGGCGATGGTGCCCGAAGGTCGTCAGCTGTTTCCGTCTTTATCGGTCAAAGAAAACCTAATGATCGGTGCTCAGGTTGGGCGCAAAGGTCCCTGGGATCTGCAAGCTGTCTACGACCTGTTTCCGATCCTGGATGAGCGCAAAGATCAGGCCTCAACATCGCTTTCGGGTGGCCAGCAACAGATGGTTGCAATTGGGCGTGCGCTGATGGCCAACCCCGATCTGATCCTCTTCGACGAAATCAGCCTCGGACTGGCACCGATCATCATCAAAGACATCTACGAAGCGCTGCCCGGCATCATCGGCGAGGGCATGAGTGCAATCATCGTCGAACAGGACATAACCAAGGCACTGTCAGTTTCAAGCCGGGTCTATTGCCTGCAAGAGGGCCGCGTTTCGCTGGAAAGCGCGTCTGACACCGTTTCGCGCGAAGACATTTCGCGCGCGTATTTCGGGATCGAATAATATGGAATGGCTGAACGCTATCGTGCAGGGAACTTTGCTGGGTGGGCTATACGCGCTGTTTGCTGCAGGTCTGTCGTTGATCTTTGGAGTCATGCGGCTCGTCAATATCGCCCATGGCGATTTGATTGTTCTGGCCGCGTATCTGGGGCTGACTGTGACGACAGCCACAGGGATGCATCCGATGGCCGCATTGGTGGTCGTGGTGCCTGCTATGGGGCTGATCGGATACGCCCTTCAACGCGGCCTGCTGAACCAAACTCTGGGCGACGATATCCTTCCGCCCTTGCTTGTCACCTTCGGACTGAGCGTGATTATCCAGAACGGGTTGCTAGAGGTCTTCACTGCTGACCCACAGGACCTTGATGCAGGCGCATTGGAAACGGCGGGCGTCGCTGTTGGAGGGTTGACGCTTGGGCTTCTTCCGCTCCTGACCTTCGGGATCGCTGTCGTGGTGATCTGGGCGCTACAATGGACCTTCTATCACACCGCGCTTGGCCGAGCTTTTCGGGCTGTGTCCGACAATCAAGACATTGCACAGCTTATGGGCCTCAATCGACGGCATATCTTTGGACTGGCCATGGCGCTGGCGCTGGGCGTGACCGCAATTGCCGGTATCCTGCTTGGCATTCGGACCAGCTTTGATCCGTCCATCGGTGGCGGTCGCCTGATTTTTGGATTTGAGGCCGTTATCATCGGTGGGCTCGGCAATCTTTGGGGCACACTCATTGGTGGCGTCATCCTTGGTGTCGCGCAAACTATTGGGGCCAAGATCGATCCGGGTTGGCAACTGTTAGCCGGCCATATCGCCTTTCTTGTCATTCTCGCGGTGCGCCCAAACGGCCTTTTCCCGAGGGTATCCGGATGAAACTCCAAGAATATTCGGTTTCCCGTTCTTCGAAACCAGCCCGCGTTGCTGCGATCCTGGCCGCAATCAGCTTGCTTGTTTTAATTGCAGCCCCTTGGTGGGCAGGTCGCGCGGACATGCGCCTGATGGGTGAACTTTTCCTCTACCTATCCCTCGCCACCATTTGGAACCTCATGGCGGGTTACGCTGGTCTCGTGTCGGTCGGTCAGCAGGCCTATGTCGGCTTCGGTGGCTATATGCTGTTTGCACTGACGATGCTGGGCGGTTTGCATCCATTGGTTGCTATCGCAGCCGCAGGGGTCCTGGGAGCGTTGATCTCGATCCCGGTCGCCGTCCTGATCTTCAGGCTTCGGGGGGCATATTTTGCAATAGGCACCTGGGTCATCGCTGAAGTCTTCCGGCTGAGCTTCGCGCAAATCTCAGCGCTTGGCGGAGGGTCAGGATCTTCGCTGCCCGTTGCCATCGTGAAATCACTGGCGTCCGGGCGCGCGATGCGTGAGGCGCTGAGCTATTGGCTGGCGCTCGGGGCCGCCGTGCTGGTTGTAACCGCCGTGTATCTCTTCCTGCGTTCGCGCCAAGGTTTGGCGTTGACGGCAATTCGGGACAACGAACTGGCCGCCGGTAGCCTTGGCATCGATATCTGGCGAACGAAGTTCATAGTGTACGTCGTCACGTCGGCATTCACGGCGATGATCGGCGCGCTGATCTTCTTGCAAAAGCTGCGCATATCGCCGGATGCGGCGTTCAGCGTCAATGATTGGACTGCCTTCGTCATCTTCATCGTAGTGATCGGCGGCATCGGTACCATCGAAGGCCCGATCATCGGCACACTCGTCTTCTTTGCGCTGCGCGAAACGCTGGCCGACCTAGGAACAACTTACCTGATCGTTCTCGGCGTGGTCGCAATTGTCGTCATGCTCAAGGCGCCAAAAGGCATTTGGGGCGTGATCCGTAGCCGCTATGATCTGCAACTTTTCCCGCTGGGCTATCGCGTAAAGCACACCGGACAATCCAAGGAAAACTGAACCTATGGCCCGTCAGAAAAAGACCATCATTACATGTGCTGTAACAGGAGCGATCCACACACCAACCATGTCGGATGCGCTCCCGTACACTTACGACGACATCGCACGGCAGGCGATCGGGGCCGCCGAGGCCGGAGCGTCGATCCTACACCTCCATGCCCGCAACCCTGAGAACGGGTCGCCATCGGTCGATCCGGATGACTTCGCGCCATTCCTGCCTCGTATAAAACAGGCAACGGACGCTGTTGTGAACCTATCGACCGGTGGATCCCTGACATTGCCCATTCAGGACCGGATCAATCCGGCCAAGACTTTCAGCCCCGAGATGTGCTCGATGAATATGGGTTCGATGAACTTCTCGTTTCATCCGCTGGCTCACCGATATGGCGATGATGATTGGAAATTTGATTGGGAGAAAGACTATGTCGCGAACTCCGATCAGAACATCTTTCGCAATACGTTCCGGGACATTCGCGAGGCGGCGGAAACGCTTGCGCCGCACGACATCAAGTTCGAACATGAATGCTACGATGTGGGCCATTTGTATAACCTGAAATTCTGCATGGATATCGGGCTGTTTAAGGCACCCATTTTCATTCAGTTCATCTTTGGCATTCTCGGGGGCATTGGACCCGAAGTCGACAATCTGATCTTCATGAAACGTACTGCCGACCGGCTGTTCGGTGACGACTATCGGTGGTCGGTCTTGGGAGCAGGTGGAGCACAGATGTCCCTTGCCACGACGGCAAGCCAGATGGGTGGTAACCTTCGGGTCGGTCTTGAAGACAGCCTATTTATCTCTCGTGGAAAACTGGCCGAATGCAACGCTCAGCAAGTCGTTAAAATCCGACGTATTGTAGAAGATCTGGGCAGTCAGGTCGCGACCCCTGATGAAGCAAGGGAAATTCTGGACTTGAAAGGCGGAGACCGCGTCGCTTTCTGAAGGTAGGATGACCAATGACTACTTTCTTCGACCAACATTTTTTTGGAGTTTACGAAAGCCCAAGGAGTTTGAGCCATGCGATTGAAAGTTCTGACATTCAGTGCGCTTCTGACAGGATTTACGGCGGTTCAGGCTCATGCGCAAAACGCAGCTCGGGACATTACCAATCTCTTGCTCAGTAACCGATCAGCAGATTGCGCGGACTATGCTGGCGTGTATTCCGCTTCAGTGGAAGACGTCACCCGCCAGCAACATTTTAACTCCGAACTCGAAATCTCGGCAGATAGTCAGCAGTGTACTCTTAAGACCAATGGCATTCCTAACCATGATTTCAACGGGCCTACAGCCAACTTCGCCAACGATGTAAAGGAATTGTCAGGCACTTTTCGGGTTCCCAGAAATCCAGAAAAAGCCCCCAAACAAACTGCACTGTCGCAACGGAGTTATGATGCCATTTTGTTGAATGGCGTGCCGGTCGATTTGCTCTCGGCCGGGTGTTATCGCCCAAGCGGGCCGCGAGCAGACAAGAATGGCAACGTTTTGGCGGGGTGTCGAGACACGGATCCTTGGCTGCTCGATCCCCCGTCCTACGATCAGAATTTTGGTGTGGATCTTCACAATGCCCACGCCCAGCCCGACGGAAGGTATCATTACCATTCCAATCCAAATGCTCTGTTTTTGGATCACGACCTTGATAAGCCGTCACCAGTTATTGGCTTCGCAGCTGACGGCTTTCCGATCTACGGGACGATATTCAAAGACAGCGATGGCAAAATTAGACCGGCGATCTCTGGCTATGAACTTAAAACCACGCCGAGACCTGCTCCGCCTAAAGGGCCGGGTGGCACTCCGGACGGGACATACATCGACGACTACGAGTTCACCGGGGCTGGCGATCTGGATGAGTGCAATGGCATGACTGTGGATGGTGAGTATGGTTACTATGTCACTACAAGCTATCCATGGGTGCTGAACTGTTTGGTCGGACAACCTGACCAGTCATTTGACAAAAGACGGTGAGTTGTCTTGGCTCTTCCAATCACCGAAAGTCTATTAGAGTCAAGTTTACAAGCTCTCAAAAACTTTGATGGCGCCATCTGATTTGTCTGTGTGGTGATGGGCAATCGTCCAACTGCCCCCAATACGGCGAAATACGTTTGTGGCTCTGTGTGCGACTTCGACCCGTTTGCTTCAAGGGAGGAAAGTCCCTTTTTCTAACCCAATTTCGTAAACAAAGTCACCAAATGTGAAGATGATGCGTTCCTTCATTTCAACCATCCCACATTCAAAAAATTCTGCGGCATTCTTCTATGCAATCCAAATAGCATCCAAGCCCACTTCGCTCCCACCATTGGGGCGCATCGCTGTAACGCCATGGCTAAGTAACCATACGCTGATCATTGGTCTCGGATTCTTGTTGAACACGCTATTCAGCGCCGAACAAATTTCTTCAGACGCAGCAAGAATTTCGTCGTTTTATGCCATGAACCTTCTCAGAAACTCAATTTGGGGTTATGGCAACAGGCTGTATCGACCGGCTTCGTACGAATCAGACTAAGCTGGGCAGTCAAAGCTGGATATCGGACCATATACGGGGCTGCAATTCGAGCGATGGTTGCAAAAATCGGTCAAACTGGAACTCTGCTGGTTTCAGCGCCAAGCTTTGTCGCAACTAACGTCATTGACTCGCCTGGCGCTCTTTTTCTGGCCAGAATTCATCCACCACGACATATGCGATGATTACAAAAAAAGCGGCGCTGGCGACTTGCAATACGCGAGTGATGCTCTTGACGTCAGCCTCGTCTGAAAACGGCGCAACCGAACCGCCATATACAATCAGAGCTGTTGTAATAGCGGAACCGGCGGCGGCGGCGAGCGGGACTTTTGACTTTCCAAGTGCTCCGAGTGTTAGGCAAAAGAAAAAACACAGCAGAATGGGGGTTAGAATAACCGGAGCTATTACGTTTATTTCATAGCATATGATGGAGACTGCCGCCCCAAGTAGATTTGCCTTCAGCATTGCTTTTGCAACTGCTTTGCCTGCAGCAGGCATTGCCGCAAGTTGCTGGCTCAGCAGGGCGACAAAAAACAGAACCAACAAAGCAGAAGCGCCGGAAATAAAGAACGCCATAGCAAAGGGCACTGTGACCAGAGACATCCTGACTATTCGGCGATGTGAGTCGAAGTCCGGCGATGTTGCCGCTTTCTTTTTAGGTGCCGTTTGAGGTGCAGCGGGTATCAACACGAACATCAGCGTCGATACGAAGCCAGCAAACAGCAGGTTCAACGGGATCCAATACACGAGCACCAGAGCCAGATCCTGTGATTGCAGCACCAAATTCGGAATCATCAACGCCCCCATGAGAGCAATGACACCCGGCAATACTCCGGCACCGGAAACTGACCAAATGAAAGACAGGATTATTCCAATGGCCACCAGAATTAGAAACACAAGAGGATAAGGTGAGAAGATTGACGACAAAAGGAATGAAATGAACATCAATCCAATCGAGAAGACAAACAGCTTACCAAATGCTGCCATAGGTAGTGCCGCAGGTGCTTGAAGGAAAAGGGCAGTGAACACCGCCCCAACAACGGCAAGGGGCCACCCAAGAAATAGGCCCAATGCAAAGACACCCGTAACACCCAGTGCAAGCCGGGTGACAGAGCTTTGATCCTCAGTACGCATAGGAGAAGATTGAAACCACGCGGATGTAGGCGCGGCCTACGAGGTTCAGCAACGAGTTGTCGCTTAGATACATGATCACATCGGCCTGCCCGTTCAGTTGAAAGCGAAGATCGTCTTCGGCACTTCCAGCTTCATAGCCGGGTAAAACAATCCTGACCGGAAACCTTTCAGGCTCCCGCAAAAATCCCTTGGTGCTTGGCGGGCTCGCCAATTGCCCCGGCTCATCACCGCCACTCAAAGAAACAGCAGCACTAAAGCTCTCAATGACGCCCGGAACAATCTTACCTGGATGCATATCCAACACCACATCAACCGGAGACCCTATTGAAGCTCTTCCCAGATTGTTCTCGGTAAAATACGCCTCTATCCAGACGTCGGTTGCATCCAGAAACGTCAAAAGATCCTGACCGGATCGCGCATACGTTCCGGGGGCAATCAGCAGATTAGAAATGACACCTGTCGCCGGAGCACGCAATTCGGTCCATTCAAGGTTCAATTCCGCATCCGCCAAGGCCGCCAGTGCGCGCTGGATTTTCGGGTTTTCAATCCCATCGTCACCAAGCCTTTGCTTCGCTTTTTCCAAATCAGCTTTTGCGTTCTCAAAGTTTGCCTCAGATTCTGCCAGTTGTCCTCGTGCATCATCGGCCTTTGAGACGGCAATCAACCCTTTCTTTTCAAGCGCAAATACACGTTCCGTCTGAATGCGCATCGTATCCAGATCGCTCTGCGCCCTTGCGAGTTTGGCTTGTGCCGCACTTACCTCTGCCGAAGACGCACCCACCTCTTGGGTCGCCGCTTCAAGATCAGCTTCCGCCTTTGAACGCTCGATTTCGTAGGGTCTGGAATCTATTCGAACCAGAACATCACCTGCCGAAACGACTTGGCCGTTTTCTACCAAAACTTCCGTTACCGTTCCGGTCACCTGAGGCGCGATTTGGGTGGCCACCGCTTTTACTCTGGCGTTCCCGGTAAATGGCGTTTTTCGATCAGCGACCAGATACCAGACAAGAAAAATCAGAATGACAGCCAGGGTTGTCCATATCGTTTTCCTCATTTCGCCGCACCTTCAACAGTGCCCTCGGCTTCAGGTGAGGTATCAATCCAAACCTTGAACAGCTCATAGAAGACAGCAAAGAGAACCGGCCCCATAAAAACGCCGATCAAACCATACGCCATCATACCTCCGAGAACACCGATGAGGATGACCAACATGGGAGTCTCAAGGCCTTTTGAGATGAACACGGGTCTTAGGAAACTGTCCATTATCATGACTGGAACGGCCAGTATGGTGAAGATCAAAGCAGTTCCGCCAGACATGGAGCTCCATGCGTAGATAATTACCGGTATAAGAACCAATCCGGGCCCGATTTGGATAATTGAGAGTATGAGGCAGACAAATGCCAGTGTGGCGGCCGAAGAAATCCCAAACAAAGCCAGCAGTATCCAAACGAAAACAGCCTGAATGGCTGCTACGCCAATCACGCCTTTTGTAACGTTCCGGATCGTTGCGCCTGCCAGTGTCACGAATTCACCGCCGCGTGGTGCAAAGACACGGTTGGCAAAGCGCTGAAGACCCTGGACCAAATTTGGCCCCGGGCTGAACAATGCCCCCATAATCAATACGGACAGAGCTAAGCCAAGAAGCCCGATACCAATGCCCAACACCTTTCCGAAGAGCGATTTGGTGATCTCAAGGATTTGCGCGCCGTATTTTGCAAGCGCGCCGTCAAGATTGCGCTCAAACATTCCCCAGACATCGGTGATTTTATTTCCAACCAACGGCAATTCCTTGAGGCCCTCGGGCGCAGGGGGGATTTTCAATTCACCCTTGTCTGCTTGTTCCGCGAATTCAGACCCTAGTTCTGCAGCACCAGACACCGCAGTTGCGACTGGCCCCAGGGTCAGAACAAGGCCCAACAGAACGATAATTGTTGTGGCAAGCTTCTTACGTCCTCCCAGCTTGGATTGCAGCCAATCAAATGCCGGGTAGAGCGCGACGCAGAGTATCGTTGCCCAGATAACCACACTTGCAAGCGGAGCCACCATGACCAGGGCGCTGTAAAGGAACAATCCGAGAAAGAGCAATCGTATCGCGAGGTCGACAATCTTCGCGTCCTGGGTCTTTTCCATTCCATCCCTCCACTATCTGTTTTCCAAACAATACACTCAAAAAACGTAATATGTATATTTTTTGAGTTTTCGGCGATCATCTATCAGTTTGAAGGTACGAGTGAATCCGAGGCACGGTTTAAGACGCGCGGTCGCACTGATACCTGCGCATGAACTCAAATTGCCTCAATTGGGGATAATCTATTTGTCCTTTTTTTCGTCGTCTTGGGACAAGATTGTATCTGCCACTGTGGTCGCCGCAGTCACGAAAACACCCAAGCCTACAATGATATATACCATTGTGAAGATTTTCCCCGCCGCAGTTTCAGGTGAGAAGTCACCGAACCCTACGGTCGAAATTGTCACTACGGAAAAGTAGATCGAGTCTAGCCAACTCCAACCTTCGACGAAGTGGTAGAAGACTGAGGCCCATAAAATCATTCCGACTGTGAAGGCAAGAAGGCCTTTCACTCTACCGTCCTTGAAAGCGACGCCTATCCCACGTGTTATTCTAGTTAGCGAATTCATTGTGTCCCCGTCGTTTGAAGAATTCACATATAACAGTAATTAGATGGATGTGGGAAATCGAAGCATTTTAACCGCGTCTAGTTTAATTGGGGCGTCCAGGCGCAGTCGTCAAAGCTAATGCAATGTGCTCGTTTATGAAACGTTAAACGCGTTTCAAGCCAGCTATTTTGAAACTGGATCAGCAGCACATCCTAAATTTAGTCCTTTGACCGTTTCTTGGCCGCCCGACCAATTCCGCAAGAGAAGTCGGCTAAATGGTCAAGGTCATTTAGGGTTCAGCAAAATAAGAAGCCACATATTCCATTAACATGATGCTTTAATGGTCTAGTCTGCCCAAGAAAGGAATCAGAACCTTAGGAGAAAAGCGTGCGGTTCATCACAAGAGGTGTAATGGTTTGTTGCGCTGTCGCGTTCGTCGCGGTTGTTGTGGCATGGCTTTTCCTGTCCTCTGCGTTGTTTTCTTCTGTCAGAACCACTTTTGTTGAAAACCTGATCTCGAAGAAACTTGGTCAGGACGTGTTAATAGAAGATGAAGTGCGTCTAGGCCTTGGTCGGCAACTGCAGGTATCCGCAGCGGGATTGGTACTACGCGGCGCGATCAAGACCGAAGCGAACCTGGCAGCAATCGACAAACTTGAGTTCAAAATTTCCGCCCGCGACCTTTGGAACAGCAAATTGTCGCTGAGTGAGCTTTCTCTCTCGGGTGTTCACCTCAACTTGATCACGGACAAAGACGGTGTCGGAAACTGGCAGCCCACTTCCCAAACGGGCGCTAAAGCCGGGGATCCGGCCAAACCTGCAAACCTGTCTGTTGCTGGAATCCTAACGGACCACAAAATTGACCTGACCGATGTCACCGTTCTTTACCAGAACGATCTAAACGGGCTTGGTCTGGATCTGCAGCTTCTTGAGCTGAATCTAAAGCGTGATACGGAAACCGACGTTGTGACCGCGGTTGGGGCTGGTTCACTAAATGGAGAGAAGTTTGATCTGAACGCGAGCATTCCCGCGGACGACCCGTTTCAGGTCGCTGTGAATTTCGAACAGATTGCGATTGCCGCCGAAGAAGTCCCTCAAGAGAACGGGCTACAAGTGAATACCACCATAGAGGTTGCCGAACTTGGTCAGCTTCTTGATATCCTGAAACTCAATCGCGTTTTGGAGGGTTCAGGAAGCATTGGTGCAACATTCAAATCAGTCGACGGCGTAGCCCGGATTGATGACCTGGCTGTATTGACTGAATTGGATGGTGGGCAAAGCCTTTCACTGACGGGACAAATCGGAGAGTTGGGAAACCCAGAAGACGTATCCCTGACAACCCGCATTCGGTTGTACCCTGAAGATGCTGAACCCGCCCCAGCCGCGTCGCGGTATGATCTAAAACTAATAGCAGTTGACATGGTTATCGATAGCGTACCCGGGCAGGTCCCGCAGCGGCAAATGGTCATTGAAACCAACGGGTTCACATTGGATACCTCTGGTGAAGGGCCGCCCCCGATTAAGTTTTCCGAGCTTTCCAGAACACCCGAAGGCGCCTTGAGTGTTGGAAACATCAATTTGAGAATTGGGAACCCTGCTGATCCATTTATCATTTTGGACGGTTCGGTCGAAGACGCGTTGCAATTACAAGGCATATCGGCCGACGGGTTAATGGATATACCCGCAAGCAGCTTGATCTCATCAGAGCTTCTGGGACCGGATGATCAACTTGGTCGATTTTCTGGTAACTTTCATTTGAACGGCGACATCAATCAGCTTTCGCTGACAAATTTGGATGGCCAGACAAGCAAAACGGAACTTTGGAACCTTGGGGTGCATGGCTCTGTAAAAAATGTGCTCAAATTCGAGAACCTGGATTTGGCAATTCAAGTAGAAGTCCCCTCCGGAGCGGACCTGTTAGAAGCCCTATCGCTTGAACGGGTGGAAACTGGACAGGCTATCTTTGAAATTGGCCTTGCCAGCGAAGGAACCGATTGGGATGCGAATGCCAAAGTCAAGGTTGCCGACTCTGTCCTGCAAATTATGGCCGATCTTGATGATGCAACGAGTGATCCTGTACTACAGGGTTCCATAGAGAGTGACTTGATAAAGATAGATCAGATCCGAACCATCGTTCAGGCCGCTGCACAATTGAGGAAAATAGGCGGTCCAGAGCCCGACGAGGAAGACGTCATTGAGGAATCCGGCGACACTAGTCCTCTAAGAGACGTAACACTTAAACCTATTGGGCGTTCAATTCTCTTGTCCGGTATGGATATGGATGTCGACGTTGACCTTCGGCACATAGAGGGTGCCAAAGGCATCAGCAGTTTGCAGAGTGAACTGACGCTCAACGAAAATGAACTCAAGGCCGGACCTTTGAATTTTGAATACGGAGGTGCTCATTTCGATGTCAGCGGACAAATGGATCTATCGAACGACGCGCATCTGCTCACGCTGACCGGCACAGCAGGCGGCTGGCAGCTGGATGAAATTCTTCACAACCTGAACTTCAAAAAGGGCGCAAGCGGTACCATCTATGCAGATTTTTCGGTGACCGGCGGAACCGATTCACCTAAGCATTTTGCCAACAGCATGAACGGCAATGCCACGGTCTCAATGCGTGACGGCTCGATCGAGACCCAGCTTTTGGATCTGGCAGGGCTAGGGATACTACCTTGGGTGTTTACCAAAGAGAAACAAAAGGTTGCTCCGATCATATGTTTGCGTGCACCGATTAGTATTTCCAATGGAAGTATTTCGACGAAACAAACCACATTGGAAACAGATCATGTCCAAGTCGTCGTCTTTGGCGGTGTTAATGTGGCGGGGAAGGTTTTGGACCTAAATCTGCAGCCCCGCAAGATTGGCGAACCGCTTTCAAAGAGCCCCTGGCCCGTGACCTTGAAGGGCCCACTAGCAAAGCCGAAGATCAAGGTAAAAGACGGTCCCAAGCGACTGAAACGATCGGATGGTGCGGACAAAATGCCGGCAAAAAGAAAACTCTGCGTTCCGGATATTTTACAACTGCAGTAGTGGCGAAGGCAGTCGACAAAAGAACACAAATAAAGTTCAAAAAGAATGACATCGCTTTCAGGATGCGATCTTTGCTTTGGGTTTTCTCTCGATGTATTCCACACTTTAGTTGAATGGAAACTCTCTTAGAGTTCAGCCGACATGATGTAAGGACTGTGAGACGCAAATGGAAAAACGTGTGCACTATTGAAATGGCAGCTAAAGTAAAATCAATAGCTTAGTTAAGCGTGAGCGACACATAGCTCTGCCACCAGCGACATAAACTTGCCATTTTCGCCTCACTTCCATCATCCATCACCTCGCCCGATTTCATCGATCCTGAGTTCCTTATGGGAAAATCTGGGCTAATTTGCAGTTCAGTCGCCGAGGGCGCCTGATCCTGCTGATCTACCACGTGGCGAACGCGGATGCGGGCGAGGCAAACCGACGCCACCCCAACATCCGCTTCTGTACCACGCTTAAGGATCGGGAGATCCATGGCTGTTTGCTTCAAGTGGGTAAGAAACAAAGCGAGAATAACGCTACCGCTACTTTCTATCATTTTCATTTAGAATAAATTTTAGAAATCTCCCCAACACAATTGGGAGGTCAATTAACAGGATGGAACGGATGCAAGAAGCATAGTTTCTCATGCTTCGAATTGGAGGTTGCTCAAGAAATGGTTCGCAAAGCCCTTTGCGAAGCTTTCGATGGGCACCCCTGTCGCGATGAAATTTGGCGACTAGCAGCTTACGTTAGGCTCTAACCAGTTGCGCTCCGCGGGCATCCCAATCGTTTATCTGAGCTCTGAGCGGGCCCTCGCCAGCACCAACAGTTTTGCTCGTGCAGCAGGTTCCGAACCGCGCGTTGCTGCCATTGGTGATGATAGGTGCCGCACTCGAAACGAAGGTCTGCTTGGTGGCCACAACAGACCTGGTGATTAAGGCATTGGGTGGTCAAGTGCAAATACCATCGCATCGGCAAATGTTCCATCTGTACTGCCGTCATCCACAATGACGAATTCAAAACCCCGAATCAGAGCCCAGGCGTAGGTATCAATTCGTTTTATCATGCGCCGGGATTACGACCGTGCGCTCCGGCCTGCTTTCCAACAGCAGGTGGTGACGCCGTCAATCAGCCCCAAGTCTAACAGATCTTTGATGTTGCTTACTTCTGCAGTATCCACGAAAAACTTCATGGTTTTCCTCATCGTGTGTGAGCTAATATTGGTTGCACGTGAATTCGCTTAGAGGCGCTGCATCGACGGATGGCGGGGTCCAGGGCGTAAATTCAGAACGCGTGGCGCGTCCCGAATTCGGTGCAGTTCTGGTTTAATCTTAGGTCGGCATTTCGACTAGTGCTGATGACGAGTTCTGCATTTGGCAGATCGTTCGCTTTTGCACGTTTCAATGCCGTGACCGGGTCAAAGCCATGGCTGATCCAGCGGTGTTGCAGCCTGTTTTCAAGCTCTTCCAAAGTTGGGCTGATAAAAACCGTCGCGGCATAAACATCCGTCAGGTTTCTCCATGGGTCGCTGTCCATCAGAAGATAGTTACCCTCAACGACGACGACCGGAGTTGCCGGGTGAACCGCAATGGCGTTGGCAATAGCTAGGTCCATTGTGCGATCGAATTTGGGATGAAAGCACTCGTGGCGCGTAACTTGAAGCTCTCTGATTGCAGCGCAAAACCCGACCCCGTCGAAAGTCTCTGGCGCGCCTTTTCTCGCCAGCAATCCACGCGTTTCCAGCACGCGGTTGTCCAAATGGTAACCATCCATTGGTACAAGTGTGGCTGACGGAACCGCCGAGCTCTGTTGTGTGTTCAGCGATTGCACAACGGCTTCCGCTAAGGTCGACTTTCCGGATGCGGGGGGGCCGGCGATTGCGATAATCGTCCGGACTCCAACTTGCCGCCGGGAGGAGATCAGGTCGCAAACGCGCTGTACGTCCTGCTCGATCACGCTGCGTCCTCTTTTGGGGGTTCTTTGGCACCGGTCATGAAGGCGACTGCATCGGACATCGTGTAATCCTTGGGATCAATTGTGCAGAGCCTTTTACCCAACCGATGCACATGAATGCGGTCGGCAACCTCAAAAACATGAGGCATGTTGTGGCTGATCAGGATGATCGGAATGCCACGCGCACGCACGTCCTGGATCAGTTCAAGCACCTTGCGGCTTTCCTTGACGCCCAAAGCAGCCGTCGGTTCGTCCATGATGATAAACTTGGTTGCAAAGGCAGCGGCACGAGCAACGGCAACACCTTGGCGTTGGCCACCAGAGAGAGTCTCAACCGCCTGATTGATCGACTGTACAGTCATCAGCCCAAGCTCGGTCAGTTTTTCACGGGCAAACTTCTCCATCGCTGGACGGTCAAGCTTACGCATGTATTTACCCATGAACCCCTGCTTGCGGATTTCGCGCCCCATGAACATGTTGTCCGCAATCGAAAGGGCAGGAGACATGGCGAGCTGCTGATAGACAATCTCAATCCCCATATTCCGCGCATCGATCGGAGAGGTGAAGTTAACCTTTTTGCCCTCGATCAGAATCTCGCCTTCATCCGGGATTGTGGCGCCGCAGATCGCCTTCACGATGGATGATTTGCCCGCGCCGTTATCTCCGATCACTGCCAGGATTTCCCCCTGGCGCAGTTCAAAGTCGGAATGGTCGATGGCGGTAACGTGGCCATAGCGCTTTACGATCCCGCGGCCTTGGACGACTGGAGTTGAGTCTGACATTAGCCCGATACCTTTCTAATCCACTGGTCGACGGCAACCGCAGCGATAATGAGAAGTCCGATAAGTAAGAAGGTCCATTGTGCGTCTGCGCCCAGAAGCCTAAGCCCCAGAGTGAACACGCCAACAATCAGCGCGCCAAACAGCGATCCCAGGATGGATCCCCGCCCGCCAAACAAAGAGATGCCCCCGATCACAACCGCGGTGATGCTTTCGATATTGGCTAATTGACCGGATGTAGGTGAAACCGACCCGATGCGCCCGATCAAGGCCCAGCCCGCAAAGGCACAGATCAAACCGGATAACATATAAACTGACATCAGCGTTCTGTGCACGTTCACACCGGATAGTTCAGCCGCCTCAGGGTCATCCCCCACTGCATAGACATGCCGGCCCCAGGCCGTGTGTTTGAGCGCGTAAGCCAACACAAAAATCAGTACGAGCATGAATATCACGCCGACCGTAAAGGTCGCGCCACCGATGCTGAATTTGGTGCCAAAGAATTGCAGGAACGGGGCGTTGGCCTCGATATCCTGGCTGCGAATTGTTTCGTTTGCGGAATACAGGAAGTTTGTCGCCAGAACGATCTGCCACATGCCGAGCGTGACAATAAAGGGCGGTAGCTTTACTCGACTGACCAGCCAGCCGTTGAGAGCCCCGATCAGCGTTCCCATTGCCAGCCCGCACATCACTGCTATGGGCACGGGGATACCGTAGCGGAAGGTGAACTGACCCATGATCACGGATGAAAACACCATGATCGCACCGACGCTTAAGTCGATGCCGGCGGTTAGAATGACAAGGCTTTGCGCTGCGGCCACGATGCCCACAATCTGAACCTGCTGTAGGATCAGCGTCATCGCAAAGGGGGAGAAGAACTTGGAACCCAGCAGCAAGCCGAAAATTACGATCGCGCCAACCAGAACGATCAGTGGCACAAAGGATGGATTGACGTGGAGAAGATGCTGCAACTTCCCCAGAACACCACGCCGGTGATCTTCAAACTCCGCAACGGTTTCTGACGCGTTGGCGGCAGCTTCGAATTCCTGGGTGTTTTGGTTTGCTTCAGACATATCTCCCCCTTTTCGTGGCTGGCATCGCGTCCACGAATTTAGTTTACAGGAAGTTTCGGTTTGCTGGTGAAAGGATTGATGAGGCGCTGCGGCGCGCCTCACCTAATAGGGCTATCTTTAGCCCCAGCAGAGATCCAGGCCTTCTGCGACCGACAGAGACTCGACCCCATCAACCGGCTGGTCGGTGATGAGCGCGACGCCCGTGTCATAGAAGTCTTTGCCGGGTGTGTTTTCGGGCTTCACGCCCTCTTCGGCCCATTTTTTCACGGCCTCGACACCAAGCGAGGCCATCAACAGCGGGTACTGCTGGCTTGTCGCTCCGATCACACCGGCTTCGACGTTTTGGACACCGGGGCACCCGCCGTCGACCGAAACAATTAGTACGTCGTTTTCACGCCCGATGGATTTCAGTGCCTCATATGCGCCAGCAGCGGCCGGTTCATTGATCGTGTGAACAACGTTGATTGATGAATCCTTGGCTAGAAGGTTTTCCATGGCGCGGCGGCCGCCTTCTTCGTTGCCGTCGGTCACGTCACTGCCAACCAGACGCGCATCAGTTTCGTCACCGATGACATTCGGGTCCGCCAGGTCCACGCCGAACCCGTCGAGGAAACCCTGATTGCGCAGAACGTCTACTGTCGGCTGACTGACGTTCAGATCCAGCGTCGCGATCTTGGCATCGGCTGCGGCGTCGCCCATTTTGGCCTTGGCCCATTGACCGATCAGAAGGCCGGCCTTGTAGTTGTCCGTCGCGAATGTCGCATCCGCCGAGTCAATCGGGCTCAGCGGCGTATCCAGCGCAATGACCAGAACGCCTGCATCTCGCGCCTGTTTAACCGCAGGAACGATCGAGCTGGTGTCGGATGCCGTCAGCAGAATGCCTTTTGCGCCATCGAGAATACATGTCTCGATAGCCTGAACCTGAGTTTCATGGTCGCCATCGACCTTGCCGGCAAACGCCTTGAGCGTCATGCCCAGCTCTTCTGCCTTGGCGGTTGCGCCTTCCTTCATCTTAACGAAAAAGGGGTTGGTGTCGGTCTTGGTAATCAGGCAGACGGTTTCACCAGCCGCTTGCGCGGATGCAGCGGCCAAAGTCAACGCAGTCGCGGATGCGGCGAGCTTGAGTAGATTTCTCATGTTGTCCTCCCAGAAAATTGTTGTGGCCCCGCGCGGAATAGCGACAAGGCGGGCCTCCATCCTCCAATGAAGGTCCCGTTCAAGAAACCGTGATTCTAGCCTCTGTGTCAATAAATAAATAAAGTTTATTTATTAATTTGCCCACGTATCTTTTCATAAGAAAACAAGGTGTTTATGTTTAAGGTTATGGAAAGAGAGGCGTTGAAAATACTAACCGGCGGGGTAAGCCAAAGCGGTGTTCGTGATCATAACGAACGCCTCATTCTGACGGTTTTACAACGGCATGGACCTGCTGCCGGGGCGGACGTCGCGCGGCTGACGGGCCTGTCACCCCAGACCGTGTCGATCATTCTGCGTAAGCTCGAAAAGGACGAGATTCTCAAACGTGGGACGCCGTTGAAGGGCAAAGTTGGGAAACCTTCGATCCCCATGGAGCTCAATCCCGAAGGCATTCTGTCGGTGGGAATGAAGATCGGTCGCCGCAGCGCCGATCTTCTTTTGATCGACTTCACCGGTAAGCCACGCCAACAGCTCTCGACGACTTATGACTACCCGCTACCCGAAGCAGTGTTCGGGTTTCTGGAGGTAGGATTGGAAGAGCTTCTGGCCAATGAACCCCAGAAACTTCGGGACCGTGTATGCGGGATTGGAATCGGAACACCGTTCGAGCTGTGGAAGTGGCACGACCTTTCTGGGCTTGCGGCTCAGAAATTCAGGTCCTGGAGAAACGTGAACTTCTTTTCCGAGGTGGCCAAGTTCAGCGAACTGCCGGTCTTTGTGGTCAATGATGCTACTGCCGCGTGTCACGCGGAGCACCTCTATGGCCGCGGGGCTGAGTATCGAGACTATTTTTATTTCTTCATAGGCTCAATGATTGGCGGAGGCGTTGCATTGAATGGCACCGTATTTGAGGGCAACCAAGGCAATGCCGGTGCCTTGGGTGCCATGCGAACGACGGGTCCTTTGGGTGAAAGCCAGCAACTGATTGACACTGCATCGCTGTTCCTGCTCGAGGACAGGTTGATAGAAGCGGGTGTTGATCCGGGAATTTTGTGGAAAAAGCCGCAGGACTGGAGCAGCATTTCTCGCTATGTCGAACCATGGATCGGTACCACCGCGCAGGAACTGGCCAAAGCTGCGCTGTCTATTTGCGCGGTCATCGACTTTGAGGCAATTTTTATCGACGGCGCATTCCCATCTGAAATACGGGAGGAGTTGGTCTCACGAGTTCGTCGTTACCTAGTCAACCAAGATAAACGCGGTTTGATTCCTCCGGTTGTAGAAGCTGCGGCTGTCGGAGAAAACGCCCGCGGGATTGGGGCGGCAAGCAGCCCGATTTTCCGCCAGTTTCTATTGAACACTAATGCTGGGCTTTCTGGGATGTAGTCGAAACTCATAGGGGTTAAATTTCCTAAGTAGAAAGGGACCGCATAATGTCAATCTTCTCAATACTCTTTGGTGGCGGTGAAAAGTCGGAGATGCAACCGGTCTCGTACAAAGGGTTCGACATCTTCCCCGTTTTGATTGCCGAGGGCGGAAAGTATCGCCTATCGGCCCGTATCGAAAAAAACATCAACAGAGATCGTAAGGCCTATGCGCTGATCCGGGCGGATGTCTTCGAAAGCCGGGATCAGGCCGAGAGCTTTAGCATCACCAAGGCGAAACAGGTGATCGACGAGCAAGGCGAGTGTATTTTCGGTTAACCGAAGGCAATGAAGGGATGCTGAAACAGCTCTGCACAAACCTTTTGCAGAACTCAAACGGTCATTGTCCAGAACAGTCCAAAACTGTCCTGATTGTTGAGCAAGAAGAAAGCACCATTACGCTCTCGGTTGTTGGCGATGGTCCTGGCGTTCCCGAAAACACACTGGGTAAGCTTTTTATTCCATTCGATAAACTAGAAAGTGAACGGAACAGTGTTGGGAATGGTTTGGGATTGGCGCTGTTGAAAGCTATCGCATATCATCATTCATCGCTCTTATCGACTACAAATAACTCAACTGGGTTGACTGTCTCAATTCAATTCGAAGTTGCGTGGTGACACATAATAAGTGAGCGAAGCTAACTTGGTACTTATGAAACATGGGGCCATAGAAGGTAGTCAAACGATCGAGGCCGGGCGAAATTGTCTCGAAACAGCGTTAATTTAAGGTGCTGACAGGGCGAGGGATGTCCCGCTTTGATGTAATCGGGTAATTCGGCGCGGTGGTGTGGATCAATTAGTGGACCATAATTGGCTCAAGAAGAAGGACGAACTGCTGAAACGAGCTGAGTCGGATCTGACGTTGTACGACTTGATCCTGATAATGGCTTTGACAGCACCTTCTCTGGCCCGCTGGTCGTCGGGCCTCGATTGATCGAGTGTTCTGCAGGTTCAGCGTATTGGAAACGTCCCAGCGATTGACATCGAGTACCCGAACCGAATTAAATCGGTTTGTTCGGTCTTGATATGGTTGGCGAACTGCCTGAGGACCGTGCGGACCGGAATATCGGGCTGCTCTGATTGTAATGAAAAACCTTTGAGTTGCAAAAGGCAAAACCAGTGCGCCCAAAAAAAGATCGAATGCCTCAAATTCAATGGTTTGCGTGTCGCCGAATGGCAAAAACTATGTGTCGCCCCAAATTCCTGTTGAACGTCGCACCAACCTGACCCTACCGTCTCAGTTGGACCAGAAACGAAGTGAGCGTTCGATATCGGAAGGCACCCCAGATGTTGGACATTAACTGATATTGACCTTCGCGTTTTAAACTGACCCAAGTTCCCCATGTTAATACTCCAGCAGAGAGTTACGTGTGATCTGGCTTTCCTTTTGGAGGATCAGGTCTGATTTGCAGATCAGACAGCGAAGCTGCCTGTTCCCGCTGATCTGCCACGTGGCGAACGAGGGAGAGGGCGAGGCTATGCTATTCGACAGGGGAAGTGCGGCCCGCAGGCATAGCCGTGGACACAGTATTGTCTAATAGGGGGGGCCGTGGGGAAGGCAGAGCCTTGTCCCTTACGGCCAGAGGCGTTTGGCTCGTCCAAATCCCGCTGGCCCAAAACAGGAGCGGCTGGGCGAGCTAAATAGTAACTAGTAGGGTCCAAACCAGCCTAAATTGCTGGGGTACTTCGTTAAGGAATATGCTGAGACCCAAACCGCCATTGACGAGGGTATGTGACAGCATGTCAGGTACTCAAACAAAGATCGCTTCACTTAACATCCCTAGAGACATTCGCGCTTCCCTTCGATGTGGTCAAATCGCTCAGCGCTTGCGAAACTAGGCAATTTTGATGCCGTGCAGCCACAACCGCAATTCGTGCAATATCGACGTTGGGACTACCATAGCCCCGCTACCAGCAGAGGTGCAGAGATAATTCAAAGCTGACAATGGATTGGATCTTGAGCGATCGATACTTTGCGGGCGAATGTCGTCTTTTGATTGCTTGCGATCAACGACTATTTCTAACCAGATGCAGCCACCTTTAGCTTGATATAAGTACTCGGCAGGCCAAGCCGCCAAGGTCCTCTGATTTCTCCAGTTTTAGTTTGCCGCCGTAAGCGTTCATCAGATCAACACAGATTGCCAAACCCAATCCTGTGCCGCTGACAGAGGTATCCAACCGACCTCCGGATCGAACTACTCCGTCAAGTGCATCCTCCGGAATTCCTTGTCCGTCATCCTCAATGCAAATCTCAATGCCGCCCTCTACACGCTTTGCGGCGATGTGAATTGTTGTCCGACACCACTTGAGCGCGTTGTCGAGAAGGTTTCCAATCACCTCTTCGATGTCCTGAGTATCCATTCGAACCTGAATCCCATCCTCGCAATCTGTCGTCAGAGATTTTCCTTCGCGTTCTGCCATGACCGAAAACAGTCTGGATAACCTGTTGACGGAATTGGTAAGGTCAGTTCGTGAATGCGTAAGTTCTGCGGTGTTCGACGCACGCATACGCGCAAGTGAGCGCTTTAGCTGAGCATCAATTCGATTTAACGCGTCATCTGCAGGTTCGATATCTGCACCCGCGTCCGACAAAGTCGCCAGTTCATTTCTGAGAATTGCCGTCGGTGTTTTGAGCGCATGTGCCAGATCCGCAGCTTGTCGTCGAGAACCAGACACAATTTCACGATTCCTGTGCAACAATTTATTTAGGTCCTCAACAAGCGGCGAAACCTCTTCTGGGTAATCTTCAGGAATCAAGTCATCTCCCTTGTCCCAGCGATGCGCCACATCTGCACGCAACTTCCTGAGGGGGCCGATAATTGCTGACATCAACAACAACGAACCGGCAACTCCAATCAAACCAACCAATCCAAAAACCGGTAGCAAGTTGTTTTGCGCGGCTCTGCGTTCGCTTATCAGCTCTCGCCTGCTTTCGGCGACAGTTACGCCCCACTCGGTTCCGTCTTCGAATGTGATTCTCTGATATGCGCTACGAACGGCTTCGCTTTCCGGACCTGTGGTGTTCCAAACGATTGCCTCTTCGCTCACACGTACAGGTTCGGAAATTGTCTCGTCAAAGAGCGAGGCTGATGTGAATGTAGCCCCGTTTCCATCGGTAACCTGCCAGTATCTGCCTGAATACGGCGTTCCATAGGCTGGATCGAATATCAGTTCGCGCAGTGCCTCAGGGTTATGCGTCGTTGCGTTCAAACCGACAACGAGTTGGGTGTGCCGGTCACGTAGCGTCTGGTCGAATTGTTCCAGAACACGTGTGTTGATGTACGAAAACACAATCAACGTTCCGACGCCGACAGAAAGCGCGCCTGTCGCAAGGCCGCCAAGCAAAGCGCGTTGGCGCAGCGATAACATCAGGCCGTATCGATCATATAGCCGCGTCCTCTGACCGTTGTAATAAGGTCAGAGCCCAGTTTCTTTCGCAGCCGGGTTATGAAGACGGCAATGGTGTTCGAATCCCTGTCACCGTCATATTCATAGATATGCTCTGACAACTCGGTACGTGACACCATGCGTCCGATGTTGTGGGCAAGGTATGTCAGAACTGCGATCTCTTGCGCCGTCAGATCAACAGGAATGCCGCCCACGCTGACGCGACCGTTTCGCGTATCGAGCATAACGTCCCCCATTTCGATAACCGGGTTTAACTGACCGCTTTGTCGGCGCAGGATGGCCCGTACACGAGCGGCCAGCTCGGGCATGTGAAATGGCTTGGTCATATAGTCATCAGCACCTGCATCAAGACCATCCACCCGCTCGCTCCACCCATCGCGGGCGGTGAGGATCAACACGGGTGTCTTGACGCCCGCGCTGCGCCATTCGCGCAGGACAGAAATACCGTCGCGTTCCGGCAACCCGATGTCGAGGATGATCATGTCGTAAGGTTCGGTCGCACCTAGGTGCAGGGCGTCAGTACCATTCTTGGCCACATCTACCACGCGGCCTTCTGCGCTAAGAAGTTTCTTAATCTGCTCGCATAGCTGCGGTTCATCTTCGGCCAGAAGTACTCTCATATTCAAAAACTACAGTCACAACTGCTTTGGTTTAAGCCCTATTTTTTACCGTTGCCCTTGCCGTTCCCGCCAGAGTTGCCGCCGCCGTTTCCACCGCTGTTTCCGCCACCATTGCCGCTGCTGTTACCACCGCTATTACCTCCTCCGTTTCCACCACCATTTCCACCTCCATTGCCGCCGCCGTTGCCATTGCCGCCGCCGTTTCCACCAGCATTGCTATTGCCACCGCTTTTGCCGTTGTTTCCACGGCTCGCAGAAGCTCCACGATTGCTGTTGGTGTCGCGGCTGGTGTTGGCGTTGGCGAGGTTCGAACGGGCTGCTTTTGATATTTGACGCCCAACGCTGGATCGATTGGAAACGACTGTACCGGTCTGTGCATTCACAATGACACTGACAATTTTTCCATCGGGCTTTTTGACTAGAATACGATAGTAAATTTGATCAGCCTGAAACGCGCGCGCATCGACTGGAGTCCCGCCATAGGCTTTTTCGACACCTTTGATAACCCGTTTCAAACGAATGGTGTCCCCGGTCAGGGTCGCTTTGCGCAGTTCACCTTGCTTGAGCTCGCGTGTCTGGGCAGCCGCTTCCCCAAAAGGCAAAGCAACAATCAGGCTTGCTACCACCAAGATCACCTTCGCGCGCATGAAAGTCCTCGTATTTCGCGGCTAGAGACTACGTCTTTCGACATGAACCGATGATGAACAAGCAGTTAGCCCTGCGTTCAAGCACCCTCAAGTTAAATGGCAAGAAGCATTGGGGATTCGTGCGTGAATCGAGACTATTGAACATAGCGAGTTGTTTCAGAAAACTGATACCCGCTGATTTCCACCGAGGAGGTCGATATGAAAATCACCAGTTTGAGACTGCTAAAAGCATCGACCCTGGCAATCGCGTTGTTGGGATCTACAGCCATCGTAGCCACCGTTGCGGTGCCGGATATTGCATTTGCAAAGGAGGGCAAAGGCAATGGCGATGGAAAGGGTAACGGTCCAGGCAACGGCAAAGGCGGCGATAAAGGAAACGGTGGAGGCAACGGCGGCGGAAAAGGCAATAGCGGTGGCAAGGGGAACTCCGCCAGCGGAGATCGTGATGACCACAGTTTCGCCGGTAACAAAGGCGGAAAGAAAGGTGCCGACAAAAGTTTTGGTGGCCGAAACACCGGGAAATCCAAGACAAAATCTTCGCGCTCTGCTTTGGGCAAGGGCGGTCGTTTTTCCTTGAAGGATATCTTTAGCGGCAAAGGCAAGTCGAGAACGGTTGCCACATCTGGAAAACGCTCGACCACCAGCGGTAGCAAACAAAAGCCCAGGACGTACAAGAAGCCTTCGAAAACAGTAATTGTCGAAGAGTCCATTCGCCCAGCGGTCAGGGAAAAGGGGAACAAGATGGCGGCACTTCTTGGTGCCCACCCGTCTGAGTTAGGGGCGCTCAATGCCGCCAACGCCAGCGCAACTGCATTAGAAAATGCAGCGCCCAATTCCCGCGTAGGCCGAATTGCCAATTATCGAGATACTGTGTTGGCCGGAGAACCCTTGCGCGAAGAGCTTGAGGAACAATTGGAAGAGCTCGCTGGCTTGGAGCCGCCGGAGCGGACTGTTCCTGAGATTGAAGAAGACCTGGAAGCCGCGTTGGGTGAAGTCCAGGAAAACCAGGTACGCGTCGAGGATCTCGAACAAGCGCTGGAAGACGCAGGCGGAACGGACCCAGAGATTGAGGAGCAATTGGATGAAGCCCGCGCTGATTTGGACTCTTCGATCGAAGCAGCGCAGGAGCTGAACGATGAACGTCAGGCTGCCGTCGAATACGAAGAAGCGACTGAACAGGTACAAGAACTGGCTGACCAGGTCGAGGAACAGGAATTGACCGAACGGGAAGCCCTGGAAGCCGCCGCCAACAAACCCGTGACCGACGCCGTTGAACATGAGGTAAAGGCGCTGTTGGGTCTGTAACGAAAGACAACGGCTCTCTGCGTCAATCAACCCTCAGTACTGACCACTCACGGAAGTACTAAAGCCCGGGTCAGCCAAAGGCTTCACAGGATGGGTAGCGGCTGGCCGGATACTTTTGCAAATCAAGGGCTACGCCCTTTTTCCCAAAGGCATAAGAAAGAAACCCCGCCCCATAACTGGAGCGGGATTTAGTTTTCAATTCCAATATCTAGGACGAATACCGGGAATTGTGTGGGGGTCTGCTGAACTGCCTTCAGACGTTGTTATGTGCCTCGGAAAGCCGCTTGTTTTTGACGATCTGTGTTAATGCATTTTCGATAGGAGGGAAGCGACCACTGCTCGATTTGGTCGTGGTTGACAAACGTTCTCCGGCGATTTTGCCGGAGGTTTGCATCACAGCTGTTGTACTGGACTCTTCAGTCACAAAGGCAGACTTGATCATGCGTTTCCCCTTGTCAGCGATCAAACGGAACAACGTCCCGTATGATCTAACACCGTCACTATGCCTGAGACTGTTTGAACACTCTGAGAATACATTGTTCACGTTCAGTTAATGTTGTTCGCGAAATAAAGACAAACGAATAGGCGGGCGACCAGATGGAGGAAGAACATCCCGTTTTGATGCTTTAGTTGAATTTGCGATGACAATCGCAGCCGATGATTTCAGCTCGTGAACAAACTGCTGCATCGGAAAGCAACTCTTCGCTTATGAACTCGCCAAGGCCCATTCAAGATCATATCTAAGCTAAGAAGCTGAAAAAGGCGCTGGGAATGAAAAAGATTGTTGGGATTCTGGCGGTGGCACTGACCGTGCAAGGCGCGTCATTTGCGAACGCCAGTGTCAGCTTGTGGAGCCTTAGCACGGGGCACGTTAGCGGAACCGGCGCTACCTCGCCGATCCATGTGAAATCCAAATCCGGACATTGTCCGCCGGGCTTGGCAAAAAAGGCAATCCCGTGCGTACCGCCTGGACAGGCAAAGAAATATCGACGTGGCGATTACATCTATGATGGGTATGTCCGCATTGATGATCCCAGCCGTTGGGGACTACGGCGCAACGGATATTACGTGCGTGCCGGAGATTATGTTTACGAAGTAAACCGTGAAACACATGAAGTGCTGAACCTGATAGGGGCAATCGCCGACATTCTGAATTGATAGATGTTATCGTTCACTGACTTGCATCTCTGTTTGCCGCCATTCGGTTGGATTGCGGCAGTCAAAGGTGTGGGGGGTAGAAACAGACATTCTTCGCGTGAAGGATCAATTACTGCTATCTGGCTATTGAAGTAGTGTTTCGTTTGGTCCGCAAGGAAGCTGATCATTCAACTAAAGATCGCTTCGCAATACATCCGTTCAGAGATGTTTGCGGTTTATTGGACAGTACATCGACTACAAATCTGTTGGGCACATTAGATGAGTTGCAAAATGGTTATGTGTGACACACGAACCAGGGACCGTTTTTGCTGCCATCAAAATAGCCCAAGCTCTAAATAGACATCAGCCAATTCTTGAAGGCTCTTACTGCGACCCGATCTTGATCTCCTGGGCGACAGACTAAGTAGAGGCCCCGGTTCAATGGAACGCGGCTTTCGTCCAAGCGAATTAGCCGGCCAAGCTTAAGGTCTCTCTCCGCCAAGAGGTGTCTCGCCAAGGCGACGCCTTGGCCGTCGATCGCCGCTTCTAGAAGGACGGCGCTGTCCACAAAATTGATGTTCCGCGCCTTAATGTGATCCGCGTCCAGCCCAACTTGTATGATCCAACTGTCCCAACCTGCGTTGAAGTTGTCATGCAACAATGGGAAGTTTGCCACATCCTCGGCGCGCATCGGAAGCTGTGATTTTTCGACGAGCGTTGGTGCAGCGACGACGATCAATTCCTCTTGTCTGATTTGCTCATGATAGAGCCCGCCCCAACCGGGTTCTCCAAACCTTATCGCAACGTCGACATCGGACCTGTCGAAATCTGCAAAGGTATCATTTGTATCCAGCAATAGCGCAATTTCCGGGTGCTCTTGCTGAAACAAACTCAGCAATGGCACAAGCCACTTCAGGGCCAGAGACGTCGACAAAGACACCGTGATCGACTGGCGTTGATGAATGCGTCTCACCTCTGTCACGCCCATCTGCAACGCAGAAAACGCTCCACGCGTTGATTGATGCAGGCGTTCTCCGGCGTCGGTAAGATTTACGCCATTGGGGTGGCGGTGGAAGAGCGTTACGCCAAGATGCTGCTCCAGCAATTTGATCTGCCGGCTGATCGCCCCGTGCGTTACGTTCAACACGCCCGCTGCCTTGGTCAGGCTGGAATGTGCCGCGGTCTCGTCAAAGGCCTGAAGGGCGCGAAGATGTCTAAGGCTTTTCGACATGTGAGAAAAACTAACAGGCTTATCAAATAAAATCGATAGGATTTATTGGTTACAAAGAGTTATAGCGGGGTGACTCTAAGAAATCTCACGGGTTTATTTGGACGAAGGTCACATGTCAGCTTTCAAAGTTGCGCTCATGACAGGTACGGGGCAAGGCATCGGTCGAGGGTGCGCCCTTGAAATGGCTAAAGCCGGCTACAAACTCTCTTTAATGTCCCCGTCCAATCGTTCGTTAGCGTTGGCGGAAGAGCTTGGCGGCATTGGCCGTCGAGGCTCGGTTCTTGATGCGGATGATCTGCAGGCGTTGGTTGACGACACTATGCGCGAGTACGGCCGGATTGATGCCATTGTCAGTAACATGGGGCATGGCGGATCCGTGCCTGAGGCCATCAAAACCGTTGGCTTCGATCCTGACTTTGACGGACCGCTTTTGGAACTCAGCGACGAGTTATGGCACGAAAGTCTGGACATGTATGTGCTAAATGTCGTCAAGATCGCCCGTATCGTCACGCCCATTCTGATCGAACAAGGCGGTGGTGCATTCGTTAATATCTCATCCATGAACACAATCGAGCCACGTGCGCCTTATCCCATGAGCATGCTGCGAGGAGCATTGCATAGTTTCTCAAAGCTTTACGGGGACCGATATGCACGGCACAACATTCGCATGAACAACCTGCTGCCGGGGTTCTGCGAGAACGTGAACCTGTCCGAACAGGCTCGCCGGGAAATCCCAGCACAGCGTGCGGCAACTTTTGAGGAAATCGGACAGGCGTGCGTGTTTCTCGCCAGCGAAGGAGCTCGCTATATCAACGGCCAGAGCATACTATCTGACGGAGGCATGAACCGCGCGGTCCGATAGAGAACAGTGAAATGATTGTCAGAGCACTCAAAGATATTCTTGGAACAGAGCGGGACGTCTTTAGCCCGGGCTGGAACAGCAGACGGCTGCTTCTGGCCTCAGATGGTATGGAGTTCACGCTCACTGACACACTCATCAACCATGGTGCAGAGTTGGAGCTTGAATACACCCATCATCTGGAGGCGTGCTATTGTATCGAGGGTAAGGGCAGAATCAGAGCAGCCGACGATGAAACCTGGCATGCCCTTGTGCCATTCACCCTTTACGCGTTGGATCAACATGACAGGCATGTGGTGCAAGCCACAAAGGCCGATCTGAGGCTTGTCTGTGTCTTCACTCCACCGCTCAGCGGGCGTGAAGTGCACCGCGAAGACGGAAGCTACGGCCCGGGAACCTAACCGGGGCAGCTATTAGCAGAAAAACAAAATCCGGTCGCAAGGGCGTAATTGAAAGCGGCAACAAGCAGTAAAAACAGAACGGTAAACCGGCTAACATTACATTGCTGCCTTTCTTGGCCGTGGTTAGTGTCGCAGCAGCGTTGATAGAAGCGTGTCAATCGTATCTGGGATAACAGCAGTAAGAGCGATCTCAACGAATATCAGTTGCGCATCCGAGAACGCAGGATGAAAGGCCGCAAAATAACGACAATCTGGCTGATAGCGCATTCGCCCCAAATCGTCCAGATCGTTGATCTCGTGCATCGCCTCATAGGTGATGATTTTGTAAAGAAAACGGGTGGGGCTATCCCGGCTGATTTACTTTAGGACAAAGAAGCCCCAATTGAATCGGTTGCGCAACAAATGGACGAAATAAATATCTGTTCGCTTGAGTTCCGGGTTGGATTGGAGAAAGCGCAGCATGTCGACGTGCATGGCCACAAGTTCCTGCGTCGCACCAGACGGCTGGTTCAACCGTCGCAACAACTCTTGCCGCCTTGGCCCTGAAACTTCACTAAGCCTTTATAAAGACTCACACTTCGATCAGTGTCGTAGCGGCGCGCCGTTTGGAAAAGCTGATCGGCGTCTAGCTCTAGATAGCCCTTCAAACAGGCAAATAAGTTTAGTTTCTCCGCATCATCCAGGGTTTGGAAGCGATCAAGAATCGTAGACACCATCGTGAAACCTGATACTTCACCGTCTGCGGACAGAAGCGCCTCACATAACTAGGCAATGGATCGTTTATCATCCTTACCTCACGTTTTGTCAGGACGGTCTAGCAGTTGGTTTAATAGGTCACCTAGAAACTAATTCCGCTGCATTTCAGGGCTCCATCTGGCTACTAAGGTACTCACCTGTTCGGCGGTAGTGATCGATTAGGTGCCGAGTCGCGCTGTCTGCGTCGTGGTTTAATGCGGCGTCCAAGATTTGCTGGTGCTCAGCGGCAATGTCCCGCTTCTTGTAGCTCGAACCGCCAGCCGCCAGATAGCGATAGCGAATGTTCAGGTCGTAAAGCTGCGAGCAATACCGCATCAGCAACGGCAGATTCGAATTGTCCAACAAGGCCATATGAAACTCCTTGTGAGCGTCTTCAAAGTCACGCGCGCCGTTCTGGCCGGCCTTTTTCATATGATGGTGACGCAAAACAAGCCGATCTTCCCAGGCCTCATCCGCGTTGGTGATAGAGGCGCGCAACGCGGTTTCCTCAAGGTTGCAGCGCAACAGAAGTATTTCTTCGAAATTACATTTGCTGACTGGTGCTGCGCGAAATCCGCGCTGATCAATCCGCTCGACCAACATATCCGATGTCAAAAGGCTAAGCGCTTCGCGAACCGGACTAGCGCCGGTGTCCAAAAGCCCCCGAAGCTGCTCGATCTTGAGTTTTTGTCCCGGAGGTAATTCTCCGGTCAAGATCATGTCGCGCAGCCTTCGATACGCGCCATGCGTGGCTGATGTCTCTTTACCCTCAGTATCAAGCATGGCGTCCATATCCGACCGTTCCTTTGTTCGAGGCAAAACTTTTGATTGCTCTTAACTGAGGGCACTCGTTCCAGTCGATAGGCCAACTGAAAGGCTCAGCGAGCCTTCGTTGATCATCCAGCGCCGAAGTTCAAATTCGCGCGCACCGCTTTGGTGCATCGGATCGTCCTCGGCCAGTTTTCGGGCAGCCTCAAGACTGTCAGCGCGATAGATGATCAGTCCCATCCCCTGCATATGCTCGCCAGTTTCATCCGACATGGGGCCTGCAAAAGCCAGCTGCCCCAAACGTTCCAGCTGCGTCTGATACGCCAAGTGATCTGGCAGTGACGCCTTTACATCTTCGGGCGATTTGGCTGGCGTGCTCAGCGCGACGTAAAGCTCCAAAGCAAGAGCACCGCGGCTTTTTGCTTCTGATTTGTAGTCTGCCCAAGCAACCATTTGCGTCCTCCAAAAATATCGATATTATTTGACATAATGCAAAATAGTCGGCAAAAATCAAGTGAACTGACATGGATGGTGAAAATGAAATACCTGGTGGGAGAGACTTTGGATGGCACAGCGGTTTTTGCTGTAAACGGCGAAAATGCAGTGAATCTAACGGCTTTGCATCCTGCAATCGGTTCGGATTTGATGGGTTTGATAGCCGAGCCTGAACTGGCCGACTCACTTTCCGGCAAAATTGACGCCGCAGACAGTGTGCCCGTGTCTTCCATCACTCCTGCATTGCCCGTTGCCGCTCCCGGAACGATCATTTGCATGGGGTTGAACTACACGGATCACATCAAGGAAGGCGGGTATGATATCCCGGAGTATCCGACGCTGTTTATGCGTGGGAAGAATTCGATCATGGCGGCAGGGCAACCTATGGTGCGGCCGACCTGTTCCGAGAAACTCGACTACGAAGCCGAGCTTATGCTGATCGTTGGAAAACGCGGCCGTCATATCTCGGAAGAGGACGCACTGGATTATATCTTTGGCTACACCGTGTTTAACGACGGGTCGCTGCGGGATTATCAGCGTAAAACCGTTCAATGGACGCCCGGCAAAAACTTCGATGACACAGGCGCGATCGGCCCTTTCACTGTAACGCCGGAAGACTTGCCGGAGGGAGCATCCGGCCTGAAAATCGAAAGCCGAGTGGGGGACGAAATCCTGCAAAGCTCGAACACCGCCAACATGATCTGGGGGGTCCCTCAGGTCATCGCCACGATCTCGGAATATACCACTCTCGAACCCGGTGATCTGATTGCGTTGGGTACGCCGCCGGGTGTTGGTCACGCCAAAAAGCCCAATCCACGTTGGTTGAAGCCGGGTGAAACCGTCGAGGTCGAGATTGAGGGCATCGGCATATGCGCAAGCCCCGTCATCGACGAAAAGGACGCCGAGACTAAGGTGGCCGCAGCATGAGCGCACCAACCGGGGCAGAGCTGGAGGCACTTCGCGCAAAGGCGCAGCAAGATCATCGCGATCTGCGCGAGCGCATTCCACGTCTTTCAGACGACGCAATTGCTCTGATCCTCCGCGAATCCAGATCTCATTACGCCTGGACCGACAAGGCTGTTTCTAACGAATTGCTTGAAGAGATCTATGACATCACGATCAATGGCGCGACCAGCATGAACACGCTGCCCGCCCGCTTCGTTTTCGTTAAAAGTGCGGAAGGAAAAGAGCGCCTAGCTAAGTCGTTAAAGCCGAAGAACGTGCCAAAGATGATGGATGCGCCGGTCACTGCGATCATTGCTTATGACATGGACTTCTGGAAGGAATTACCTTTTCTTTTCCCGCACGAAGATCGACGGCCACTTTTCGAAAATAATCCCGAATATGTAGCCGATACAGCGTTTCGCAATGGAACGCTTCAGGGCGCTTACTTCATGATCGCCGCGCGTGCGGTTGGGTTGGACGTCGGCGCCATGTCTGGCTTTTCAAACAAGATCGTCGACGAGGAATTCTTCGCGGGCACGACGCTCAAGTCGAACTTTCTTTGCAATCTGGGCTACGCAGACGAAACAGGATTGTTTCACAAGCTGCCTCGCTTCTCATTCGAAAAGGTTTGCTCTTATGCATGAGGAGGTGACGCTGTGGCGATGAAAGTGAAACCTGTCGTGACCTACCGTACGACAGCTCAATGCCCGACACACGCGCGCACCGAGATCCCAATTCGCGATCTGGACGTGATTATCGACGAGCCTGTCGAACGAGGCGGAACAAATCTTGGTCCGTCTCCGACTGAAGCCGCAATGGCAGCCCTGATCGCCTGCACGAATGTCATCGGGCACAAGAATGCGCACCGCTTGGGAATTGATCTTGGCACCGTGACAATCGACGCGAAATGCAGGCTGGATCGGCGCGGTGTCCTGATGGAAGAGGAGATCGATGTTCCGTTTCCCGAAATCGAACTCACTGTGAAGTGCGATACGCCCGCCAGTCAGGAGGATCTGACACGCGTGGGCGAGGAGACAGCCAAGTATTGCGCCATCGCAAAACTGTTTCAAGCGGCAGGCACGGACCTGACCGTCAACTGGGTCAAAACCAACCAATAAAAATCGACAGGACCCGACTTTCTGGGAGGAGAGAAATGAAAAACTGGACTAAACGCAGCCTAATGGGATTTGCTCTGGCAGGCACCATGGCGTTGCCTCTTGCAGCAGAAGAGACCATTTCCGCCGTCGTGATTGATGGCTATCCCGATCGGGCCTTGTGGGTGAAAGAATTCACCAATTTCTTCATTCCAGAAGTGGATAAGCGGCTGGCCGACTCCGGCAACTACAAGATGAACTGGCAAGAGAACTATGGCGGTTCGATCGTAAAGCCGAAGGGCGTGCTGGAAGGGATCCAGCTTGGCCTTGGCGACATCGGCATTGTCACAACTATCTTCCATTCGTCCAAGTTGCCCAGTCAGGGGATATCGGGGTCGACCCCCTTCGTGTCATCGGACTCTCGCGCGGTAGCCAAAGCCGTGGATGAGATCGCGCGCGAATACCCAGCGATGCAAAATGAGTTCGCTGCGCAGAACCAAGTCTATCTGGCGACCGGTGTAGTGCTCGATACTTATCAGGTTTTTTGTACAGAGCCGGTCTCGGCTGTTTCTGATCTGGAAGGCCGAAAAGTGGCAGGGGCGGGACTGAACCTCCGATATCTCGAAGGTATCAAAGATGCAGCGGGGGTTCGCGGTGGCCTGACCGATTTCTACAATATGCTGCAAACCGGCCTTGTTGATTGTGCGATGCTGTGGCCTGAAGCCGCCAAGACCTTCAAGATCGCCGAAGTGGCTCCCTACATGCTCAAAGCTGACTTGGGTGCCGTGAACTCCAAGACGATCACGGTGAATTCTGACTATTGGGCAAAGTTGCCGGATGAAGTCAAAGGCGTTCTGCAGGCCGTCGCAATTGACTACCGTGATCATGTGGCCGGCATAGCTATGGACCGGGCTGCGGCCTCAAGGGACGCATACACCGAAGCCGGCGGGACGATTGTCGAAGTTTCGGACGAAGACCGAGCGGCCTGGGCCAACGCAATGCCAAATGTAGCACAGGAATGGGCAGCCACGCTGAATGAGAACGGTGAACAAGGCGACGCGATACTGGCCGCTTATCTCGGCAAGCTGCAGGACGCCGGTTTTACCGGAGTGCGTGACTGGACGGCCGAGTAACAGTCTGGCGATCCACGAAAGGGGCCTTTCATGCTGAAGACCGCAGTTGCTGGCTTGTCGCGGGTCGCCAATTCGCTTGCTATCGCCGCCAACGCATTGGGTACGCTTGTCGTCCTTGCGTTGGTGGTCATTCTGAATGTCGACGTCATTGCGCGCGGTCTGTTTTCGGCACCTCTGCGTGGCACCTATGAAATGGTGCAGTTTTCGGTCGTGATGATCGTTTTTTTGCAGCTGGCCGACGTAGTCAGAGTGGATCGGCTGACGCGCTCGGACGGGTTTCTGAACCTGCTACACCACCGCCGTCCTGGGCTAACGGCCAACCTGAGGCGCATTATCAATGCCATCTCCGCAATCTTCATGGGTCTGATTGCTTATGTAACCTTTCCCGAGTTCCTGCATATGTGGGAGACACAGGATTACTTCGGAGTTCCGGGTCTTTTCACTCTGCCATGGTGGCCGGTCAAACTGGTCATCGCGAGCGGTACTGCGCTTGCCTGCGTGATCTTCCTTCTCAAGGTTGTCACGGCGCAGGACCGCCCGCATCTAATTCGTGCACCTGAACATGACGAGGCCGCAGAATGACGCCGATTGAGATTGGCCTGATCTCGGTCATAGCCATCGTCTTTCTGATTTACGCAGGCGTTTACATTCCCATCGCATTGGGCGTGGTCTCGTTCGTGTCGATCTGGCTAATGCGGGACAATTTCACGCTTGCGCTCAACCTGCTGAAAGTGGCGGTCGGCGACAGCGCGATGGAATACAGCTTTGCAACCATCCCATTGTTTACTTTCATGGGGCTCATTGTCTCAAAAGCCGGGTTGGGCAGGGACATCTACGAAGTCATGACCATGCGATTTCGCAAAGTCAAAGGCGGTATCGGTATGGCAACCGTTGGAGCCAACGCCGTCTTTGCCGCAGTGACTGGGTCGTCAATAGCCTCCGCATCCGTGTTCACCAAGGTCTCGGTCCCGCAGATGATGGCGCAGGCTTATAACCCACGCTTTGCTGTTGGCGTGGTCGCCGGGTCTTCGGTTTTGGGGATGATCATCCCGCCCTCGGCGATGCTGATCATCTATTCCTTTGTCGCCGAGCAATCTGTGGGGGACATGTTCCTTGCGGGCGTTATTCCGGGGATCATGCTGGCGATCGCTTATGTAGGCGCAATTTGGGTTATGGGCCGTTTCACCCCAGCATTCGTCGGTGGCCGCGTTGTCGAAGACACCGAGTGGATGTCAGGGCGCGAGATAGCCTCCAAAACACTGCCGACACTGTTCATCATTACCATCGTCCTTGGTGGTATCTACACAGGTTGGTTGACTGCCGTAGAAGCAGGGGCCGCCGGAGCTCTCGTTGCGCTAATCATCGCGGTTGCCCGTAAGTCGATGTCTCCACGCGCATTCTGGGACGCGTTGCTGGAAACCGGTCACATCACAGCCGCGATCCTGTTCCTGATCACAGCCGCTTCAATCTACAGCCGCATGCTGGGGCTGGCCGGGCTGCCCAATCAACTGCAGGATCTGCTTGCGGGGAATTCCGCATCTTTCTGGTCGATCATGCTGCTCTATGTTCTGTTGATGCTATTTCTGGGAACATTGCTCGACACCGCGTCGATCATTCTGATTGTGGTACCGCTGTTCCTGCCCATGGCCGAAGCGCTTGATATGTCGCTGATCTGGTTTGGCATTATCACCGTGGTCGGGGCTGAAATCGGTCTTTTGACACCACCTTTGGGTATATCCTGCTTCGTTATCAAATCCACGATTAACGATGACCGCATATCACTTAAGGACGTGTTCATGGGCGCGCTTCCCTTTGCGTTCGTGATGCTGATCGTTCTGTTCATTCTGATCGAGTTCCCGATCCTCAGCCTTGCCCTGATTTAAGGAGGACAAGATGCGCTCTGTCACCAAAGACAATATCACCGACGTCTTCATGGGGTACCTGTCCAAAGATACTGATCCACGGATGCGTGAAATCATGGGCTCCCTAGTCAAACACCTCCACGACTTTGCGCGGGAAACCAACCTGACGCATGACGAGTGGCGGGCCGGGATTGCGTTTCTGGAAGGCTGCGCTGCGGTGGAAACCGAGGATAGGCATGAATTCGTGCTAGCCTCGGACGTGTTGGGCCTGTCGTCATTGGTTGATATGCTGCATTCCAGTGCCGATGCGACCAGTTCGTCCGTTTTAGGTCCATTTCACGTCTCGGGCGCCCCCCCGCTGCCAATCGGTGGCGATATGAAGCGTCACTACGGCGGGCCGGTTCTACTTGCAGAGGGCGTGATCCGCGATACCGAAGGTAACCCTATTGCCGGGGCAGAACTGGATATCTGGCAAACGGCACCCAACGGCCTCTACGCCAGTCAGGATGAAGAACAGGACACCTATTCTTTCCACGGGCTGATGTCAGTTGGCGATGATGGCAGATATGCGTTCACCACAGTTAAGCCAGTTGAATACACCGTGCCGTCTGACGGGCCAGTTGGTGATATTCTGCGCGCTTGTGGTCGCCATCCATGGAGGCCCTCACACTTGCACTTTATCGTCAAAGCCCCCGGGTATCGCTCACTCGTGACGGAGATTTTTCCGGACAATGATCCCTATTTAGATCAGGATACTGTCTTTGGCGTTCGGGACGATCTGGTAATGACATATGTTGAACGACCTGCATCAGAATTTCCCGATGGCATGGAGCTTTCTGGTAAGATTGCCGAACCTTTCTTGCACGTGAATTTCGACGTGACGCTTGCCAGGGTCTGAATGATATTGAGGAGGCTTGAGGTGCTGAAACATATCTCCATTTTAAGTGCAGCGTTATTTTGCAGTACCGCCGTCGCAGAACAGCGACCGATCTTTGACGCACATATTCACTACAGCCACGATGCCGTCAAACTGGTTCCACCTGAACAGGTGGCCGAAATCCTTCGAGATGCAGGCGTGCGTAAAGCGCTGATTTCCAGCTCGGATGACAATGGCACTCAGCTATTGTTGGCCGTGGCACCGGACATCGTTGTTCCGGCGCTTCGCCCTTATCGTCGTCGCGGTGAGATCAACACCTGGATGCACGATGAAACTGTAATCGAGTATCTGGAAACAAACCTGGCAAAAAACAACTACGAGGCCATCGGCGAGTTTCACGCTTACGGAGATGACATCAAAACGCCGGTCATCCAACGTATGATTGCACTGGCGAAAGAGCGGAACCTAATCCTGCACCACCATGGTGATCGCGAGGCCGTTGATTTGATCTTCGAAACATGGCCGGAAGCTCGGGTATTGTGGGCCCATTCTGGGTTTGACGATCCAGCCAGTGTGGTCGATGCGCTAGACATCTATCCCGGGCTATGGGCCGATCTGGCATTTCGTTCGGACATGGTTTCGCGAGGCCGTGTCGACCCGGATTGGAGGGCTGCGTTCCAAGCCCATCCCGATAGGTTCATGGTCGGTACGGATACGTTCGCACCTGAACGTTGGTACTACGTAGGCCCTCATGCCGATTTTTCGCGTGAATGGTTGGATTTGCTGCCGGACCAGATTGCAGACAACATTGCCTATGCTAACGCAGAACGTTTGCTGGCATCAAAATGACCCACTGCGCTGCTTGGTTTCTTATATGGTCCAGCGCGGCGGTTGCTTGTGAAGCGACGGGGCAACGCATGAATTCGGAATTTCAAAACGCACCCAAGGTTTATCTGACGGTCGACGAAATTCCGTTGGCCCAACCGTTTTCGGTGTTGGTTTCAGTTTGTAGTGAAACTGCTGTGGGCCAAATGCGTGTGGATGCAATCATGCCCGCTCATCAACATGGTATGAACTATACTCCCAAGGTTACCGCATTGGACGGCGGAGTGTTCCGAATTGATGATATGTTGTTTCACATGCCGGGTTTGTGGGAGCTGCAAATCGATGTCGACGTCAGTGGCCAATCGGTTTTCTACACGTCAGAAATTGCGCTGAAATGAAGCTGTGGATGACAGCTGCGCTAATTTTTCTAACCGGGGCAGTACGTGCAGATGTCTTGTTGACCGAAGACGAAATTGAACAGACGTTGTCCTTTGGGCCGTGGCCACCATCCTTCCAGTCGGATCCAAGCAATAGGTTTTCCAAAGACGCCACGGCAATCAAGCTCGGACAGGCTTTATTCAACGATCCGGTGTTATCAGTCGATGGTGCATTTTCCTGTGCAAGTTGTCATGATCCTGATCAGGCATTTACGACGCCGGAGGCGCGGGCACTCGGTCGTGATTTGTTAAATCGAAACACACCATCACTGCGAAACCTTGCCGGGCTGCGCTGGTATGGTTGGGGCGGCAAAAGCGATAATCTTTGGGCAGCCAGCCTGCATCCGATCATCGAAGAACAAGAGATGGCGCATAGTGCCGAAAGCCTAAAGATAGCTATCTCTGAAAGTACCTACATTGATGATTTTGAAGCCATATTTGGTCACCTCCAGGATCAAAGCCCTGAACTTTTTCTGGTAAATACTGCAAAAGCTCTTTCTGCTTACTTGGAGACCTTAGCCACCGACCGGACGATATTTGACGATTTTCGCGATGCTTTGGAGCGCCGAGATATTGCAGCGGCTAAGGAATACCCCGAAGCAGCTCAGCGAGGTCTTCAGCTCTTTTTAGGGCGCGGAAAATGCGTATTTTGCCACAACGGTCCGAGGTTTTCCAACAACGAGTTCCATGACGCTGGTGTGCCATATTTTCTGAATGAAACCGAGGTTGACCAAGGTCGGTTCGGAGGATTGAACAATTTACTCTCAAGCCCCTACACACTGGACAGCGACTGGAACGACGATCCGGAAAAGAAAGGTGCCTGGGCCGTGCGAAATGTACGCAGGAGCCATTCTGATTTTGGAACCTTTCGGACGCCCAGCCTGCGGGGAGTGGCTGAAACCGCTCCTTACATGCATAACGGCAGCTTAGATGATCTGAAATCTGTGATACGGCATTACAGCAAAATTGATACTGAAAGGCTGCACGCCGACGGTGAAGCCATTCTTTCGGAATTGAATTTATCTGAGCAGGAGATTGCAGACTTAGTTGCGTTTTTGGTCACGCTCTCCAAGGATTCTTAATAAAGCACTGGTGTAAAGGGCTTGGGAATGGGCTAATTGGCGAGCTATCCTAGCCTCTTCGTCTCTGGGACTAATTCGCTTCCGAAATTCTTAAACCTCCGCCTTTCACAAGCAGATCCACAATTGCGTCGACCCCGCTTCTGTGACGAAGTGACGAAAACAAGAATGGCCTTCCTTTACGCATCATTTTCGCATCACGTTCCATAACCTGCAGCGAAGCGCCAACATGCGGTGCAAGGTCGGTCTTGTTGATTACGAGGATGTCTGATTTCGTAATCGCCGGCCCGCCTTTCCTGGGTATTTCTTCGCCTGCAGCGACATCTATCACGTAGATGGTCAGATCCGCCAGTTCCGGGCTGAATGTGGCTGATAGATTGTCGCCTCCGCTTTCAATCAAAACAATATCGAGATCCGGATGACGTGTCTGCATCTCGGCGACGGCGGCCAAATTGATCGAGGCGTCTTCGCGAATTGCTGTATGCGGGCAACCGCCAGTTTCGACGCCGATGATCCTGTCCCGCGGCAGGACCTGCATGCGCATCAGCGCTTCGGCATCTTCCTGAGTATATATGTCGTTGGTAATAACACCCACCGAACAGACATCGCGCAGCGCTTCAGACAAGGCGGCGGTTAACGTGGTTTTTCCGGCTCCTACCGGGCCTCCAATACCTACGCGAAGCGGGCCGTTCATACTGGTCATGTGCGGAAAATCCTCGAATATTGTGTTTCGTGTTTCATGGCCGCAATGTCCCCCAAGAACGCAGTAGAGCTTAACTCGTCCAGACTCGCCCTGTTTGCGCTTTCAGCAATCTGGGCACACAGCGGCGTCAGCTGGCGGATCAACCGCTGAGCATCGGTCTGCCCCAGTGGCACAAGGCGCGTCGCACAGGCGACAAGGTTGCTTGCGAATGCTTGCAGAAACATCTTGGTCGTCAGCAGCAAAGGAAGGTTTTGTAGTCTTGCAGCCCGTCCAATCGAGACGGGGTAGGTGAACTGCCCAAGGTCCAATTCCCAAACACCTTTGGTGACATTTCCGAAGGCCTGTCCCAGCAACTCGGTTTCCATGAGCCTTTCGGATGTCGCGCAAAAGGCGCGCGCCGCGATATCGACGTTGATCAGTTCTTCTTTGTCATGCGCGTTGAAGGCCGCCACAACGAACACAGCATCATTCCACCCAGAGCCATGTTCAAGCACATCTGAAATCCAGGCTTCAGTATCCCGAGAATTCGCGACAGTTCCCCCGTCAATCGCAGCTTCAAGCCCGTGAGAGTAGGCAAACCCTCCAACAGGATAGGCAGGGGACAACCATTGTGTCAGCGTCAGGATGTCGGCGTCAGTGGGTGTGGCCATGGGTCCTGCCGTGGCCATAGGCCCCGCCTTCGGGGTTGAATGGTTCATTCACCTCTCGCACCTTTGCTCCGATTTTAAGAAGCATATCACGGATGACGTGATCGACTTGGATCAACAGGCGGGTCTTTTCGATCTGACAAGGCGTGTGCCGATTGCCGATATGCCAGGCGATACGTGTCAGGTCCGGTGCTTTTACCTCCAGCAACACTTCCGGTGCTGCCTGTATTTCCACTTCGCGACCGTCGTCCAAAACCAACGCGCCACCGTGGTTCAGTGAGGTCGTTTGCGCGAGATCGATGAGAATCTGTTCGCCGCTTTCGCAGGTAAGAACCTTACGCCGCAAAAAACGGTCGTCGTAGGTCAACGAGAGACAGTCTGCCGGATCGCCATGCGTGTGATCCGAATACTGGCGCGCAGTGCAGAGCAGGGCGGTCATACCATCACCTCCTCTGCAGCGGGAATAGTCAGAGCCAGATTGAGTCCGAGAACACTCGGTGCACGATCCGTTCGCGCGTCAGACCGCGGTTTTTCAGCTCTTCGTCGCTGAGCGATTGCAGGAATTCGACTTGCCGGACGCGAGATTGTGCTTCGGCTACGCTGATCAGGGCCGAGTAAATTGACGACCCGATGGATACGATTAAACCGGCCAGCGAAAAGCGCGTGTTTGTATGTGTTGCTGAGTGTGCCATTTGGACCCTCGTAAACGTTGGTCCTCCCATGGGTTTTTATATCTGTCATATTGGCCTCACTTAGAAGTGCATATTTGGTCATTGCTGCCTTGCACGCGCCGCAACGCAGCACATTTTTTGATCAGAATAAAAAATATCGTTGCGCCATCGGCAGCGTTTCGGCGGGTTGGCAAGTCAGCAATTCGCCATCCGCACGCACCTCGTAGGTTTCCGGGTCGACCTCGACATGCGGTGTCGCGTTGTTCAGCAGAAGATCCTGCTTGCCAATTTCTCGTGTGTTTTGGACGGCGACGGTTTGCTTTGCCAATCCCAGTGTATCACCGATCCCATCCGCGTGGGCCGCCTGCGAGACAAATGTGATCGCCGAGTTTTCCACCGACCGTCCGTAAGCGCCAAACATCGGCCGACTATAAACCGGCTGCGGTGTAGGGATCGACGCGTTGGGATCGCCCATTTGCGCGCAGGCTATGGTGCCGCCTAGCAGAACCATCTCGGGCTTCACGCCGAAAAAGGCCGGGTTCCAAAGGACGAGGTCAGCGCGTTTGCCTTCCTCGATGCTCCCGATCTCGTGGCTGAGCCCATGGGCAATAGCAGGGTTGATCGTATATTTGGCGATATAGCGACGGACGCGAAAGTTGTCGTTCTCACCGGTTTCTTCGGCCAGGCGCCCGCGCTGTTTCTTCATCTTGTCAGCGGTTTGCCACGTGCGGATCAAAACCTCTCCGACCCGACCCATAGCCTGACTGTCAGACGCGATGATGCTGAATGCGCCCATGTCGTGCAGTATATCTTCGGCTGCGATCGTCTCACGCCGGATGCGGCTTTCGGCAAAGGCCACGTCCTCGGGGATGGATTTGTCGAGGTGGTGACAGACCATCAGCATATCCAAATGTTCCTCAACCGTGTTCACGGTGAAGGGCCGCGTGGGATTGGTGGAGGACGGCAGAACGTGGTTCTCGCCGCAGATCTTGATGATATCCGGGGCATGGCCTCCGCCTGCGCCTTCGGTGTGGAAGGCGTGGATAGTGCGACCCTTCATGGCCGCCACGGTGTTTTCGACAAAGCCTGATTCATTGAGCGTGTCAGTGTGAATCATCACCTGCACGTCCATCGCGTCGGCCACCGACAGGCAGCAATCAATGGCGGCCGGGGTGGTTCCCCAGTCCTCGTGCAGTTTCAGGGCACAGGCTCCGGCTTTGACCTGTTCTTCGAGCGCGGCAGGCAGCGAAGCGTTGCCCTTACCCGCAAAGGCCAGATTCATCGGGAAAGCATCCGCCGCTTGCAACATCCGCCCGATATGCCATGGACCGGGGGTGCAAGTGGTGGCCAATGTCCCATGCGCAGGACCTGTGCCACCGCCCAGCATGGTGGTCAGGCCGGAATGTAGTGCGTCTTCAATCTGTTGCGGGCAGATAAAGTGGATATGACTGTCGAACCCACCTGCCGTCAGGATACGACCCTCGCCAGCAATGGCCTCGGTTCCGGGTCCTATGATGATGTCGACACCGGGTTGTGTATCGGGGTTTCCCGCCTTGCCGATCTTGGCGATCCGCCCGTCTTTCAGGCCAACGTCGGCCTTGTAGATGCCCGAGTGATCAACGATCAGAGCATTGGTGATGACCGTATCCACAGCGCCTTCGGCGCGCGTGGTCTGAGATTGCCCCATCCCGTCGCGGATTACCTTTCCGCCACCAAACTTGACCTCTTCGCCATAGCTGGCCAGATCACGTTCGACCTCGATCACAAGATCGGTGTCGGCCAGCCGCAGCTTATCCCCGGTGGTGGGACCGAACATCGCGGCGTAGTCTGAGCGCTTGATTTTTGTTGGCATCAGAGTGCCCCCATGACCTTTTGATTGAAGCCGTAGACCCTGCGCGCACCACTGATCGGGATCAGCGAAACTTCGCGGGCCTGCCCCGGTTCGAACCGCACAGCGGTACCTGGCGCAATGTCCAGGCGCAGGCCACGCGCGGCAGTTCGGTCAAAGTCGAGCACCGGGTTGGTTTCGGCGAAATGGTAGTGTGAGCCTACTTGAACCGGGCGGTCGCCGGTGTTGGCGACCATCAAAGTGATCGCATCAGTGTCGGGGTTCAGGGTAATTTCACCATCAGCCGGGAACAGCTCCCCGGGGATCATTTGTTCAGCTTTGTGATCAGCGCGACAGCAGCCAGCGCAACAACCGCCAGCCCAACCCCCATCGCCGCATAATCGGTGCCGTGCGCGTGGATATGCGTTCCATTATGGGCGGCTGCCGGGCCAGCGAAGATCAGGGCGGGGAAAAGCATGCGTGTCATATTGGTTTCCTTTTTCAGCGAATGGGGTTGTGGACGGTCACCAGCTTGGTGCCATCTGGAAAGGTGGCTTCGACCTGAACTTCGTGGATCATTTCGGGCACACCTTCCATGCATTGCTCTCGGGTGATCACCTCGGCCCCGGCTTGCATCATGTCAGCAACTGAACGCCCATCGCGTGCACCTTCGACCACGGCGTCCGTGATCAGGGCGATCGCCTCGGGGTGGTTCAGCTTGACGCCTCGGTCCAGCCGTTTGCGGGCGATTTCGGCGGCCATGGCGACCAACAGTTTGTCTTTTTCACGAGGGGTCAGGTTCATGTCAAAGCATCCAGCATCGAGGCAGCGTGTCTTTGTTCAACTGACGCAAGATCGGCATCAATGTGCGACGGAGGGCAAAGCTATTTTCGGCAAGAACACGAGCAACCAACAGGTCATTGCGGATCATAGTCGCACCTGCGGTGTCGGGCAGCATCTGACGAATGGCATTCAGATGACCTTCGGCTGACTCCGATACAAAAACGATCAACGCCATCGCACCCGCGCCGTTTGCAATATGCGGTTTGGACAGATGTTTGTGCCAATCACCCGAGAACTGGATCGCGTCAAGGAACGCCTTTTTTCCTTGGTACCGTATCTCGATCCGATCGTTTAGACGGATATCGGTCAGCGTCTCGCCCATCGCAATGCGGCCGAAGACCAGCGGCTCTACCATCAGCATCTCGGCATCTGGCGCCATCTCGATTTTCAGGCGTCGCTCCAGAGCGCTGCCATTGAACAGAATAGTCTCTTGCGGCAACCAGTTCAGCCGGGCTTCAGTCTCAACAGTCAGATGATTGGTAATCTGGCCACATTCTTGCGGCTTGGCCTTGTAGGCGCGCTCGCAGGCTTGTGTTGTCAAAGTCAGCGCCGTTCCTTTTGCTGCCTTACCGGAAAGTCGAAATGAGTCGCCTCCGGTTACGCCGCCTGCCGTGTTAAGAAGAACCGCGTCAAGATCAGGTGTGTTGGTTCTGGGGAACAGACATTTATAAGACCCGGACTGGCGAAACTTGTTCAGCACCGTCCTGTCACCCAATTGCTTGGTACTCAAACTGACGGCACCTGCAGCGCGCGGTGGAATAGCACTGTGCGTAGGCAATATGGCTGCAACGTGTGTAATAGGGCACCTATGGAGCTTTGATTGGTGCCACTTGTTTCTCTGTTGAAGGGGCGGAACACTAATCTACAGTGTCGAAATCTGCTTAATTCGACATCGCGCGGCTAAATTTTAGACAGCGACCTCGGTCTTGGATGAAAAAATAGGCGGATCGCGCCGATTTTCCGAATTGGGTTAAAGGTAAGTTGCCAAGCTTGCTGCGATGCAGAAACCGTATGGGTGCCACCGCGGAAACGACCCGGGGGTGTGTGACGGCTGCGCGAATTGGACCTCGAACACAACCGCCACACGGAACGCAACAACAGTTGCGGGGATCAGGTAGAAGAAGAGTGTGCCTTTGTGCAAGCCCTCTCTCCCGGCCCCGCCAGGAGGATCACATGAAATCGCTCAAATCCACACTCGCCGGATCGGCAGTATTTGCTGTCATGGCCACCGCCGCCTTGTCGACCGAAGACACGATCAAGGTTGGAGTGCTGCATTCGCTTTCCGGTACGATGGCGATCTCGGAAACGACGTTGAAAGACACCATGCTGATGCTGATTGACCAGCAAAACGCCAAGGGCGGTCTGCTGGGCAAACAGCTTGAAGCTGTCGTGGTCGACCCGGCCTCTGACTGGCCTCTGTTTGCCGAAAAAGCGCGTGAGCTGCTAACCGTCCACGAGGTGGATGTAATCTTTGGCAATTGGACTTCGGTGAGCCGCAAGTCGGTTCTGCCAGTGATCGAGGAGCTAAACGGTCTTCTGTTCTATCCGGTCCAGTATGAGGGCGAAGAAAGCTCTAAAAACGTCTTTTATACCGGTGCTGCTCCGAACCAACAGGCCATCCCCGCCACGGACTATTTCCTGGAGGAACTGGGGGTCGAGAAATTCGCTCTGCTCGGCACAGACTATGTCTACCCCAGGACCACCAACAATATCTTGGAAAGCTATCTGAAGCAAAAAGGTATCGCGGAAGCAGATATCTTCGTTAATTACACGCCTTTCGGCCATTCCGACTGGTCCAAGATCGTGGCGGACGTGGTCGCGCTGGGCGCGGATGGTAAAAAAGTCGGTGTGATCTCGACCATCAATGGTGACGCCAATATTGGTTTTTACAAGGAATTGGCAGCGGCTGGTGTTTCGGCAGATGACATTCCGGTCGTGGCCTTCTCGGTCGGTGAGGAAGAACTGTCCGGTTTGGACACCACCAACCTCGTCGGTCACCTTGCCGCTTGGAACTACTTCCAGTCGGCGGATACTGAGGCCAACGCGGAATTTGTGGACACCTGGAAAGCCACCATGGGTGATGAACGTGTGACCAATGACCCGATGGAGGCGCATTACATCGGCTTCAACATGTGGGTAAACGCCGCGACCGAGGCCGGTTCGACCGAGGTCGATGCCGTGCGCGCCGCGATGTATGGGCAGGAATTCCCGAACCTGACCGGAGGCACCGCTGTGATGCTGCCGAACCATCACCTCGCGAAACCGGTTCTGATCGGCGAGATTCAGGAAGACGGCCAGTTCGATATCATCAGTGAGACTGATGTCGTGCCGGGTGACGCCTGGACCGACTTCCTGCCGGAGTCGGCTGTGCTCGTCTCGGATTGGAAAGAGCTGGGTTGCGGTATGTACAACACCGAGACCAAGACCTGCGTTCAGACCCTGTCGAACTACTAACAAACCACGCAAGGCGGGTTTGTTTGCCCGCCTTGCCACAAAAGACATTCGGGTTTCACCACATGGTACGACTTTTCCTTGCGGGCCTCGCAATCCTGTGCGCCTGCCTGACTGCCAACGCTCAAGAGGTCGGTCTACAACCGATCCTGCAAGAGCATCAGGAGATCATCGCCAAAAGCTCGCGCAAGACGATCAAACCGGCGATTGATGCGATTGCGTCAAGCGGCTTGCCTCAGGCGCAAGTGATGCTTGAGACATGGGCAGCCAAGAACATGTGGATGCGCAAGTCGGACGGTCTGTTCTTCGCTGGCCAGAAAGGAGAGGGGCGGTCGTATGAATTGACCGACTTCGATACCGGAGAAGTCGTCGGTACATTTGAGAAATCCGAGCTTAGGCAGCTGAAGCCCAACAGCGGTATCCGCGCGATGATCGGGACCGCTCTGGTCCAGTTCCAACTGACCGATCCGGATCGCGCAAAACGTCTGGCCGCATTGCAATCCATCCAACGTGATCCCGAAAGTGCACTCTTGGAGCCACTTCGCGCTTCGATAGGGGATGAACCCGAAGCAGAGTTGAAGGCGCAAAAGCAGCGGCTGGAACGGTTGCTGACGATTGGTTTTGACGAAGATACCGCAGCCCGCGTGGCGGCGATCAAAGAAATGTCCGGCGATCTGGGCGTAGACGTTCGTGCGGCTCTGAACCCGTTGGTCGTCACTGCCCGCCAAGCCGCTACCGAATTGCCCCAGGACCTGAACGTCGCCGTTATTCTTGAAGCGGGGTCAGACGCCTTAAAATCTGACGAAGCATATGACTTGCTCGTTGCAGGAAACCTGGCCGCACCGCGTGTTTCGGCGGAAGATATCAGATCGGCACTGGCGGCCAATATAGAAGGTGGTCGTGTAGGTGGTACTCCCGTCGCACAGCTGAATTCAGATGCAATGCGCGCGCGTGCGTACACCTCTCTGGCAGAGGCGGGGACTGTGCCAGCCTTGGTCACGAACGCGGATGTCAACGCTGCAGTTAACACGCATGTATTCTTCGAAACCTACAGTGAGCCATCTGCCGAGGTCACTGAAGCAGCAGAGAAAGCCCTGCAACAGATCGAACTGAAGGTCGGCCTGAACCAAACACTCGACCTGACGCTGGATGCGATCTCACTGGCGTCGATCTATTTCCTCGCCGCCATCGGTCTGGCCATCACCTTCGGCGTGATGGGCGTGATCAACATGGCCCATGGCGAGTTCATCATGATGGGTGCTTATACCGGCTACGTGGTGCAGCAGATTATCCCTGATCATACGCTTTCGATCATGGTCGCTATTCCAATGGCTTTTGCTGTCACCTTCGCGATGGGCGTTGCTATGGAGCGGTTGGTGATCCGCTGGCTTTACGCTCGCCCGTTGGAGACGTTGCTGGCGACGTTCGGCATCTCTATTGCCCTACAGCAGCTGGCCAAGAATATCTTTGGCACGCAGGCGCGCCCGCTGACTGCTCCCGATTGGTTGGATGGTTCGTGGATGCTGAATGACGTGGTTTCAATCAGCTACATCCGCATTGCGATCTTCGTTCTGGCGCTTATTTTTCTGGGACTTTTCCTCTACATCATCAAACGGACGAGGCTAGGGCTTGAGATGCGTGCAGTAACGCAGAACTCGCGCATGGCGGCGTCAATGGGGATTAATCCCGGGCGAGTGAATATGCTGACCTTTGGGCTTGGCTCCGGCATTGCCGGCATCGCCGGGGTCGCGATTGGCCTATTCGCCAAGGTCACGTCCGATCTGGGCAGCGACTATATCGTGCAAAGTTTCATGACAGTGGTTGTGGGTGGTGTTGGTAACATCTGGGGCGCGCTTGCAGGTGCGGGCATGATCGGCTTCCTGCAGAAGGGGATCGAGTGGATGAACCCGTCGAACACCCTCGCGGCCCAAACCTACATGATCATCTTCATCATCATTTTCATCCAGTTTCGGCCGCGGGGCATTATCGCCCTCAAGGGTCGCGCGGCGGGGGATTGAGCCATGGAACGCAGCTTTATCGCCAAGAACCCATCCGTGCTGGTCTTTCTTGCCATCCTGTCCCTGTTCACCCTGAGCGTAACCATCCTGTCCGAGGGTTTCGGGATCGGTGTAATCTCGACCAGTTTCGTCAAAACGCTGGGCAAAACCCTGTGCCTTTGCCTGATCGCAGTGGCGATGGACCTGGTCTGGGGCTTCACCGGCATCCTGTCACTGGGTCACTTCGCCTTCTTCGGGCTGGGGGGCTACATGATCGGCATGTGGCTGATGTACGAACGCACCCGCCTGATCGTGGTCGACTCGCTGGCACAGGCCGAAATTCCACCGACGTCGTCCGAAGTGGTGGACGCGATTGGAACACAAGTCTTTGGCGTTGTCGGATCGTCGGAGTTTCCGTTGATCTGGGCGTTCTCCCACAGCCTGACCCTGCAACTGATCCTGGTTGTGCTGGTCCCGGGTCTGTTGGCGCTGGTCTTCGGATGGTTGGCTTTCCGGAGCCGTGTCACCGGTGTATACCTATCGATCCTGACACAGGCGATGACGTTGGCACTGGCCCTGTATCTGTTTCAGAACGACAGCGGGTTGCGTGGGAACAACGGCTTGTCCGGCCTGCAGAACCTGCCAGGTGTCACCGCCTCGCAGGACGTGGTGTCGATCTGGTTCCTCTGGGCCTCGGCGCTGGCCTTGGGTCTGGGCTATATGCTGGCAGCCTGGATCGTGTCAGGCAAGTTCGGCTCGGTCATCCGCGGCATTCGCGATAACGAGGCACGGGTGCGCTTCCTTGGCTATTCAGTCGAGGTATTCAAGCTGGCTGTCTTCACCCTGACTGCTTGTATCGCAGCCATTGCTGGCGCGCTTTATTACCCGCAAGCTGGCATCATTAATCCCGAGGAGATGGCCCCCATCGCCTCGATCTATTTGGCCGTCTGGGTCGCCATCGGTGGACGAGGCCGCTTGTATGGTGCGGTAATTGGTGCAGCTTTTGTAAGCCTTCTGAGCACGTGGTTCACGGGTGGGCAGGCCCCCGATATTCCGCTTGGGTTTTACACGATCAAATGGGTCGACTGGTGGCAGGTGCTACTGGGCGTAACTTTTGTGTTGGTTACGTTGTTCGCTCCGCAGGGCATCGGAGGATTGTTCGACTTGTGGACCGACAGCCGCCACCCGGACAGGCACGGGGCAAATCTGGGACCGGATGACGGCGCTCTGCGCGAGAAGGAGGCCATCGAATGAGCACTTTGCTTGAGGTTAGCGGCGTTTCGGTCACTTTCGATGGTTTCCGAGCTATCAACAACTTGTCGTTTCAGATCGGCGAGGCCGAGCTTCGCGCCGTGATCGGCCCAAACGGGGCAGGCAAGACCACGTTCATGGACATCATTACAGGTAAAACCCGGCCCGATGAAGGACGTGTCATCTGGGGGGAGAAATCGGTATCTTTGTTGGGGCTGTCCGAGGCAAAGATCGCGCAGGCTGGGATCGGAAGGAAGTTTCAGAAACCCACGGTTTTCGAAGACCAGACCGTGCAGGAAAACTTGCTGATGGCGCTTCAGAACAAACGTGGCTGGCTTCACGTGCTTTTCTATCGAACCTCCACTGACGATTTGCAGAAAGTTGAAGATCTGGCTGTCGAAATCGGCCTGTATCAGAATCTAAGCCGCAAAGCTGGTGAACTGAGCCACGGTCAAAAGCAGTGGCTGGAAATTGGCATGCTGCTGGCTCAGGAGCCACGACTTTTGCTCGTGGACGAACCCGCCGCCGGCATGACACCGCAGGAGCGCGAACACACCACCGACTTGCTAGTACAAGCCGCCAGAACCCGTGCCGTTGTTGTGGTGGAACACGATATGGAATTTGTCCGACGCCTGAATTGCAAAGTCACGGTTCTACATGAAGGGTCCGCCTTGGCTGAAGGCAGTCTTGATCACGTGACATCTAACCAGGACGTCATCGACGTATATCTAGGGCGCTAAACAATGCTGAAGCTAACAGATCTGACTTTGCATTATGGGCATTCGCAAATCCTCAACGGGATTTCCATGGAAGCCAGACAAGGTGAAGTGACTTGCGTGATGGGGACCAATGGTGTCGGGAAAACCAGCCTGATGAAAGCAATATCAGGTACGCATCCGCGATCGGGCGGCAGTCTGGAACTGGACGGGGAAATTCTGGGCGTCCTGCCTGCTCATCAAATGGCGTGGAAAGGTGTGGCCTATGTCCCACAAGGTCGTGAGATATTTCCTTTGCTCACAGTTCGCGAAAACCTTGAAACGGGGTACGCCTGTCTGCCTGCCAGCGAACATTTCATTCCAGGTGATATATTTGATATGTTCCCGGTCCTCAAACAGATGCAAAACCGTCGCGGAGGTGACCTTTCTGGCGGTCAGCAGCAACAGCTGGCGATTGCACGGGCATTGATAACACGACCACGCCTGCTTCTGTTGGACGAGCCGACCGAAGGTATTCAGCCCAACATCATCCAACAGATAGGCGAAGTCATCCGACACCTCAGAACCACGAGAGGAATGGCAATCATTCTAGTGGAGCAATACTTTGACTTTGCCTATGAACTTGCCGACAGATTTATCGCGTTGCGACGAGGAGAAGTCATAATCAACGGCACAAGGGAAGACGTGACACGCGATGAGTTGCTGCAGGCTGTAACAGTCTAGTGCTGATACTTGAAATTGCTTTCGGAATTGAAGGATGAAATCCAGATTTAGTTCGGGAAATAGTTTGACCCTACGAACATGTTAAGTACTAACAGTTTTTCCTTTTGAGATACCGTCGTTCGCTGACCCCAGCCTTGAGCGGAGAATAGTTTTGATCAAGTGAAGGACTTCATATCGTACTGAGGTTAAGCTTGGCCTTTCTCCCAATTTGTATCGCAATTTGGGTAGTGGCGTGCAGGCTCAGTGGCCTACGAGCTATATTGCGTCAGGTTTCCATCATGCGTGCAAGTTTCGTACGATCGACTTTGGAGGCATGACGCTTGTCCATAGGGATGTTCTTAATCGAAATCACATTTGGAACGCCAAAACCAAGCGCAGATTTAGTCCAATCGTCGATGTGATCCGCGGAACCTTGGACGCAAAGTGTGGGGCCTGCTTTGGTATTGACGAGCGCGCATCGATCTACACCTGGCCATCTCTGTGCCGCGACTTCGATAGCAAAGGGGAAGAGCGTACCTGAAAAGAACTCAATTTCGGACCCGACGCGCCCCCATAACCATAAACGCCCGTCATCATCCAGCGCGCCAGCGTCACCGGTCCGGTGCCATATGACACCACCTTCTTCGATTTTGTTGTTCTTCGAATGGGTCGGGTCCAAATACCCGTCATTCACATGTGCGCCGGCGACCTGAATTTCATTGTCGCGGATGCGGAGCGTGATTTCGGGCACCGGGTATCCCACAAGAAGACCCCTTCCAACAGCCATGTCGCGGTGATCCTTCACCGAGATATCCGCGGCGTCGAGATGGGCAATCGGTTCAGCCTCGGTCGACCCATAAATGCACACAACCGACAGATTGTGCCGGGTTCTCAACGCCTCGACAAGATTCGGAAACACCGGACCGCCGCCGGTGAACACCGTGTGCAACGGACCGGTATCGTCGGATTGAACCAGTTTTTCACATAGCGATGGTGGGATGAGGGCCCGGGTGATCTGTTGCGTTTGGAGCCAGCTTTCCAACTGCACAGTCGACAGGCGGTCCGGCTTGCTGAACCTCCAGTTGGGTAGAACACTTGTGCGCCCGGCCGCCAGATTGATCAGGGTGAACACCGGAAAGGCCACCAGATCGCGCTCGGCCTTGCGGCTGTCGAGGAGGGGTGCGATGGCATCGTGCTGCGCCATCAGAAACGCATGTGAGCGCGGAATGGCCTTGGGCTGGCCAGTTGTACCAGAGGTAAAGGAAATAAGGGCGATATCGTCCGGTTGTACCTTTTGCGCCACCGGGTTACTGCGGTTTTTACCAGGCGTCAGCAGGGGCAGGGCCCAGAGATCCGGAACCAGAAACTTCAGCAAAGAATACGCACCCGCTGCACAGAACGCTTTTGGCTTCGTTGTTCGGGCGGCGTGGCGCAGACCGGCCAGCCCCAAGGCTGGCTCTGGTAAGACAACGGTTGCGCCAAGGGTCCAAAGCGCAGCCAGACTCGCATATAGGTCCGCGTTGACAGGCATGGCCAACAACACGCGATCACCTGACTGGATACCTTTGTCCTGCCACCGACCTGCCAAGTGCTGAGCGCGCGTGTGCAGGGTTTGAAAGGTGATCTCGCGGCCCTTGCTGTCCACTATGGCTGTCCGGTCAGGAACCCGTTTAACCGCCGCGGCGAATTGGGACAGTAGGTCAGCCATTCAGTTTCCGTCCAAGCAAAGTATAGCGCCGGAATATTGTCGCACCTTCCGCTGCACTGCGCTCGGCGGAGGTGTTGTCATCATGGATCAGCGCATGAATGGCGGTTTCGTACCCCATCCTGAGCGCCGCCTTGTGAAACCCGTGGGCCAGATGCCGTCCGGCGCCCGGTTCGAGACTTGCATAGGTCTTGAGGATTGCGGATGCCGGATTGGGGCCTTCAGCATAATTGGGAATGCCAAACAAAAACCCGGCCAATGTGCCGTCATGGCGGCGCGCAAAAAGGATCAGGTCGCGCTTCATCATCGGCACAACTGGCATATACATGGCCAGGAAATCTGCCTCGGATATCGGTTTGTAGAACGCGTTGCCGGAAAATGCGCGGGTTGACAGGTCGAAGACCTGACGAAACAGCGCCTCGGGGTCTGTTCCGTCCCACTCTTCCACCACGAACCCATCGCTTTCCGGCGGTGCTGACCCGGTTGCGGCTTGCAACGACACCCGGGCCGAAAAATACCGGCTGATCTCTGTAAATCCTGCCGACTGGAAAACCCCCGGCTCATGAAGTTTATTGGTAGGCTCCATCAGGAACGGAGCGGACCCGTCGCTATCCGAGACGAACCGGTAACTGTGCCAGGTGTCGCCCGACATTGGCCCAATAATGCGGTTGAGGCCTGCGTCTTGCACCCTCTCGATCCCTTTGCGCAGGATTTCGGCACCGGCTTCGGACGTTTTGCAGGAAAAATCGCCGAAGGTCGCGGCGCGCGCGCCTTCCCAGTTCGGACCGTTCAGATAAACGGTCAGCTTTGCATCCGCCGTTCTGATGATCTCTTTGGTCATGAAAAAACTCCGGCAAAGAACCCAGCACTTAGCGATCCAGCAACGATCCAAACGTAGTAAAGCAACGGCGGCGCGAGGGCCAATAGCGTCAGCCTGAGCACCCTATCTTTTTCGAACCAATGTGGTCGGAGCAACGGCGCAGCGACTGAACAAGCTAATGAGAACAGGACCAGTACCGTCAGCGGCTCGGCCCAGTTCGACTGTTCAGAATTCTGGGAAACAGCCCATGTCCGAATAAGAAACAGGACAGCCGCAGCAAGTGGTATCACAATAGGAATGGGACGCAGCGCCACAGCAGCGAGGCCCATAGCCAGCCCCATCGCGCTGAGCCCAAAGAAGGAAACCGCATCCCATCCCGTTGCATTTCCAGCCGCAAGCCAACCGAACCCCAAAAGCCCCAAGGCGGCTATGATATCCAGATCGGGGTACCTACTGTCACAAGGAGAAGCGGTACGCGCCCAGCCATGTGCGGCAAGAACCATGATCGGCAGTACTGTGTTCTGCAGCTTTGCGGCGGCCAGCAGCAAAAAAACCGCGACAACATAGACACGGGTCGCATGTTTGGTCAGGCCCAGTTTGGTTCCCACTACGCCGAAACTGGCAAGGGCGGCAAAGAACATGGCGGCCAACAGGGCGAGCTCTGCCAAAGAGCTGAAATAGTGGCCGTTTAGGAAAATCAACAAGCCAAGCGGCAGGAACAGGTTGTCAAACCCGCGCCAGCTTTGTGCCTCGACCAATGTGCCAAAAGCCGCAACCATAAGGCACAACATCATGATGTTAGATGGCGGGAGTTTCGATAAGAACAAGAAGCAGATGATCGCAACCAATAGCGTTACGACAAAAAACACCACGGACCCTTCTAAGCTCTTGTCGCCATCTTCTACCACGTAGCGTTTGGTTCCATACGTAGTCCCGGCAAGCGCAGCGGCTGCATCCGCCAGTGTTAGAACGGCGATTGGCAGGATGTAGAACAGCGTGTTTTCCCCGGCTAGCAGAAAGCATAGCCCAACTGCCAGGGCGAGCAGAAAGTCGCCGTAGGACGTACGATCCACACCATGCAAAGTTGCACCCAGACCCGATGAAAAACGAGGCAGGCGCAGCACCAGCATCACCAGGATTGTGGCCGCAATCAGCATGTAAACCGGCCAGCGATCGGGAAACAACCAGGGCAGCAGCAACGCAAAGAGGCCGGTGCTGACATGCATAAGCTTGCGCTGCACTTCGGGTTTCAAGCCCGCTGTATTAGCCAGATTGCGTATAATCATCATTACGCCGACCAGAGCCAGCACCGACCCCGCCGCCAGCAGAATCTGCCCAATAACAGTCACGGTTGAAACTCTTCGACGACGAAATCCGAATAGAAGAATGCCATGTCGCGGGCCTTCTGCTGTGTTTCGATGTCGGTCAGGGTTTCAACCTTGTTTCTGAATTCCGGCGGAACCCTCCGGGGTGCCATCATGTTCCAATAGACTAGTCGGGCATTTGGCTCTGCAGCGGTCAGGATCGACCCGTAAACCTGATGGAAGGTCTCGGGCGACATGTACTCGAAGATGTCGGACAGGTTGAATCCTCTGGCTTTTTCGTCGGTCGACACAAAAGCCTCAAGCGATCCAAGGCGGATGTCGAGACGATCCAACCGGGATCGGATTGTCTCATAATGCTCGGAACGCCACGCCATTGGCAGCGCGTCGCCATGATCGCCTTTGAGAATCCAGTGCAGATAGGGATTTTGCGAGGGATCGGTGGTGACTCCCGCATGACGGATGCGGCGGGCGACATGTTGGGCCGGGCTACCCTCGACATGGTCGAAAAACGCACTGTCCCGGCCCATGCGACCCATGACGAGGCGAGAGAAGAAGATGTTCAGCAAAAGACGCCATCGCACCGTGTTGAACCGTGTGTCGAAGAACGACTGTCGCTCTGCGGGCGAGCGGGGTACAAACACTGCGTCAATCGTTTGGCGTGAATGCACAAGAGGCAGTAGCCAAGTTCGAAAGATGCGAAAATAGCGCTCGAACTTGCCGACGCCACCGATGCCGTGTTTTTCGACTTCCGTGATCAGAGTCCGCCAGAAAGCGCGCGTTTCGGCATCTGTGGCTTCCAAAACCTGGTTCAGCAATGCGCCCCGTCGGGTACTTCGCCGCGAGCCGGTGAGTTCAATGAATTCGGGATGGGTCAGCACTTTATAGGCCGCGATCCTGAGCTTAAGGCAGGCGATCTGGGCCGGTGAAAGATCCAGAACGACAATGCGCGCGGGATCGAGTGTCAGCATTGCCAGCGCATTATCCCCGGCAGAGCAGATGGAGACCAATATCTTGCCCGCACAATCGCCCAAGGCGGAGGTAAGAACATCCGCGTCTTCCCACAGTTGGGCATAGCGGATATGGTCGAAATCCGCCTTTTTCTCAATCTCACTGCTACCCATCGCAGCGTTCCACCGCACCGCTTGCCCCGTCGACCCGGATCATCTCGCCATCTTCGATCCAGTTTGTGGCGCCTTTCAGGCCAACCACGCAAGGGATACCCAGTTCGCGCGCGACAATCGCAGAATGTGACAGCAGAGACCCCCGTTCGACGACGATGGCGGATGCGTTCGAGAATACGGCGATCCAGCCCGGATCGGTGTGGCGCGCCACAAGTATATCTCCGGGGTTCAAGGCCTCGGTGCGCGGGTCGCGGATCACACGCGCGGGCGCCTTGATCTGACCTGCAGAACAACCTGTGCCGTGCTTCATCCGTGCAGGGTCCACCTCGGCTTCTGCGCTCTCTGACCAGACCGGCGCGATGGCGGGGCCACGGATTTCGATGCGTTCCGGCGGGTCGGGGCGTCGGGACGAGGCTTCGTCTTCCAGTTTGCGCCGCGCAACGATGCCTTTCAGATCAGGTGACAGGCTATGACCTTCGACTGCTCCGAGAACTTCATGTGTTGTCAGGAAGAATACATCCTTTGGCGATGAAAGCAGGTCACGCGCAGCGAATTCGCGGCCGATGCCCAGAAACACGCGCCGCGCATAACCAAATATGCGCGTGCGTTCAAAGCGCAGGTTTTCTCGGTCGCGCACCCGCGCCTTGGTCCAGCCCAAAATCCATTTGGCGAAGTGCCGTTTGAGTGGGTTTGACGGAAACAGAGCCTTCCAGTCCGGTTCATCGCCGTCCTGACGCCCGGAAGGTGGACGTTCAGCGCTGGCTGCAATGGCCAGCAACAGACTGGTCGGGTCATCGCGTAACGGAACGCTTTCCAGCTTGAGCTCTTCCGTACACCGGTCGCCGAACTTCTCAAGATACGCATCAACCTCAGCTTCGATTTGCCGGTGTTCTGACAAAACCGACAGATGTGCATTGGCTTTCAAAGGAGCGGCAAGCCCTGCCTGCCGAACCAACTCTCCCATCCGGGCGATGCGTTGCGCGGGTTCCGCCGAAACGATATCACCTTGCCCGATCATGAGGTCGTTGTGCAGGGTCAACCCGGCCTCGCCCAGCCACTTTTGCAGCAGGTTGCGCGAGCCGCCAAAGGCAATCATGCACAGGAAATCGTTGATCAGCGGGGCATCCCACCGATCCAGCAGAGTGCTTTCAATGCGCCGGTATTCCGCGGCCAGTTGGGTCGCGTTAGAGGCGTTCACGTTCAGCCCCGTCTGTAATATGTCGTTCAGCCTACGGTAAAAATCACGCCGGGTCTGCGGTAGTCGGATGGCCTGCCAGATCAGACCGCCCGCAACCTTGGCCAGTTTCGCGTACTCCACGACCTTGCGCCAGCCGGTAGTGGGGGGCGGGGCAAGAGCATCCGTGACCTCAGGCGGCATCGGTACAGAAACGCCCATCATCGTTTCCATATAGTCGCGGTTCAGCGAAAACCCGGGCAAAAGCGCCAGCGCGCGATACCAGTTGATCAGATTGTAATAGGCGCGCCCGTCCACCCGCCCCAGTAAATTGTCAAACACAGTGGGGTTCAGCGCGACCGTGTGCCGGGACACGCCCAGCAGCCTAACGAAAGCGCGATATACCTGAGAATACACGTGCAGGGCAAAGGAATAAGTCAGCGGGCTGACGATGCCCGGATAGCTTTCGACGATATTGGAATTGTCGAAAATGGTAAGCGTCTGATCTTCGAGCGGGGCAGGGCGCAGGGTCGTGGTGATCGGGCGGGCCTGCAGAATATGCAGCCCTTGCGCATCAATGGCCCATTCGATGTCCTGAGGAGAAACGAATAGCACCTCGGCCTTTCGGGCTAGGGCTGCGATGGATCGCGCCTCCGTGACGGTCAAATGTGCAGGGGCGTCAGGAGCGCTTTCCGGTACGCCATCTGCATCGATGACCCAGTCTTCTCCGTCCGCTTCCCCCGACACAAGCTGCTCTGCAAGCCCGTCAATCGCTGAGATCACGACCACATCGCGCCGGCCACTGACCGGATCGGCGGAAAAGGCTACCCCGGCCGCTTTGGCATCGATCATGCGTTGCACGATGATTGCGGGGGCCTCGGCCTCGCCACCGGATTTGACCGCGCGGTAGGTTTCGACCGTTGATGAGAAACCGGATTGCCAAACCTGCTTGGCCGCCGCGATCACACTCTTGCCGGGAACATTCAGGACCGTTGCGAACTGTCCTGCATGGCTGTGGTCCACGCCATCTTCGGACTGGCCAGAACTGCGTACCGCGTAAGGCCCGGACCCGAGTGTTTCAAGCGCGGTGGACACCGCCGGTCGCAGGCCTTTTTGCGCGATCGGGCCCGATTGCCCCATACGAAACGCGTCATTTGTGATGACAAAGAATGCGGGCGGGGAAAACCCGTGCTGTGACAGATGCGACAGGGCTGCCGCTTTGCCTCCAACCACAGAGATGTCGTTGGCATCCATTTGGTCGACGATGAAAGTCATGCTACGGCTCCGATCAGGTAGGGTAGGAAACCAGCCGTGGCATAGCTGAAAAATACCCACAGACCGGAAACAGCGTCCATCCTGTTTTGTGCTTTCTCAGTGGGTGTCTGACTGTAGTGGAATACAGCAACCCCGCAGGGAACCAGCGCCAGTGTGCCGATCAGGGCGCTTGGCCAGCCAACCCCGGTGGCGCTTCCTGTGCCGGCGAGAAGCGCGTAGGATAACAGAACGCAGCCGATCCAGATACGTCCCGCCGTACGCGGACCCCATAGGGAGGAATAGGTGTCGACCCCTTCAATCTCGTTTTCGGGCGCCCACAATTTCCGCCCGATCTCAAGGACGCAGCCATTCACAAAGGACAACGCCAGGAACAGCCATAGTGAGGGTGCTGCGCCGCCTGCCGGCAGCCATTCGAGGCCAGTCAGCAATAGATCGATCAAGGGCATGATTGCCATGTGGCTTAGCAGGTACAGAACCGGCCGGGCCTTCAGCCAGGCCGGGACACCGAATTCAACTGTCATCGCAGCGAGCCAGATCCAAACCGCGCCCAACAGCCACAAAACCGACGGGTGCCAGAACCAGGAAGCCGCAAGTGCAACTGGAATGGTCAGTAAGCCCAAGCTCAAAACTTCGCCTGGTGAGACCAATCCGCGTGGGATCGGCCTGTCGGGCCGGTAACGTCGGTCATCCTCGGCGTCCTTGAACTCGTCACAGACCCGCATCTGGAAGAACAGCGCCATGGCCAGCACAAAACCGGCGGCAAAGGCAGGCCACTCGGGCAAGGGGCGGTCTGCCAGACGGGCAGACACACAAATGCTGGCCGAGGAAAACACCAGCAGCAGGGGGACGGTTTTCTTAAGCGGAAAGCGCTCGGATTGGTAAATCCAAAATCGGTTCTGAAAGCTCATCTGTGGCGGGCCAGACTCTCATGGGCGCGGGTGAAATGACCGGCAGCAATCGCGGCGACAATGGAGATTTCGCCGCATAAGCACGTGGCCGCAGCAACTTCGGCTAAAGCCGTGCCACACCCGCTGCCCCGTAGACCGAGTATGTTCAGCGCTGCTGCCTGGCTTGGCAAACCGGTTCCGCCGCCGACCGAGCCGACAAGGATATTCGGAAGCGTGACCGAGCAGAATAGATCGCCGCCCCTAGGTTCCATACGCGTGACGCCCATTGCACTTTCGGCAACGCAGGCCGCGTCCTGTCCGGTTGCGATATAGAACGCAGCCAGCCCGTTGGCATAATGCGCCTGTGCGCCAAACTGGCCAGACAAATGTGCGCCCAGATTGGCGACACGGCCATAGTCCAGCATCGCCTCGACCGTCGTTCCCAGTGTCTTTTCGACAATCTCAGCCGGAAGCGTAACCGAGGCGCTGACTTTCCGCCCGCGCCCCGTCACCAACCCCAGCGCCGAGGCCTTCTTGTCGCCCGAGAAATTACCTTCGACATACCAGTTCTCAATCGCAACAGGACAGCTATCCGTGATTGCGTGGCAAAGGGCGTCGGTGGCGATGGTCACCATGTTCTGACCTGCAGCATCACCAGTGGTATAGCGGCAAATCAGGAAAACGACGTTGGTGTCAATGAATGGCTCCAGCGATACAAGCTTGCCATGACGGGTCGTCGCTTCGGCCGCAGATTTGAGCCTGTCAACATTGGTCACCACCCAATCCACAAATTGCCCCGCTCTTAGCAGGCTATCGAACACAAAGGCCGGGGTCCGCAGCACGCCTTCGTATAAAACAGCGGTACTGATACCGCCCGACCGAGTGGCGGCGTAGGCGCCCCGGGCATAAGATGCGACCAGCGCTGCCTCGGTTGTTGCGAGGGGGACATGAAAGTCGCCGTTGGCGTTCATTCCGTTCAGGCGTAAGGGGCCAATAACCCCGACTGGAAGCTTAACCGTCCCGATGAAATTCTCGATATTGGCGCCATAGGTTTCGGCATCTTCGATAGCCGCCAAATCTGCAATTTGTGCCTGATCCTTGTCGCTGGCCGTTGGTTTCAACTTTTCCCAGAATCGTGCGACCATCTCCTTGGTCGGCTTGCGAGATGGGCGTAAGGTTGAAAACTCAGCATCGCTTGGCGCCATCTGCTGAGGTATCTGGTCAGCATCAAATCGTGCTTTTATGCGTTGAAGCATTTCCCGGACATGAAACGGAATTACCAATAGCACGCTCCAATAGATTTTCTGTGCAACGCTGTTGCAACCAAAAACCGCTGCGAGGCAAGTTATCAGTCGTTTGATCGAAATCCAGTCAAATGTTCATCGATCAAGTGTTTGATCCCAAAGGGTCTCGCATTTGTCGCAGTTGAAAGTTCCGGTAGGCCTGAGGACGATGATCTTGGCACGACACGCATCGCAAAAAGGGAGTGTAACCCTTTTGGAACTAAACGCTAAGCGTTCAAACTGGGGGTGCTTTTCAGATGCCTTGCTCTTTACCTGAGGTACAACCAGATCTCGCATCAGACATTATGACCAGCGAGCTACTCGGTTCATCACTATGCCGTCATTCACCCGGTGGGTGCAAGAACCCGCCATCCAAGATCTGTTTCGGTGATGATCGATCAAACGTCTGCTTTGTAGTGTGCCAGAAACATCGCGACGCAATCGTCCAATATATCTTTGGGCGTCGGGTTCTCGCCAAGGAAGAACTCTGGCCAGAAAAAGAAGTTTTTTACAAGCGCCAGAAGCTGGTTGGTCGCAAGAACCGGATCAGCCTTTCGGATCACGCCTGCATCCATGGCTTCGCTGATCAGCCTCGTTATTGGGTAATCATGTGTTGCTGTTTCAGTGAAGAATTGCCGGGAACGTTCAAGGTCACGGATCAATTCTGAGATGACCATCCGGTTCAATCCGATGGCGGTCTCATCGGTGATCACCCCAATGTAGCGCCACAAGGCGTTCTTCAGTTGCTCAACGAAGTCTCGATCCGGATCATAAGGCACTGGCTCCATGCTCCGGTTCTGCTCCAGCATGATCTGTGAGATCGCCTCGAAAAGGGCCTCCTTGCTCTCGAAGTGATTGTAGAGCGTGCGACTCGATACGTTGGCTTTTTTGGCGATTGAAGTGGTCTTTGCCCCCAGAAACCCCTGCTCTTTGAACTCATCGATGGCCGCATCGATAATATCTTTTCGTTTTTTTTCAGTGCGTTTCAAGATTTCTACCTCAAAAAGTAAAAAGATGTGTTTACAAGCGCCACCTCCCCACCATAAGTAAACACAACGATTTACTTTAGCAAGGCGCAAAGCTGCCTGACCCCGAAAGGACCAAGACCATGACGACCCAAAATCTCACCGCGGGCAAAAACGAAGTTACCTTCAAATCCTTTGGCGTGGATCTGGCGGGCGATCTCTACCTGCCCGAAGGCTTTGATGAGACCAAGACCTACAAGGCCATCGTGGGGGCCAGCCCGTTCCCTCAGGTCAAAGATCAGATCCCGGCTACTTACGGGCCGGAAATGGCAGCACGGGGCTTCATTTACCTCGGTTTCGATTACCTCGGCATGGGCTCGTCCCCTGCGCTGCCCGGAGAGTACAAGCAATCCCGCTACATGTTCCGGCTGATCGAAAACACCTGGGACGCCGTGTCTTACCTCGGCACTCTGCCGTTCGTTGACGAGATTTACGGTCTGGGTGTTTGCCAAGGCGGCTCGATCATCGCATCCGCCGCCGTGACCGATCACCGGATCAAGAAGATTGCCATGGTTTCCGGCATGATGGCCGCGGACGCTTTCCAGTGGACCGACCGCAACATGGTTAATCAGCAAATCGCGGCCTCGAACGCCTCGATGCAGAAGATGTATGAAACCGGCGAGCCGGATTATGTCGCACCATTTGGGCTGAATGATGAGCAAACCCGAGAAGAATTTGTTGGATCGGGTGTCAACCCGATGGCAGGAGAATCCTATGACTACTACGGGCGCGATGGAGTCAAAGGCCCGGTTGCGGTTCCGACCTATACCAACATGCATATCGGCGATCAGGGCATGCAGTCTCTGATTTCCATTGGAGAGGCTTATGCCGATAAGATCGTGCAACCGTCCCTGACAATTTACAGCAGCACGGCCTTTACAGCGCCGTGCTCCACCCAATTTGTCGCGAAGTTGACGAATGAACATGAGGAGTTGGCTTTCGATGAATTCAGCCACGTGGACTTTTACTACAAGCCGGAGGCTGTGAAAGCGTCGACCGATGCAGTTGCTGAGTTCTTTGGCAGATAAACTGATAAGGCAGAGGTCACTACGTGACCTCTGCCATTTTGAATGATGAATTTCGGGATTGCTTGGCCGGTTCCGAAAGAACCTTGACGTCACCGCATGTGCTTGTCGAAAAACTCAATCGTTGTTTCAGGATGTTCACCGAAGAAATTGTATCCAATGAAGCGTCGCGTATCGCCGTTTTCAATCCAGTGTAGCTTCTTTTCTTCACCCGGAATCAGGTCAAAAGTGGTCTGAACGTCTCCGGGGATCGTCCAGGCATCATCTTTGTTCTGCACAATGTACGTCGGCATGGTGACGTTTTTGGCGTGAAGATGAGGGGTCATTTTGTCCAAGGGCAAGCCTCTAATCTTTTCAATCTCTTCGGCCAGAACGTTATGAAACGCAGCCAGCCCCATCGCGTCCATCGATACCTTTGACATGACATTGATGGACGCGGGTTGCGTGCAAACAAACGCTTTCACGTCATCAATGTATTTGAGGCATTCCGTTATGGTGTGCATCACGACACTGAGCCCATGAATTGGTAACTTTTGCACTCCTGCGAAACACAATTGACAATTTTGGACTCCATTTTACAGAATCGGCCATGATCCATCCAATTGATCGCAAGCTAGATATCGTTGTCCTGGTGAGTCCGCATTTCAATGTTTCGGCGACTACGTCTTTCGTGGATCCTTTCAGAATAGCCAATTACCTGACAGGTTCGGCTCGATTTTCTTGGACCTATGTCTCGGACCTCGGTGGACCAGTCGAGTCTAGCAGCGGCCTAGTCGTTGATACTGCCCCATTGGCGGCCGTGACGGGGCGCAAGCCCTGGTTGGTTCTGGTGAGTACAAGTTGGTCACCTGAACGTCACGGAACATCTCAGTTTAAGGTGGCCCTTCAGAAGTGGGAGGCGTGCGGAGCAATCGTTGGCGGCTTGGATACTGGTGCGATTGTTCTTGCGGCTGCTGGACTGCTTAAAGGCAAGACAGCGACGGTTCACTATGAGCACATCGATGCCTTTGCTGAAATGGCCCATGATACCACAGTGTCAGAGAACATGATTGTTATGGATGGAAAGATGTTCACTTGTTGCGGGGGTTCCGCAGCGACCGATCTGGGTTTGCGGTTTGTGCATTCTGTCGATGGTGAGAGTATCGCCAATGCATCTGCGCGATATCTTTTTCATCACAATGTACGCGGTGAGGGCCAATCACAGAACCCCAAAGACGTGGAGCCACTGGGGTATGTCACCTCTGGGGTGGTAAGGGACGCAATCGACTTGATGGAGGCACATTTGGAAGCCACTTTGTCGATCCCTGAAATATCAGCGAGGTTGAAGATTTCGCAACGACAACTTAGCAGATTGTTTCAGCAATATGTCCAGAAGTCGCCGATCGAGTACTACCGTGACATACGCCTTGATCGCGCGCGTGGACTAGTAACCCAAACAGAGTTGAAATTCAGCGAGATTGCAGAAGCATCAGGATTTAACGGGCAAGTTCATTTCAGCCGGGCATATCGAAGCCGTTTTGGCCTCACACCAACTGCAGACCGTATTGAAGGCCGTACTCCATTCGAGTTCCGCGCGTGGCCAATGTTCAAGCCTGATATTAAGTCCGAAGGTGTTGGGTAGCTTTTTGCATCGCCGTAAGCAGCTTGTCGCGTTGCGCTGATAACTCTTCGGTACTTTGCCCCTGAGTTTGATCGTTAATGCCATCGACCAGTTTATTGATGACATCCTCATCAAGACGAGGGTTGCCCAGGTCATCCCACCAGCCATTGAATGTATCCTTGAAATGGTCACAGAAGGCCCGCAGACCGCCGTCGCCTGCACCCAGGTGGAAAAGCGTCGTCGGACCCATCGCGGCCCACCGCAATCCGGGGCCGGCCCACATCGCTTTATCGATGTCTTCGACACTGGCAACGCCTTCAATCGCCATATGGACGGCCTCGCGCCATACTGCAGCTTGTAAGCGGTTTGCGACGTGTCCGGGCATGCCCTTCTTGATCCGGATCGTGACTTTGCCCAGGTCTTCGTAGAACGTCTCTGTTCGGTTCAGAACATCTGAACCGGTGGCGTCGTTCGCCGTCAACTCGACCAGCGGAATGAGATGTGGCGGGTTGAACGGATGACCTAAGATGAGCTTACTCGGATCGCGCCATCCCTGTTGGAGAGCCTCGAGTGTTAGGCCGGATGTTGAGCTTGAAACTATTGCATCAGCGCTCAACTCTGGCTCAACTTCCGCATAGGTGGAATGTTTGATCGGCAACCGCTCCGGCACATTCTCCTGAATGAACTGCGCGTTTCGCACGGCCTCAGCTGCGGTCGGTGCAAAGGTGATCGCATCTCGGGTGGCGTGGCCAACTTGGCCCAATTCTTCCAACGCAGGCCACGCCTTTTCAATGTATTTACGGACGGATGCCTCAGCGTTCGGATCGGGATCAAATACGGTCACACTGCGACCCGACGCGAGAAACAGCGCTGCCCAGCTTGCCCCGATGACACCGGCTCCGAGAATGGCGGTTCTTTCGATTTCCGACATCAGAACAGTCCCGGATTCAGGGGGGATGCCGCAGTCATACCACCGTCTACAGTGAACAGTTGGCCAGTCGCAAAAGACGACTCGTCAGAAGCTAGCCAAACAGCCATCCCAGCAATGTCTGCGGGCTTACCAAAGCGTTTGACCGCATGGCGTGCCAGCGCGTCTGATCTAGCCTTTTCTGGGTCATGGGCGAGTTCGAATGCTGCGTCCAGCATGCCCGTCTCAATCCATCCCGGGCAGATTGCATTGCAGCGCACCGCAGGTCCATGGTCCACCGCGATAGAGCGTGTAAGCCCATGCACAAAGGCTTTTGAAGCATTGTAGAGCGCCATCGATGGGTCAGCGGCATTGCCCGAGATCGAACCAATGTTGATGATCGAACCACCCTGAGACATTTTCGGAATAAAGGCGCGGCAACAGTTAAAAACGCCTCGTGCGTTTACTCCCATCACCAAATCCCAATCCGCGTCTGTGCTTTCGGTCACTGTTTTTTCGACCTGAACGCCGGCGTTGTTTACCAGGATATCTACCAGGCCGATTGTTCGGGCAGTACGTGCAACCGCTTCGGGATTGGATACATCCAGCGTGTACCAGGTTACTTGATCCGGTAGAGCATCTGGTTGAGGGCCGCGCCCGCAGGTGGCGACAGCCGCACCTTCGGCTGCGAAGGCCTCAACGATGCCGCGACCAATGCCCTGTTTGCCGCCTGTAACAAAGGCGCGTTTCCCCGCTAACCGCATCAATGTGCCACCATAACGTGACGGACTGCGGTGTAAGCATCCAGCGCATAGACAGACATATCGCTGCCCGTGCCCGAGCCCTTCATCGCGGCCCATGGCATCTCGGGGGTCGCAACCCCATGCGTGTTTACCCAGGTGAATCCATAGCGCAACTTGGACGTCATTTGCATTGCTCTCCCAACATCTCGTGTCCAGACCGATGAGGCCAACCCGTAAGGTCCGTTGTTGGCGATCTTCAACGCATGTTCTGCCTCAGAAAACCGAGAGACAGTTACAACGGGTCCAAAAACCTCATTGCAGGCAATCTCGGCAGTGTTGTCGACATTGGCGATGACTGTCGGCTGGTAGAAAAAGCCGTCTTCTTCGCCAGACACCCCACCGGAAACGATTTCAGAGCTGCTGCGTGCGCGATCAACAAAACCCGCAACACGATCCCGCTGAGTCGCAGAAACAAGCGGACCCATTTCCGTTCCTTGAGCTTTCGGTGCACCGATCTGGATCTGGCCAACCTGATCGGCAATCGCGGCCACAAGTTTGTCGTAAACACTGTCTGCAACCATCACGCGGCATGGCTGTGCGCAGTCCTGACCGGCATTGAAGTAGCTGCCATATCGGATCGTCTCGGCCACAGCATCGAGATCAGCATCATCAAAGACAATGACTGGCGCCTTGCCGCCCAATTCCAGATGAACGTGTCTAATTTTCTGGGAAGCAGCCCGCATTGCAGCCATGCCTGTCGCCGGAGAACCCGTAACACTGATCCCTTCCATCTGTGGGCTGTTCATCAGGGTATTTCCCACGCCGAGCCCGCGACCATGGATCACGTTTAGCACGCCTTTTGGCAGAACATCTTGTAACAATTCTGCAAGTCGCAGAGTAGATAGGGGCGTTATCTCGGACGGTTTCAACACAATGGAACATCCTGCCGCAATTGGTGCGGCAATCTTCCAGGACGCCATCATCAGCGGATAGTTCCAAGGCGCTATGGCCGCTACGGGACCAATTGGATCACGCCGGATCATCGAGGTATGACCCGCAACATATTCGCCAGCAGCAGATCCCATCATGGTTCGCGCAGCACCAGCGAAAAAGCGAAAGACATCAATCGTCAGCGGCATCTCGTCATCATGAGCGGATGGCCAAGGCTTTCCCACATCCAGGCTTTCAAGTTCTGCCAACTCCTGGCTGTTCGCCTCGATAACATCAGCTATGTGAAGCAACATCGCGGCTCGTTCTGCAGGGGGCGAGGTTGAAAAAGCTTCAAATGCCTCTGTCGAGCCGCGCACGGCCGCCTCGATCTGTGCATCGCTGGCCTCTTTTACTTCGCCTATAGTCTCGCCTGTTGCAGGGTTCAGGATGTGCAAGGCTTCTCCGGTACCTTCCACCATTTCACCGTTGATCAACATTTTGGTCTGCATATGCGTCTCCTTAGAACCCAACCTGATCGCCGCCCTTAAGTGCAAGCCGCACGCGCGCCTCAGCTGGGGTCGCGACCGTTAGGCCAAGGTTTTCAATAATTGATCGGATGCGCGTGACCTGCTCCGCGTTAGATCTGGCCAACTCACCTTTGCCGATGAACAGGCTGTCTTCGAGACCCACCCGAAGGTTTCCGCCGCGCAATGCGCTTTGGGTTGCAAAAGGCATTTGGTGACGGCCAGCGGCAAGGACAGACCATTCGTAGTTCTCTGCCCCGAACAGCTTGTCCGCTGTGTTGTGCATGTGGGTTAGATGGTCTGCATCCGCGCCAACTCCACCCAAGATGCCGAACACCATCTGAATGAAAAAAGGCGGTTTGATCAGGCCTTGATCCACGAACCATTTGACGTTGTAGAGATGGCCAAGATCATAGCATTCGAACTCGAACTTGGTGCCATGATCACCACCAAGTTTTTCAATGGCGTAACGAATTGTTTTGAAGGTGTTGGGAAAGATGAAGTCCTCTGTCATCTCCAGGAATGGCTGTTCCCATTCGTGCTGAAACTCGGTGTATTTCTGCAGCATCGGAAAGATGCCAAAGTTCATAGAACCCATGTTGAGAGATGCCATCTCTGGGCTAGTCGAAGTTGCGGCCAGCAGGCGCTCATCCATCGACATACCCAAACCGCCGCCGGTAGAGACATTCATCACCACATCAGTGGACTGTTTGATCACAGGCAGGAACTGCTGAAATAGCTCGGGTCGGGGGTCGGGTTTGCCGGTCTCTGGATGCCGTGCGTGCAAGTGAATGATCGACGCGCCGGCTTGTGCCGCTTCAATACTTGCTGTCGCGATCTCGGCAGGCGTAATCGGCAGATGTGGTGACATCGACGGCGTATGGATGCCTCCTGTGGGTGCGCAGGTGATGATGACGGATTTGGGCATCAGAGCTTCATCTGCTGCACTTGTGCAGACAGCCCCCCGTCCAGAACCCACAACTGGCCAGAGGCATAGCGCGCCTCGTCCGAGGCAAGCCAGTTGACCAGATTTGCAATATCCTCGGGCGTCCCGTAGGTCCGCATTGGATGAACATCGCGCACGGCCTTTTGCAGCGTTTCAATGTTGCCACCTCCTCCGCCGGATCCATCGCCGTTGAAGAAGCTCTGCAGCATTGGAGTGTCGATATAGCCAGGGCAGATGGCATTCACCCGGATACCTTCTGGGCCATGATCGCAAGCCATTGCGCGGGTCAAAGCGTGAACTGCACCCTTGGTCGCGCAATAGGCCGCAAGCCCAGGGTCTGCGATGAACCCGTCGTAGGAGCCAAAATTGATAAGGCTTGCGCTATTCCCTGTCTTCGCCGCTTCGCGCATCAATGGGATGGCGTATTTCGAGGTCAGGAACGTGCCCGTGGAATTAACCGCAAAGCTTTGATTCCATTCCTCCAACGTGGTCTCTTCAACCGTTTTTTCGATCTCGATCCCCGCCGCGTTCACTAGGATGTCCAACTTTCCGTGTGCGGCGCGCACATGATCCATCGCCGCAACCGAGTCTGCTTCTTGAGTCACATCCAGCTTAACAAAATGACTGCCATCATCATTGTGCTGATCTAACGACCCTTCCGGTGTGAGGTCAGCGGCAAATACCGTTGCGCCTTCTCTTAGAAACCGAGCGACAATCGCGCGCCCGATTCCACCGCGGGCACCAGTCACGAGAGCAACTTTTCCGTTCAGCATCATTGGTTTCAATCCTTCAATGGCGGATAGCGGTAGCGGCGTGCAGCCACTGTCCAATCCAAATTGTTGCGTACATACTGCTGACTTGCATCGGACGGCGGGTTGTAGTCCCAAGGCTCGCTGGCACCGGCCTCCATCGCGGCATGTAATGCACGGCGCGATTTTTGCGTGGCGATTATCTTCTTTCGCAAAGCACTGCCGTCCCAACGCTCGACGACTTCAGCTGCAAAACGAGTTTTCGCGTCAGAGTAGCTTGGGTCCGAAGCTAAATTCTTCGTTTCCATCGGGTCAGCACTCAGGTCATAGAGCTGCGGTGGGTCGCTATCACAATGAATATATTTTAAGGGCCCGCGCCGGATCATGATCACAGGATAGCCCGTCATCTCGGCACAGTATTCTCCGATCGCCTCATCAACTGGATCATCTTCACCCCGAGCCAGAGGCATAAGGCTACGACCGTCGATCGGCTCTCCGATCATCGCCTCATCACCGCCACCGAGGTCGATAAATGTCGGCAACAGATCGACCAGTGACACTGCATTCTGCGCCGTTCCAATCGCAATGCCCGGCCCGGCCATGACTAACGGAACTCGCGCGGAGTGCTCAAAGAAGTTCATTTTGTACCACAGCCCACGTTCACCCAGCATGTCGCCATGGTCGGCTGTGACAATCACAATGGTGCTGTCCAACTCGCCCGTTTCTTCGAGGGTTTGAACCAGCTCTCCGATTTTGCTGTCGAAGTAACTGACGTTCGCCAGGTAGGCATGGCGCGCGCGCAGGATTTCTTCCTCGGTCAGTGGCACATAAGACGCTTCGATCCCATCCAATAAACGTCGTGAAAAGGGGTCTTGATCCTCCAACGCGGGCACAAACGCGGGCAAGTCAATTTCATCATCCGCATACAGGTTCCACCATTCTGGTCGGGCTACATATGGATCGTGCGGGTGAATGAAGCTTGCAACCATCGCAAAAGGCGCGTCATTGCCAAGCGCTTTGTCTCGGGCCGCATCGAACAGCCAGCGTTTGGCAGCAAAACCGACCTCGTCGTCATAGTCGATCTGGAAAGTCGCGTGGGCAACGCCGCTTTCCTTGACCGTTTGCATGTTGTGATACCACTTGTCGATCCGCTCGTCCGGGGCCTCCCAATCCGGGGTCCACGCGAAATCAGCAGGATAGATGTCGGTTGTCACACGATCCTCAAATCCATGCATCTGATCCGGCCCGACAAAGTGCATCTTGCCTGCCAAACATGTACGATAGCCCAGCGATTTCAGATAATGCGCAAATGTCGGCACCGAAGCCTTGAACTCGGATGCATTGTCGTAAGCTGCGATGCGACTGATGTGCTGACCCGACATAAAGGAAAACCGTGAAGGCGCACAGAGAGGGGAATTGCAGTAAGCTGCATCGAAGCGCCTGCCGCGCGCGGCCAACGCGTCAAGATGTGGCGTCTTGGCGACCTTATGCCCGTACGCCCCTGTGAAATGCGGAGCCAATTGGTCCGCCATGACCACAAGGATGTTTGGCCGCGTCACGTGGCACCTTTTGCGTAAGCGTCCAAGACTAAGCCATGGAAGTGATGAACGGCGTGCTCGGACTTGCCGGACCCGTCCGGGTCATTGACGATCCGACCTTGGGTGAACGCAGGTGTATTCATCCCGCGCTGCACACTTTCGACAAGGCTGATATCTTCGACCTGAAGAACTTCGTCCAGATAGCGAATTGCGTCCAACTCCATCGGGTCGGGTTCCGGCGTCTCAAGGAAGAAGTCGTAAGTTTCAAGCGTCCGATCTGGCCCAACAGGTATGATGTTCAACACGATCATGCTGGACCGTCCGGGATATCGCATCAGGCAAGTGGTGGGATAGAGCCACCAAACCGCGTGAGTTTTCACCGTGGCGTTCGAGACGTCATAGGCGGTATTTGGACTGTTGCCTGCGTCAGCCATATGGCTGGAGTAGATGCCGTAGGTTGTAACCTTGTAGGTATCCATATCCACGAGGTCACAAAAATCCTTATGGGCCGTAGGGCAATGATAGCACTCAAGGAAATTGTCCACGACGTTCTTCCAATTCGACTTGATGTCGTAGGTCAGACGGTGGCCAAAAGTGAGTTGATCCACATCCGGTGCCCAATGGCGCACCTCGGTTTCCAGGTTTCCGGATTGCTCTGACAAAGAGGCAGCCGTCGGATCCAAATTGACAAAAACAAAGCCGCAAAATTCTTCAACCTGTACAGCATCGAGACAAATCTCATCCTTGTTGAAGTCTTCGAGGTTTTCAGTATGTGGCGCACGCGCCAATTGCCCGTCAAGTTTATAGACCCAGGCATGATAGGGGCACATAATCCGTGTGGTATTGCCTTCGCCTGATAGCAGTTCATGGGCACGGTGTTTGCATACGTTGTAAAAGGCGCGAAGCTTACCCTCTTTGTCGCGCACAACCGCAATAGGTTGACCGGCAACTTCCACCGTTACAAAGGACCCCGGCTCTCGTGTTTTCTCGACATGACACACCCATTGCCAAGTTTTGGAGAGGATGGAGCGAAGGTCAGTGTCAAACCACTTGTTCTGTGTGTATGCCGCAGCCTGTAACGAGCTAGAGCGTGATGGATCGACGTGATAGCCCAAGGAAATTGTTTCTGAATCGGTCATGCTGCCCTCTCCCGTTAAACTTAAACCTATTTCAAGTGAGATTTGGGGATATGCTTAATCGGCCGCTAGTTTGATCATTTTCGACAGTTATTTGACCTGCGGGGACTCTGTTTCAATCTCTCGAGCGCCGGATTTAGTCGAGGAGCAATTCAACCCTTATAGGTGTCGGACTTGTCAAAAACGAAACAATTCAGAGGATTATCGGAAGCTCAAGCGTAACGCTCGCTCCTCTTTTGACTTGGTTGATTAAGACTGATCCTTCGTGGCGCTGCGCCACCGCAGAGACGATTGACAAACCCAGACCACTGCCTTCGGAATATTCCAGCTGGGAGAACCGACTAAATGCAGCTTCGCTTTGGTCGGGCGAAAGGCCAGCGCCGTCATCAGCGACAGTAAGCCTAACGTTTCCGCCGTCAGAACGCAGCACGACTGAAATGCGGCTCAGTTTAGCGCCACCGTGCTTAACAGCATTGTCTAACAGGTTCTTTAGAGCTTCAGTTAGAAACACCCGATCACCTGATACTATGACCGCCGTCTCGGGCATAGTGACATCAAACTCGATGCCTTTTGCAAGAATGTGAACTCCCATTTCTGCGCAGGCTTCTTCGACAACCGAGCGGAAATCAATTTCAACCATTTGACCTTGGTGCGTCGGTTGCCTGAGCCGTTCAAGTGATAGCAGTTGTTCAGCGACTGTTGCAGAGTTCTTTGCCGCTGCGACAAGCTCGATGATGCGTTTATCGCGGTCTTCATCGGTTTTCGCATCTCGAAGCGCTTCGGCCATCGACTGAACGGCGGCCGCAGGGTTCCGTAGCTGATGTGCGGCTTCGGATATGAACACCTGGTGGGCATTGATACTTTTTTCCACCTGTCCAAAGAGTCGGTTCAAGGTTTTGACGACACCTTGAACTTCGACCGGTACAGGGCGTTTGATCTCACTCAGGTCATCTGGGGAGCGCAGGTCGATTGCGTCCTGTAAATCCAGGAGGGGCCGCAGGCCGCGAGCAACTCCGAACCATACCACAAATGCAAGAGTGGCAAGTAGGATTCCCATGAGAATTCCTGCGCGGATTGACAGCTCATTTGCAAACGCGTTGCGATCCGCCATACGTTGCCAAACTGTGACCGTCGCATCTCCTATCAAATTTTCTATGGTCACACGTTCTGTCAGCTTAAGAACTCGTACCGGCTCGTCGCGATAGAGTGCTTCGAAAAACTGCGGCCTGTTCGCCTCTTGAGCAGACGGGTTCGCGGGTGCCGGAGGGTATGCATAGCCGGTCACGTAGATGCCACCCGGGCCCGTAACATGATAAAAGATCTCTCCGCCCGACGCGTCGCGGATCAAGCTGCGCGTGGTGGGCGAAAGTGCGTCACCTCCTGAAATCGCGACATCTCGTGAAATTGCAAGACCGGCAGATAGCAGGCTGTCGTCAAACAGCTCCTGAGCCGTTTCCTGGGCAATCATGAAGCGCCAAAGCCCAAGAAGGATCGCAAGCAACACCAAGGGCGTCAGGATAAGAATGAAGAGTCGTAGCCTGAGGGAGCCGTGCCTGATCACTTCTGCACCTCAAGAAGGTACCCCAGACCGCGCGCTGTCTTGATCTTAATGCCGAGATTCTGAAGGCGTTTTCGTAACCGCGACACATGAGGTTCAACAGCTGAGTCATCGACATCGGCCCCAACGCCATAGACATAATCTGTGAGTTGGCTTTTAGGAACAATTCTGCCCCGACGCTCCAACAGGCATTCAAGCACCGCTATTTCCCGTCTTGGTATATCCATGACCTCGCCCTGAACACTAACCTGACGTGCGGCGCGGTCGAATTCTAGGCCACCGATGCTCTCCCGTGCTCCGTATTCAAGCTCTTTGCGCCGAGAAAGTGCTCGGACGCGTGCTTCTAACTCGTCCATTTCGAAGGGTTTGACCAGATAGTCATCTGCGCCCATATCCAAGCCGGTCACCCGGTCGCTTGTCTCAGTTCGCGCTGTCAGCAGGATCACCGGCGCACTGTCGCCACGATCGCGCAGTGATCTCAGGATGTCCAACCCTGACCGGCCCGGTAGGTTGATATCCAGAACGATCAGATCCGCGCCTTCTTGTTGAAGGTACAGGTCAGCGGCATCCCCGTCGGTCAGTATATCTGCCGCATGACCTCGGTCACGTAGGCGATAAGCAATGGCATTGGCGAGTGGCTCATTGTCCTCGACTATTACGATCCGCATCAGGTCTCCCGCAAGTTTCGCGCAAGGTTGGCACTCCATGATTGCCAGATGGGAGGGGGAATCAACCCCACAGTTCTATTTGCGATCACGGTAGCGCGGAGGGCGTTGACGTGGTTGTCTGGTCTATAGGGAGGAACCAATGGCCATTTCCAACTTCACCCGTCGCACCGTCGTGGGGCTGATCGCCGCCGCCGGTATCGCCGCGCCTGCCGCAGCCGAGGTCGACTTCTCGGGCAAGACCATCGAGTGGGTCATCCCGTTCTCGGAAACGGGCGGGTCCGCCAAATGGGCCAACTTCTTTGCGCCGCTTCTGTCCGAAGCTCTACCGGGTCAACCGACTGTGGTCGTGAAATTCATGCCGGGCGCTGGTTCGACCAAAGGCGCGAACTGGTTCCAGGAGCAGAGCCATGACGATGGCACGCTGTTGTTTGGCACCTCCGGTTCAACTCAATTCCCATATCTGCTGAGTGATCCGCGCGTGCGCTATGAATACAACGACTGGATTCCAGTTATGGCGTCGGGAACAGGTGGTGTTGCCTATCTGAACGCCGAAGACGGAGCAAAGTTTGATGGCTCCGCAAACGCGTTGAAAGACACCAACTTCATTTATGGCTCGCAGGGCGCGACCCGACTGGACCTCGTGCCGCTATTGGCCTGGCAGATGCTGGGTATGAACGTTGAGCCAGTCTTTGGCATCAAAGGCCGTGGCGATGGTCGTCTGATGTTCGAACGTGGCGAAGCTAATATCGACTATCAGACCTCGTCTGGCTATCTGGGTGGATCGGCCCCGCTGGTTGAATCCGGTCAGGCTGTGCCGATGATGACCTGGGGGGCGCTTGATGCGGATGGCAATATCGTCCGTGACCCGACCTTCCCGGATATCCCGACATTCAAGGAAGTATGCGAAGCCACCGATGGCTGTGAAACCAGCGGTGAGGCATGGGATGCGTGGAAAGCGTTCTTTGTAGCCGGCTTCCCGGTTCAGAAGCTGGCCTTCCTGCCGGGTGATACACCTCAGGAAGTGGTCGACGCATACACAGCAGCGTTCCAGGCTGTAACCGAGCGCGGCGACTTTGCCGACATCTCCTCGAAGCGCGTGGGCAAATACCCAGTATTCGTAGGTGACGGCTCTAAAGCGGCACTGCAAACCGCGACAAACGTCGACGACAATGCCAAGGGCTACGTTTTGAACTGGCTCAAAGAAGCCTATGGTGTCGAGCTGAACTAAGCTCAAACACCACTGCGCGTGCCCCAATGTCGGCGCGCGCTTTTCCTAACACAAGACAATTTATGAAAGGCGGCCGCTATGGAGGTTTTCGCCACCGCTCTTCCTGCGTTCAGTGATGCGTGGGGTCTGATCCTGCAACCTATTGTTCTGGGGTATCTTGTTCTCGGTGTCGTTATGGGACTGGCCGTAGGTGTTTTCCCGGGACTTGGCGGTATTGCCGGCTTGTCCCTGTTGCTCCCTTTCATGTTCGGCATGGACCCGATCCTTGGGTTGGCGCTGATGATCGGGATGGTTGCTGTTGTTCCAACCTCTGACACCTTCGCATCAGTTCTGATGGGCATCCCCGGCAGTTCCGCCTCACAGGCTACGGTGCTGGACGGCTTCCCGATGGCGAAAAAAGGTGAGGCCGCGCGAGCATTGTCAGCAGCTTTTGCTTCATCACTGTTTGGCGGTTTGGTCGGCGCAACTTTTCTGACCATGTTCATCCTGGTCGCGCGTCCCATCGTTCTGGCGTTCGGCCTGCCCGAGATGCTGATGATCACAATTCTTGGCCTTTCGATGGTCGCTATTTTAGCAGGGCGTATCCCTCTGAAAGGGGTCGCCGCCGCCGGGCTGGGCTTGATGGTCGGTACAATTGGTGAGGCCGACGCAGGCGGCTCACTTCGTATGGCGACTTATGACATTCCCTATCTGACGGACGGTTTGAAGCTGGTCATTGTCGGGCTGGGTATCTTCGCCGTACCTGAGATCGTCTCACTGCTGCGGCAAGATCGCTCGATCGCCAAAGGGGCATCACTGGGGGCCGGTTGGCTGGACGGTGTCAAAGACTGGTTCGCCAACATCTGGCTTTCGGTCCGTTGTTCGATCATTGGCGTGGTTGTCGGAGTCATTCCGGGCCTCGGGGGGTCAGTCGTCGACTGGATCGCCTACGGCCATTCGGTTCAATCCACTAAAGACAAAAGCAACTTCGGCAAAGGCGAAGTGCGCGGGGTCATCGGCCCGGAAAGCTCGAACAACGCCAAAGAGGGTGGTGGGCTGGTGCCAACGCTGCTGTTTGGCATTCCTGGCTCCGGCTCGATGGCAATCTTCATCGGCGCGGTGGCGCTGCTGGGGTCGGGTGATATCGAGGTCGGTCCGAGCATGCTCAAGGACAATCTCGACATCACCTATTCGATCGTTTGGCTTTTGGCGCTTGCTAACGTCGTGGGCACCATCCTGTGCATCGCGGCTTCCGGAGGCATCGCCAAGCTGACAACGATCCGCTTCACCTATCTGGCACCTTTCCTGTTTATGCTGATCAGCTTTGCAGCCTTCCAGTCCGGTCAGAACTTCGAAGACCTTCTGGCGCTGTTCGTGATCGGCCTGATCGGGATCTTCCTGCGCCGGTTCGATTGGTCGCGTCCGGCCTTTCTTATTGGGTTCGTGCTGTCGAACCCGGTTGAGAAGTTTACCAATCAGGCGTTCCAGATTGCCTCATTCCGGTTCCGCAAAAGCTTTGGTGAGGGCATGGAGTATGTCTTCAGCCCGATCGTGATTGTTCTGATCTTGGTCACTGTGGCTTCGGTCATTTTAGGAATTCGGCAGGCTAAGATGATCATGGCCGAAGGTGAAGTCCAGTCTGGCAGCAAGCGCGCGCCGTTGATCTTCCTGCTGGTGATCATGGCCTACCTAATCGCGGCATTGATCAACGCCAACATGATCCCAGACTACAACATGACCGACAAGATCATCCCGTTGGTGATCGGCGGTGTGTCCTTGTTCTGCTGCGTGATCCTGCTGACCCAGATGATGCGGAGACCCGAGGGTGATGCAATCTTTGCCGATAAGGAAATTGCCGGTGAAGATGCGAGCGCACCGCATGGGCTTTGGTCGACGTTGGCGTGGTTTGCAGGTCTTATCGCGGCAACGTGGGTTGTTGGTTTCATCCTAGCCCTGATCGGGTTTCTGATTGCCTTCTTCCGCATTCGAGCCGGTTCAAGCTGGCAGATGACGCTGATCCTGACAGCCTGCGGCATCGGTTTCATGTGCATCATGGCAGGCGCTCTGAACCGGGATTTCCCACCGGGACTGTTGCAAGACATGGTGAGCCTGCCATGGCCACTGAAATGAATGCTCCACTGAGGTCCGGCCTGCGAAGCAGACAGGTCGGACAAAGCTGAAAACACAACAGTTTTTGACGGTTTGTAGAGGAGGGGTTCGAGATGACCCAGACAGCAATCCCGTATATTTTTATGCGTGGCGGCACTTCGCGTGGGCCCTATTTTCGTCGCTCTGACCTGCCCGTGGATATGGACACATTGGCTGATGTGCTGGTCGCTGCCCTAGGGGCTGGGCAGGCGTTTAACATTGACGGAATCGGTGGCGGTACTGCTGTGACGACCAAGGTAGCCATCTTATCTGTCAGCGATGATGAATGGGCCGATATCGATTATTTCTTCGCGCAGGTTTCGGTTGAGGAAAAGCTGGTCGACTTCAAGCCAACTTGTGGAAACATTCTTTCCGGCGTCGCTCCGGCCGCAATTGAAATGGGTTTGTTTCAGCCTCAAGGCGATGAGACCGTGGTCCGGATACGCGCAGTTAATACGGGTGCGCGAGTGGTTGCCAAAGTGCAGACCCCGGGTGGTGAACTGGCCTATGAGGGCGATGCCGAGATTGCCGGAGTTCCTGGGCAATCTGCACCGGTACAACTGAGTTTTATGGGAGTTGTGGGTTCGGCAACGGGTGCATTTCTGCCCACCGGAAATCTGCGCGATACGGTGCAAGGGGTCGAGCTAACCTGTATGGATGTTGCCATGCCTATGGCTATGGCCCGCGCCACCGATTTTGGACTAACTGGGTATGAAAGCGCGGAAGAACTGGACGCCAACCGCTCTTTCTTTGCCCGGATGGAGGCAGTTCGGATCGAAGCCGGGGAACTGATGGGTATGGGGGATGTATCGAAATCGGTAACCCCCAAATTCGGGCTGTTGGCACCAGCCAAAGAGGGCGGAACCCTTGCAGTTCGGTATTTCATGCCATGGAAAACTCACCCGACAATGGCCGTTACGGGTGCGCAGTGCATGGCGTCTTGTGCTTTGACGCCCGGAACCGTCGCTGATGGGTTGTTGGACCGACCTAAGGCAAGCCCAGCTGAAGTTGTGCTGGAACACGCTTCTGGAAAGATTGATGTGCTGGTGGACTTCTCGAATGACGGGGACTTCAACGTAAACTCTGCTGGTCTGGTGCGGACTGCGCGAAAGCTTGCAGATGGGCATGTCTATATACCCGGATCTGTGTGGAGTGGCAGTTGAAACTGGGATCTCTGTTATGTATACTAAGGTATACAATATGAAGGTGCCACGATGAACAATTATTCTGAATGCCTCGATATTGCGCGTCAGGAATTAAGGCTGGCGCAGTCGGTCCTGCGGCGGGACATTGCGGAATACCCGACACCGATCGCCGGGTGCGATGAGCAGTTCAACCATTTGCTGGATCAAAGCGAGCGGGTCCGCAATGCGCTTGCAGCACTCGATACGCTGCATTTTGTGCCGACGCCAAGAAAACTGAACACCGGGCAGGGTGTGGAAAGTCGATGAAGGTTCACATTCTGGATGATTGGTTTGATACCCTGCAGGGCTTGCCTTGTTTTGGAAAGCTATCCGACCACGAAGTGAAGATCTGGACAGATCATGTCGAGGATACCGATGAATTGGCGGCACGGTTGCAGGAGGCCGAGGCGTTGGTTCTGTTTCGCGAACGCACCAAGGTAACCCGCGACTTAATCGAAAAGCTGCCGAACCTGAGATTGATAAGTCAGCGCAGCGTGTATCCGCACGTTGATGTGCAGGCATGTTCGGACAATGGTGTTCTGCTGTGTTCAAACATGCATGGTGGAACGCCTTCGTATGCTGCAGCCGAACTCACTTGGGCGCTGATCATGGCTGGGATGCGCGATTTACCGGCGCAGATGGCCTCGGTCAAAGCGGGGCGGTGGCAGGCAGGAGTTGGCAAGACGCTGAGAGGGCGGCAGCTGGGACTGTACGGCTATGGCCGTATCGCACGCGCTGTCGCGGGCTACGCCGAGGCATTTGGAATGAATGTAGTCTGGTGGTCCTCAGATGAAGGTCGGGTTCGGGCGCAGGCAGATGGTGTTCAGGTCGCCGCGAACCGCGAAGCTTTCTTTGCCAACAGCGATGTTGTCTCGATCCATGTTCGCCTGAAGCCAGGCACAAACGGCATCATTACTGCGTCGGACTTCGCGCACATGAAGCCGGGATCACTGTTTGTGAATACATCCCGTGCCGGCCTTATTGCAAAAGGGGCATTGCTTGGGGCGCTGAATGCCGGCCATCCCGGGAAGGCCGCAATCGATGTCTTCGATTCCGAACCCCTCAATGATCCGAAAGACCCCTTGCTTTCGCATCCAAATCTGATTGCGACGCCGCATATCGGCTTTGTGACCGAGGATGAGTTCGATCTGCAATTTTCGGACATTTTCGATCAAGTGAACGCCTACGCTGCAGGCGCCCCGGTTCACATGATCAACCCCGAGGTTTGGACCAGCGCAGGATAAGGTTGGCCGCTATCGGCGCACCGATGATTACCAACACGATCCTTGTCAGATGATGCGTGATCACAAAGCCCAGATCCGCGCCTGAGACGATGGCCAGAACTGTCATTTCTGCCTGCCCGCCGGGGGCAAAGGCTAAAAATGCCTCGACCGGTTGGCCCAGCCCCAAGGTGGTGACAACGGCGGTGAAAGCGGCTGCCAGAACGGCGAGGACAATGACATAGGCGAAGCCCGCCGCTACCACACGGCGTAGTTCGACCCATGTGACACCTACGAATTTCACGCCGATTCCGCAGCCGATAAAGAACTGAGCCGCAAGGATGGCCTCGCGAGGCGGTCGGGTGTGAATGAAGTCGCCCAGTGACAACGCAGCCGTCAGGATCATTGGTCCTAGAATCGACGCTCCGAACAAGCCGATCCGCTCACCGCCTTTCCAGCCGACAAAGGCAGCAAGAACCATCAGCGCCAATTCGTGTATCGGCAGGTTGCGCGCGGGCTCTCCGATTGGGTTGGTGAGTTGGGCGTCGTAAAACACCGTAAGAAACAGAGGGGCCAGCGTTACAATAATCAGAACGCGGGTTCCGTGGATCAGGGACAGCGTTCGCGGGTTAGCGCCAGCCTCGGCCCCGAAGATGATCATATCCTGCAATCCGCCGGGCATGGCCGCGTAAAACGCGGTCGTGGTATCAAAGCCCCAGACCTTGCGGAAGAATGGCACTCCGACCAGCGCGATCAGCAGGATAAAGAACGGGATCAGTGCAATCGACGCTGCCATCTTCGGCAGTTCTGCAAATAGGGCTGGGGTAATCGAAGCCCCTACAGCCACGCCGAGTATGGTGCGCGCAGCAATCGAGACCTGACCAAAGCCTTCCATTGGAGCATGAGCCAGAGCCGCGATCAGACACGCGCTCATCGGGCCGAACAGAAAAGGCAATGGCAGATTCAACGCCCAGAATAGCCCTGTGCCAAGAAGTGCCAAGCCCAGTGTTAGGGCCCGCTTTGCGAGGAGAGAAGGTGTTTTGTTCTGGGTGGGCAAAGTGCAGCTTCCAACAATATTGACTCACTATGTATCCAAATGTATACAAATGGACGCAAGAAGACAAGTGAGCACGCGATGACCATTCAGGACGACCCCTTACAGCCTGGCCCGCAAGGCAATTCGGCGTATCAACGCCTGTTGGATGAGATTCGCGAGGGCACCCTTCTGCCCGGCGAGCGCCTGCGCGAGATTGAGCTGTCTGAACGGTTGGGTGTCAGCCGAACACCGGTGCGCGAAGCGATCCGGCAGCTGGAGACCGACGGCCTGGTCACGCATGTACCGCGGCAGGGCGCGACCGTTCGCAGTTTGGATTACGCCGAGGTGATGGAACTCTATGAGATGCGCGCAGTGCTCGAGGGCACTGCGGCCCGTCTAGCAGCGCGTGCGGCGTCGGATGTCGAATTGGACGAGTTGGATGTTTTGAATGATCGTTTGGCAAAGGCTGGCACAGGTCCAGACGCGGCTCGGATCAACCGGATATTTCACGCCACGCTTTTGGATGCAGCCAAGAACCGATTTCTCGCGAAATCCATGTTGTCCTTGCAGAAGGCGCTGCTGATCCTTGGGCCGTCGCAATTGTTGGACGGAGATCGGGCCGAAGCGGCAGTCGCTGAACATCGGCGTATTATGGTCGCGCTGAAGGCACGTGATGGCGCGGCGGCCGAGACAGAAATGCGCGGGCATATTCAGGCCGCACAACGAATGCGTATCCGGGCGTTGCAGGAACGCGATCGGACAACCGACGAAAATCACTAGGTAGACAGGATATGGCCACCCAAAAGGAAGCTTACGATATCGCTGTGATCGGTGGCGGGAACGCTGCTTTGTGCGCCGCGATGACCGCCGCGGAAGCCGGTGCCCGCGTTCTGATACTGGAAACCGCACCAAAACCCTATCGCGGAGGAAACTCGCGCCATACGCGCAATTTTCGCTGCATGCATGGTGGCCCTTTGGGCCCGTTGATCGAAGAGTATAGCGAAGACGAATATCTCGCGGACTTGATGAAGGTCACCGGCGGCAAAACTGACGAGCATCTGGCCCGCCTCGCGATCCGCACTTCCGAGGAATGCCTGCCATGGATGGAAGAGCACGGTGTCAGGTTTCAACCCTCTCTTTCCGGAACACTTTCTTTGGCGCGGACAAATGCCTTTTTTATGGGAGGCGGGAAGTCTCTGGTGAATGCTTATTACCGAACTGCGGCGGGTTTGGGTATCGATGTTTTGTATGAAGCCGCCGTCACGCATTTGGAGCTGAACGGGGATCGGATCGAATGGGTCGACTATACCTATGAAGGTCAAAACCACCGGATAATGCCAAAGGCAGTCATCGTCGCCTCGGGCGGGTTTCAGGCCGATACGGATTGGCTGACCCGTGCATGGGGTGAGCCTGCAAAAAACTTTCTGATCCGAGGCACCCCTTATAACCGAGGCGTGGTCCTGGCTGATCTTCTGGATCAAGGCGTCGAGAGTGTTGGCGACCCGACCCAATGCCACGCCGTTGCTATTGATGGGCGTGCACCGAAATTTGACGGTGGTATTGTCACCCGTCTGGATTGCGTGCCGTTTTCGATCGTCGTGAACAAGGATGCCGAGCGCTTCTACGATGAGGGCGAGGATGTCTGGCCCAAGCGCTATGCAATCTGGGGGCGCTTGGTGGCAGCCCAACCAGATCAAGTTGGCTATGTGATCATCGACGCCAATTCGTTGAATCTGTTCATGCCGTCGGTGTTTCCACCGCTGAAGGCAGATACGTTGGAAGAACTGGCCGGGATGATGGGCCTGCCTGCCGAAAAGTTGACCGCAACAATCGCTGAATTCAACGCCGCCTGCGGAGACACCAGCGCCTTTCATCCGACAGAGCTGGACGGCGTTTCAACATCTGGCTTGAACCCGCCCAAGACCAACTGGGCGCGTCCGATCACCGAGCCGCCATTTTACGGTTATTCGCTGCGTACGGGCGTAACCTTCACCTATTTGGGCCTCAAAGTCGACGATGCCGCGCAATGTTCGAGCGCCGACGGCAAGATCAAAAACATGTGGGCGGCTGGCGAAACCATGGCGGGCTCGATCCTTGGGCAAGGCTATCTAGCCGGTTTCGGCATGACCATCGGAACCGTCTTTGGACGCATCGCAGGACGTGAGGCCGCCGCTTATGCAAACTGAATTGATACAGGAAGCCCGCCGTCAGGCTGAAATTTGCAACGCCTGCCGCTATTGCGAGGGCTATTGCTCGGTCTTTCCGTCGCTTCATGCGGAACGCGCGTTCTCGGATGGGGACATCACGCAACTGGCCAACCTGTGCCACAACTGCCGCGGCTGCTACTACGCCTGCCAGTACACAGCCCCGCACGAGTTCGACCTGAATTTGCCGAAGGCTCTGGCCGAGGTACGGAGGGACAGCTGGGAAAGCTTCGCATGGCCGCAGCCGCTGGCACGCCGATTTCACACCCAGGGCGGGGCGATTGCGCTGGCACTTGTGGTCGGATTTGCCCTGTTGTTCTGGGCAATTCGCGCGATAGGTTCTAGCGGAGGGGACGGGTTTTATGCCGTTCTGTCGCATAATGCGATGGTTGCGATTTTTGCTCCGGCATTCTTGCTGCCACTCTTTAGCATTGCCATCAGTCTAAGGCGCTATTGGGCCGAGGTGGGGGGAAAACCCATCAAAATGGCGGACCTGCTGGCCGCCTTCAAACGAGCGGGTAAAATGCAGGATCTTGCCGCAGGTCATGGTGAAGGCTGTAATTTTGAAGACGAAGACCGGTTCAGTCAGGCGCGACGTCATATTCACCACGCGATCATGTATGGCTTCCTGCTTTGCTTCGCGTCGACCTCGATTGCAACGGTTATGCATTATGGCTTTGGAATTCATGCGCCGTACGGGTTCTGGTCTTTGCCCAAACTATTCGGAATTTCTGGCGGTGTGATGTTGACAGTGGGTTGCTGCGCCATGGTAATTCTCAAGCAAAGGTCCGATCGTAATCTAGGTGATGCTTCGGCATGGGGCGGCGATATCGGTTTCATCCTGTTGCTGGGATTCGTCGGTTTTAGCGGACTTGCTCTTTACGCTTTCGGATCAACGGCTTTGATGCCCGCGTTGCTTGCTATTCATCTTGGATCGGTCCTGACATTCTTCCTGCTAACGCCCTACACCAAGATGGCCCACGGTTTCTATCGGCTTGCTGCTCTTATCAAAGATGCGCAACGGAAAAGAGATAGTTACTAGGCTGCGGCGACCCTGTCGCCCCTTGGGAAGCGGTAGAAAAGTATACTTAAATCGCAGCTTGAGGTCTGACTTTGGGATCAGACAGGGCGGTCCCACCTTGGTGTCGTTGAAGCAAATTGCCCTCCTGAATGTAGAGCGCAATCACGATCGTGACGCAGCCTAGCGACCGGCACCTCTAGATCGCGCAGCCCGGGCCGATAATGGCCCGGGCCACCCCCAGTTTGCTTTAGCTGGCCAGGCCGCAGGAGGAAGAGTCGCTGTTGTTGGTGGTGTCTGTTTCCGTCACACCATCGGCCGGATTGGCATTGACGGTGATCTTGAAGGGGATCTGCTCGCCACCTTTGACCTCGTCCGGGAATTCGAGCGATAGCGTGGTCTCATCCCCGTTTGGCCCCAGTGCTGGTGTCGGCAGATCGACCACCGCGCCGCTCTGGAAGAAATCGACCCGCGTGGTCGAAGGCCCGGCAGCCCCTGCACCAATGTTACGCACGATGATCCTCAATTTGCGCGGCTCCTCACAATACCAAGCCGGGAAGGGCGGCGGGCCGGGCGGGAAGGGCTGCACCGGGATTAGGTCCGGCTTGTCCTCGGGTGGGGGCGGCGGCGGAGGTGGCGGTGGCGGGGGCGGTACCTTTTTGATCAGCCGAGGCACGACCGGTTCGACATCGATGATTTCCACTTCGCCTTCACCATGGGCGGCGGTGTAGACCGCGACCACGTCCAGCGGTGTTTCGCTGTCGATAAAGACAAACCCTTTTAAGAAACAGCATTCGGCCACCCGCAGGTGTCGTACCACATCTTCGCAATCGATCTCCATCGATTCCCAGGGACCGAGTTTGTTCTTCGTTCTGGCCGAGACATTGCCCGGTTTTTCGTTTGGCAAGGCCGACGACACCCGTTTACGAAAACGCACAGCATCGCCGCTGCCGTTTCCGATGTTGATTGCTGTGTGATAGCGGCCCTGGGACAAAATGCGGCCCTTGGAACAGCCGCAGACGAACTTGACGGCGTAACGATAGGTCATCTTCGTTTCTTCCTCCTCGCAGCAAGGGGTGTCATCTTCGTCGCGGTTCACCTCCATTCGGCGAAGGGCGACGTTGTTGTCACCAAGCGCCAGTCGATCGACAGGCAGACTGCCTGCAATCGTCTCGACATTGCTGCGGTCTTCTGGCGTATCCACGCTGGCAAGAATGTATTCCTCGCACAGGTCCTCGGGGCACCATGGGATCGGGCCGACGATCACTTCGTCGCCATAATGCACTGACTGGCCGATAGGTTCGCCTACGATCAGCGGATTCCAGTCATCGGGCCATGTGGTGCCCTTGCCTTCCATCGCGCGGGCTAATGACAAAGTCACTGATTGGGCTGGGGAGTTGCCGCGATTGCCGATCCGGACATACAGATAATTCTCGACGCAGCGGCGCGGAGTCTCGTGGTCGGTGCCGCCGTCAGGGCGGTGCCGATTCCAGATGCCGGGAGCATTGTTGCCCGGTTGGTGCCAAGGGTATTCACCCTGTCGTCCGTCATCAATGAAGACGTCAACATCAGGCGGGGATCCGTTGTAGAGCGCCTGTTTCTCAAAGCCCCAGCGTACCACTTTGTGTGCCCAGCCTCCGGCTGCACCGTCGAATTGAGCAGTGTTCTCGTCTGATTCCTGCAAGGCGCGGGAAAAACCTTCGACTGTGTTGGGCACGATCCCGGCCAAAAGCGGCACCGCCTGCAGGATCAGATAGATCGTGTAGCGGCTGGCATGCAGCCTGTCGTCCAGTTCTGTGGAATCACCTCCGAGAGATCGATAGATTCGGCCCAAAGTAGTGGCATTGATCTCGGTCGACCGATATCCGCCCACGTCCATCGTGCCACCCCAGCCCCAACCCGAGGCGACCGACCGATCCCATCGCCGGGTGATTAGGTTGCTGAAGGGGAAGGTACGGAAACGATCCGGCGCAATACCTTGAGGATCGTAAAGTATTGCCGCCAGCGCGTCACCAAAGCCATGACAAAAGCCGAAATTGGGCCAATTGAGATGATCCCATAGCACCGCGTGCCCGAATTCATGCGCCGATACGCGCGAGTCTGTGGCCATGCCGACTGTGGAGCCATTTGCCGCAAGCGCATAACGAAAGCGTAGTACACCATTGCCTATGGCATTGCCTGGCGCCTGAGCATTCACCGGTCCTGCAATGGGATTGAACCAGCGGTGATCAACATCCACCGGGAAGGCCACCCCGTCGAAATAGCTGGGCAGATCGAAGCCCAAAGACTGGACGAAGCGATACAGGAAATCATGGTTGTAGTACGCACAGACCGCCGCGAAATCGTCGCTGTCGGCGGGATAATCAAAGATCGATGCGGCACCGGCGTTTTCAGTCGGTGGGGCGATGTTCGGTGTATCGAGATCACGTACCGCCACCAATTCGCCGCTTAGTTCCACCGGTGCGCCTCCGCCCGGTAATATCAACCGTTCCAGCGCCACCAGTTCGCGTTGCGCATCCAAAAGCGCAACCGGGGCCGTCGGATCAAGCTCTGAATCTCCTGAAAGTGATATCGGGTCGTCTGTGAAGACGTAACCCGAAACACACCCCACCAATGGCCGGATGTAAAGCACCGCGCCGGTCTCCCAATCGACCAATGCTCGCCAGTTCAGCTCTCCGTAGTCGGGAATTTTGCAGCCAAAATGCACAAGGCTTACGAAACGCCATTCGCCGTCCTTGATGCCCTTTGGTACACGACCGATCTCTGGCAGCGGGGTTAACTCGGCCCCTTCGATCTCGCCCGGTTCTTTGTGTGGCAGGCGATGTTCTGCGTCGTAGCGATAGACAAAGTCCCGGGTGTCATTAACCTTAAATTTTGTAAACTTGGCCCCTTTCACAGCTTCGCGCAGAATCGCGCCAGCTTGTTTGTCGCGGCCAGCAGGCGGAGTAGGGGCGTTGCTGAGTTCGATATCGGCAGCAACACTTGAGGACGAACCGGTGACCACATTGTCTGGGCCGGCCATGCGTAGTGTCAGACCTCGCTCCCAGACCGGGATGCCGTGATGTGTCTGACGAAATGTGTAGACCAGAAAGGACTGTACTGCCTTGGCTTCTTCCAGCCGCAGCTTGCTGCCCTCCTCGCGATTATACTTGCCTGAAACACTCTCGCCGAGCCTGTCAAGAAAATCGGGCTTTATCCGGTAAAGCCCCGCCACTTCGGCGGCATAAGCCTGCGCCACATCCAGCGCACTGGTTCCTTTAGAACGCCCTCGAAGAGGGTCGCCATGATGCTGAAGTCCAATGATTGCGCCGTCTGGCGCGCGTTCAAATACTGTTTCCGGCATGTCTGCCTCCGTTCAAAAGCATTCTGAAACGCTGACCCAGAGGCCCCGGATCGCCCGGCCGAACGGCAAAAAAAGAACTTGTTGTAATAAAAAAAGAATAACGAAGCGCGATGGCCGGAGAGACCCAGCGGCGATCCTGCCAACAAAGCTATCGTAGCATTTATTGCCGATTCCCGCAAAAATCTGCCAGCTAAGCCGGAAGGCGCGATCACCTTTGTTTTGCTATCGCCGCTCACCCGAGGCTCTCGGTCAATGCGGAGCTGTAGGTGCAGGTATGCAACGGTTAGCGCCTTACAGCTGGCATCGAATTTGCAAAGCCATTGCGGATGTAATCACTGTGTTGCTGAAGAAGAGGGTCATCAGACTAGGAAGCTATGAATAACCACACGCTCTCTCAGCACCCTTGTGAAATGTTACGGGGCGTCCTTGGCCCCTCTGTGTAAGGTATATCTCGACTGCCTCTGACAACAGTATAGAGGCAACAGAAGTCTCGTTCAGTACAACTGGCGTTGCGGCAGAATTGGCTGCGCCGAGTCGTAACATGTGCTTTCCAGGCACTTGCATATCCTGCGACCTCAGATGAAACCAATATTCATCCAGTTGATCAACTGCTCTTCTTGTTCTCGTCGCCTATACGTTTGCCGAGTGAGCACGCAAAGAAAATGCGATCCAAGAAGAAAAGTAATAGCGGCAAAGCTCCTTGTGGATGCGGTGACTGAAGAAAAAAACACCTTCTTTCACAAAGGTGTACTTCGGCGAAATGGTCTCTGAGATGGTCTACCGCTCCAACCTACGTTAAAAGCTGGAGTGAAACCAAGAGTTTACCTGAGGAAGTGGTGCCCGGGGGCGGAATCGAACCACCGACACGAGGATTTTCAATCCACTGCTCTACCCCTGAGCTACCCGGGCACGGGAATGGCGTTTGCCATTGGGTGGAGGCCTTCTATGACTTGCCACAGGCGGTGTCCAGAGGCTTTTTGACATTTTTTCAATGCGGGAGGGACGTGGGGCTTTCGGTTGGTTCCGAGGTCGTCTCGGCGTCTTCTTCACGTTGCGATGGCACCGCATAAGAACCGTTTAGCCATTTTGCCAGATCGATATCCGCGCAGCGTTTGGAGCAGAATGGTCGAAAAGCCTGCTGGGTATCTTCTCCGCAGATCGGGCAGCTCATTTCAGGATCTCCGTCAATGGGATACGACCACGTTTGCGCTGTAGTTCGAAATGGCCAAGCGGGGTCCAACCGGCCAGGATCGTCTCGTCAGGATCGGACTTGAATGCCGACCGCAAGGCCGATTCGAAACCCCTCCGGTCTTTCTTGGGCATCGGTGCAAGGTCCAGAGTGATCTGCCCCCCCAACCCGCGCACGCGCAGGGCGCGCGGCAGGGCTTTGGCGCAGGCGAAGTTAGCTTTGGTTCCCGCCGCGAGAGATGTGTCGGCGCCGGTGTTCACATCCACCGCAACCAGCGCGCGGGTCGGTTGGATATAGAGGTGTCCTCCACCGGGAAGCGTTTCGGAAACCCCCTTTGCTGTATCGAGCGCATCAACGACACCGTGGTCCTCAAATCCGCCGGATGTGGTCACGACCTCGGCCGGGTCCGTCCAATCACGCCAGGCCAGGATATGCGGACCATCGCCCTCGCTCAGCAATTCTGGTTCACTGCCCGTATCAGCCAATACCTGCTCGGCAAGTACCAGCATGGCTGAGATATCTTCAGCGATTTCATCTGCATCCGCCGCCTGGCAGCACGAGCGCAGGATCAGGCCGTGCGTGCTGTTTCCCATTTGCTCATGCGCGATTTCGAGAAGTTGGTCGCGCATATCTTCATCACGGATACGGCGAGAGATGTTCAGGCCGGGCGCGTCAGGTGTCACGATCGCAAAGCGGCTTTTGAACAAAATACGGTTCGAGACGGGTATGGCTTTGCCGGGCTCGGCATATCCGGTCACCTGCACCAGTAGCAAAGCACCGGGTGCCAACCCTTTGACTTGCCTCAGAAAAGCCGGGCCGTCGGGTGTGGTGAGAAACATGCCGCCCTGACCTTTGACCGAGCGATCGGCGCGGGCGCGGTAGATCGTACCTGGCGCAGGGGCATCTGTGGCGATCAGGAAATCGTCGAGAACACCATCCACCATCAGAGCTGCAGCTTCGCGTCCCTGAATATGATCCAGAATGATGGTACGACCCTTCATGATACCTCGCGATATAAGGGATAGCCGATGCCTTGCAGCAGTGCAGCAGTTTCGGACAGGGGTAGGCCGACGATACCGGTGAACGAGCCTGAAATCCACGGGATGAACGCACCGGCAGGGCCTTGTATCGCATAGGCTCCGGCCTTGCCCTGCCAGTCATCCGTCGCAAGATAGGCATTGATTTCGCTGTCGGACAGACGTTTCATCTTTACCTGAGAAACCACGTCACGCTGGAGGATTTTATCCCCGCGCCGCACAGCGACCGAAGTGATCACCCGATGGCGTCGGCCGGACAGGGCGTGCAGAAACTCAGCAGCTTGTCCCGCGTCTTCGGGTTTGCCAAGAATGCGGCGACCCAGTGCGACCGTAGTGTCAGCACATAAGGTGATATCATCGCTATCAGCTTGAACAGCCTGAACTTTTTTCCGGGTAATGCGGCTGCAATAGGGGGTCGGCAGTTCGCCATTCAGCGGGGTTTCATCGATATCCGGCGGACGGATCGCATCGGGCTGAACGCCAAGCTGCGCCAGCAGGTCCAGCCGCCGCGGGCTGCCCGATCCGAGGATAAACGCCATGTACGAAGCGTTACTTGAAGCGATAGTTGATCCGACCCTTGGTCAGATCATATGGGGTCATTTCGACCTGAACTTTGTCGCCGGCCAGAACACGGATGCGGTTCTTGCGCATCTTGCCTGCCGTATGTGCGATGATCTCATGGCCGTTTTCCAGCTCGACCCGAAACGTCGCATTAGGCAGGAGTTCCTTCACGACACCGGGAAATTCGAGCGTATCTTCCTTGGCCATGTTGTCTCCATCATTAGGTTGCACCTGCAGAATCTGCAGATCGTGCGCTTAAATGAGCCTATTTCGGCCTTATTTCAAGGGCGAAGTCACCTAAAGGGGTGATATTGTGACTGAATCGACCCGAGCGTCTTGCTCGGTCCAGTGCGTGCGGTTCAACACCCACCCGTCTGCGCGGACGTTTGCAATTGTGGACAGGTCGGCCTCGGCATAGGTCCAGCCGGCGGTATTCAGCGTGCCCTCGGCAAGCACTCCCGTCGGTGGGAACCCGATATCGGGCGGGCCAAACACGCCACCCATGCCGGTATTCATGTCGACTGCTTCGGACCATTCATTGCCGCCAACTAACGATGACATTACCGTAACACATTGATTTTCAAGGGCACGAGACATGGCGCCGATCCGCACACGCCAATACCCGGACAGGGCTTCGGTGCAGGATGGTACGAGGATCAAGTCGGCCTCTCTCAGGGTCCGACCCAAGAGAGGGAACTCACTGTCATAGCAGATCAGAACGCCGATTTTACCCAATGCGGTATCAAACAGTTTCAACGAACCGCCCGGGGCGATGTCCCAGGCCTCGCGTTCAAACCGTGTCATGATCTGCTTGTCCTGATGATCGAGACGACCGTCAGGAGCGTAGAACACTGCGCGGTTCACCGGGCGCCCTGGTCCGTCGATAACCGGGGCGGAAGCCCCCAGAATGTATGTGTTGTACATCTTTGCAAGGCGCGAATGCACAACTTGTACATCTTCCATCCGGTCGGAAACCGCCCGGATTGAGCGTTCGAGATCACCGGCCACCTTAGGGCCGTCGAGCGTCGACAACTCCATTGCGCCATATTCGGGAAAGACCAGAAGGTCGGCACCTTGTCCTGCGGCCTCGGAAACCCATGCCTCAAGCTTGTCTTCATATTGAGCCCAACTATCGAGCCAATCGAGGTCGTAGGCGGCGGTGGCGATTTTCATTCCCAAGTCCTATGTCTGGTCGCTGCGCGACACTAGAACAGCAGATCGTCCAAGGCTACAGCAATCGCGGCGCGGGTGGTTCTGAAACCTATGTTGCGACTTACTGTTTCGAGGCGGGTGTGTGTTTATTGGCAGGCTTTCTCGGCCGCCGGTGCAGAGATTGCATCGAATGGCTGATCAGAGGTCGAGTTGACCTATCGAAGAACCTGAACGAAACAGGCAAGGAACTCCACCTCGGGCATCAACTTTGCAACTTCTTCAAGCGCGCGAAGGGGCAGTTTTACATCAAGAACATTGGCCCCGGGGATATCGACTCACAGAAACAAGGCGTTGTCATTTGTAACGGCATCGTGCACCAAGGATGCGGCCAGAAGGGCAAATCCGGGGATCAGGTATGTCCTCGATCCGGTCGGTCAGGCTGGTTTGCGAAATCCCGAAAAAGCGGTGAAACGCCTTGTCCAGAGCTTCGTGAATCTCGAACCCTTCATCAAAGGCGAGGAAGGCGAACCCCAGTGTAATCAGCAGCCAGATAATAGGCTTGCGTTGCAGGAAAACCTGATAACTAGCCAAGGCGACTTAATGGACGCGATCAGGCTATCGCAAAACGGTCACTACCACGCGCTCTGATCGTCGGTAAACTGCGGCTCAATCGGGGCTTCAAGTTCATTTTGGGTGTGGATGTCGGGCTTGATTACCGGATCGGATCACTCGGGATTTTCCGCACGGAACAGGGCCCATGCGTCCTGCGAGGTGCCGTCCGGCTTGGTGCATATACCTACCTGACCCGAACCAGTGTCTTTGATCTTGTAGCTGCCGCCAATCTCAAGGCAGTAGGCTGCTGCTGGGTTCACCACCTGATGCGTTTTTCCATGTGCCTTGCGGTACAGCTCCCATGCATCGGCGGACGTACCGTCGCTCAGTGCGCAGCGAGACGTGGTCAGGTCATATTCGCCTCCAATTGAGCCACAGTACACGACGGCGGGATTTGCAAGGCCGACCGGCTTGCTGCCATCCGCGCCCGCATGGTGTTCACGAAAATAGGTCCAGGCATCGATCCGGGTGCCGTCGGGTAATTGGCAGATACCGCTCTGACCGTCCGGGCCGTCATGTATACCGTAGAGCCCGCCTTGCGCGATGCAATATGTTGCCGCGGGATTGGCCAGACCGGTGTTGGCAGAGCTTGCGGCGGGCAGGGCCATTGAAAAGGCCATCGTCAGGGCCGCAATCGGGCCTGCGGAATTCAATAGACGCTTTGTCATGGTCGCCTCGCAACATTGTGGACAGGGCAGGTTCTGAGGATTTTCGCCGTTTTGCAGATCGATCCGGTCCTGCACTGATACTTGGATCAGAGTTGTTCCACCTTGATCGAGTCTGCGGGATAAAAGGCCAAGTGATCCTTGATTTCGGCCACCGCGTCGATCGGGTTTTCATAACTCCAGGCGGCGTTTTCGGTGACTGAGGATTTGTTTACGATCGAGAAATGCGTGGCGTCTCCCTTGCCTGCGCATTGGGTGACTTTGTTGGTCCGATCCAGAAAGGCCATCGCAATGTCCGCACGCGGGAAGTAGATAACCGGGTCTTTGTCGCCTTCCAGAAGTTCCAGCGCGTTGTTGGTTTCACCCAAAATCGCGCCGCCTGAGCGGACGCTCCATTTGCCCGGTGCTTTGCGGATCGTGATGGTGTCTGTCATTCCTGTTCCTTCCCTCGTCGTGTCAGGGCTTCTCCTCTGCCCAAACTATGTAACAATCCGGTGTCAGACCGGTGCGGTTGCGGCATCCAACCACAGTTGAGCGGCGTCGCCCAGCCTTGGCCGGACTTTTTCCGCCACGTCGCGGTGATAGGCGTTCAGCCAAGCACGTTCCTCTCGTGTCAGCATATCGACTACAATCAAACGCCTGTCGATTGGGACATAAGTCAGCGTACGCCAGTTCAGCATGGCGCGTTCGTCGTCACCGTTGGGCAGGTTTGGGGCCTCTTCCACTACGACAAGGTTCTCAAGCCGGATGCCAAAAGCACCCTCGCGGTAATATCCCGGCTCGTTCGACAGGATCATACCCGGCTCAAGCGGGACGTGGCTGACCCGAGACAGGCGCTGAGGGCCCTCATGCACGCTGAGATAGGTACCGACCCCATGACCGACCCCATGGTTGAAATCCTGCCCGGCCAGCCACAGCGGCAGCCGCGCTACGCATTCGATATCGCGTCCTGCCAAGCCAACAGGCCAGCGTAGCATCGACATGGCGATCATGCCTTTGAGGACGCGTGTAAAGCAGGCCTTTTCCTCATTCCCAACATCGCCGATTGCAATTGTGCGGGTGATATCGGTGGTGCCGTCCAGATATTGCCCACCGCTGTCCAACACCAGCAGGTGACCGTTTTCCAGCCTGCTGTTGGTTTCCTCGGTCACGCGATAATGCATGATGGCCCCGTTCGGCCCGGTGCCCGCGATGGTGTCGAATGAGATATCCTGCAGCGCGTTGTCCCGGCGGCGGCTTTCTTCCAGCCGCGTTACTACCTGTGTCTCGGTCAGGGTGCCGGGCTTCTGCGCGTCCAGCCAACACAGCAGTTCGATCACCGCTGCGGCATCTCGCAGATGTGCCTCGGCCGTGCCTGCGATTTCGGCCGGGTTCTTGCGGGCTTTGGGCAGGGCGCAGGGATCGCCGCCATCGACCATACGGTCCCCCAACGCATCCGCTACGATCTGCGGAACCGTTCCCGGATCGACCTGTACCTTGCCTTCAAGTGCCTCAACCGCTGTCAGGAACGCGTCGGTTTGGTGTTGGGTGACCTGCGGGCCCAGATGATCCTTCAGCCCGTTCAGTTTGGCAGCGGCCATGAACAGATCCACCCGCCCATCACCGTGCAGGATGGCAAAGCCATGGGCCACAGGGTTGTATGCGATGTCCGCGCCGCGAATGTTCAACAGCCACATGATCGAATCCGGCAAGGTGATCACCGCTGCCGTGCGATCTGCGCTCTGCAGTTCACTCGCGAGGCGCTTGATTTTGCTCTCGGCGCTTTCACCTGCAAATTCAATCGGATGTGCCCTGACAGGATTCATCGGAGGGTCGGGCTGATCCGCCCAAATTCGGTCTACAAGGTTATCACAGCGCACCAGTTCGACGCCGCTGCCTTCAAGCTCTTTCTGTGCAGACGAAATCTGTCCTGCAGCGTGGAGCCACGGATCAAACCCGACTTTGCCGCCATTTGGCAATTGCTCTTTCAACCACGCGCTCAGGCTGACATCTGGCCATGGGACCGGCGTGTAATCCTGTGCGACCTGGGCCTTTACCTGAGTGCGATAGCGCCCGTCGATGAAAACCCCGGCAATGTCCGTGAGCGCCGCGCAAAACCCCGCAGAACCGGTGAATCCGGTAAGCCAGGCCAGCCTTTCATCCCGAGGGGCCACATATTCACCCTGATGCGCATCCGCACGCGGGATCAGGAAGCCCTGCAGGCCTTCGCGCGCCAGCTCGTCCCGCAAAGCGGCCAGTCGTGGTGGGCCTTGCTCGGGGCGTGCGGTCACTTCGAAACTCTGGAACATGGGCGGCCTCATTCGTCGGTCTTGCTGCGCGCAAACCTGCGGCCTGCGGTAGGAAATGTCCAGCGCCCCGGCGCACACTATTCTTCTGTCTCAAGAAAGCGTTGAATGGCCTGGATATACGGGTTGTAGGCCTCATTTCCAGGCAATGGTATCTGGTTGCCGGTCTCAAGGATCACAAGCGAGGCATTGGGGATTCCAGCTGCCAGTTTGCGCGCCTCGGACAGGGGGTGAACGGCTGTGTGCCGCCCGTGCAGAACCAGAGTGGGGCATTGCACCATCGGAAGAAGTTGCAGCACCGAGGTGCTATTGGCGATGTCACGGTAGTGAAGTCTTTCCTCGCTTGAATAAAGTGTCTGCAATTCATTGACCATGTGCCGAACGCTATCCAGCGGACCTTCTGGAAAATAGCTGAATTCAGCGCCCATAGCATAGCCGCTGCCCGGCGTGTTCCAGCCTTCCGCGATCAGTGACCGGATCGAGTCGGGTTGTTTGGTATCTTCCCGGTAATCTCGCCCTTCTGCCCATCCGCCGGAGATAATCAGCTTGTCAATCCGCTCGGGGTGCCTTGCGGCGAAGTGTAGGGCAGGGAAGGTGCCGCCAATTTCACCGAGAATGGAAAAGCGGTCAAACCCCGCTGCATTCACGACGGTCAGGATTTCTTCTATTCTGCGGTCATACACCGCCTGATGATCGATGTTTGAGCTGACGTCATTGTCCTTGTTGTAGCGTAACAGGCGGAAACGGTTTGCCATGTCCTGTAACCGGGTACGCTCGGACGGGATGCGCCATTCCGCCTCCAGATCGTGCACGACCGAACCGATGCGCAGCACCGGCAACCCATCACCGGAAAGCGTGTATGGAACAGCGCGGCCCTTCGCACCGCGCGCGTAACGCAGCCGTTGCGTATGGTTTTCTACGCCTGAACTGGTGTCGGCGTCGCAGGTAACATCCGCCGCCATTTGCAACCCGCGCCGTACGACTGTCCGAATGATCCGCTGCGCTTTGCCATCGTCGCCGACTGCTTTACGCGCCGCTGCAATTCGTGCGCTGATGGTAGAATCCGAAACAAAGCGGCCACTCCATACCCGCGCGATGATCTCGTCCCGGGGCACCAGCTTACCTGGGTGCTGGGCCAAGAGGACCAATAGATCGAATACCTGAGGTTCGATTGCGACGGGCTCACCCCGGCGGGTCAGGACGTGTCGATCCACATCCAGAATACAGTCTGCAAACTCATAGCGCATGGGGCAAATACACTCCGTTTCTCGCGGAACGACAAGGTTCAACAACAATCTCAAGGGTTTCTAGGGCGTATCTCAGGACCAGCTACAAGCAGGCCGGGCAGGGTTGGGACACTATCCAAGCAGATAAACAGGAGAACGAATGATGTTCCTGCCCTTCGATATAGCGCTTATGCGCTATCCGTTGCGCCACCATAAGCAAAGTCGCCTTCAGCGGTGCAAAAACTGGCTTGGATGGCACTAAGTCTGCACCGTCGAAGCAGGGCCGTCAACTGGCCCGCTTCATCCCCATCACGCGCGCGCGGGCGCGCGGATCGCTGTCGAACAGTGCGGCCAACTGCTCGGTCATAGCACCTGCAAGCTGCTCGACATCGGTGATCGTGACGGCGCGGTCATAATAGCGCGTCACGTCATGGCCGATCCCGATGGCCAGCAATTCCACCATCTTGCGTTTTTCCACCATCGCAATCACGTCGCGCAGGTGTTTTTCCAGATAGTTCGCCGGGTTCACGCTGAGCGTTGAATCATCGACCGGAGCGCCATCCGAGATCACCATTAGGATCTTGCGCGCTTCACGCCGCGCGAGCATCCGGCGATGCGCCCATTCCAACGCCTCACCGTCGATGTTTTCCTTAAGCAGGCCCTCTTTCATCATCAGACCCAGATTGGGTCGCGCGCGACGCCATGGGGCATCGGCGCCTTTGTAGATGATGTGGCGCAGATCGTTCAGACGCCCCGGTTGCTGCGGGCGGCCATCGTTCAGCCACGCCTCGCGCGCCTGACCGCCTTTCCAGGCCCGGGTGGTAAAGCCCAGAATCTCGACCTTGACGTTGCAACGTTCCAGCGTCCGCGCCAGGACATCTGCACAGATCGCGGCAATCGAGATCGGACGCCCGCGCATCGAGCCGGAATTGTCCAGAAGCAGCGTCACCACAGTATCGCGGAATTCGGTATCTTTTTCGACCTTGAAGCTTAGTGGCGTGGTCGGGTTGGCCACGACGCGCGCCAGACGTCCGGCATCCAGAATGCCTTCCTCGCGGTCGAATTCCCAAGACCGGTTCTGCTGTGCCTGCAAGCGACGCTGCAGCTTGTTGGCCAGACGGCTCACTGCACCTTTCAGCGGCTCCAACTGCTGATCCAGATACGCACGTAGGCGCTCCAGCTCTGCCGGTTCCGCCAAATCTTCAGCTGCGATCTCTTCGTCGTGGGTGTTCAGATAGACCTTGTAATCGGGGTCCGCCTCGGACGCAGGTGGCGGGGCAGGCGGTTCTAGCGGAGCCTCGCCCTCGGGCATTTCAGCCTCATCACCCATCTCATCCTCGGCCATCTCGTCCATCGAGACCTGAGCCTGTGACTGGTCCTGCTGTTCTTCCTGAGTTTGTTCAGGGGTTGCATCGGCGTCTTGTTCGTCCTGATCATCCTGCCCGGTGCTGTCGGGATCGGGCTGCTCTTCGGCGTCATCCTCGGCCTGATCTTCCTGTTCGTCGTCCAGTTCATCCGGGTCATCACCCAGCTGATCGCCGTAACCCAGATCTTTAATCATCTGTCGGGCGAACTTGGCAAATTCGGCCTGGTCCGAAAGGATTTCGTCAAGGTTTTCCAGCGTCCCGCCGGCCTGTTCCTCGATAAATCCGCGCCACAGGTTCATGACATTCTCGGCGGCAGGCGGCATGTCGCGCCCGGTGGCCAGATGCCGGATCAGATAGCCCGCCGCCACAGCCAATGGCGCATCCGCAGGCTGTTTGCACTGATCATAGCCGCGCCGGATCGCCTCATGCCCGATCTTGACGTCGATATTCGACGCGGTGCCGGGCATGTCCCGCGCACCCATCGCCTCGCACCGGGCGGTCTCCATCGCCTCATAAAGATCCCGTGCCATATCACCCGGAGGGGCATATCGCGCATGGGTCGCGTCATCATGATATTTGCGTTGTAAAGCTAACGCGTCTGCCGTTCCGCGCGCCAACAGAACCTCTTCGCGCGTCATCCGGCGTGAGACCTGCGGCAAACGCATCGACTCGCCCGACAGGCCCGATGGATCAACAGTGTAGCTCACCGACAATTCGGGGTCGTCGGCCATAACTTTAGTAGCCTCGGCCAGAGCCTTCTTGAACGGATCAGCAGGATTGTCGTTCTTCTGCACCATGTTCAATCGCCCTTTGTGTTGCAGTGACCCGCCGCATCAATGCGAAACCGGATCCCCCTTCATCTGGCCAAAAATACCTCCGCCGGAGGCATTGCGCCCCGCAGGGCGCAATTCATATTGCTTAGCCCAAGCTCGCGCTCGCCGCGCTTTCCGGCAGTTCCTCATCAAAGCAGCGCTGATAGAACTCAGCAACCGTCTGGCGCTCTAGCTCGTCACATTTGTTCAGGAACGACAGGCGGAAGGCATAGCCGATGTTGCGGAAGATTTCTGCGTTTTGGGCCCAGTTGATCACGGTCCGGGGGCTCATCACGGTGGACAGATCGCCGTTCATGAAGGCGGTCCGGGTCAGGTCGGCGACTGTGACCATCTGGCTGACGGTCTTGCGGCCCTCGGCGGTGTTGTAATGCGGCGCTTTCGACAGAACGATCATAGTCTCGGCATCGTGGCTGAGATAGTTCAGCGTCGAAACCAGAGACCAGCGGTCCATCTGCGCCTGGTTGATCTGCTGCGTGCCATGATAGAGGCCGGTGGTGTCGCCCAGACCCACGGTGTTGGCGGTGGCAAACAGGCGGAAGTTCGGGTTCGGTGTGATGATCTCGTTCTGGTCCAGCAAGGTCAGCTTGCCGTCATGCTCCAGCACGCGTTGGATCACGAACATCACATCCGCACGGCCCGCGTCGTATTCGTCGAAGACGATGGCAACGGGGTTGCGCAGCGCCCAGGGCAGGATGCCTTCGTGGAATTCAGTGACCTGCTTGCCGTCGCGCAGTTTGATCGCGTCCTTACCGATCAGGTCGATCCGGCTGATATGGCTGTCGAGGTTCACGCGCACGGCAGGCCAGTTCAGACGGGCGGCAACCTGTTCGATATGGGTCGATTTCCCGGTGCCGTGATAGCCCTGAATCATCACCCGGCGGTTATGGGTAAAGCCCGCAAGAATCGCCAACGTGGTTTCGGGATCGAACTTGTAGGTCGGGTCGATCACCGGCACGCGGTCGCTGCGTTCGGCAAAGCCTTTGACTGCCATATCGCTGTCAATGCCAAACACCTCGCGAACCGAAATGTCCTCGGTGGGTTTTGCGTTGATGTCGATCGATCCGTCAGCCATGCGCCTTGTCCTTATCCTTTGGCCCGTTCACCGGGTTTGAACCCGTGTGTGGTGCAACATATTGCGGGCAAGGGCAAGGGAAAGAGGTGGTCGGATCACGCTAGCCGGATGTTTCTTTGAAACTGGCCTTATGATGGTGCGGGTTCTAGTGAAAATCCCGGCTTGGGAACAGCCGCTTGGCCTGTTCGCGCGGATGGCGGGCGCTCGGGCCGTTCTGCCGGGGGCGCGGGGTGTCATCCGCCTGTGGCTGGGTGATGCCGATGGCCTCGTCCAGCGGGTGCCCAAGCTCGGACAGTTTGTGCGACATATCGGTGATCTCCTGCGCGATCAGATGCACGACGATCCCCTCGCGCTGCAGATACCCGCGAACCTGCAGCAACCGCCCACCCATCACGATGCGGCGAAATCGTTCATAGACCTTGGGCCAGACAACCACATTGCTGACGCCGGTTTCATCCTCAAGCGTCAGAAAGATCACGCCCGAGGCGGTCCCCGGCCGCTGACGCGTGATCACCAGCCCGCAGACGCTGTAACGGCCCAGCGGGATGTCCTGCAGCGTGGCGTGCGGCACAAGGCCGGGCAGGGACGGGCGCAACAGCTCCATCGGGTGCGAGCGTAGAGTCAGACGGGTCGAGACATAGTCTTCGACCACTTCCTCGCCCAGATGCATGACTGGCAGGTTCACCTGTGGTTCGTTGATGCTTTCCCCATCGATCGGATCATTGAACAGCGGCAGGGCGGTTCGGCTGCGGATGGCTTTGACATGCCACAGGGCGTCGCGCCGGGTCAGGTCCATGCCGGAAAACGCGTCCGCCTCAGCCAGACGGGTCAGCACATCCGGGCGCAGCCCTGCGCGCAGCCACAGCGTTTCGGGGTCCGGATAGCCATTGCCCCGCGCGGCCACGATCCAATCCGCGTCTTCCTGCTTGAACCCCTTGATCTGGCGAAAGCCCAGCCGCAGAGCCAGCGCCCCATCGGCGCGGCGTTCCAGCAGATTGTCCCATTCCGAGGCATTGACGCAGACCGGACGAATCTCGACCCCATGCTCGCGCGCGTCGCGCACGATCTGGGCGGGGGCATAAAACCCCATGGGCTGCGAATTCAGCAGCGCGCAGGCAAAGATCGCCGGGTGGTGGCATTTCATCCAGGCCGAGACATAGGCCAGCATCGCAAATGCCGCGGCATGGCTTTCGGGAAAGCCGTAATCGGCAAAGCCTTCGATCTGGCCAAAGCAGCGGTCGGCGACCTCGGGCGTATAGCCATTGTTCAGCATCCCCGCGATGAACTTGTCACGATAGGTGCCAATCGTCCCCATGCGCCGGAACGAGGCCAAGGAGCGGCGCAGGTGGTCCGCCTCTTCCGCCGAAAACCCAGCGCCTACCACGGCGATTTGCAGGGCCTGTTCCTGAAACAGCGGCACGCCCAGCGTGCGCCGTGTCACCTCTTCCAAAGCGGGGCCGAAGGGTTCGGATTTCTCCAGCCCGTTGCGTCGCCGGATATAGGGCTGCACCATATCGCCCTGAATGGGGCCGGGGCGGACGATGGCGACCTCGATCACCAGATCATAGAATTCACGCGGTCGCATCCGGGGCAGGAAATTCATCTGCGCCCGGCTTTCGACCTGAAACACGCCCACCGCATCAGCGGCGCACAGCATGTCATAGGTCGCCGTGTCCTCTTGCGGGACGGTGGCGATGCTGAGGGTTTCGCCATTGTACTGCTGCATCAGGTCAAACGCCTTGCGGATACAGCTGAGCATCCCCAGCCCCAATATATCCACCTTCAGAATGCCAAGCGCGTCGATGTCATCCTTGTCCCATTCGATCACGGTGCGGTCTTCCATCGCGGCGTTTTCGATCGGGCATAGCTCATCCAGCCGCCCTTTGGTGATGACGAACCCGCCCACATGCTGCGACAGATGGCGCGGGAAGCCGATGATCTCGCCAATCAGGCGAACCGTCTGCATCAGGCGCCGGTCTTTGAGGTCGAGGCCCAGTTCCTGCAACCTCTCGGCATCAACGCCGCCATTGCTCATCCCCCAGATCTGGCCGGACAGGCCCGCGGTCACGTCCTGAGACAGGCCCATCACCTTGCCCACCTCGCGGATTGCCGCGCGGGATCGGAAATGGATGACCGTGGCACAGAGGCCCGCGCGGTGGCGGCCATATTGCTCGTAAATCCACTGGATCACCTCTTCGCGCCGCTCGTGTTCGAAATCCACATCGATATCCGGCGGCTCACCCCGGTACTTCGAGACAAAACGCTCGAACACCATGGCGATCATGTCGGGGCTGACATCGGTGATGCCCAGCAGATAACACAGGATCGAATTGGCGGCTGATCCGCGCCCCTGGCAAAGAATGCCCTGCGAGCGGGCGAATTGCACAATGTCATGCACGGTCAGGAAATAGGCCGGGAAATCCAGATCGGCGACCAGGGCCAGTTCCTTTTTCATCAGGTTGATGGCCTTCTCGGTCGGGCCATCGGGATAGCGCCGTTTCAACCCCTCGCGCGCCAGACGTTCCAGTCGCGCCAGCGGGGTCTCAGAACTGGCGATCTCGTCGGGGTATTCATAAGACAACTCATTTAAGTCAAAGCTGCAGCGGTCGGCGATTTCCAGCGTGCGGCGCAGCGCGCCGGGGTGGTCCTGAAACAGCCGGGCCATATCCGCATAGCTTTTTAGCCGCCGTTCCGCATTGGGCAGGGCGCGGGTGCCGATCTGGTCAATCGTGATGTGTTCGCGCATGCAGGTCAGCACATCGGCCAGTTGGCGGCGGTTGCCACGGTGCATCAGCACATCGCCTACCGCCACCATGGGGGCCGAGGCCCGCAGCGCCGCCTGCGCACAGGCCGCCAGATAGGCCCGGTCACTGCCGTCATAACGCGGCACGGCCCCCAGAAACACCGCATTGGGGAACTGCCGCCGGACGGTCTGAATGTCGGGGATGGCCTGTTTCAACCCTGCCTGAGGCAGCGCGATTAGGATCATCCCCTGACAGGCCGCCAGCATGTCCTGCAGGTCCAGATGACAGTCGCCTTTCTCGGCCCGTCGCTTGCCCAGCGTCAGCAGCCGGGTCAGCCGCTGATAGGCGGCGCGGTCGCGGGGCAGGGCCAGCCAGTGCACCGCGCTGTCGCGCAGAACCAGACGGCAGCCGACGATCAGCTTGGGCAGAGCGGGCACATCTGGTTTGTCGATCGGCTGCACATGCCCGACCTCTTGCCGGGATGAGGAATCGAGCCGGTGTTGCGAGCGGATTTGAACTGCGCCTTCCGCCTCGCGCCGCAGTTCTTTCAACGCGCTCCAGCCCCGGACCACCCCGGCCAGTGAGTTCCGGTCGGTGATCGCGATGGCCTTCAGGCCCAGCTCTGCCGCGCGGGTCACCAGCTCTTCTGGGTGCGAGGCTCCGGTCAGGAAGGTGAAGTTGGTGGTCACGCCCAGCTCGGCATAGCCGGGGTCCTGCGCGTGCGAGCTGGGCGGGTTCGGTTTGCTCATGCGAATTCCCCATGCACAAACCATCCCGGATTTTGCGGCGTGTAATACAGCCACAACCGCCGCCCCTGCCGGGTTTCAACCTGCCAGTAATCGCGCAAGCCCGTGCGCCAGTTCTCATCCTCCAGCCACCATTCGGGGCAGATGCGTTCGGGGCCGGTTGATCGGCCTGTGGTCAGCGACATGCGCCGCCAGCGAAAGCGGCGCGGTGGGTGCGGGCCCGATCCGGCGATGGGTTCCGGCGGAAACAGCTGCAGGGGGCGCGGGCGCAGGGCGACCCAACCGCCTGCAGGGTCGGAATAGGCGGCGGGCGAGATGATGAAGCTGCGCTCGGGGATATGGCTTTGCGCGGGCAGTAGGCGGTGGACCTGTTCCAGCCCGATCCGGGTGCCGATGCGGGTGATCAGGTCATCCAGTTGATCCTTGCCCCGGCTTGCGGCGCGGCTGATCTGGCGCACGGGCAGGGGTTCCACCAGCGTGGCCTCGAGCCGCAGCTGATCGACGCCAAAGCCTGCATCCACCTCGGTCAATCCACGCTCGAACAGGGGCAGGATGCGATACGGATCACGCAGAGGGCGGGCCAGCCGCAGCTCGACCTGTTGATGGTCCTGATCCACCCGGCGCAAGGTGATGCACAGCTTGCGCGCGCCCATTTCCTGCGCTTTCAGCTTGTCGCAGAGCCGTTCCAGCAGCCGTTCCGCCCCGGCCATCATGTCGGACAGCAGCCCAATGGGTTCGGGCAGGGTCATGCGCACGCCGTAATGGGGCGGATCGGCCAGCGGGGTAATCTGTTCAGGTTGATCCCCCAAGGCCTGATCCAGCCGCATCAGTACCTCGGGGCCAAAGCGGCGTGTCAGCGGCGCGCGCGGGGTTTGCGCCAGTTCGCCAATCCGGCGCAGTCCCAGCCGTTGCAGCGCGACCGAGGTATCCTCATCCAGCCGCAGCGCTGCCAGCGGCAGGGCGCGGATGGCCTTCAGCGTATCTTGGGTTGCGACCCCCTCGCCATAATGTGCCAAGGCCCAGGCCGCGCCGCGTGTCGGGGCCAGACCGATCTGCACCGTCAGCCCGGCCCGGGCCAGACGCCTGCGCATGTCGGTCAGCATCATCTCTTCCCCGCCCGCAAGATGCGCCGATCCTGTGATGTCCAGAACCAGCCCATCCTCACCCTCGAGCCCGACCCAGGGGCAATAGCGCGTGGCCCAGCGGCGCAGGGCGTGCAGAAACCGCTGATCTCCTTGCGGGTCGGCGGGATGGCTTTGCAGATCGGGGCAAAAGGCGCGGGCATCGGAATAGGGCATGCCGCTGTGCAGGCCCTGCCGCTGGGCCTGCACATTCAGGCAATACACCCGGTTTGCATTATTCTGTTTCAGCGTCAGAACAAACGGCCCATCGACTGGGCGCACACGCAAAGCCCGGTCACTTGCCAGCCGGGGAAACCAGAGTGAAACGATGCGGCGCTGCATCCCGCCGAACATATAAAACCCCCAAATGTTCTACATTTGTTCTTATATGTTCTTGACCCTCAAAGAGTCGAGTCCTTGAGGGCCAGATCGTCAGGAATTCAGAGCCCGCGCGCTTACTTCAACGCCCGCGCCAAAAAGGCCTGCGTGGTCTGGTGCGAAGGGTGGTCAAACACCGCCTCGGGCGGGCCTTCTTCGATGATCCGTCCGCTGTCGAGGAAACAGATCTTGTCGGCGGCCTCGCGGGCAAAGCCCATTTCATGCGTGGCCATCACCATCGTCATGCCCTGTTTCTTCAGCATCAGCAGAACATCCAGCACCTCGCCCACAAGTTGGGGATCGAGGGCCGAGGTGATTTCATCAAACAGCATGACCTCGGGCTGCATGGCCAAGGCGCGTACGATGGCGACGCGCTGCTGCTGCCCGCCCGACAATTGGTCGGGATAGTTGTGCATCCGGTCGGCCAGTCCGAACCGGGCAAACAGCGCTTCGACCTCGGGCTGCAATTCAGCGCGCGTCAGCCCACGCACCCGGCGGGGCGCGAGCATGACATTCTCAAGCGCGGTCATATGCGGAAACAGGTTGAAGCTCTGGAACACGATCCCGATCCGGGCACGCACCGATTGCGGGTTCAGACCGGGGATTGAGATATCCTCGCCATCCAGAAAGATCGCGCCGTCTTCGATGGGTTCCAGCAGGTTGATACAACGCAGCAGAGTCGACTTGCCCGACCCGGATGCGCCGATCAAGCAAACCATTTGGCCCTCATCAACGGTGAGATTAATCCCGTCACAGACCGTGCGGTCGCCAAAGCGTTTCACCACGCCCTGAAGTTCCAGTTTGGGCATCAGCGCCTCTCTCGCATTTGGCGGGCCATCAGGTGATCGGCGTAGCGTGTGGCGGGGATGGTGACGATCAGGAAGATGATCGCCGCGCCCACATAGGGAGTGAAATTCGCCAGCAGCGACTTGAACACTCCGGCCTGACGGAAGATTTCGACCGGGCCGATGAAGCTGAGCAGAGAGACATCCTTTTGCAGCGCAATCAGCATGTTCATCTGTGAGGGCACCACGTTGCGGATCGCCTGCGGCAACACCACGTCGCGCATCACCTGCCGTTCCGACAAACCCAGCGATAATGCGGCGGCGCGCTGGCTGTGGTGGACGCTGTCGATGCCCGAGCGGAAGATTTCAGCCACATAGGCCGAATAGGTCAGGATCAGCGCCAGCGAACCCCAGATATAAGGTGAATTCCACGGGCGCGGCAGGCCCAGCCCCGGAATACCGAAGCCGATCAGATAGACCGTCAGGATCACAGGCACGCCGCGGAAAATGTCGGTGAACGCCGCGCCAAAGATGCGCAGCGGAAACAGGGCGGGCGATTTGGCATCCCGCGCCAAGGCAATCAACAGGCCAAGCACGGCGATCGCCGGTGCGGACCACAAAAAGATCATCACGTTGATCCGAAACGCCTCAAGCAGTTTCGGGAAGGTTTTGACAAGCGTCTCGCCGTTAAAAAAGCTCTGCTGAACCTTCGACCAGCCCGGAGCCAGCGGCACCAGAAAGTAGATCGCGGCCACAACAGTGACCGTGCTAATCGTGGCGATCACCAACGACCTGCGTCGTTGGTGCGCCTCGTACCGTTCGCGGCGGGTCATCCCCGCCGCCTTATGATCTGCCATGTTACTTGATCAGAGGGACACCAGTGGTGTCCTGCAGCCATACGGCCTCGATCTCGGCCAGTTTGCCGTTAGCTGCCAGTGCCGCCAGCGCCTCGTCCACGCAGGCTTTCAGCGGGTTGCCTTCTTCCATCAACATGCCGAAATGATCCGGATTATCATTTTCATCCGCCGGGAACTGACCGATGACTTTTGAGCCTTCGATCATCACCGCGCTGAGGAACAGGGCGGTGGGCAGATCGAACAGGGCCGCATCAATCTGGTTGGCCGACATGGCGGCGTTAACGTCAGCATTGTCGCCATACAGCAACGGGTCGCTGTCGGGTTGGATGATGCTGGCCAGTTTCGGCACCGCCGTGGTCGAGCCGACGGCCCCCCATTGCAGGCCTTTCAGCGCTTCAAGCGTCGGGGCAGTGTCGGTCGAATTGGGGCTGACCAGAACTGCCATCGGGGCGGTGTAGTAAGGGGTAGAGAAATCGACCACCTGATCCCGTTCAGGCGTGATCGAATATTGCTGCATGTTGACGTCAAATTCCTTGGCGCCGGGCTGGATCGCCTCGTCGAAGGACGAGCGGACCCAAACGACATCATCAGCTGCGAACCCCATTTCTTCAGCCACGGCATAAGCAACGGCTGCCTCGAACCCTTCGCCGCTTTCTGGCGCGTCGTCGATCACCCACGGATAGTAGGCCGGGTTGCCTGTTGCGATGGTGAATTTGCCGTCTGTCAGCGTTTTGCCAGCAGCGCATTGTTCTTGCGCATAGGCCGCTGTTGACAAAAACAGAATTGAAGTTGCCGCGATCGAGAGTGTCTTGGACATCCGATACAAACCTCCTGTTGGATTGGGTTGCGGTCAAAGTAATTCTGCCTAACCCGACTGTCCAGCGGATGCTTGATCGTCGACCTGCGGGACGGGTTGGCGTTCATGTGTCCGATGACATTGTGCCGGTCTCTTCGCCTGCCATGAATCCCAGGGACGGCACAGGGAGGAAACCTGTTGCATAAGTGACCGCACGCTCGGCCAACGGCCGGAATGCGGCGCAGGAACTGGCAATATTCTGCCGGGGAACAGTTGGGCTCTTTTCTTTTTCCTAAAGATATTATTAAAACTGCTTCACCACTCAAACCGGCAAAGAACCTTCTTGCAGTACAACGCACGCAATACCGATACGATCTGGTCGCGCCTGCCCGGCGTCGCGCGAATTGCCGTTGTTTTGGGACTTTTCAGTCTGATCTCGGCCTGTGCCAAGAATCCGAATGAGGTGGACTTGGATCCCGAACGTCAGGCCATGGCGTTGCAAGAGGTCTCAAGAAAACATGCGCTGGGACAAAGGGTGTGGTGCGTGCCCTACGCACGCAACCTCAGCGGCATCAAAATTCGTGGCAACGCCAAGGATTGGTGGGGCAAGGCCCGCAATGGGTTTGACCGGGGTAATGAACCGGAGGTCGGTGCGGTGATGTCGTTTCGGGCCACCAGAGGGATGCCCCTGGGACATGTGGCTGTCGTGTCCGATATTGTCACCGAGCGGGAAGTCATTGTGAACCACGCAAACTGGCTCCGGGATAAGGTGTCATTGCAGATGGGCGTGAGGGACGTGTCCAAAAACAATGATTGGACGCTTGTCCGGGTTGAAAGCCGGCCGGGCAGGTACGGCAGTTCGTACCCGGTGAACGGGTTTATCTATCCGAATTTTGGTGAGTAATCTAAGCTCTCCGCGCCCCCGCCGGTAGCTGGTACGGTGAAGCCGAGCGTCCGACGTGCCGCTGTCATCCGGGCGCGTGTGTTCGGTGGCGGGTATGTTTACTTTGACACATGATCAATGACTGCAGGGCGGACTAAGCCGTGGCAGGCCTGTCAGGCAGAGATCATGACTTCGCCCTCAATTTCCATTGCGAAACCGAGCGGTAGTCCAGACACACCGATAGCAGAACGCGCATGGCGACCGATGTCTGGGCCGAACACCTCAATTATCAAATCGCTAAAGCCATTTACCACAACATGTTGATCCGAGTATCCGGGCGCAGATGTCACCATACCAAAGACGCGGACCCATCCAACAATTCTTGATAGCTCGCCTATTTCTGCTTTCAGGTTAGCCAGTACCGTTAGTGCCACTTCGCGGGCCTCAGCATACGCTTGATCCGTAGTAATTTCGGCTCCGACAACTCCAAAGGGCCCGGCCAGACTACCATCCATTGCGTTTTTTGGGTGACCAGAGAAAAAGGCTCGGTCACCTCTGACATTAACAAATTCGAAGGGTATGTGCAGGCCATCCGGTAACTTGGTAGGCGCAGGTAATTTCAAGCCCAATTCTTCAAGCCTGCTTTCTGGCGTCGACATAGTAATCCCTCCAACTAGTGCATGGGCTGCAAGCTAGGCGGAAAGAAAACCAATGTCATCTTCGGGCTCGTTCCTGCAATTTGAATGTAAACTGAGTATCCTTGGCATCAGCTAATACGCTTGGATGGTGTCCACATAAAAAGAAACCCGCCAAAAGCTGGCGGGTTTCATCTGTTTTAGCAATACTACAGTGGTCGGATCAGCCGAACACACGTCCCAGCGCGCCGTCGACGGCGTCGGTGATCTGGTCGATATCGTCCGCTGTTGCAATCAGCGCTGGCGAGAAGCACAGCGTGTTGTTGCGGCTGGGGATCGAGCGGTTGGTGGCACCGATGATGACGCCCTGCGCCATACAATCTGCGACAACGGCCTGAACGCGCTTTTCGTCCATCGGATCCTTGGTGGTCCGATCGGTTACCAGCTCGGCGCCAAGGAACAGGCCCTTGCCGCGCACGTCGCCGATGACTTTGTGCTTTTCCATCAGCGCCTGCAGGTTGCCCATCATGCGATCACCCATGTCCACGCAGTTCTGCAGCAGGTTTTCATCCTGAATGATGCGCATGTTTTCAACCGCTGCCGCCGGACCGGCAGTGCAGCCGCCAAAGGTCGAGATATCACGGAAATAGTTCATCGGGTCTGCCGCGTCGTCTTTGAACATGTCAAAGACTTCCTCGGTGGTGACCATGCAGGCGATCGCGGCATAACCCGAGGCAACGCCCTTGGCCATGGTCACGAAGTCCGGCTTGATGCCGTATTGCTGATAGCCGAACCAGGTGCCGGTCCGACCTACGCCGCAGACAACCTCGTCAATGTGCAGCAGGATGTCGTATTTCTTGCAGATCTCCTGCACGCGGGGCCAATAGCCTTCAGGCGCTTCGATGACGCCACCGCCTGCGGTCACGGGCTCAAGGCACAGGGCACCAACAGTGTCAGGGCCTTCGCGCAGGATGACCTCTTCGATCTGATCTGCAGCCCATTCGCCAAAGTTCTCTTCCGGTGCGCCGTCCAGCTCGTGCTTGCGGTATTCCATGCAGTGAGGCACGCGCACGAAATCGGGTGCAAAGGGACCGTATTGTGCGGTGCGCTCGTCCTGACCACCTGCCGACATGGTCGCCAGGGTGGAGCCGTGATAGTCGCGGTCGCGATACAGGATCTTGGTTTTCTTGCCGCCATATTTCTTGTGCGCGATCTGGCGGATCATCTTGAACGCCTTCTCGTTCGCCTCAGAACCTGAATTGGTGTAGTACACGCGGCTCATGCCCGGCATCTTGTCGATCAGCATTTCCGCGAAATTCGAACCGGGGATCGAGCCTGCGGTGTTGGCGAAGTAGCACAGCTTCATCAGCTGGTCATAAACCGCCTTACAGATAGATTCGCGGCCATAGCCCACGTTCACGGTCCAGACACCGCCTGATACGGCATCCAGGTGCTCTTTGCCCTTTTGGTCCCACACGCGCATGCCTTTGCCTTCGACAATGATACGGGGATCGTTGGTCTCAAACGGCTTGTGCTGGATCAGGTGATGCCAGAGGTGGGCGCGGTCGGCTTCGACGACGCGGGAAAGATCGTTTTCGTTGAACGTGCCGTCCATGACATGTCCTTTCAAAAGTGGGGCGCGCGGGGAATCAGTAGGTCCCGGCGGGCACAAAGTGACGTGATACTGCAGATCAACGCGAATGGTGCGCGTGAAGTAGGGCCAGATTAGCCCATAGGATATCTCCAGTGTAGCTCAAACGCGTATTAATACGGGTTTGTTATGACGTAAACTTTGTGCTCAATACGACAATCTGACGAGTTTGGGAGGATCGCCGGATGACAGCCACACCTATCTACCAGCAACATCTGGATAAAACCCCGGCGAATTTCACGCCGTTGTCTCCGCTGAGCTATCTTGAGCGGACGGCGGCAGTGTATCCGGATTACCCATCCGTTGTGTATTGCGAGCGCCGGTATAGCTGGGCAGAAACCTATGCGCGGAGCCGACGTCTGGCCAGCGCGCTGACTACGCGTGGCGTAGGCGTGGGCGATACAGTCTCGATCATCGCGGCCAATATCCCCGAGCTGTATGAGGCGCATTTTGGCGCGCCCATGGCAGGGGCGGTGCTGAACGCGATCAACACGAGGCTAGATGCGCCGATCATCGCCTTCATTCTGAACCATGCCGAAGCCAAGGTTCTGCTGGTCGATCCCGAGTTTTCAGGCGTCGTGAAACAGGCGTTAGCGCAGGTGGATCACAACATTCTGGTGATCGACATCGAAGACGCCAGTTTTGACGGTGGCGAGCGATTGGGAGATCTGACCTATGAGGGTCTGCTGGCCGAGGGTGATCCAGAGTTCGACTGGTCTTTGCCCGCAGATGAATGGGATGCGATCACGCTGAACTATACTTCGGGCACCACCGGCAACCCCAAAGGTGTAGTCTATCACCACCGCGGCGCGGCGCTGAATGCAACGTCGAACATTCTGACATGGGGGATGCCGCAGCATTCGGTCTATCTGTGGACCTTGCCGATGTTCCACTGCAACGGCTGGTGTTTCCCGTGGACGATGGCGGCCAATGCGGGCACCTCCGTCTGCCTGCGCGCCGTACGGGACGAACCGATCTATCGCGCCTTCCGAGAAGAGGGCGTAACTCATTTCTGCGGCGCGCCGATCGTGCTGAACATGCTGGCCAATGCACCGGATCACCTCAAGGATTTCACGCAGCAGATTAAGGCGATGACCGCTGGCGCTCCACCGCCGGCCAAGGTGATCGAAGCGATGGAAGGGATGGGTGTCGAGGTGACCCATGTCTATGGGTTGACCGAGACTTATGGTCCATCCGTCGTCTGCGCGTGGAAGGACGAATGGAACGACAAGGGTGCAGAAGACCGCGCCGCGCTCAAGGTGCGTCAGGGTGTGAAATACGTGGCATTGTCTGGCTTGATGGTCGCAGACCCGGAAACCATGGAGCCTGTTCCTTCGGATGGCGAAACCATGGGTGAGATATTCATGCAGGGCAACATTGTCATGAAGGGCTATCTCAAGAACGCCGAGGCGACCGACAAAGCCTTCAAAGGCGGGTGGTTTGCCTCGGGCGATCTGGGCGTGATGCATGCGGATGGCTATATCGCGCTGAAGGATAGGTCCAAGGACATCATCATCTCGGGCGGTGAGAACATCTCGTCGGTCGAGGTCGAAGATACGCTGTATAAACACCCGGCTGTGATGGAGGCGGCGGTGGTGGCCCGCCCGGATGAGAAATGGGGCGAAACGCCATGTGCGTTTGTGGAATTGAAGCCTCAGGCAGAGGCGAATGAGGCTGAGATCATCGCTTTCTGCCGGGATCATATGGCCCATTTCAAAGCCCCCAAGACGATTGTCTTCGGGGCGTTGCCGAAAACGTCGACGGGGAAGATTCAGAAGTTCATCTTGCGCGATCGCGCGCGTGAGCTGGGTTAATCAAAGATCGACAGATCAAGCTCCAGCATCTCACCCATCCAAATGGCGCGATCCCGATGATCGGCCAAGTGATCGCCGGTTTCTGGATGGGTAAAGATGGTCAGCCCTTGCCGGTTTAGGATCAGCCAGGGAAAGACCTGATCAAAGGCTTCGGCGGGAAAGCCCAGCTGGCAACTCCAACGCGGATGAGGGCCAACGTTGCGCGCATGCATGCGGCCCATCTGCACGGTGGGAAACAGGCGCGCGGCCTCTTCACAGACCTGCTGTGCCGTATCCTGCGTGTCGGCGTCAAAATAGACATGGGCGTGGTAGCCGGTGATCTCGGGCATGGGGGTCTCCGTCTGTCGTTACACAGAAACCTAAGGACGGCGCGAGGATTTGTGCACCCGCACCGCCACACAGACTCTGTGCGCCGGTTCAGAGCGGAGCATGCAGGTCGGGATGGGCTGCGGCAAAGGCCGAATGCTCGGCGCAGACGGCCTCGACTGCTGTCAGGCGCGGCATGTCGGATAGATCAACTTCCCACCGGCGCGCATTATAAAGCTGCGGGATCAGGCAGATATCGGCCAGACCGGGGGTGTCGCCGGTACAGAACGGGGATTGATCAAAGCCGCCCAGCAGCGATTCAAACGCGAGCAGACCCGGTCGGATGAAGTGACGCATCCAGTCGCCGGGCATGTCGCCTGCACCATTACTAAGCGCGGTGGCATGTTTGGCAACCGACAGGTTGCAGACCGGATGGATATCCACCGCGATACTGTGCGCCAATGCCCGCGCCGCGGCTCGCTTGGCCGGATCGGTTGGCAGCAGACCCAGTTCGCGGGTCTCATCCAGATAATCGAGGATCGCCAGCGATTGGGTCAATCGAACCCCATCGATATCCAGCACCGGGACCAGACCTTGCGGGTTGCGGTCCAAATGATCCGGGGCGCGATGCGCCCCGTTCACCAGATCCACGACGACCGGGCGGTAGGTGATCCCAGCCAGATTCAGTGCAATCCGCACCCGGTAACTGGCGGACGAACGCCAGTAATCAAACAGAACCACTTCGGACATACGATGGTTAGCCTTTGCTTAGTTCCTTGGCATGCAGCCAGTCGGCATGCTGAGGGGCTCGTTTGGTGCGCGACCATTCTTCGAGCATATCCCATTTGACCGAATCCAGCCGGGCCAGCATGGCCTCTTCCTCGGGGTCGGGGCAAGCCAGTTCCACCCGGTGACCGTTCGGATCGAAGAAATAGATCGAATGAAAGATCGAATGATCCGTGACACCCAGAACCTCGACGCCGTTGGCTTCGAGATGGTCCTTGAATGCGATCAGCTCATCACGGTCCTTCACCTTGAATGCGATGTGCTGCACCCAAATCGGCGTGTTGGGATCGCGCCCCATTTCCGGCTTGGTAGGCAGCTCAAAAAACGCCAGCACATTGCCATTTCCGGCATCCAGAAACAGGTGCATGTAGGGATCAGGTTCATGGGTGGAGGGCACATGGTCTTCGGCAATCGCCAGAATGAAATCCATGTTCAGCATCTTGCCATACCATTCAACGGTCTCTTTCGCGTCCTTGCAGCGATAGGCGACGTGGTGAATCTGTTCGATTTTCATGGGCTTACTCCTGTTTCAGGGCTGCGGCGTCCAACGCCTGCTTCAGCACCGCGTTGTCGCCGATGTGGTTTGCCAGAACCAGCACAAGGCGCGCGTTGAACGCATCGCTTTCGGCTTTCTCAAGCCCTTCATGGGCGGCCACCAGATCGGCATAGAAATCGTCTGCCTGGGTCAGATTGGATGAGAGGATCAGATCAGCCATGTCGCTTACTCCTTGCCTGTGGCGCGGCGCACCGCGTGCCGGAATGCATTTTCTTCGTAGGTGTCGCGGCGGGCGGCCACGTGCTGATCGGGACGGATCAGATAGACCGCTCCGCTGGCATCGCCCAGATAGCGGCGCTTCAGCGTCAGGGTCGGGTCGTCTTTGACCGAGAGTGCCAGGCGTTTGACGATGATGCCATCGACCTCGATCTCATCTGGTGCATCGGCGTCGATGGTCAGCAGCGTGAACTGTCCAGCCAGTTTAGGCAGTAGAAAGCCATCACCCAAAGGCGCATCGGGACAGGACGCTCCGGGACGCGTCTGCGTCGGCCCGTTCAACGCATCCGCCGAATTCAGCGACGAGCCGTCATAGACGCAAGGTACGCTCAGGCGGCCAGAATTCACCATCGGGCGGGCGAAGTCATAGTGCTCGCTCAAGTCCAGCACCGCGTCGCGCAGGATGCGGGACATCTGCGATTTCGGGGTGATGAAATCGGTCGAGCGGGTCGAGTTCAGGATGTTTTCGTCCGCACCGTGAATGCGTTCCTGATCGTAGCTGTCCAGCAAAGATTCAGGTGCGCTGCCATCGATCACCAGTTTCAGTTTCCAGCACAGGTTGTCGGTATCCTGCACGCCCGAGTTTGCGCCCCGTGCGCCAAACGGGCTGACCTGATGGGCACTGTCACCGGCAAAGATCACGCGGCCATGGCGGAATTGCTCCATCCGGCGGCACTGGAAGGTGTAGATGCTGACCCATTCCAGCTCGAAATTTACCTCCTCGCCCAGCATGGCCTTGAGGCGCGGGATCACGTTTTCCGGGCGCTTTTCGCGTTCCTTGTCGATATCCCATCCCAGCTGCAGATCGATGCGCCAGACGCCATCGGGTTGTTTATGCAGCAACGCAGATTGGCCTTTGTTGAAGGGCGGATCGAACCAGAACCAGCGTTCCGAAGGGAAATCGGCCTCCATGATCACATCAGCGATCAGGAAGTTGTCTTCGAACACGCGGCCCACAAAATCCTTACCCATCATGGCGCGCATGGGTGAGCCCGCGCCGTCGCAGGCGATGACCCAATCGGCCTCGATGGTGTACGAACCCTCGGGCGTTTCGACCTCAAGCTTAACGTGATCGGGATGGGTGCCCACCGCTTCGACTTTGTTGCGGCCCCGGATTTCGATCGGTGCGCCCTGCGCTTGCAATTCGCGGACTCGGTCGACCAGAAACTGCTCGAAATAGTATTGCTGCAGGTTGATGAAGGCCGGGCGCTGATCGCCGCTGTCGGGCTGCAGGTCGAACTCGTAAACCTGACGTTCGTCGAAGAACACTTTGCCCTTGTTCCAAAGAACGCCCTTGTCCACCATCGGCTGCCCGCAACCCAGTCGGTCGAGGATTTCCAGCGGGCGCTTGGCAAAACAGATGGCGCGGCTGCCAAAGCTGACCTTGTCGTTGTCGTCCAGCACCAGCACCTCAACCCCTTGCTGGGCCAGATCGATGGCGGCGGCCAGACCCACCGGACCGGCCCCAACAACGATGACCTTGTGACGCACGGGCGCTGGCGCGGATTGATCCGGGCTGGCCTCGTAGGCATAAAGTGGAACTTCGAAAATCTTGTTCACGGTCTCTCTCCCAGTTCTGGTGCAGCGGGCACAACTCATCTGTTCTCCGGCGGGATAGCGCCGGAGGGTTGGTCTTAGCGTTTCACTGTCAAATCCGGGCCGCCACGATCTGGATCAAATCCGGCCCGGAATTCTTAGCCCTGCAGGGCCTCCCACATCTCCAGATCGCGCTGGGCGGTCCAGATCCGGGGCGTGTCGATGCCGCGGGCCTCGTCATAGGCGCGGGCAACATTGAAGGGCAGGCAGTGTTCGTAGATCGCATAGTCAGCGAATTTTGGGTCGCATTCTGCGCGCACGGCGTCCCAGGCTTCTTTCAGCGAACCGCCACGCGCCGCGACCTTTGCTGCCGGGCGGTAGGTGCTTTCCACGAAACCGCGGGTGTTTTCGATGGCCGCGTTGACCATGTCTTTACCGATCAGAGCGTCGCCGCGCCCCGGCGCGATAGCGTCTACGTCGAACCACTTGATTTCGTCCAGCGTATCTCCCCAGTCGCTGAAATGCCCATCGCCGCAGTAGCAGGCCGAATGGTATTCGACGATGTCACCGGTGAACATGACATTCTGATCGGGCACGTGGATGACGATATCGCCAGCGGTATGCGCACGGCCCAGATGCATCAGGTCGATCCGGCGGTTGCCCAGATAAACCGTCATTGTGTCGCTGAAGGTGGTGGTGGGCCATGTGAGGCCGGGGATGCTTTCGTGTCCTTCAAAGAGACGCGGGAAGCGTTGGAATTCGCTGTCCCAGTCTTCCTGACCGCGTTCAACCACCATGGCGCGCGCCATATCCGACATCAGGATCTGTTGCGCACCAAAGGCGCTCGCGCCCAGCACGCGTACTGCGTGGTAATGGGTCAGCGCCACATGGGTGATCGGCTTGTCAGTCACCGACCGCACGCATTCGATCACCTTGTTGGCCAGACGCGGGGTCGCCTGCGCCTCGACAATCATCACGCTGTCATCGCCGATGATCACGCCCGAGTTCGGGTCGCCTTCGGCGGTGAAGGCATAGAGCCCTTCGCCCACCTCGGTGAACGAGATTTTCTTTTCCGACATGTCCCCCTGGGACGCAAATGCCTTGGCCATATCAGTGATTTCCCTTCTGGACAGCGACTGGCTTTGATGATGTTGTCGCCATATGTTTGAACGTCGATTTTTGCCTTATTGGGCAACCGCTTGTGTTGTCATTGCCTGCGCCATCATCCTGCTGTGGATGGGCCGCGAACCGATTTGCAAATGCGGTTATGTCAAGCTGTGGCATGGTGAAACCTTCAGTTCCGAAAGCTCGCAGCATCTGACCGATTGGTACACGCCCAGCCACATCATTCATGGCTTTCTGTTTTACGGTCTTCTGTGGCTGGTGGCGCGCCGCCTTACCGTTGGCTGGCGGTTGTTCATCGCCACCTTGATAGAAGTCGCGTGGGAGATTTCCGAGAACACCAATGCCGTGATCGAACATTACCGCGCGGTCACGATCTCGCTGGATTACTACGGCGACAGTGTCGTCAACTCGATCGCCGATATTGGCGCGATGATGCTGGGGTTCTGGTTGGCGCGTCGCCTGCCGATCTGGATGACGGTCACCATTGCGCTGGGATTCGAGATCCTGACCACCACGCTGATCCGCGATGGTCTGACGCTGAACGTGCTGATGCTGCTTTATCCCATCGAGGCCGTTAAGGACTGGCAGAGCGCGCTCTGAATATGCGGACTGGACCTGCATCAATCTCTGGCGAATGGATTTTCGAGTGCGGGCAGCACAGTGCCGGTGCAATCGCCGAACCCGATGGAATAGCCGTCGCCCTTGGCTGCGCCGGTCAGGGTCAGCGTGTCGCCGTTCTCGATGAAGGTGCGGGTCTCGCCTGTGTCCAGCGTCAGCGGCTCTTTCCCGCCCCAGCTGAGTTCCAGAAGTGATCCGCGCTCTGGCTTGTTCGGTCCCGAAATGGTGCCGGACCCCAACAGGTCGCCCGTGTTCATCGGACACCCAGACGTCGAGTGATGCGCCAACTGCTGCGCCGCCGAGTAGTACATCTCGCGATAATTGGTCCGTGCGATGGTCGTGGCGTCTTTATTCTCGGGCGCCATCGTCACGGCCAAATCGATGTCATAGAGCATCGGGCCGCAATCCTTCAGGTGGTCCAGCAGGGCAAACTCACGGTCGGGCGTATCGCAGCGGAACGGTTCCAGCGCCGCTTTGGTCACGATCCAGGGGCTGATCGAGGTCGCGGTCGCCTTGGCCTGAAATGGCCCCAGCGGCTGGTATTCCCAGGCCTGAATATCGCGTGCGGACCAGTCGTTTAGCAGGACATAGCCAAAGATGTTGTCATCGGCTTCCTGCACTGAAATTGGGCCGTCAGACGGTGTGCCCACGATTGCACCCATCTCTAGTTCGATATCAAATCGACGGCTGGGCAGGAAAGCAGGCAGGTCCTGATCGGGCGATTTCAACTGACCCCAGGGGCGACGGATATCCGTGCCTGAAACGACAACAGACGACGCGCGGCCGTTATAGCCGATGGGGATGTGCAGCCAGTTCGGCGGCAACGCGTTTTCCGGGCCGCGGAACATGGTGCCCACGTTCTGGGCATGGTGGCGGCCCGCGTAGAAATCGGTGTACTCGCTGACGGCAAAGGGCATGTGCATCTCGGCCTCGTCCTGCGGGATCAGCAGACCTTCAATCTTGTGCTGTTCGTCCGAATCTTCAGCCAATAGCGTAGATAGGCGGTCGCGCAATGCAGCCCATACGGCAGGGCCTTCTTCCATCAGCGGATTCCAGAAGGGCAGATCGAACAGCGGCTCATCCGATAGCGTGATTAATCCATCAGCTTCGGCAGCAGTCACGTCGAAGATCATGTCTCCGATGGCGACGCCGCAGCGGGGCTCGGTGGATTCGGTCGAGAACACGCCATAAGGCAGGTTGTTCAGCGGGAAGGGGTGGTCGGCGGAATTGGCCGATGCGACCCAGGATTTCTTCAAAGGCATATTGCGTCCTTATGTCTTTCGGTTACGAGGCGGCGCGCAGGGATTTGAAGCCCAGCAGGACTGCCGCCAATATCATGAAGCTGCCACCGATCCGGTCGAGCCAAAGCCTTGCCGGCCCCTGCAGGCGCCGGGCCAGCCAACTGGCAGTGGAGCCATAGGCCATCAGAAACAACCCGTCTATGATCAGATATGTGGCCGAGAGGATGGCGAATTGCGGCCAGAATGGCAGCGCGCCATCGATGAACAGCGGAAACAGAGCGGCGAAGAACACCACCGCCTTGGGATTCGCGGCAGAGGTGATGAAGCCCTGCATCCAGAGCGCCTTGCGGCTGGCACGTGGCGCATCGTTGGTTTCGGCAACACGTGCCGTCACGATTTGCTTGACGCCGAGATAGATCAGATAGGTCACGCCCAACCACTTGATCACGGTAAAGGCGGTCCCGGACGTGGCGATCAGGGCAGCCAGACCCAGACCGGCGGCCAACATTTGAAAGAAATTGGCCGTCAAATCACCCGCAGCGGTAAAAAAACCTCGCCGCAGCCCATTGGTTGCCGAGTTCGACAGCATCAGCAACTGGCTTGGCCCCGGTGTGCTCATCAGCAACAACACCGTCGCCACATAGGTGATCCAGATATCAAAACTCATCTCGTCTCCGGTGATCCTTCAACTTGTCACTTGTCGAATAATAGTTGATTTTGTAACTAACAAGGATGACCCAGCCTAAAAATGACCAAAAAGATGAGTTTGATTTGCGAAATTTCCTGCCGTTCCTGTTGAATCAGGCGGCCGAGGAAAGTTCGCTTGAGTTTCAGCGCGTTTACAAGGATCGCTACGGAATGCTGCGCACCGAATGGAGGGTGCTGTTTCATCTGGGCAATCATGGTGAGATGACCGCACGCGACATTGTTGAGCGTGCCAAAATCCACAAAACCAAGGTCAGCCGAGCGGTCAGCCGATTGCAACAGCGCCGATATTTGCAAAGGTTGCGGGATGAAAATGACCGGCGGGTTGAGCGGCTATCGCTGACCTCGGCTGGCCAGAAGGTTTATCGTGAGCTAAGCGGTATCGCGCAGGATTATGATCAGAAACTGGCATCGCGTTTCACCACGGGTGAGGCCGCCTTGCTGCGCATGATGCTGCGACGTCTGGCGGGAATGGATTAGGGTACTGGTAATCCGGTACAGCTGCCCCCAGATCAACGTCATAACGGACACAGGAACGACACATGACAGCGCCGGATTCCCCAACGGCAAAATCCCATGATCTGATAGATTGGTTGGTGACCCGCGGCCTGGAAGGGGCCGACAAACAAGAACTTTTGGACGGGTATTGCACCCGTTTGGTTGATCTTGGTGTGCCCTTGATGCGCTTTCATGCGGCGCAACCGGCCTTGCATCCCGTCTATGGCGGAACGGGCTATAGCTGGTACCGCAGCAAAGGAAGTAATCTGGAAACCTTCGAGTATTCCGAAGAGCCCAGTGAAGTTTGGACACAAAGTCCGCTATATGCCGTATTGCACGAAGATATCGATGCTATCCGTGAACGGCTGGTCGACCAGAACGAACCCAGCCGCTTTCCTCTGCTAAACGAGTTGCGGGAAAACGGAGCCACGGACTATTACGCGACTGGCATCAGCTTTGATGTGCCGGCTCAACGCAACCCCTATGATGCGAAAGAGGCAATCGACGGCGTCTTGATGTCCTGGTCCAGCAATGCGCCGGAAGGATTCTGCGACGATGATCTGGACGTGATCAATACGGCGTTACCGCATCTGGGGTTGGCTCTGAAGTCAGCCTCGAACGCGCGGGTGTCGAAAGATTTGATGCGGGTTTATCTGGGGCGCGATGCCGGTCGTCGGGTCTTGTCCGGTGAAATCCGTCGCGGGTCACTGCAGCAGATCGATGCGGTGATCTGGAACTTCGATCTGGAAGGGTTCACCAGCCTGTCAGAAGAGATGCCAGGGATCGAAGTTATAGATATGCTGAATGACTACCTGGGTGTGGTGGTCGATGTTGTTCATCAATGCGAAGGCAACATCCTGAAGTTCATGGGCGACGGTGTCATGGCGATGTTTGATGTCGGCGAGATCGATGCCGATGCCCGCGCCGCGCTGGCTGCGGCGACCATGCTGCAAGAGCGCATGGCCGAATTGAACACTCAGCGGAGTTCACGGGGGCAACCGGTTTCGAACTATACGCTGGCATTGCACTCTGGTGAGATCCTCTATGGAAACATCGGCTCCGAAAGTCGGCTGGATTTCACGGTAATTGGTCCGGCGGTCAACCAGACTTCGAGAATCGCGGGAATGCACAGGTCACTGGGGCAGCGCATCCTGATTTCCGACGATGTAGCCCGCGCGGCCCATCCCTGCGATCAGGATCTGATCTCGGTCGGTCGCTATATGTTGCGGGGCGTGGCAGAGCCGAAAGAGCTGTTTACGATTTACAGAACGGCGGGCTAACCGATCACTGACACCCGTGCCAACGCGTGCGACTGCTGCTGCGCACGATTTCATAGAATGAAATCGATCCGGAAACTTTTAAATTTTCCGGGGTCTTGGGCGGATATGTTGGGTAATTCGAGCTGTGGTCGCTCAGAAATCGATCTCAACACCCGGCAAGCTCAGTTCCTTCATCATGTCGCGCAATTCCTGGCGTGCGGCGATGTTGGAGATATTGAGCTGCTTGACCCCGATATCCTTGAGGTCCAGCAAAGTCAGTCCGCGCGGGAACAACTCGCGGAAAATCACTCGCTCGGAAAAGCCCGAGGCGACGCGGAAGCCGATGCGCTGTGACAGCATTTCGATCGCGCGTTGCATCTTCTCCTTGTTGACCATGCGCTGGGTCCCGACCCGGTTGCGCACCACTACCCAATCGATGGGTTTCAGCCCGGCCTGTGCACGCAATTGGCGCGCGTTCCAGACCATCTCGGAATAGACCGAGGGGCCAAGGATTCTCTCACCTTTGGAATCGATCCGCGCCAGCAGGTCAAAATCGATGAAACTGTCGTTCAGCGGTGTAATCAGCGTATCGGCCAGCGAATGTGCAACCTGGCTGAGTCGAGTGTGCGAACCGGGGCAGTCGATCAGGATGAAATCGCTATCGCTTTCCAGTTCGGCCACGGCGGCCGAAAGGCGGTGGTCATAGATGTTTTCACCGGGTTGCAGAGCGCTGGCGTCAATCTCGGGCAGGTCGTGGTGGCGTGGGCTGGGCAGAGACAGGTCCGAGCCGTTCAGGAAGTTCAAGCGGTTCTCGAAATAACGACCCAGACTGCGCTGCCGCAGGTCAAGATCGAGTGTGCTGACCTTGTGCCCCAGCCGTGCCAATGCAGTGGCCACATGCATCGACACGGTTGATTTGCCTGCGCCGCCCTTTTCGTTCCCGACCACAATGATATGTGCCATGCCTGTATTCCCAAGTCCCGCCGTGTTTGCCTACACGTTGTTGGCAGCCACTATATGTTGTGTAGGCCGGGAAGGGAAGAACCTCGGGCCGTCTTGAGCGGTATTATCAAGCCTCAAATTGGAAAAGTGCTTGGTACTTGGGGGTTAGGGTAAATCCTTGCCAAACACACACCCCTGTTTCACTGTCCATCCTATGGATTTGTGATCGAGGGCAGCCATTGGATCATCTGTTTCTGAACGTTTTGAACGTGGTTCTGCCTGTCCTGATTTGCGCTGGAATCGGTTACGCTCTGGCTTTGATCAAGGCCCCCTATGACAACAAGGTCATTGGCGGGATCGTCTCGCGGGTCGGGTATCCGACGCTGATTATCTCGCACCTTTCAACCACCCAGATTGCGGTCGGCACCTTTCTTGATGTCATGATGGCCGCCGCTTTGGCGATTGCAGGATTTGGGCTGTTGGGGCTTGTCGCGCTCAAACTGATGCGGCTGCCGGTGCGGGCATTTCTGACGCCACTGATGCATGGCAATGTCGGCAATATCGGCCTGCCCATTACCCTTTTGGCGCTGGGCGATGCGGGAATGGCCTATACGATGGCATTTGTGGTGGTTGTGCTGATCAGTATCTTCACGATCGGCATGTGGATTCCGGCCGGAGAGTTCTCACCCAAGAAACTGGCGACTTCGCCGATTATTTACGCGGTCGCACTGTCGCTGGTGTTGATGGCGACGGGCACCAGCCTGCCGCAACCGGTGGCCAAATCCTTTGATATTCTGGGCGGTCTTTCAATCCCGCTGATGTTGCTGACGCTGGGCCACACGCTGGCGACCCTGCGGATCAAAAGCCTTGGCCGAGCCGTTTCGCTGACAGCGCTGCACCTGCTGATGGCTGCGGTGATTGCCAGCGCGTTGGTCTGGAGCTTCGGCTTCACCGGGGCTGAGCGGGGCGCGGTGATCCTGTGCTGTTTGATGCCATCCTCTGTCGCGACCTATTTGTTTATCGATCAGCATGTGCCGGAATACGGACCCGATGTGGCCGGGTTCATTCTGGTTTCGACTCTGTCCACGATCCTGGTGCTGCCAGTGGCGCTGTCCTACTGGATCTAATAGGCGCTGGGCGCGCAGCGCGCTAAAAACAGTATCTATCAGCAAAAAACCGTTTAATAATAGGTACAACACGGTGCCCGAAAGGCCAGCGCGCTATTCCTGAACGGGGGACAGGCAGATGCCAAAAGACGTCACTGAGGACACATCCGGCGCGGGAGGGGCACGTCTGGTTCTGGTGATGACCGCGCTGTGCATGATGGTTGTTGGCTTCAACACAACCGCCGTTGCGACGATCCTGCCAAATCTGAAGGCCGAGTTCGATCTGTCGCCTTCCAGCCTGCAATGGGTGATGGCGATCTACACAGTGGTTAGCGCGACCCTCGTCACCATCGTCAGCCGACTTGGCGATATCACCGGCAAGATGGGCGTCTTCTTTGCCGGAATGATCGTGTTCGGTCTTGGCTCGGCCCTTGTATTGTTTTCGCAGGATGCAGCCATGTTGCTGGCAGGCCGCGGGGCCCAAGGTGCCGGGGCGGCAGCGCTGTTTGGCACCTCGCTTTCGCTGCTGACTGCCGCCACGCCCGAGGAACAACGGGCCAGCGTCACCGGTGCCTGGGGCGCGATCGTCGGGCTGGCAATCGGCGTTGGTCCGATTGTTGGCGGCGCGTTTGCACATTACCTCAGCTGGCGCGGCGTATTTGCCACCGATCTTGCGTTGCTGATCGTGGCGTTTGCGGTCGGGTTGCGGGTCAGCAAAGAGCATTACGTCCCCGACACCCGTCTTGCAGGCGCAAAGTTCGATCTTGCGGGTGCAGTCGCACTGGTCCTGCTGCTTGGCCCGCTATCCTTCGCCCTCAGCAATGGGGAAAGCCACGGATGGGCCACAAGATCGACCCTGATCCCGCTTGCCGTGTCGGCTGTAGCGGTGATTGCACTGATCATCACCTCGCGCCGCAGCGCAGACCCCCTGATCGAGCTGCGCTACTTCCGCCACCCCCGTTATTTCATGGCGGCGGCAGGGATGTTCATTACCGGCTTCGCGCTGTTCAGCTTTTTCGTCTATTTCAACGTCTTCGTGCAATCGCCAGATGCGTTTGGCCTGTCCGCTGTTGGGGCGGGGGTGGCGATCCTGCCGTTGAGCCTCAGTATGTTCGTCGTGTCCGTGGTGGCTCCGCGTTTTCTTGCACCTTACAGTTTTCGATGGCCGGTGATCCTGGGCATGGGGTTCATGACCTGTGGGTTCATGCTGTTGACGACAACGACGAACACAACAGGCATGGGTGCGATTTGGTGGAAGCTGGTGATTATCGGGATCGGGCTTGGCATCGGTTTTTCGTTATTGCCGCGTCTCGGGCTGCGCTTGTTGCCGGAAGAACATATGGGGCAGGGCTCGGGCGTGGTGAATGCGTTCCTCTATTTTGGTGCCACCCTTGGTGCCGTGGTTGGAGGTCTGGCCGAAGCAATCACTACCCGACGCGGCCTGTCCGAAGTGATCAACGCCTTGCCCACCGGGTCCGAGCAACGGGCCGACCTGGCCCATGCACTGACACATGGCACCGCCAGTCAGGTGCAGCAGCTTATAGCGGCGCTTGATCCGACAACGGGCGAAGCGTTGGCGCGCGCCTTGCGAGATCTGCAGGATGATGCATTTAACAGTGCCATGCTTGTCGCCGCTATCGCTGCGCTTTTGGGGATGATCCTGGCTGCCGTAATGCTGCGAGGCCCCGTGCCTCCACCGCACAGCGCGGTTGATCTGACAAGGGACTGATCGTCGGTGGGGCCACTTGTGACCGGCACCCAATCGGCCTAGGTTTTCGCCATGTGTGGAAAATTTGCAGCCGGACACCTGACGCAGCGGGAAATGCTGGCGATTACCGAGTATTTTCTCTACGGCAAGGTCTCGCCTGATCTGCCCGAACAGCTGCCTTCGGGCGGGTACAATGTGTCTCCGACCAATCGGGTTGGCATGGTCCGTTGGGACGGAGACCGGGCCGAGCTGGCGACGGCGCGCTGGCAGATCAAGGACCCGCGCAGCAAGAAGCCGATGATCAACTCGAAGATCGAAAATGTCAGCTTCTGGCAGGAGTACTGGAACAAGGGGCGCTGTCTTATTCCGGCGCTGGGCTATTACGAATGGCCCAAGGATCAGGGCCATAATTGCCCGGTCTACATTACGGTTCAGCGCAATGCCCCGGTGATGTTCTTTGCGGGGTTTTACCGAACGGATGATGGCAGCCACAGCTGTACGATCCTGACCCGGCCACCCAGCCCACAGATCGCGCATATTCACAGCCGAATGCCGGTGATCTTGACCCCGGATGAGATCGAAAGCTGGCTATCGGGCGTCACAACCGCGCAAGAGGCGAAGCAGTCTTTGGGCACGCAGTACGAAGGCCGGTTCGAATATCACACCGTCAAACCCATCAAGCGCGGGGCTGAGGGTGAGGACATGATCGAGCCTTACACGCCCCCCGTCCAGACCGGGTTTGATTTCTGAGCCTGCAGTAATCACGGCAGGAGAACAAAAAAGGCCGCCCAAATGGACGGCCTTTCGCATTTCAACCAGGTCGGGATTAGAAGCCCAGACCTTCGTATTTCTTCTTGAACTTCGACACGCGGCCGCCTGCGTCCATCAGGCGCGACGAACCACCGGTCCATGCGGGGTGCACGGAAGGGTCGATTTCCAGAGCCAGCTGGTCGCCTTCGGCGCCCCAGGTGGATTTCATCTGAACCACAGTGCCATCGGTCATTTTGACGTTGATGACGTGATAATCGGGATGGATGTCTTTTTTCATCTTTCCGCTCCTTACGCCTCGGCGCCAGCCTTGGGCTTGTAGTTGGTGACTTCTGCGATACGCGCGGATTTACCACGGCGCGAGCGCAGGTAGTACAGTTTGGCGCGACGAACGCGGCCACGGCGGACAACGGTGATGCTGTCGATATTGGTCGAATGCAGCGGGAACACACGCTCCACGCCTTCGCCAAACGAAATCTTGCGAACGGTGAACGAACCGGCGATGCCGCTGCCACCTTTGCGCGCGATGCAGACGCCTTCATAGTTCTGCACACGGGTACGCGACCCTTCGGTCACTTTAAAGCCGACACGGATGGTGTCACCGGCTTTGAAATCGGGGATGTCTTTCCCCAGGGCGGCAATCTGTTCCGCCTCAAGCTGTGCGATCAGGTCCATCGCAGTTACTCCTATCTGCTCGTGGTTGGTCCACGAAGTTTGGGCACGGCCTGAGAGCTCTTGGTCTTCACCGGGTCCTGCGCACAGCCCGCCAGAGGTCAGATCGAATGTTCCTTTTGGTCCGGTCCGCCCTGTCGCGCCGGTGCCGAAGAAAGCTGGGCGTCACGTCAGGATGCAAACCAAAACACCGGAGTCGCATAACGCCACACCGGATTGCGCTGCTTTACGGGCTTTGCGGGCGGGGATCAAGCCTTATTCTTGGTGAAACAGGTGAGTTTTTGCCACCCGTCAAATCCGCCGTTGCCTTGTCCGCCAGATCAGGCATTCTGGGATCAATTATAAGAGCAGATATTTGATACAGGATCATAAGATGCGCAAAGCACTTCTGTTGGCCGTTATGGCGCTTGCACTTGTCTCATGTGGTCGCCGCGGCCCGCAACCTCAGGCGGTTGAGCCGCAGGCCTTCGCGGACACGACCCCGCCTTCGATCATCTACCCCGCCTTTGGTGACGCTGACCCGCACCCGTGGGAGGGACGTCATCCCGGCCATTACCCGGTGCACGGGCTGGATGTCTCGCGTTGGCAGGGGCCGATTGATTGGCGCACCGCGCAGAAGAACGGTGTCAGCTTTGCCTTCATCAAAGCCACCGAGGGCGGAGATTTTACCGACCCGATGTTCGACGAGCACCGACGCGGCGCACAAGCTGCCGGAGTGCCGTGGGGGGCCTATCACTATTATTATTTCTGCCGTCCGGCCCATGAACAGGCGCGTTGGTTCATCCAGAACGTGCCCAAAGGGGCCGACCTGCCGCATGTGCTGGATATGGAATGGACGCCCCATTCCAAAACCTGCACCCTGCGCCCTGATGGCCGAACCGTTCGGGCCGAGGCGCAGCGGTTCCTTGATATTCTCGAGCGCCACTATGGCCGACGCCCGATTGTCTACACGACGGTGGATTTCTACGGCGACACCGATATCGGACGACTTCCCAAAACCGAGTTCTGGCTGCGCTCGGTCGCGGGCCACCCGCGCAACGTTTATCCAGGCTCGGTCTGGCGGTTCTGGCAATACACCGGCACCGGGCTGGTGCCGGGGGTTCAGGGTAAGGTGGACATCAACACCTTCAACGGCACGCCGGAAACCTGGGCGTTGTGGAAGGCAACCCGTTAGTCTTAGCCCTTATCTTCTGATTTTCGATAGGCGTCCCACAGATCCGGCCGCCGTTCGCGGGTGATCTGTTCCGACATTTCATGACGCCAATCCGCAATGCGTCCATGGTGGCCTGACATCAGGATCTCGGGGATCGGGCGGCCTTTCCAGTCGGCGGGGCGGGTGTATTGCGGATGCTCCAATAAGCCAGAGGAAAAGCTCTCCTCCTCGGCTGAGGCCTGATTGCCCAGAACGCCCGGGATCAGCCGCACGGTGGCGTCGATCAGGGCCTGCGCGGCGATTTCACCCCCGGTCATGACAAAATCACCCAAGCTGATCTCTTGCACGCCGTAATGTTCCAGCACGCGCTCATCGACGCCTTCGAAACGACCACATAACAGGGTCATGCCATCGCAGCGAGCCAGGTTTTGCATCATTTTCTGATCCATCCGACGCCCACGCGGGCTGAGGTAGATCAACGGCCAGTTGCCCCGGATGCCCGCCATCGTATGCTCAATGGCCTCACCCAGCACATCGGCACGCAGGACCATGCCTGCACCGCCGCCCGCCGGGGTGTCATCCACATTGCGGTGCTTGCCGATCCCGAATTGGCGCAAATCCACAGTTTCCAACTGCCATAGCCCTTCTTGCAGGGCCTTGCCGGTCAGGCTTTCGCCCAGAACACCGGGAAAGGCAGATGGGAACAACGTGATGATCTTGGCCTTCCACACCCCGTGCAGATCGGGCGTCGGCGTCATCAACTCGCGCGGCTTCAACGTTGGACGGATGGCTTTGCGGCCATGGGACTTTCCGGGTTTATCTGTCATCTCGAGCCGATCAGATCATTCTGGGTGCTTTGAACCAAAGCCGTCTTTTGATCGATCAGCGCAGCATCGTCCAGATCGGATCGGTTCATTTCCAGCATCTGCTGCAAGACATCCTCGGGCAGGCGTGGGTTTGATCGGGTCGGGCCTACCAATTCGGCGGCTTTGTCCGCAGGCAGGTCAAGGAATTCAGCAAAAGTGCTTCCAAGCCCATGTCGCTGGCCCTGCAGGTCTTCCAGCCATTCGGTGCGGACCGAGACCGAGGGCAAACGGTCGCGCACAGCCGCAGCAGCAATCTGAGGCGACGGCACCGGTTCAAGTCTTGCGCGGAAAGTCTCAAAATCCTGAATCAGGCGTGATCGTTGAAGATCATGTGCCCACAGGCTGCGCAGCCAGCTTCCGCGTTGGCGCAGCGAGTAGTAGATCGTGATATGCACCTCTTCCCCGGCAAACCGGTCGCGGATCAGGCCGACAAGGCACGAGGCGAGCTCGGGCGCGGCCTCATATCCCACCGCGACATTGCGGCTGGGGCGCAGGCCCGAGAAATTCTCTTCGCTCAGAACCAGCCCGCGCTTCTGGCCGAATTCTAGTGAATTCAGAAAGTGCCGCATCTGATCCTTGAAATCGCTCATCGCGCCGGGTGTGCCGTAGACGGAATAGCGCGTGGCGGCCTCGGACAAGCCGGTTTTCCGGGTCCGATAGGGCAGGACCAACGCATGGTGCGGCCAGATCAGTGACCGGTTCTCGAACAGAAAGGACTGTGCCGCCGTTGTCCCGGTCTTGTGCAGACCCAGATGCAGCAACACGCGACGCATTACAGCAGGCCCTCGGGCGGGTCGGCTATGATGCGGCCCTTGTCCAGATCAACGGTCGGAACGGATTCGAGTGTAAACGGCAGCAGCACGGTGGCCTTTAAGCCCGGCCCATGCAGTTCCAACAGATCCGCCGCACCGTGATTTTGCACCGATTTCACTCGGCCCAGCAGCGTGCCGCCGGTGTCATAAACCTCAAGCCCGATAAGGTCGGTGTGGTAAAACTCATCATCCGGCAGCGACGGCAATTGATCGCGCCGCGCATAAAGGCGCAGGCCATTCAGCGCATCCGCCGCTTCCTTCGTCTCAATGCCACCCAGCCGGGCGGCAAAGCCGTTCTTGATCGCGCGGGTCAGGACTACGGGATAGCGCTCTTTACCTTCTTCGTCTGTCAGCGGCGAATAGCCTTCGATATCCTCGGGGACGGCACAGAAACTTTTCAGCCGCACCTCGCCGCGCACCCCATACGAGCCCGCGATGCTGCCTACGCAGATCAGATCACTCATTTCGACCATCCGTCACACATAGCCCGTCCCGCCATTGTCCGATCACCTCGCACGCCTCGCGCTGGTTCGAGCGTTCGAAGAATACGCCCACAATAAATGCGATCGCCAGCAGGATGGGAAGCCGTAACAAACCGAACATGACTAACGCACCTCGATCGGCAGAGAGGCGTCGCGGCATTCCCAGCCGACCTGCTCCAGCTCCGGCGTATCGGATTGGGCCTCGGGCCAGCCCAAGCAGAAATATCCGATCAACCGCCAGTCCTCGGGGACATCCAGATCGCGCACCATCTGGTCCGGGTCGAGGATCGAGACCCAACCCAGCCCCAGCCCTTCTGCCCGTAAGGCAAGCCAGAACAGGGTGATGGCAGAGACCACAGAATAGCGCCGCATCTCGGGCATAGTACCTGCGCCCAGACCTTGACCCTTGTCGGTGGCATCGTCGCAGAACACGGCCAGCTGCACCGGAGCTTCTTCCATCCCGGACAGTTTCAGCTGGCTGTACAGCTGCGCCTTTTCGCCGGAATACCCGCTCAGCGCCCGCTCGTTGGCCGCTTGGAAATTCTTCAGCGCCGCGTCGCGCGCGGCCTGACTTTCGATGCGGATCACGCGCCAGGGTTCGCTGAGCCCAACAGAAGGGGCCAGTCGAAACGCGTCGAGGCAGCGCGTAAGCACTGCCTCGTCAATTGCATCGGTGCGAAACCGGCGCACATCACGCCGGAGCCGCATCAACAGATCGAACTGCGTGCGAAAATCGTCGGAAAAGGCCTGATCCTGCACGCGCCCGACTGCTTATTCTTCTGCAGCAGCTTCTTCAGCCGGTGCAGCAGCCGCTTCGGCAGCTTCAGCAGCCTTGGCAGCTTTCTCTTCCGCGCGTTCCTGAGCTTTCTTGCCCGGAGTACCCTTGTTGGGGTTGTTGCGCTCGGCCTTGTCACGGGCGCCGGCAGCTTCCAGCATACGTGCGATCCGGTCGGTGGGCTGTGCGCCCTGATCCAGCCAGTACTGGATGCGCTCCATGTTCATTTTCACGCGCTCTTCGCTGTCTTTCGGCAGCAGCGGGTTGTAGGTGCCCAGTTTTTCGATGAAACGACCATCGCGCGGCATACGGCTGTCAGCCGCAACAATGCGATAGAAGGGACGCTTTTTCGAGCCGCCGCGGGCGAGACGAATTTTCATTGCCATGGTGGTATCTCCTTTGAATGGCGTATCCGGTGCTAGACCGGCTTAGTTCTGGTGTTTCTTGTGGTGTCGGATGACTTCCTGAATGATGAAATTCAGAAAAGCCTTGGCGAAATCGGGGTCCAGATCGGCCTCTTTCGCCAGGTCTTCTAACCGTGCGATCTGCGCAGCCTCGCGCGACGGATCGGACGGGGGAAGGTCGTGTGCGGCCTTGAGCTTGCCAACGGCCTGCGTGTGCTTGAACCGCTCGCCCAGCGTATAGACCAGGATCGCATCCAGCCGGTCGATGCTTTCGCGGTGATCCTTCAACAGCGCGGCAGCTTGTGTCACGGGGTTGTTCATTGGCCGGTCCTTTCGGTGGTCAATTCAATCTGCGGATGACGCCAGATCTGGGCGTGTTTGCCCAAAAGTTCGGCTCTCTCAATCTCCAGCGTTGCGCCCAGCCGTTCGGCCAGCGCGCGCGAGCGATCATTGGCATGGGCGATGTAAGAAATCACACCGTTCAGCCCCTGATGCTGCGCTGCATAGTCGCGTGCAGCCGCGGCGGCCTCAAAGCCCAGACCTTTGCCTTCGGCCTCGGCCATCAGCGTCCAGCCCAGCTCGGGCTCCGCCCAGCCGGGTACGTAGATCATGCCTGCCCATCCCACGAATGCGCCGCTGGTCTTTTCAGTCAAATGCCACAGACCATAACCGCGCAGCGCCCAATGACCCAATCTGTTCGAAAGAGAGCTCCAGCTTCCAAGCGCGTCCTTGGGACCACCAACCATATGGCTGCGCTCGGTCGCGTAGAACGCGGTCATCGCAGGAAGATCGTCCAGATGCGGCGCGCGAAGGATCAGGCGATCGGTTTCGACGGTGGGTATAGTGAACGAGGTCATGCGTATGCCTCCACGCCACCGTTTACCAGATCGGCAGGCGCAGAATGACGCCAGACCTGCATCGCCCCGAAAGCCGGGTGTTCGAACATATATTCGAACTGCGCGCCCAGCCGTTCCGCGACAGCCTTGCTGCCCAGATTATCCGGATCGATCAGCGAGATTGCGGTTTCCCAGCCCAGCACGTCATAGGCATGTGCACGTGCAGCCAGTGCCGCTTCGGTCGCATAACCCTTGCCGGTGGCGTGGTTCATCAGGGTCCAGCCAATTTCGGGCTCGGGCCAGCTATGCGGGTTCCACAAGCCAACATGGCCTACATAGGTGCCCGTGTCTTTTTCCTCGACACCCCAGAAGCCATATCCCCGCATCGCCCAGTGGCCTAACAGCATCGCAACAGCGCGCCATGTCTCATCCGGGCGTTTCGGGCCGCCGACGAATTTCGAGGCGTCGCTGGCAAAAAACTCTGCCTCAGCCTCAAAATCGGCCTCGCAGGGGGCCCGCATGATCAGGCGTTCGGTTTCCAGCGTTGGTATGGCCATGGCAAGTGTCATGCCTGCACCTCGCCGTATCGCCAGACATGCTGTGTTGGACCAAAGGCGCTTTCGGCAACGGCGTCGCGCGTTGCACCCAGACGCTGTGCCAATGCGTTCGAACGAGCGTTGGACTGCGAAACGTAGCTTACGAACTGGCCGGATCCGAGCAGATCAAGCCCAAAATCGCGAACGGCGCTGCACGCTTCGGTCGCGTAACCTTGCATGCGGAACTTGCTATCAAACATATAGCCAAGCTCGGGCTCGTGATCGTCCCATTCGAGGCCCAGAATGACGAAGCCAATGACCTGATCATCGTCTTTAAACGTGACGGTGAACAAGCCGTGACCATGCAAAAGCCAGCCTGATGTGTAGTAGGAAAACTCAGTCCAGGCGTCTTGCTCGGTATCGCCAAAGCTGTCCTTGCAGATCGATGTCCACACCGGCAGGTCGTCCAGAGTGGGTGCACGCAGAACCAGCCGCCGGGTCTCAATGACCGGCAGGGCCGCGCGATACTGCGCTGCTGCCATCGCCGCCTTTCCGGACGGGGGCTGGGTGCAGCGTGCTGACGTCACTTTTTCTTTCCAAAACCGCTCAACCCCGGGGGCAGGCCCATGCCGCCACCCAGTCCGGGCAGACCGCCGGGCATCTTACCGCCCATCGCTTTGGCGGCCTGTTCCAGCGCCTTGGGGTCCATGCCTGCTGCCATGTCCTCGGGCGAGGGGCCGCCTTTGCCGAACATGCCTTTCATGGCCTGCTTCAGCATCTTGCCTTTGCCCATCTTGCCCATCTTCTTCATCATGTCCGACATCTGCCGGTGCATCTTGAGCAGCTTGTTGAGGTCGCTGACCTCCATCCCCGAACCGGCGGCAATCCGTTTCTTACGGCTGGCTTGCAACAGTTGCGGGTTGGCGCGTTCGCGTTTGGTCATCGACTGGATCAGGGCGATCTGCTGGCGCAGGATTTTGTCGTCCAGCCCGGCCTGATCCATCTGCTTGGCCATCTTGCCCATGCCGGGCATCATGCCCATCATGCCCTGCATGCCGCCCATCTGGATCATCTGCTCCAGCTGCATTTTCAGGTCGTTCATGTTGAACTGACCTTTGACCATGCGCTTCATCATGCGCTCGGTCTGTTCCATCTCCATCGTTTCCTGGGCCTTTTCGACCAGGGCCACGATGTCGCCCATGCCCAGAATACGACCGGCGATCCGGTCCGGCTCGAAGGTTTCGAGCGCGTCCATCTTCTCGCCCAGACCGACGAAACGGATCGGCTTGCCAGTGACCGCGCGCATCGATAGCGCCGCACCGCCGCGCCCGTCACCGTCCATCCGGGTCAGGACTACGCCAGAAATGCCGACCTTGGCGTCAAACTCCTCGGCGACCTCAACGGCGACCTGACCGGTCAAGCCGTCGACGACCAGAAGGGTCTCGCGTGGGTCAACCACATTACGGACCTGTTCGACCTCGCCCATAAGGACTTCGTCAATATGCAGACGGCCCGCCGTGTCGAGCATGTAGACGTCATAGCCGCCCAGCGTCGCCTGCTGCTTGGCGCGTTTGGCGATATCGACCGGCGATTGGCCCGGCACAATCGGCAGCGTGTCTACACCAACCTGCGTCCCAAGCACCGCCAGCTGATCCATCGCTGCGGGGCGATAGACGTCGAGCGAGGCCATCAGGACCTTCTTGCCCTCTTTCTCTTTTAGGCGTTTCGCCAGCTTACCGGTGGTGGTTGTCTTACCCGAGCCCTGCAGACCGACCATCAGGATCGGAGCAGGCGGGTTGTCGATCTTCAACGCGCCGGGGTCTTCTTCGCCACGCAGTGTATCGACCAGCGCGTCATGCACGATCTTGACGACCTGCTGGCCGGGCGTGATCGATTTGGTCACCGCCTGACCGGTCGCCTGTTCCTGCACCTTCTTGACGAACTCACGCGCCACCGGCAGCGAAACGTCGGCCTCAAGCAAGGCGACGCGGACTTCGCGCAGGGCGGTTTTGACGTCTTCTTCGGACAGGGCACCCTGTTTGGTCAGCCGGTCAAAGACGCCAGAGAGGCGTTCGGATAGATTTTCAAACATGCCTTCGGCCTCCATAGCCGGTTATCTGGTTGCGTGCCCTAGATAGGACGCGCCGGTTAAATGCACAAACGCCCCCACGGGCGAAACTCGCTGGTGGGGGGCGATCCCTGAACGACTCAAGGGACCGGAAGATCATACGCTTCCGGATGTTGGCGGCGATTTAGGCCGATTGGCTGGCAGAGTCAACCTTGCGCGCCGGAAGCCAGTCATTGATCGCATCAACCAGCCGATGCGCGCCGCGCCCGCTGGAATAAGCCTCGACAATGGGATGTCGCCCGGCGCTCATGCCTTCATCCAGAATCAGGACAGGGCGATAGAGGGTCGATGTGCCATTGTCACTACGTGAGGTCGTGCTTTCGGTTTCCGCGTGCGAGAGGTTCGACAGCTCATGTTCCACCGCATCATATCCAAATACGGACTGTCTGCGGATCAGGATGCTGTTTTTGTTACGATCCAGTATGACCTGCACGCGGCGGACGAAGGCGCAAAATGCACCAAAACCCATGCCTCCGCCGAATAGTGCGAAGAAAATGCCGAACAAGATACCCTCGCCACCTTCACTGGCCAAGAAGACGCCCGCGCCGACAAATGCCAGAATGAAGAAAACCAGCGTGATGCCGATGAACCATGGCGTATTGGACAGGATCAGTTGGCTCGGAGTGTTACGCGTGACTTTCATGGCGGCACGCTAGCACCGAATGCCGCGCCTGTCGTGGCTTGAATTTACCTGTCGGTTGGGCGATGAGCGCGCCATACGAGGAGGTTCCCATGGACGCATCATCTGTCTTTCAGGATACGTTGCCGCTCAGCTCGGATGCGCTTTTGGCGCAGTTGGATGAATGGGGGCTGCCCTATCGGTTGCATACTCATATCCCGCTGCGCACCGTTGAGGATGCCAAAGGGGTGGAGTGCCAGTTCATGGTGCCGGGTGAAAACACACTGCGGCTTAAGAACCTGTATCTGCGCGACAAGAAAAAGCGGAACTATCTGGTGACGCTGGAACAGAGCCGCGAGATCGACCTCAAGGCGCTGGGCGCGGAGTTGGGGGTTGGCAACCTGTCCTTCGGCTCGGCGGATCGGCTGTTCCAGAACCTCGGCATCCGCCCTGGCGCGGTCAGTCCGCTGGCGATGATCAACGGCGTTGAGAACAACGTTAAGTTCTTTATGGACGCCGCCGCGCAACAGGCCGATGTCATCAACATGCACCCTTTGGTCAACGACCGAACCGTCGTTTTGTCGCGCGAAGACCTGATGGTGTTCTTTGATAAGATCGGGTGCGAGATAAACTGGCTGCCGTGATCACCCCTCAAGCGCTTCGTTCAATGCGGCAGCGACATGGGCGGCAGAGGGGTTGACGAACAGGTGACCGTCCGCCTCGAACACCGGATCGTCCAGATGATCGGGGAAGGCCAGAGGCAACTCGGTACACGCCAGCAAGATAGCCGTTCCGGGTGTGGCGTGTTTGTTGCAGAAGGCCAGCAGGCGCGCATGTGCGGTGTCGGATGCGCCGCCGTAGAAATCACTGTCGATCATCGCCTGCATCTCGGCGATCTCGGGCTCGGGCAGGCGTGTGTTTGCCGTGATACCCTCGGCGGCCAGCCGGTCTGCATAGTTTGTGGCCTGCATGGTGACTGCGGTTCCAAGGACCAAAGCATTGGTGGCGCCGGTCAAGGCGGTCGCGTCGGCGGTTGCGTCAAAAATGCTGAGAATAGGCATGGAGACGCCTTCGCGGATCGCGTGAAGCCGCGCGTGTGGCGTATTGGATGCGATGATGCCGAAATCGCAGCCTGCGTGTTCCAAAGTCAGCAGCGCTTCGCGGAACACTGCGTCGAAAGCGGCCCAGCTGTCTTCGTCACCGGCCACGCCGCGCAAGGCGCGGGTTTTGGCTTGGGTGACGGATTCGATGGTCATGGGTGGGATGGGCAGCGGCGATCCGTGGCCGCGCTCAGCAAAATACCGACCCGCGCCTTCAGCGATCGCCCGGTAGTAGTCGACAGTTGAGGCCCAGCCAACACCGCCCAATATTCCAATCTTTTTCATGTGAAACGCCCAGTCTGCCGATTTGCCTCGGCGCAGACTGGACGGTTCAAGGGGGTCAGGTCAATCAGGCTGCCAGTTTGGTGACAGCTTTCTGCGCATTGGACAGGGTTGTTTCGGGGTCCAGTGCCATGCGATCTGCGGCGATGACCTCGACATCATGGATGCCGATGAAGCTCAGAACATGGCGCGCATAGGTGGTGGCAAAGTCGATTTCGGAGCCCACCGCCGTACCGCCCGATGCAACAGCAAGGATGGCGCGTTTGCCTTCCAGCAGACCTTTCGGTCCTTCTTCGGAATAGGAGAATGTCAGACCGGCACGGGCGACCAGATCAATCCAGGCCTTGAACGCGGCGGGAACCGAGAAGTTGTAGATCGGCAGGCCGATGACGATCGTGTCGGCCTTTTGCAACTCGGACACCAATTCGTCCGACAGGGCCAGCAGGTCTTTCTGTACCGCGTCACGCTGGTCGGCGGGGGTGAAATTGGCGCCGATCCAGTCCTCGGTCAGCAGGGGCAGGGGGGTGGCCAGATCGCGGCGGATGATGCGGCTGGCGTTCAGGTGGCGAACCACGCGGTCGGACAGATCGCGGGTGGCAGATCCAGTGCGGCGGGCCGAGGCGTCGATATGCAGGATGGTTTTGGTCATTTCGGGGCGTCCTTTGTTGCGGAATTACCTTCTGTTGCCCCAATATGGCTGTTGCGTGCATGAACAAAACTCGGATATATCAACAAGCATTGTTAGAATTTGCACATTGGATCAGATGCAATGGACAATTGGGATGAAGTGAGAACCGCCTATCAGGTGGCGCGCATGGGAACGGTCAGCGGCGCGGCGGATGTGCTGGGTGTGCACCACGCCACCGTGATCCGCCATATCGATGCGATCGAGGCACGGCTGGGCGTCAAACTATTCCAGCGTCACGCGCGTGGGTACACACCAACCGAAGCGGGTGAGGACCTGTTGCGGGTCGCGCAGGCAACCGAAGATCAATTCAACCAGTTGGTCGGTCGCATGAAGGGGCGCGGAGACGATGTCTCGGGCGAGATCGTGGTCACCTCACTGGCCTCACTGGCCCCGCTCATCGTACCGACGCTGACCGAGTTCCAGCAGACCCACCCGGGATTGATCGTGCGCTATCTGACCGGCGACCGCCTGTTCCGGTTGGAATATGGCGAGGCGCATGTGGCGATCCGCGCCGGGGCCGCGCCGGATCAACCGGACAATGTGGTGCAGCCGTTCATTCCGCAAGAGGTCGGACTATTCGCCAGCAAGGCCTATCTCGCGCGCCACGGCAAACCCGCGGACGTTGCAGATTTCGCCAATCACCACTTCGTCGGCAATGATGACGAAAACAGCCGCGCGCCGTTTTCCCGCTGGCTGCGTGCCAACGCGCCGGAGCAGGCGATCACTTTCCGCTGCACCAATAATTTCTGTATGCGAGAGGCTGTTCTGGCCGGTGCAGGCATCGGCTTTATGGCCCGTTGGGAGGCCGCGCGCGATCCCGATCTGGTCGAGGTGATGGCACCGTTGCCCGAGTGGTCTGGCAAGCTGTGGTTGGTGACTCATGTGGATCTGCACCGGACCACTAAGGTGCAGGCTTTCCTATCCTTCCTGAAAGATCAATCCAAGGGCTGGCTGCCGTGACACCGCAGGCGCGCGGCCATCTGGCCATGCTAACATTCTCGGCTTTGGTGGCGGGCAGTTTCTCGCTTGGCTCAATGGCGGCAAATGAGATCGCACCGTCGGCGATCACGGCAGCGCGCTTTGCGATTGCGGCGGTTGTGATCGGCATCGCTGCGATTGCCACAACGGGCATTCCGCGCAGCGCGGCTCGGGCACCATGGCGCTATCTGGTTCTTGGCGGATTGTTCGGAGCCTACTTTGTCCTAATGTTCTACGGATTGAAAACCGCTCCCCCGGTCAGCGCGGCGGCGGTCTTTACGCTGACCCCGGTCATGTCGGCGCTGGCCGGGTGGGTGCTGCTGCGCCAGATCACCACCCCACGCATGGCGCTGGCCCTGACGGTCGGTGCGGTCGGTGCGCTGTGGGTGATCTTCAGAGCGGATTGGCAAGCCTTTCAGGCCTTCGAGATCGGAGGTGGCGAGATCATCTATTTCTGGGGTTGCGCCGCGCACGCCGTCTATACGCCGATGATACGGCGATTGAACCGGGGCGAGCCTGCGGTGGTGTTCACCTTCGGTACGTTGGTTGCGGGGTGTTTGATCCTGACGGTCTGGGGCTGGTCCGATATACGTGCAGTAGATTGGGGCAACCTTCCCGGGATTGTCTGGGTGACGCTGCTTTATATCTCGTTGTTTGCGACCGCCGCCAGTTTTGTACTGGTTCAGTTTGCAGCCCTGCGTTTGCCCGCGGCAAAGGTCATGGCCTACACTTACCTGACGCCCAGCTGGGTGATCCTGTGGGAAATCGCCCTGGGACGTCCTGCGCCGACGGCATTGGTGTTGGTTGGTGCCGGGCTCACCGCTGTTGCGCTGTTGTTGCTGCTGAAAGGAGAAGACGCGCCTGCAAATACTCCTGTGCGCTCGAATTGAAGCTTGTGATTTCTACCTGATGTGGCAGCCTGCCTGTCACCACCAAGGAGCTGGGCCATGAAAACACTGTCACTTATTCCCGCATTGCTGGCGCTGTCCGCCTGTGCCCCCGGTGGCGCGAAAGACGCTGCAGAGGTGGACCTGCAAGCCAGCTGCGAAGCTCTGGTAGGCGCCGAAACCGGCACAGGGCCTGATGGTGTCAAAGCGATGTCGACCCAGTCCAGCCCGACAGGCTCGGTCACTAGCGTATTCGTGGCGGGGGCCGAGGCTCCGTGGCTCTGTCGTGCCGACCCAACGGGGGTTGTGACCGGGGTGGAATATAGCCGCGAGGGCTGAGCCTGCCGTTTGGATCGTCCCGACGGGTCAGACTGGCGAACCGCCCGGGTCGACATATCTCAGGATCAGGAGGACGCCAATATGTTCAAACACATCATGGTCCCGGTCGACCTGCACTTGCCGCCCGAGGTCAAGAAAGCCACCGAGGTTGCGGCGCAATTGGCCAAATGGCAGGGCGCCAAAGTGACCATCGTCAGCGTCACCGGCCCGCAGCCTGGGGATAGCCACCTGACAACAGACGCGATCAAACAAGAATTGCTGACCTGCGCCAGTGAAATTGCGATGCAAAGCGGCACAAGTGTGGACACACGCAACATTCACTCGGTTGATGTCGCGGTCGAGATCGACAAGGACCTGACCCACGCAGCAGAGGAAATGGGGGCCGATCTGATTGTTGTGGGAACCCACGCACCCCGGATCACAGACTATATCCTGTCCAGCCACGCGGGATATCTGGCCAAACACGCCAGCATGTCGGTCTTAGTTGTGCGTTAGGCCTCATCCGGGGGCAGTTCAACTTCTAGAAACCGCTCGAACGCATCCAGATTGACCGGTTCGAACTGTCCGAACCCCTGCATCCAAACCGAGGCCGCACGAAGCGCGTCGGGTTCAAGTTTGCACCACTTCACCCGTCCGCGTTTTTCCTGAGAAATCAGACCTGCTTTGGTCAGGATCACCAGATGCTTTGAAATCGCGGCCAGCGACATTTCGAACGGTTCGGCCACGTCGGTGACGGCCATGTCATCTTCCAGCAGCATCGCTAAGATGGCACGGCGGGTGGGATCGGCGAGGGCTGCGAAGACAGTGTCGAGGTCGTTGGACATGGTTCCGCTGAACCATAGCCTGTGAGTTTGGTCAACCATTTGGTTGAATATGCGGTTTCAGGCTTATCCGCCCGGTCAGCGAATTATACGCCATCGGCAGGTTTCGCGTGGTCTGTAATATTATTATAAAAATCATATACTTAGCGACGTTCATGCTGCGGCTTCATTGCCGTTGACTCTGCGCCTTCAGCCCCTTAGCACCCTACCCAAGACTGTGCGAGGGAAACGCCCGTGACCGAAGATGACCAAAAGCAGCGTATGGCGCAGCTGGAGGCCAAGATCGAAGCGGCGAAAAAGGCCAAAGCGCCGAAACCTCGTGCGGATGCTGACGTATCCGGAGGCGAGCTTGCCTGGAGGATGGTCATCGAAATGGTATCCGGTCTGGGGATCGGATTTGGCATCGGATACGGGCTGGACAGCCTGCTCGGGACAATCCCGATCTTTCTGGTGCTGTTCACATTGCTGGGCCTTGTCGCGGGCGTGAAGGTTATGCTCCGCAGCGCGAAAGAGGTTCAAGAGAAACAAACGGCGGCAAGCGCGGCCGAGAAGGACGAGAGGGACTGAACGTGGCGACCGAGACCACCGCAGCAGAAGGCAGCAGCCTGGTATTCCACCCGATGGACCAGTTCATCGTCAAGCCGTTGTTCGGCGACGGTGCGATTGCCTGGTACACCCCCACCAACGTGACCCTGTGGATGTTCCTGGCGATTGCTGCGATCTTTGGTCTGCTGGTTCTCAGCACTTCGAAGCGCGCGATTGTTCCGACCCGGATGCAGTCGGTGGCCGAACTGGCCTATGGCTTCATCTACAAGATGCTGGAAGACATCTGCGGCAAGGAAGGCGTCAAGTACTTCCCCTATGTCATGACCCTGTTCATGTTCATTGTCTGCGCGAACTTCCTTGGGATGATCCCGACATCATTCACCACTACATCGCATTTCGCCGTGACCATCCCGCTGGCGCTGGCCGTGTTCCTGACCGTGACCGTTCTGGGCTTCGTCAAGAACGGTGCCGCGTTCCTGGGCCTGTTCTGGGTCTCGAGCGCACCGCTGGCCCTGCGTCCGGTTCTCGCGATTATCGAGCTGATCTCGTACTTCGTACGCCCGGTCAGCCACTCCATTCGTCTTGCCGGTAACGTCATGGCAGGCCACGCCGTGATCAAGGTGTTCGCAGGCTTTGCCGCGATTGCCGTGATCTCGCCCGTGTCCGTTCTGGCGATCACCGCAATGTATGGCCTCGAGGTCCTCGTGTCCTTCATCCAGGCCTACGTATTCACCATTCTGACCTGTGTTTATCTGAAAGATGCGCTGCATCCTTCGCACTAAGGTCCGATACCCCAACATCGAAACTTCCAATTCGTAAGGAGACACATCATGGAAGGCGATCTCGCACACATCGGCGCAGGCCTGGCAGCAATCGGTTCCGGCGCAGCCGCAATCGGGGTGGGCAACGTTGCAGGCAACTTCCTGGCCGGCGCCCTGCGCAACCCTTCGGCGGCTGCTTCGCAGACCGCAACCCTGTTCATCGGTATCGCATTCGCAGAAGCGCTGGGCATCTTTGCATTCCTGGTCTCGCTGCTGCTGATGTTCGCCGTCTAATCTGCGGAACCTGATCCTTACGCGCAGGTGGGTCCAAGCCATAGCGGCCCACCTGTTGTAAAGACAACGTTCCGACGGAGGACATCATGGCGACTGAACCCATTAGCGAAGAAGTAGTTGGCTCGTGCGTCGACTCGCATGGCTCTGCCATCGGGATGCCACAGCTCTGCTTCGATTGGTTTCCCAACCAGATTTTCTGGCTGGTCATTACGCTGGTCGTCATCTTTCTGGTCCTGTCCCGCGTGGCTCTGCCCCGCATCGCGGCAATCCTGGCTGAGCGTCAGGGGACCATTACAAATGACCTGGCTGCGGCCGAAGATCTGAAGGCCAAGGCGGTCGAGGCCGAAGAGGCCTATAACAAAGCGCTGGCCGATGCCCGTTCTGAGGCACAGCGTATCGCAGCGGAAGCCCGCGCCGAAATCCAGTCTGGTCTGGATGACGCGATTGCCAAGGCGGACGCGGAAATCGCTGCAAAGGCGGCTGAATCGGAAAAGGCAATTGCCGACATCCGTGCCGGTGCGCTGGAAAGCATTCAAGTGGTTGCCAAGGATACGGCGGCTGAACTGGTCACAGCGCTGGGCGGCGAGGCGGATGCCAAAGCCATCAACAGTGCCGTAGACGCGCAGACGAAAGGATAAGTGACATGCGGAACACTTTTGCCCTTATCCTGACCGTTGGTGCCGCCAGCCCCGCGCTGGCTGCAAGCGGCCCGTTCTTCTCACTTGGCAACACCGACTTTGTCGTCCTTCTGGGCTTCATCGTCTTCATCGCGGTCCTGTTCTACTTCAAGGTTCCCGGCATGATCGGCGGTGCGCTGGACAATCGCGCCGAAGGCATTCAGTCCGAACTGGACGAAGCCCGTGCCCTGCACGAAGAAGCGCGCAGCCTGCTGGCCTCGTACGAGCGCAAGCAGCGCGAAGTGCAGACTCAGGCAGACGCCATCGTGGCCGCAGCCAAAGAAGATGCGGCTTTGGCGGCCGAGCAGGCCAAGGTTGATCTGGAGAAATCCATCGCGCGCCGTCTGGCCGCTGCGCAGGATCAGATCGCATCGGCTGAGGCTTCTGCAGTTAAAGAAGTTCGCGATCAGGCCATCACCGTAGCGGTTTCGGCAGCCAACGCCGTGCTGGCCAAACAGATGACCGCAACGCAGGCGAATAAGTTGATCGATGCATCCATCGCGGATGTGGGTGAAAAGCTACACTGATCGCCTGGATCATATGATTTGAAAAACCCGAGGGCCTCAGGCTCTCGGGTTTTTTCTTTTTGTGGCTCCCAGTTTGAAGGATCAGACCTCTCCAGTCTCGTGCTTCAAACGCTGTTGCGCGATCTCTTCATTGCGCAGGGCCTTCTGCTGATCGGCCATGCAGCTTTTGACAAAGTTCAGATGATCTTCGACCGCCTTCCGTGCCCCTTTCGGGTCGCGGTCCTGCAGGGCTGTGTTGATGGCTCGGTGCTGGTCCAGAATTGCGTCGCGGGTGGTGCGTTGCTGGAACATGATCTGTCGGTTGTAGAATACGCCCTGCCGCAGCAGATCGAACATCGACCGCATCATATGCAGCATCACCACGTTATGACTGGCCTCGATGATCGCCATATGGAACTGGGCGTCCAGATGCGCCTCTTCTTCGGCTGCATTGCGGGCGTGGGCGTCTTCCATCTTGTCCAGTATGGTCTGCACCACCTTCAGATCGCTGCCCGAGCCCATGCGAGCGGCACGCTCAGCCGCTAGACCCTCCATGTCACGCCGGAATGAGAGATAGTCGAACACTGCCTCGTCGTGATTGCCGAACAACCGGATCAAAGCCGGCGCGAAGGCCGAGCCCAGCACCTCGGCCACATAGATGCCCGATCCGGCCTTGGCAGTCAGCAATCCCTGCTCCTGGAGGTCCGAGATTGCCTCGCGCAGCGACGGGCGCGACACGCCCATCCGCTCGGCCAGCTCCCGTTCTGAGGGCAGGCGTTCTCCGGGGCGCAGAATGCCGCGCAGGATCAGCAGTTCGATCTGGCGCACAACAGCCAGTGACAGTTTTTCGGTTTGAACTTTTTGAAAAGGCATCTGGCTATCACTTGGAATTGGTCAAGTCACTTGACCACGTTTGTAAGGGGCGTTCAAGTCGCTCACAGAGGTTGAAACATTAGGTCAGAATTATTGACATAAGAGGCGCATTGCCTAATCTGCGACCCAAGGGCGGAGGAGGCCCCCTACGATGGATCAGCTCTACGCCACCCGAACCGCTCGGATGAAGGCTTCCGAAATCCGCGAATTGCTGAAACTGCTGGGCGAGCCCGGTATCATTTCCTTCGCAGGCGGTATTCCCGACCCCGCTTTGTTTCGAGCAGAGGCTTTCGCCGAAGCGTTTCAAAATGCGCTTGGCCCAGATCAACAGGCGCAGGCGCTGCAATATTCGGTCAGCGAAGGCTATGCCCCGCTGCGTGAATGGCTGGCCGACCATATGCGTGGGATCGGCGTTACATGCGGCATCGACAACATCCTGATCACCTCGGGCTCGCAGCAAGCGCTGGATTACTTGGGTAAGTTGTTCTTGTCACCGGGTGATACTGCGTTGGTTGGGTGGCCCACATATCTGGGCGCGCTCAATGCGTTTGACGCTTATGAGCCGCGCTTTGACCAGCTTAGCATCAATGGCAATCGTGGGGCTGCCGAATACCAGGCCGCCGCCGGCAACAGCCCGATCAAATTCGCTTATCTCTCCGCCGATTTTGCAAATCCGACTGGTGAGACGGTCGATCTGCGGGGCCGGGAGGCGCTGCTCGATCTGGCAGATGAATTGGATTGCGCAGTGATCGAGGACGGAGCCTATCAGGCGCTGCGCTATGACGGCGATCCGATCCCTCCGATCCTCGCGTTAGAACATGCGCGCAAGGGATCGATCGAGAACTGCCGGACGATCTATTGCGGCAGCTTCTCGAAAACTCTTTCACCGGGGTTGCGGCTGGGTTGGGTGGTTGCAGCAAAACCGGTGATCTCGCAACTGGTGCTTCTGAAACAGGCGGCTGATCTGCATTCTTCTACGATCAACCAGATGGCGGTTTATCAGGTGGCGCGGGATCGCTTCGACACTCATGTCCCCATGCTGCGCCAGACCTATGCCGCGCGCCGCGATGCGATGCTTGAGGCGCTCAAAGAACACATGCCCAATGGCGTCGACTGGACCCGACCCGAGGGCGGCATGTTCATTTGGGTCACTCTGCCCAAGGGAATGAACGGCGCCGACCTGCTGGCGAGGGCGCTGGAAACGGTCAAGTTGGCCTTTGTCCCCGGTCAGGCTTTCTATCCCGACGACAGCGGGTCCAATACCATTCGACTGAGTTTCTCCAACTCGGATGAGGACACGATCCGCGAGGGTATACGCCGGTTAGGAGAAGTGTTGCGCGCCTGAACCGGGGAAAGGTTTCATTAACCATATTGTCGCTAATAAAGCAGCATGATCCGCGTGCTCGCTTTCCTGTGCCTCGCCGCCTGCTCAGGTGGTACACCCTATTTTCGCGACTTGCCCGCAACGCGCGTCGCGGTGAATGGCAGTATCTTCGACGTCCGCGTCCGCAATGAACTGGCCGAGGCCGTCCGCGTGAACCCGCAATACGCGCCGCGTCTGGGTCCGATCCGCGATCGGGCTGCGCTGGCCATGGCGCAGGTCTCGGGCTGTCCGCTTCTGGATGTTCTTGGCGATGCGGCCGTCACTGTGGGCGTGCTGGGCTGCGACCAGGAACTGGGGGAAAAACTGATTTTCGGCGCACTCCTTCGCCGTCCCTATGAATGCGTTGATTACGGATATTACGAAGACTACGGATATCAGGTCTTTGAATGCTCGCCTTACTGAGATACGCGGGACTCCGCGTAGTTTTGCCAAGATGTTGTGGATAACTTGGTCCAATCTCCCATATCCTGCGCAATCACGTTGACACCTCCCCCATCCGTTGCGCAGACTTCTTACCCATAGGAATCATACCAAGAGCAGCCATTGCGCTTTAGCAAACTCAAACTGACCGGCTTCAAAAGCTTCGTGGACCCGACCGATCTGATCATCGCGGACGGGCTGACCGGAGTGGTTGGTCCGAATGGCTGCGGCAAGTCCAATCTGCTGGAAGCGTTGCGCTGGGTGATGGGTGAAAACCGTCCCAAATCCATGCGCGGTGGCGCGATGGAGGATGTGATCTTTGCGGGCGCTGCCACTCGGCCTGCGCGCAACTTTGCCGAGGTGGTCCTGACGATGGACAACTCGGAACGTTTGGCGCCATCCGGCTTCAACGACAGCGACCAGTTGGAAATTGTCCGCCGCATCACCCGCGATGTGGGCAGTGCCTACAAGACCAACGGCAAGGACGTGCGCGCCCGCGACGTTCAAATGCTGTTCGCGGACGCCTCGACCGGTGCGCATTCGCCTGCGCTGGTGGGGCAAAACCGCATTGCCGAACTGATCAACGCCAAACCCCGCGCACGACGTCGCATTCTGGAAGAGGCCGCCGGCATCTCCGGGCTTTATCAACGCCGCCACGAGGCAGAACTGAAACTGAAAGGCACCGAGGCCAACCTGACCCGCGTGGATGACGTGCTGGAACAATTGGGCGGGCAGTTGGCACAACTCGCCCGTCAGGCCCGGCAGGCGGCGCGGTATCGCGAGATCGGCGAGCTGTTGCGTCAGGCCGAAGGGATGCTGCTCTATCGCCGTTGGAAAGAGGCCGACATGGCCCGTCAGGCGGCCGAGGAAAAGCTACGCGACCGGATCACCGAAGCCTCTCGCGCCGAGGCATCCGCCCGTGAATCCGCCGCCAAACGCGCCGAGATCGAGGAAACCCTGCCGCCCTTGCGTGAGGAAGAGGCCATCGCTGCCGCCGTCCTGCAGCGCCAGCAGGTGCAGCGCGATCAGCTGTCGGATCAGGAAACCCGCGCACGCCAGACGATTGAGACTCTGACCAACCGTATCCAGCAATTGGGCAACGACATCGAACGCGAATCCGGTCTGAACCGGGACGCGGGTGAGATGATCGAACGGCTCGAATGGGAGGCCCGCGAGCTTGCCAAAGCCGCCGATGGCTATGACGAAAAGGTCGCTGAAGCTGCAGAAGTTGCGCGCGAGGCCGCGTCAGTGCTGCAGGATCGCGAAGATCACCTGTCGCAGGAAACCGAAGACATGGCCCGTCTGGTGGCCCGCCACCAATCGGCGCAACGACTGGTTGAAGACAGCCGCAAGACACTGGCTCGTTCCGAGGGCGAGGAAGAAAAGGCCCGCGCCGCCGTGGACGAGGCGCGCAATGCCCTTTCCCGCGCCAGCGAGGCGTTCGAGACCGCGCAGGAGGGTGAGGAAGAAGCCCGCGAAGCTGCTGAAGCAGCGGAAGAAGCGCTGGCCGCCGCCGACGAGCTGCGCAACGACACGCAGGCGCGTGAGGCCGAGGCCCGCGCCAAACGCTCCGAGGCCGAGGGTGAGCTGGGCGCTATAAGGGCCGAGACCACCGCGCTGGCCAAGCTGGTCGAACGCGACACGGCTGAGGGTGGGCAAGTGCTCGACATGCTGCGGGTGGCAACGGGCTTTGAAAAGGCATTGGGGGCTGCGCTGGCGGATGACCTGCGTGCACCGTTGGTCGAGGGCGACGGACCTTCAGGTTGGGTGCAGGTAGCGGGCTATGACAGCGACCAGCCCTTGCCCGATGGGGCCGAGCCGCTGGCGTTGCATGTGTCCGGTCCCGACCGCCTGAGTCGCCGTATTGCGCAGATCGGTTTGGTCGATGCGGATCAGGGCGCGCGCCTGCAGGCGTCGTTGAAACCGGGTCAACGCTTGGTCTCACGCTCGGGCGATTTGTGGCGCTGGGACGGATTCCGCGCCTGGGCCGAGGATGCACCAAGCGCTGCCGCCCTGCGTTTGGAACAGCTCAACAAGCTTGAGGCGCTGAAACAGGAACTGACACGCACCGAGGCGCAGGCCGACGGCGCGCGCGCCGCGCATGAAGCGCTGTCACAGCAACTGGCCAATGTAACCGAGGCTGACCGCCGCGCCCGCGAGGCCCGCCGTGCCGCGGATCAGCGCATGGCGGAAACCGCGCGGATGCTCAGCCGGGCTGAGGCGGATCGAAATCTGGCGCAAGGCAAGCTGGAAACACTGACCCTCGCGGTCGACCGTCATAAGGAAGACGCCATGTCCGCCCGCGCACAACTGCGTGAGGCTGAAGGCGCGTTGACTGGCCTGGGCGATCTCGACAGCGCCCGCGCGCAGGTCGAGGACATCAAGCAGACGGTCGAGGCGGCGCGGATCACCATGCTGACCCACCGCTCGACGCATGATGAATTGCGCCGCGAGGGCGAGGCGCGCACCCGGCGCACGCAGGAGGTGACTAAGGACCTCAGCGGTTGGCGGCATCGTCTGGAAACGGCGGAAAAGCGGATATCGGAACTGGCCGAACGCAAGGAAAGCTCGGAAGAAGAACTGACCGAGGCGATGGCGGCCCCCAGCGAAATCGCCGAGGCACGGGAAGAACTGAACGAGCTGATCGAAACCGCTGAGTCTCGGCGCGCCGAAGCCGCCGACAAGTTGGCCGAGGCCGAGACCCAGCAGCGCGAGGTGGTTCTTGCCGAGCGCGAAGCCGAACGTCTGGCCTCGGAGGCGCGCGAAAGCCGCGCGGCGGCTGAGGCGCGTTGCGACGCCGCCAAGGAAAGCGTAGTCGCCGCAGCAGAACGCATTGCCGAGGATCAGCAACTGACGCCGAACCAGCTGCTGAACCAACTGGACGTGAACCCTGACCAGATGCCCGCCGCCGACGCACTTGAAGCCGAAGTGAACCGCCACAAGCGTCAGCGCGACGCCATGGGCGCAGTGAACCTACGGGCTGAAGAGGACAGCAAAGAAGTTCAGGAAGAATTCGACACGCTGAACGGCGAAAAGGCCGATCTGGAAGAGGCGATCAAGGCCCTGCGCAGCGGCATCGCCAGCCTCAACCGCGAGGGTCGCGAACGCCTGCTGACCGCGTTCGAGCAGGTGAATTCCAACTTCGCCATGCTGTTCAAGCACCTGTTTGGTGGCGGTGAGGCCAATCTGGTCATGGTCGAAAGCGACGATCCTCTGGATGCGGGCCTTGAGATCATGTGCCAGCCGCCGGGCAAAAAGCTCTCGACTCTCAGTCTGCTTTCGGGCGGCGAACAGACCCTGACCGCGACGGCGTTGATCTTTGGCGTGTTCCTTGCCAACCCCGCCCCGATCTGTGTGCTGGACGAGGTCGACGCCCCGCTGGACGATGCCAACGTCACCCGCTTCTGCGACTTGCTGGACGAGATGTGCCGCCAGACCGATACGCGTTTCCTGATCATCACCCACCACGCGGTGACCATGGCGCGGATGGATCGGCTGTTCGGTGTGACGATGCAGGAACAGGGTGTCAGCCAACTGGTTTCGGTCGATCTGAAAAAGGCCGAGCAGATGGTCGCTTGATCGATCACTGCAACGTTATGAGCCATCGCCCGTGTATGAGGGTAGGCTAGCATCATGATCCGATATTTCACCCTCGCATTGCTCGCGGCCAACCCCCTCTGGGCTGCCGAATGGCCCACGAAACCCGGTGACGTCCCCTTGACGCCAGAAGAATTGGAGGCTTTGGCCGGTCGTACTCTCACTTTCTACGACGACGGCCAGTCCAAATACTCGGCTGGAGGGGCCTATTCTTATACCTATGCCAGCGGAGAATCCGCCTTTGGCACCTATTCCATCGCCGGGGACGGCAGTGTTTGCATCGCTTATCGCAATGGGTTCAGCCGATGCGACCTATATGTCCGCAGTGGTGAGCGGTTGATCCTGATCGACGAGAAAGGCGATCGCTATCCGGTCAGAGCGAGTAATTGATCTGTTTTTCCCGATCAATTGGTAAATTTGATAGAGGCTTTGAGTAAAAACGGAAGAAAACGGGATAATCATCGTCAAATCAAGTTGTAGAATGCCCTGGATCGAAAAACTGATGGGGATGCCAAATGTGCCGTTTTTTGGCTTGGGTTGGGGAGCAGCGATATCTGGATGAATTGATTCAGGAGCAAGAGCAATCGCTTGTCATTCAAAGCCGCAACGCGTTGATTGGGAAGACACCAATCAATGCCGATGGGTTTGGACTGGCCTGGTATTCTGATCGCGAAACGCCCTGTTTCTACAAGGACACTCATCCCGCATGGTCCGATGCAAATCTCAAACAACTGGCTCATCACACACGATCACGACTGTTTTTGGCCCATGTAAGAGCGTCGACAGGCACTGCGACCTCGCGCAACAACTGTCACCCATTTGGATTTGGCAAATGGAGCTTCATGCACAATGGCCAGGCTGGAGGGCATGACCAAATCCGGCAGCAGCTCGATGCTATGATCCCGGCACATTTATACGGGCACCGAATGGGTGCGACAGAAAGTGAAGCGATCTTTTTGATTGCTCATGGCGAAGGTCTGGATTCAAATCCGATCGACGCAATGGCACGGGCCGTGGGGCGGGTGGAAGCGCTGTCCCGTCAATGCGGATCGTCGCCTTATATGCGGTTTGCTGCGTGCTGGTCAGACGGCAAGCGTGTATTTGCGGCGCGCTATGCGTCTGATCGTTATGCACCCAGTCTGCATTACCGAACCTCAGAAGACGGGATAGTGATATCGTCCGAACCGCTTGATGCAGACAGTGACGGCTGGGTTGAAATACAGCCCAATACCGCCATCGTCACAGAAGGCTCGCTGGTATCTATCCATGCGTTTGATCCGTCAGTGAAACGTGAACCTGCAAAGGTTGCCTAGGCGCTGACCCTTATAGCTGCTTCAGCAGCTGTGTCGTTGGCCACGCATCGGCTGGCAAACCCAGACGCAGTTGTTCAGCCTGCACAGCCGCACGCGTTCCGGCCCCAAGGATGCCGTCGATCTTGCCCACGTCGTGCCCACGCGCCTGCAGTTTGCTCTGCAACTGCTTCATCTGCGCGCCCGTCAGCCCCGGCGCTGGATTACCTGCATCGTAAATCTGCGCGCCTTCCAACCGTGTGCCGAAATAGGCGGCGGTCAGGACGTAAACGAAGCTCTGGTTCCATTCGAAATAGACATCGAAATTCGGGTAAGCCAGAAAGGCGGGTCCTTTATGCCCTTGTGGCAGGATCAGCGAGGCAGGCAGATTTGCCAACGACCCACTACGCGCCTGCACGCCCATCGCCTGCCATTCGGACACCGAGCGGGGCTTGCCGGGGCCAGAGAGAGACCAGTCCATCTGCGCGGGGACGGTGACCTCTTGCAACCATGGCTGACCCGGTTGCCAACCCAGATGCGACAGCATCTTGGCCCCGGACATCAGTGCATCCGGCGCCGATGTTTTTAGCGAAACCTTGCCGTCTCCGTCCCCATCCACGCCGTTTTCCAGAATGTCGCGGGGCAGCATCTGGACCATGCCGATTTCACCGGCCCAGGCTCCGGTGGTGCGGGCGGGGTCAAAATTGCCCTGGCTGTACAGCTCGATCGCGGCGAAAATCTGCGGGCGGAACAACTCGGGGCGGCGGCAGTCGTGGGCCAGCGTCACCAGCGCGTTGCGGGTGTTGAAATCGCCCTGAAAGGACCCGTAGTCGGTCTCGAACGCCCAAAATGCCAGTAGCACACCGCGCGAAATGCCGTATTCCTGCTCAATCCGGTCAAACACCGCGTCGTATTTGCCCGACATGGCCTTGCCCCGGTCGATCCGGTTCTGTGAAATCAGGCGCCGCGAGAAGTCGATGAATGGTTTCTGGAATACGCCCTGCGCGCGGTCGGCTTTCAGAACGGCTCCGTCCTGCTGCACGCCCTTGAAAAAGCTGTTGACGGTGGATTTGTCGTAACCCTGCTGAATGGCTTCGGCTTTCAGCCCTTTGACGAAGGTATTGAACCCACCGCCGCATTGGGCGAGTGCAGGCGAGGCGAAGAGGGCGGCGGCAATAAGGCCGGAAAGGAAACGCATAAGGCTGATCCGTCAGAATATGAAGTTGAACCCAACCCACACCGACACGAGCCCAAGCGCAAGCCCCCATACCTGCCAGAGCATGTCTGATGCGCGAAAAACCTCCGCCGCGTCGATATTCTGCCGCGCATTCCCGTTCACCCAAGCAAGATCCCGCATCTGGCCATCATAGCTGCGCGGTCCGGCCAGTGCGATATCAAGCGCACGTGCCATCGCGGCCTCGGGCCAGCCTGCGTTGGGTGAGATATGGCGGCGTGCATCCTCAACCATCTCTCCCCAGCGCGACCATTGGCTGGACAGCGCGACGATCATTACGAAGGTCAGGCGTGCTGGGACAAGGTTCAGCACATCATCCAGCCGCGCCGCTGCCCAGCCGAAGGCGCGGTATTTGTCGTTGCGATAACCGATCATACTGTCGGCGGTGTTGGCGACCTTGTAAACCAGCAGCCCCGGCAGACCTGCGACCAGAAACCAGAAGGCTGGGGCAATCACCCCGTCGCTCAGGTTTTCGGCGGCGCTTTCGATGGCCGAGCGCGCCACCTGCGCCTCGGTCATATCTCGCGTATCGCGCGAGACAATCATGGCGACCTGCGCGCGCCCTTCGGCAAGCGAGGTCAACAGGCCTTCGCCAACTGCGCGAACATGGGTGATCAGGGATTTCTGGGCCAGAAGGATGGCGCAGACCACGATCTCGACGATCGGACCAAGCAGCGCTAGCAACCGGCCAAGGATGAGTGCCACCGCAACCAGGATGAGTACCGTCGCAACCCCTTTGAGGCGGCGATACGCCCCATGGTTCAGCCGGTTGTCCAGCCAGCCAATCGCGTTGCCCATCAGTACGGCAGGGTGGCGAATCCGCGACCACAGCCAATCCGGCTCACCCAATGCTGCGTCCAGACACATAGCGCAGACCAATAGGAACGCGGTGCTCACAGCGCTGCTTCCAACCGGGCCCAACCATCTGCTGGCGGTAATCCAAGGCGCAGGTAGGTCCGGGAATAGGGGAAAATTCGGCTCCAGATATGCGCCCGCGCCAATCGGTCTTGCCAGGCGGTCGCGCCATCAACGTCGTAGAGGCGGAACAGGCTGGTGCCGCCAATCAGCCGCGCACCTTTGGACGTTAAAAGCTGATCCAACCGTGTTGCTTCATTTGCCAGACGCATGCGCGTTTCATCAGCCCATTTTACATCGTGCAACGCTTGCGCGCCGATCCGCAGTGCCGGGCCGGATACGGCCCATGGTCCGGTCAGGTCGTTCAATCGTGCAATCAGATCGGGATGGCCAATTGCAAAACCCAGTCGCAACCCGGCCAACCCCCAAAATTTGCCAAAGCTCTTCAGCACCACGATGCCGGGCCGCTGGGCCAGATGAATCAGCGAGGCTTCGGGCGTTACGTCGCAGAAGCTTTCATCGATCACCGTCAGCGACGCGTCGACATCCGCGTCCTGCCAGATGCGCCCATCGGGATTGTTGGGGTGTACGATGACACGTGCCTGAGCCGGGCCGTTCTCGTGCACCGTCCAACCCTGAGCGGTGAATGCAGCGGCATGTTCGTTATAAGTGGGCATCGTGATCTGCACGCGGCCGGCTTTGGTCAGCGCGGGCACGCGGGCAATCACCGCGGAGGCACCAGGCGATGGCAGAATCTCGGCCCCATCAGGCACGTTCCAAAACACCCGCGCCGCGTCCGAGAGGCGTTCGAACGCGCCATGATCCGGCAGTTCCATCCAGTCCGGAGGCTGCAGGCCCGAGACCTCATAAGCATGCGGATTGATCCCCGTGGACAGATCGATCCAGCCTGCGCGCGTGCCCCCAAAACGCGTCATCGCGCCATCCAGCCCTCCGCCATGATCGCGCGCAGCCCGAGGGTTCAATCTGTCATCCTGTCCAACCATCTGCCCCAGCCGGAATCGCCTATTTCTCATGCTTCAAGCGGATTTTTGCCGTTCTTACAAGCGAATCCGCCCGATCACGGCGCTGTGCGGGCCTTGTTAACACTTTGTTAAGGAAATCGCGTGATCACGGACAACAGGGGTCGGCACCACTCACCCATATCACGTGCCGAGGTTGTTGCAAATGAAAGTACTGATTGTTGAGAGTAACCCCGATCTAGGTCGGGTCTGGCAGCGGCATCTGCAAAGGCAGGAGGCCGAAGTCACGCTGGTCGAAACGCAAGAGGCCGCGATCCTGGCACTGTATGGTACCGCATTCGATATCATCGTGCTGGATCTGGTTCTGGAAACCGGCAGCGCCTTGGCGGTTGCCGATTTCGCAAGCTATCGCAGGCCCGAGGCGCGAGTGATCTTCGTCACCAACACCACATTCTTCTCGGACGGATCAATCTTTGCCCATAGCGCCAATGCCTGCGCCTATGTCCAAAGCTCGACCCCGCCCGAGGATCTGGCGGCCATGGTCGAACACTACGCGGCGGGGCGCTGATCTCGTCCATGAGGTTCTGAATAGTCCAACGTTGGATTCACTGGAATAATTCGGTGCGGATTGATGCTGTCATGGCTGAAGTGATAGTGGCGCACGATGTGGTTCATGTTCACTGTCTGCGCCACGCCGGGCCATTGATATAGCTCCCGCGTAAAGGCCCAGAGGTTCGGGTAGTCCACCAACCGACGCTTGTTGCACTTGAAATGTAAATGATAAACCGGGTCGAACCGGATCAATGTGGTGAACAGGCGCCAGTCGGCCTCAGTCACGCGGTCACCCATAAGATAGCGGTTCCGGGCCAGACGATCCTCAAGCCAGTCCAGCGTGTCGAACAGAGGTTCAACCGCGGCGTCATAAGCTTCTTGCGAGGTGGCAAAGCCGGATTTGTAGACCCCGTTATTGACATCGGAATAGATGCGCGCGTTGACCTCTTCGATCTCGTCCCGCATTGCCTCGGGCCAGTAGTCGTCTGTGTTGCCGGTGATCCCGTTGAAAGCCGAGTTGAACATGCGGATGATTTCCGAGCTTTCGTTCGACACGATCGTTTTCTCAACTTTGTCCCACAGGATCGGAACCGTAACGCGGCCCGAATAGTGAGGGTCGGCACGGGTGTAGATTTGATGGGCAAATTCTGATCCGAACAGTTTGTCGCCGGTCGCGCCATGGTCGTCGGTCTCAAAGGTCCAACCTTTATCCAGCATATCCGGATGCACGACCGAGACCGAGATGTGGTCGCTCAGCCCTTTCAACTCACGAAAGATCAGTGTGCGGTGCGCCCAAGGGCAGGCGTGCGAGACATAAAGGTGATAGCGCCCCGATTCCGCCTCGAACCCGCCGCGCCCCGAGGGGCCGGGCGCGCCATCGGCGGTGATCCAGTTGCGAAACTGTGCGGCCGAGCGTTTGAACGCCCCGCCTGTGGATCTGGTGTCATACCAGGTGTCATGCCATTCGCCGTCGACAAGCAGGCCCATCGTTATTCCTTTCGCATTGCGATTGGGTCAAAGATAGGCCGTCTTGCGCCACGATCCTATTTCACCGGGCGCGCATCAGGCCTGCATGCGCGCACAGGTGGGATGCGGTGTCTGGGCACCAGAACCGCAATGCCAAAACTTATGTGACGCCGTTCACTGGATTTTTACAGGAATCGCGTCAGACTAATGAGTGTTAAGGGGGGAAGTTTATTATGAGTACCTATGTTTCCAAGGAAATTCGCGCCGAATTGGATGCGGCCCGAATCGCTACCCTCAAGAAATCCAGCCGTTTGCGGGTGGAGGTTGGCGACAATAGCTTCAAAATTTTGACATTGTGGAAGGATGGTTTCACCGTCGAGGCCGAAACCACGCCGCGCCTGCGTGGGCTCGTCGATATCTATGACGGTGCCAACCACATGTATCAGTGCCTGATAATCGCAGACGAAGAAGCGGTGGGTGAAATGCGCTATGAGTTCAAGCGTAACACTGTGGCGACGGACAAGGCTCCACTGGATTTCTACCGCGCCCCGGATGCACCGATCGCATTGCTTGAAAACCGCGACTGACGCGCGCACCGTTTGATCTTTGGCACCGACGCGCCACCGGCGCTCGGGCGGTAATGGGGCCTCAAGATTCTCAGGGATCAGGCCGGACGGTTTAGTCGGAGGCCGTCAGGGTCAGGTGCACAGGAGCCAAACCATCGATGCCGCCTTCAATTCGGTCTCCGGCGACCACAGGCCCGACCCCGGCGGGTGTGCCGGTCAGGATCAGATCGCCGGGGCGCAAATGGTAGAAACCCGATAGATGGGAGATCAGTTCATCGATCTTCCAGACCAGCTCTGACAATGTGGCGTCTTGTACGACCCGCTCATTGACGCTCAGATAGATGCGCTTGTCATCAGATGGGCTCCAGTCATCGGCGCGGGTCAGCGGAGCGAAGACCGCGCCGTTTTCCACATCCTTGCCCAGATCCCAGGGGCGCTGTTTGTTGCGCTCGCGGATCTGCAGGTCGCGGCGCGTCATGTCCAGCGCACAGCCATAGCCAAAAATCGCGTTGCGGGCCTCAGTGGCTGTGGCCTGAAAAACCGGCTTGCCGATGGCAACGGCCAGTTCCATTTCATGATGATAATCCTCGGTCCCTGCCGGATACGGCACATGCGCTCTGGTCAAAACCGCGTTGGGCGCGGATTTGGTGAAGTAAAACGGCGCCTGACGATCCACCTCATGCCCCATCTCGGCAGCGTGGGCCGCATAGTTGCGGCCCACGCAGAAAATCCGCCCGATCGGATAGGTCGCCTGTTCCCCCTGCACCGGGATGCTCGGGATGTCCGGAAGCGTAAAAAGGTGGTTGGGCATGACGTGCCTCCGTTTATTTTTGAACGGGGTTCATTGCAAATCGCCAAAGGCTGCTTTCAATCGCGCACAGGCTTCTTCAACCCGCTCGCGTTGGGTGGCCAGATTGAAGCGCTCGAAGGTTTCTCCACCGGTGCCGAAACCGGGGCCAGAGGATGTCGCGATCCGCGCATCTTCGCGTAGGCGGCGGACAAACTCATCGTGGCTCATACCCGTGCCCGAAAAATCGACCCATGCCAGATAGGTCGCCTGAAGCGGCATCGACCACAGGCCCGGTATCTCGGCTATGGTAGCATCAAACAGCTTCCGGTTCGCGTCCAGGTGGGCAATTTGTTCATCGACCCATTTTGCACCTTCCGGCGAATAGGCGGCAGTGATCATCGCCACACCCAACGCACTGGGGTCATAGTCCAGCGTGGTGATCCGGTGCCGCATCTCGGCCCGCAGCTTGGCGTCGGGAATGATCATGTTGCCGGTACGCTGACCGGCGATGTTGAATGTTTTCGACGCCGCGGTCAGTGTCACCGTCCACGGGCGCGCGTCGGGGGCGGCCGTATCCATCGGTACGAAGGTATTGCCCGGATAAACCAGATCATGGTGAATCTCGTCCGACACAAGGATCAGCCCGTTGCGCTCCGCAAACGCCGCTACAGCGCGCAGTTCATCCGGCGTCCAGACCCGACCTGACGGGTTTTGCGGCGAGCACCACAGCAGCAGCTTTTCTGATCCGTCCAACCGCGACTGCGCATCGTCCAGATCAAGCCCATAGCTGTCGCCATCGCGCACCAGCGGGCATTCCACCACGCGGCGGCCGGATTTGTTCACCTTATGGGCAAACTCATGGTAGACGGGCGTGAAGATCACGACGCCATCTCCCGGTTCACTCCAAACATCCAGACACAGGGCAATCGCATTGCCCAACCCTTGTGAGGTCAGAATCCAATCGGTGTCGATCTCCCAGTTGTGGCGTGTCTTCATCCACCACTGGATTGCATTCAGATAATCCGGGTGCATCCATGAATATCCAAACGCGCCATGATCGGCCGCTTCCCGCACCGCCTCGATCACGCAAGGGGCCGTGGCATAGTCGGAATCAGCCGTCCACATGGCCAGCCCATCCTCGGGGGCGACACCGTAAAGCTGCTCCATCTTGTCCCATTTTGAAGAGTTGGTGCCCCGGCGGTCGATCAGGTCGTTGAAAGTCATGTCATCTCCATCTGTCGAGGCGAAAGCTAACCACAAATCCATAAGGTGCAAGGGGGCCGTTGCGGAGGCGGGCGCGATGGCCTAAATCAGCCCCATGAAACGCAATATCCTGATCCACCCCGATCCCCGCCTGAAAAAGGTCTGCGCGCCGGTGGCCGACATCACCGACGATCTGCGCAAACTGGCCGATGACATGCTGGAGACGATGTATGACGCGCCCGGCATTGGCCTTGCTGCGCCGCAGATCGGTGTGCTCGACCGGCTGATCGTGGTGGACTGCGTCAAAGAAGAAGGTGAGGCCCCACGCCCACTGGTGATGTTCAACCCCGAGGTCATCGCGTCCTCGGACGAGACCAACGTTTACGAAGAAGGCTGCCTGTCGATCCCTGAGCAATATGCCGAAGTCACGCGCCCGAAGACGGTTGATGTCACCTGGCTGGACCGTGACGGTAATCTGCAGCAGGAAACCTTTGATGATCTCTGGGCGACTTGTGTGCAGCATGAGATCGACCATCTGAACGGTAAGCTCTTCATCGACTATCTCAAACCGCTCAAGCGTCAGATGATCACGCGCAAAATGCAGAAGCTCAAGCGCGAAAAGGCCCGTACATGACGGTGCGGACCTGCCTGCCGTGGCCCGACAAGCGCCTGCGCACCAAGGCCGAGGATGTCACGGAAATCACCGACGACATCCGCACCATCTGGGACGATATGATCGATACGATGGAGGCGATGCCGGGTGTTGGCCTCGCTGCGCCGCAGATCGGAGTGATGCTGCGGCTGGCTGTCGTGGATGGCTCGACCCAGCGAGGCAAAGCTGTGCGACTGGCCAACCCCGAGATTCTGCACAGCTCGGTTGAGCTGCGTGAACATGACGAGGCCAGCCCGAACTTGCCCGGCGTGTCCGCCAAGGTGAAGCGACCGCGCGCAGTGACCGTGAAATTTCTCAACGAACAGGGCCAGATCGACCGCCGTGATTTTGTCGGCATCGAGGCCACCAGCGTGCAGCATCAGATCGACCACCTGAACGGGCGGATGTATTTCGACCGGCTCAGCAAGGTCAAACGCGACATGCTGCTGCGCAAAGCACAGAAGAAGGGGTGAAACCCCATCCTACGGAGGGACGGATGCGTATCATCTTCATGGGAACGCCAGATTTCTCGGTGCCGGTGCTGGATGCGCTGGTCCGTGACGGGCACGAAATCGCCGCCGTCTATTGCCAACCGCCACGCCCCGCCGGTCGCGGTAAAAAAGACCGTCCAACCTCGGTGCACGCGCGTGCCTTGGCGCTGGGCTTAGACGTTCGCCATCCGACCTCGCTGAAATCACCCGAAGAACAGGCCAGCTTTGCAGCGCTGAATGCCGATATCGCGGTGGTCGTCGCCTATGGCCTGATCCTGCCACAACCTATTCTGGACGCGCCAACCCATGGCTGCCTGAACATTCACGCCAGCCTGTTGCCGCGCTGGCGTGGGGCCGCGCCAATACACCGCGCGATCATGGCAGGCGATGTGCAAACCGGTGTTTGTATCATGCAGATGGAGGCCGGGTTGGATACAGGCCCCGTTCTGCTGCGCGAGGCCACCGAGATCGGGATTGAGGAAACCACGGCGCAACTCCATGACCGCCTATCGGGCATGGGTGCGGCGCTGATCGTTGAGGCGCTGAACACGCTGCCGAGCCTGACCCCCGAACCGCAGCCCGAGGTCGGCGTAACCTACGCCGCCAAGATCGACAAATCCGAGGCGCGGATCGACTGGTCGGCCCTCGCGTCCGAAGTCGACAGAAAAATCCGCGGTCTCTCCCCGTTCCCCGGCGCATGGACCGAGGTCGAGGGCAATCGGATCAAACTGCTGGCTTCGCGGCTGGCCGAAGGACGGGGCACTCCGGGCGAGGTGCTGGACGACCACCTGCGCGTGGCTTGCGGCGAAGGCGCAGTTGAGTTGCTGCGCTTGCAACGGGCAGGCAAGGGCGCGCAGGATAGGGAAACTTTTCTGCGGGGATGGCCCATGTCGGCCGGGACCCGCCTGTCATCGGAGTAGGCGTACATGATCATGATCATGATGGGCACGGTCGTGATTGCCGGGATCGTAGGCTATCTGTCTGAACAGACTGGCTTTACCCATAACGGCTATCTGCAGTCGATCATCATCTGCGTGGGTGGTGCTTTCCTGTTCTATTTCGTGCGCATCATGTTCGGCATCAGCTTTGGCCCGCCGGGGTTGGACGCGGTGCTGTCCTCGATCGGTGCGCTGATCATCGTTCCCACGCATTGGAGGAAATGATATGCCGATCATCGCCCTGATCATCGTCGGAGCCGCTGCAGGTTTCCTCGCCACCCGCCTAATGCGGATCGAGGCCGATATTCCAACCACCATGCTGATCGGCATTGTCGGCGCTTTGGTGGGCGGTTTGGTACTGCGCACGCTCATCACTGTGATGGGCTGGCTCTCAGGGTTTATCGGCGCCGTTCTGGGGGCGCTCTTCGTGATCTGGATCTGGCAGACATATATCCGCCGCTGATCGCTTGACCCGACCGTGATCTGCGACCAATGTCCCGTCAATTCTTTGTTGAAAGGCCTCTCATGTCGCATGATCTGACCGCCGGAGACGTCGCCCTGATGGGTGTGCCGTTGGACCTGCATTCCTCGTTCCTGCAAGGCCCCGCCTTTGCGCCGGGTCGCATCCGCGAGGCGTTGCATTCCGGTGCGGCCAACCTGACCGCCGAGGATGGCACTGATCTGGGCGCAACCGACCGCTTCAAAGACACCGGCGATCTGGATGTGTTCGAGATGATGGGGCAGGAACCCATCGACCGGATCGAGGCAGGGGCCGCCGCCCGGATCGAAGCCGGTGCACGATTATTGTCGTTGGGGGGCGATCACTCGGTCGCCTATCCGCTGATCAAGGCCCACGCGGACCGGTATGAGGGGCTGAATGTCTTGCATATCGACAGCCACCCCGACCTCTATGACAGTCAGCAGATCGGCCCGCTGGGCCATGGCTGCCCGTTTGCCCGCGTGATGGAAACCGGCATGATCAACCGTCTGGTGCAGGTCGGGATCCGCACCATGAACAAGCACCAACAGGAACAGGCCGACAAGTTCGGGGTCGAGGTAATCGACATGCGCAACTGGAGCCCCGATCTTGAGATCAGCTTTGATGGCCCGGTTTACCTGTCACTGGACCTCGATGCGCTGGATCCGGCCTTTGCCCCCGGCGTTTCACATCACGAACCCGGCGGTCTCAGCACGCGTGAGGTGATCGACCTGATCCACCGGTTCAAGGGCCAGTTGATTGGCGCGGATATTGTCGAGCTGAACCCGCATCGCGACCCCTATGGCATGACCGCCATGGTGGCGGCGAAATTCGTCAAGGAAATCGGCGCGCGACTGCTGACGCGCTAACGTTCGTCGCAGATTGCGGCAGTGCCAAGGCGAGGGGCGGACCGTGTAGTCATGTCGAACCGATTCGCCTCGGACGCCGTCATCCAGTGCATCTCTTCCTCGGATGCTGCATCCAGCGTGAACCAGTAGAAGTCGGGATCGACGCCGATATCTTCGAAATAGTTCAAATACCGGTCATGCTCGGGGTGATCTTCGGGTAGCTCCGCAGCGACATAGCCGCCGCCGCCCCAGCTGTGGACCCCCACGCAGGCGCCGGGTTCCAGCACGCGTCGGTTACCCGCTAGAAACAAATCGGTGCCGCCCGAGGCCACCAGCCCGTTTGACGGAACCACCGTGTCGAACCCTTCCTCACGCACTACGCGACTGAAGACCACATTCGAGTCATCATCGACCGAACCTTCGATATTTTGCAGCACCAGTGTCTTGATCTCGGGGTTTTCGTCCATCACTTCTTCAAACGCGCTGAGCGTTGTGTGGTCGATCGTTCCGGATGCGACGATCTGATTGCCCACTGCCGTGAAGCTGACCGGGGCGTATTGCTCTGCACATGCCGTTAGCAGCAGTGCCGTGGCCAGAAACGAAAGTCTGTAGGTCATCGCGATCTCTTGTCCGTTTCTATCCTATTGCCGAGGCGGTCGGGCCTTGTAAACCGGCAACTGCCAACCGAACAACAGAGATCCGGCGCGCAACGCCCAGCAAATCAATGCACATAAGCCCAATGCCAGCAGGCCTTCCAGCCCGAGGCGGGTGGCAAACACAGCGGTCAAGGCTCCGATAAAGGCGCAGGATACGTAAAGCTCACCTTGTTTCAGTACCAGTGGCACCTCGTTGCACACCACGTCACGCATCAAGCCGCCCAAACAGCCCGTGGTCACCCCCATCAGCACTACGATGATACCGGATTGATCCAACGACAACGCCGCACCCGTGCCAGCAGCGACCGCGATGGACAGGGCGAAACTGTCCAACCAGACTAGCCAATTATACCGGCTTTCCACCAGATGAGCGGTAAAAAATACCAGCACCGCAGCGCCGCAAGCGATCAGGATATAAGCGGGCTGACCGACCCAGAAGATCGGATGTCGGTCCAGCAGCAAGTCGCGTACGGTACCACCGCCCACTGCCGTCAGACAGGCGATGAAGGCAAACCCGACCAGATCAAGCTGCGCTCGGCTGGCCACCAGCGCACCGGTCAGCGCAAAGACCAAAACCGAGGCGTAATCCAGCAGGGCAAGCCCGCTCACGCCTGCGCCTTCTTAGGTTTGAATGGGGCCATGCCGGCGCGTGCCAACTCATCCGCGCGTTCATTTTCGGGATGGCCCGCATGGCCCTTGACCCATTCCCAGGTCACCTGATGCCGCTCTTGCGCCTCATCCAGCCGCTGCCACAAATCGACATTTTTGACCGGCTTCTTGTTCGACGTCTTCCAGCCGTTCCGCTTCCACCCGAAAATCCATCCCGTAACGCCGTTCTTCACATAAGCGCTGTCGGTGACGATAGTCAGTTTCGAGGGCCGCTCCAGCGTCTCCAAAGCACTGATTGCAGCCAGCAGTTCCATCCGGTTGTTGGTTGTCTCGGCTTCGCCTCCGCTCAGCTCGCGTTCTTTCAGGATGGTATCGCCATCCATCGCGCGCAGCAGTACGCCCCAGCCGCCGGGGCCGGGATTTCCGGAACAGGCACCATCGGTATAGGCAAAGAGATCAGGCATGAGCGAATACCAGAATGAACCCGTCGTAAGACCCGGCCAAACCTTTCCCCATTCCCTGCACGGTACGATCAATGGTGAAACCTGCCGAGGTCAGGGCGTCCTTGATCTGGGTCTCTGAATAATAGGTATAGTAACGGTCCAAATCATCGCGATGCTCGCCTGTGCCCAGCTTCATTCCCAGAAACAGCTGCCCGCCCGGCTTCAGTGCGGTGTGGATCGCGTTCAGATGACGCGGGAAATCGGCGCGCGGGGCGTGCAGCAGGCAGAAACTGGCATAGACGCCGTCATACTCTGCTACCTCTGTGACGTCATCGAAGGTGCCAAGGTGGGCGTCAACACCGTTGCTCCGCGCATGTTCAACAAAGGCAGGGGTTGCATCCAGCGCCCGTACCTTCAGCCCTTGCCGCATCAGAAACGCGCTGTCTGATCCGGGACCCGAGCCCAGATCCAGCACATATCCACCCTCGCGGACCGCATCTACAAAAGCCTGACGCGCCTCTAGCTGCTCGGCGGGCAGGGGGATCCTTAGGTAATCCGCAACGCGATCCGAGTAGGCCTTGATGGTCCGTTCATCACTCACAGGTAAACTCCCACAGCAAGACAGGTCAGCACGACAGCGGTTAACAGGACGCGCAGCCGCATCCACCAGACCGGGGTCAACCGCCAATATGAGAACATGGCGTCCAGCAAAAGCAAGCCCGCAAACCCATACATCAGGTTGGTGCCCGCATTCACCGGACCGCCGCCGGTCGTGAAAAATGCCCAAAGTGCAGGCAACACCGACAAGGTGTAACAGGCCGCAGCTTTGCTGCCTGAGGTTTTGGTGGCGAAGCCCCACAGCACGCCCGACATGAAACTCAGGATCACCGAGCCATAGAATAGCTGAATATACGGCCCCACGAAGCGCGACCCCAGCGTCTGCCGACCCCAATCGTTCAAATCACCGTTCAGATAAGTCAGCGCGCCCCAGACAAACGGGATCAGCCCAGCCAAACCAAGGAATAACGGCGCGCGGGGGATGCCGCTCATGCTAGTTCCCGCAATACGCGGGGAACTTTGAACTCGACATTCTCGACAGCGGTTTCGACCAGCTCGACGGTGACATCGTAGTGGTCGCGGAATGCATCGATCACGTCGTTCACCAGCACCTCGGGCGCGGATGCCCCGGCGCTAACCGCAATGCTGGAAATTCCTTCCAGCGCACGCCAGTCGATCTCGGTCGCGCGCTGCACCAGCTGCGCATAACTGCATCCGGCGCGCGAGGCGACCTCGACCAGACGACGTGAATTCGATGAGTTCGGCGCACCCACCACCAGCAAGGCATCGGCTTTCGGAGCGACGGCTTTCACCGCTTCCTGCCGGTTGGTGGTGGCATAACAAATGTCTTCCTTGTGCGGCCCGACGATGGCGGGGAAGCGGGCCTCAAGCGCGGCAATAATGTCCTTGGTGTCATCCACCGATAGGGTTGTCTGGGTGACAAAGGCCAGCTTTTCGGGGTTACGCACAGCGACCTGCGCCACATCTTCTACCGTTTCAACCAGCAGCACCTCGCCATCGGGCAGCTGTCCCATGGTGCCGATGGTTTCGGGGTGGCCCTTGTGGCCGATCATGATCATCTGCAGCCCGGCATCCGCATGGCGCTGCGCCTCGACATGTACCTTGGATACAAGCGGGCAGGTGGCGTCGACATATATCATCTCGCGCTGGGCTGCTGTGGCGGGCACCGATTTTGGCACACCGTGGGCCGAGAAGATCACGGGGCGATCATCAGGGCATTCGTCCAGCTCCTCGACAAACACGGCACCCTTGGCGCGCAGACCGTCGACGACGAATTTGTTGTGAACAATCTCATGGCGCACATAGACAGGCGCCCCCCATTTTTGAAGGGCCATTTCCACAATCTTGATGGCACGGTCCACTCCGGCGCAGAACCCGCGCGGGGCGGCCAGATATAATGTCAGCGGCGGCTTTGTCATTCGGCGATCTCCTGGACCGAACACCTAGGTCTTTTCATTGCCATGGTCCAGACAGCACTGCGTCATTTCACTGACATGAATCGCTGTTAGCACAAGGGTGTTTTCAGCACCTATACCTTTAAAGTCGCGCGGCCAGGGCTTCTGGCCCTGGCCGCGCATATTCTTGCCAACCCCCATTGGTGAGTGGTGGGGTTTGGTGGGGTCAGTGCCCGCCTGCAGCTGCGACGCTGCGGGGTTCAGTCGGCATCTCGCGCGGAGGGCGGCCGATCACGTCGCGCAGGTCTTCCAGCTCAATGAAGTTATCGGCCTGGCGGCGCAGTTCGTCCGAAATCATCGGCGGCTGGCTACGGATGGTCGAAACAACGGAAACACGTACGCCCTGCCGTTGCAGGCTTGCGATCAGCGGGCGGAAATCCCCATCGCCCGAAAACAGTACGATATGATCAACGCGTGGTGCCAGTTCCATGGCATCGACGGTAAGCTCGATATCCATGTTTCCCTTGACCTTCCGACGCCCCATGCTGTCGGTGTATTCCTTGGCCGGTTTGGTGACCATGGTGAAGCCATTATAGTGCAGCCAGTCCACCAGAGGCCGGATCGGGGAATACTCGTCATTTTCCAGTAGCGCTGTGTAGTAGAAAGCTCTAAGCAGTTTGCCTCTGCGCATAAATTCCTGACGCAGCAACTTGTAGTCGATGTCAAACCCCAGAGCTTTGGCGGCTGCATAAAGATTCGAGCCGTCGATGAACAGCGCTAGCCGTTCGTCCTTGTAAAACATAAAATGGTCCTTCCGGTATAAGCCACCGCACCGTGAGCTCCGTGAGTGATAAAGTAATAGGTCAGTGCAATGGTGTCCTTAAAATAGGTGTTTTAGGCTTTATCGCAAGTATTCTCTGGTCCGAATATGGGGTCTGAAGTGGACAAAACCTTGTCAAAAGCGGTCATTGCCCTAGGGGCAAATCTCAGTCTGAGAGGTTGTGGGCCCAAGGTGACACTTGAGCGGTCGCTGATCGCGATGGCCGAGGCGGGCTTGGTGATTCGCAAGACAAGCCGGTTTTTTGCCACCCCATGCTTTCCGGCAGGGGCAGGGCCGGACTATGTCAACGCAGCGGTTTTGATCGAATCGGACCTCACGCCACAGGGTGTTCTGGACCTGCTGCACCGCATCGAACATGATTTTGAGCGCGCCCGTGAACAGCGTTGGGGCATGCGCACTCTGGACCTCGATCTGGTCTTTTGGGATGAACTTGTGCTGCCGGATGACGCCGAATACCAGCGCTGGCTGACCCTTCCCCCCGAAGATCAGACCAAATCTGCGCCGGAACACCTAATCCTGCCCCATCCGCGCTTGCAGGACCGCGCTTTTGTGCTTGTTCCCATGATGGATGTCGCCCCCGATTGGCGCCATCCCGTTCTGGACCGGACAGTGACGCAGATGGTTGCAGCCTTGCCGCCCGATGAGGTGGCAGAGGTCAAGCCTCTGTGATCCTCGCATTTGCGGCATTTCTTGCTTGTCAAGGCGGGGATTCGCGCTTAGATAAACCCCTTCCTGCCACGGATTCATTTACGGAGAGCGCCCCATGGCCCGCGTTACGGTCGAAGATTGTGTAGACAAGGTCCCGAACCGGTTCGAACTGGTGATGCTTGCAGCCCACCGGGCGCGCGAGATTTCTGCTGGTGGCCCGATCACCGTTGACCGCGATAACGACAAGAACCCTGTCGTCTCGCTACGCGAAATCGCCGACGAAACCCAAAGCGCTGATGAGCTGCGCGAGCGTCTGATCGAAGCCAACCAGACCCAGATCGAGGTTGATGAGCCCGAAGAAGATCAGATGGCCCTGCTGATGGGTGCGGAATCTGACAAGCCTGCGGATGACGACATGTCGGAAGAAAAGCTCCTGCGCGCTCTGATGGAGGCCCAGGGCCAGGGGTAACCCAAGCGACAAAGGTGCGGACCGGATGATTTCAGAAGAAGACCTGATTGCGCTGGTCCGCAATTACAATCCCAAGACAAATGCCGACCGCATCGAAAGGGCCTATGAATTTGGCCAACAGATGCATGAAGGCCAGTTCCGCCATTCCGGCGAGCCCTATTTCTCTCATCCCGTTGCCGTTGCCGCCATCCTGACCGAACAGCATCTGGATGATGCGACCATTATAACGGCCCTGTTGCACGACACGATCGAAGACACCAAAGCCAGTTATGGCAAGGTTACCGAACTGTTCGGGGATGAGGTCGCCAAGTTGGTCGATGGCGTCACCAAGCTGACCAACCTGCAGCTGTCCAGCCGTGAGACCAAACAGGCCGAGAATTTCCGCAAGCTGTTCATGGCCATGTCCAAGGACCTTCGGGTTATTCTGGTCAAGCTCGCCGACCGCCTGCACAACATGCGCACGATCAAGGCGATGCGCCCTGAAAAGCAGGTGCAAAAAGCGCGTGAGACAATGGATATTTACGCGCCGCTTGCGGGCCGGATGGGGATGCAATGGATGCGCGAGGAACTCGAAGACCTTGCCTTCCGCGTCCTGAACCCCGAAGGCCGCCAGTCGATCATCCGCCGCTTTATCACTCTGCAACGCGAAACCGGCGACGTGATCCATCGCATTACCGGCGACATGCGGCACGAATTGGAAAAGGCGGGCATTGAAGCCGAAGTCTTTGGTCGCGCCAAGAAACCCTATTCGATCTGGCGCAAGATGCAGGAAAAGGATCAGGGTTTCTCACGTTTGTCCGACATCTACGGGTTCCGCATCATCACCCAGACCGAGGAAGACTGTTACCGCACACTCGGTGCCATCCACCAGCGCTGGCGCGCGGTGCCAGGGCGATTCAAGGACTATATCAGCCAACCGAAATCGAACGGTTATCGCTCGATCCACACAACAGTTTCGGGGCGCGACGGCAAACGGGTCGAGGTCCAGATCCGCACCCGTCAGATGCACGATGTGGCCGAAACCGGTGTTGCAGCGCACTGGTCCTATCGCGACGGTGTGCGGTCCGAAAACCCCTTTGCGGTCGACCCGGCAAAGTGGATCGCAAACCTGACCGAGCAATTCGACAGTGAGGATGATCATGAGGATTTCCTCGAAGCTGTGAAGCTCGAGATGTATTCGGACCAGGTGTTCTGCTTCACCCCCAAGGGCGATGTGGTGAAACTGCCGCGTGGGGCGACGCCGATTGATTTTGCTTACGCAATCCACACCCGCATTGGTCATGCCTGCGTGGGGGCCAAGGTTGATGGCATTCGTGTGCCGCTCTGGACCCGGCTCAAGAACGGTCAATCGGTTGACATCATCACCGCCGATGGCCAGAGCCCGCAGGTCACTTGGCTTGAGATCGCGGTTACCGGCAAAGCCCGCACCTCGATCCGCCGCGCCTTGCGCGAGGTCGACCGGGAACGCTTCATCAAGCTGGGTAAGGAACTGGCCCGCGCCGGGTTCGAAAACCTGGGCCGCAAAGCCACCGACAAGGCGCTGGAAACCGCTGCCAAACACCTGCGTTTAAAAGATCGGGACGAGTTGCTGGCCCGTCTGGGCAGTGCCGAGTTGACCGCCCATGAGGTGGTCGAAGCGGTATATCCCGAACTCACCAAGGATGATGGCGACGCGATCTCGCCCCGTCGCGCTGTGATCGGGCTTGAACCGGGCCAGAAATTCGATCGTGCCCCCTGTTGCCAGCCACTGCCGGGCGAGCGCATCGTCGGAATTACATATCGCGGCAAGGGTGTTGTCGTGCACGCCATCGACTGCGATCGCCTGACCGAGTTTGAAAATGAACCCGAGCGCTGGGTTGATCTGCACTGGCATTCGGGCACCCACCCCGCCGTCTATGGCGCGACGCTGGATTTGACCATCGGCAATGATGCCGGGGTGCTGGGGCGTATTTGCACATTGATCGGCGAGAAAAAGGCCAATATCTCGAACCTCGAATTTGTCGACCGCAAACCGGATTTTTATCGGCTGATGATCAATGTCGAACTTCGCGATCTTGAACAGCTGCATTCGCTGATGCTGATGCTCGAGGCTGAAAGCGACGTTGCTGCGGTCGAACGGTACCGGGAAAGTGCGAAACCCGCCGTTGCGGCTGGCTGAGAAGGGGTGATCACGAGTGGTTTTCAAGCGCCGAGATCGCCGCTCGCCTGTTCAAGTCGCGTCAGAGTTCGTCTATCCGCGCGGCGGATGGACCCGTGCCTTTCACTATGTCAAACATCGGGTTCGGCGCCTGCCTGACAGCCCGGAACGCATCGCGCGTGGCATCGGGGCAGGGGTGTTTGCCTCGTTCACGCCTTTCTATGGCTTGCATTTCCTGGTCGCCGCCGTGCTGGCGCGGCTGCTGAACGGCAACATTCTTGCCGCGCTCAGCGGCACGTTCTTTGGCAATCCCCTGACCTATGTGCCGATCGCGGTCATAAGCCTGCAAACCGGGCATTTCCTGCTGGGGACCAAGTTCCGCAAAGACGATACCGATGGGTTGATGGGGAAATTTGCGGATGCGATGGGCGATCTCAAGGACAATTGCATCGCCATGTTCACCCATCGCGAGGCGGACTGGCACGGGCTTAGCCGGTTCTATGACGATGTGTTCTTTCCTTATATGATCGGCGGGGTCATTCCAGGCATCGTGGCCGGAGTGATCTGCGCCTATCTTAGCCTGCCGCTTATCCGTACTTATCAGCAACGCCGCCGCGCCAGAATCAAAGCGAAGTTTGAACAAATCAAACGCCTTGCTCAGGCAGAGGCTGACGTTCCCCCGACAAAACCACTAGGCTCGACCTCAGGGACAATGAAGGATTCGAAAGATGTCTGACAACCGTTTGCGTCTGGGCGTGAATATCGACCACGTAGCCACCGTGCGGAATGCGCGCGGCGGGGCCTATCCCGACCCACTACGCGCCGCCCGGATCGCGGAAGAGGCCGGGGCCGACGGCATCACAGCACATCTGCGCGAAGATCGCCGCCACATCTCGGACGCCGATATCGACGGGTTGATGGAGATCCTGTCGGTGCCGCTGAACTTCGAGATGGCCGCAACCGACGAGATGCAGAAAATCGCCCTGCGCCACAAGCCGCACGCCGTCTGCATCGTTCCCGAAAAGCGCGAGGAACGCACAACCGAAGGGGGGTTAGAAGTCGCGCGCGAGGAAAATAAGCTGGCCCATTTCATTGCGCCCTTGCGCGATGTGGGCTGCCGCGTGTCCATCTTCATCGCCGCCGACCAGCGCCAGATCGACGCCGCCCACCGCATCGGGGCCGAGGTGATCGAACTGCACACCGGTGCCTATTGCGATTTCCACGCCGAAGGCAAACTGGACGACGCCGCGCGCGAACTGGAAGCCCTGCGCGAGATGTCCGCCTATGCCCATTCGCTGGGTCTTGAAGTTCATGCGGGTCACGGGCTGACTTACGACACCGTACAACCGGTGGCAGCCTTCCCTGAAGTGCGAGAGCTGAACATCGGCCACTTCCTGATCGGCGAGGCCATCTTTCGCGGCCTCACCCCGGCGGTTCACGAAATGCGCCGCCTGATGGACGAGGCGCGGGCATGATCACACCCGGTTTTGTGGCGATCTGGTTTGCATGGCTCATGGCCGGGGGCTCTCCGGGCCCTGCCACCATGGGCATCGCCGGAACCGCCATGAACGAAGGCCGCACCGCCGGTCTGGCCTTTGCGCTGGGCATCTGCGCCGGGTCCGCCGCGTGGGGCATCGCCGCCGCACTGGGGCTGTCGGCGATTATGCTGGCCAATGTCTGGGTGTTCGAGGTGATCCGCTATATCGGCGTCGCTTATCTGGGCTGGCTGGCGCTCAAGGCGCTGCGCCGCGCGCTGACTTCGGATGAGGTCGCGCTGGGCAATCCAGTCACCGGCTCATTGGGTACGATATTTGCCAAAGGTGCGGCGATCCACCTGACCAACCCCAAGGCGATCCTCAGCTGGGGCTCGATCTACGCCATCGTTGCGCCAAATGACGCCAGCCTTGCTATGCTGCTGGGTTATTTCGCCATGCTCTATGCGGGTTCACTGCTGATCTTCATCGGCTACGCCTTCCTGTTTTCGTCTGCGCGCATGGTCAACGCCTATCGCCGCGCCCGCCGCTGGTTTGATTTTGCCTTCGCGGGTTTCTTTGGCGTGGCCAGCTACAAGATTCTCACGGTGCGCCTGTCATGACCTCTGAGGTGCAATGATGATCCGCCATTGCGTGATGCTGCGACTCAAGCCCGATCACGACACCGCAGAGCTTGCCGCTGTGATGGATGGGCTGGGCGCGGTCGCAGACCGTTTGTCGGGCTGCGGTGGCTTCACCCACGGCCCCAACCGCGATTTTGAGGCAAAATCCCCAAGCTATCCCTACGGCTTCACACTGGATTTCGCGGCTCAGGCCGACCTACAGCGCTATGCCAGTGACGAAACCCACCAGCAACTTGGCGCACGGCTTGTCGCGCTGTGCGTGGATGGGGCCGAGGGCGTCTTGGTGTTCGATCTGGAAACGCCCGACGCGGCTGACCAATAGCTGACCAATAGGAGACGAGGGACTGTCATGAAAGCAATCACCTATCGCGGATTTGGTGCGGCGGCGGATGTCCTCGAGTTGGTCGATCTGCCCACGCCCAACCCCGGCCCAGGCGACGTTCTTGTCCGGGTCCATGCCAGCGGCATCAACCCCTCAGATGTCAAGCTGCGCGGCGGCGCGCGCCCTGGCGCTGTGATGCAATACCCTATGGTTGTTCCCCACTCGGACGGGGCCGGAGTGATTGAGGCCGTAGGCGAAGGGGTCGATCCCGCGCGCGTCGGCGAACGTGTCTGGATCTGGAACGGCCAATGGCAACGCGCTTTTGGCACTGGGGCCGAATACACTGCGCTACCCTCCGAACAGGCCGTATTCCTTCCAGATACGACCGGCTTCGCCGAGGGCGCGTGTTTTGGTATCCCAGCCTTGACTGCATGGTACGCGCTCTATTGTGACGGACCGATCACTGACCAGACCGTGCTTGTGACCGGCGGCGCAGGCACGGTCGGACGCTACGCCTGCCAGATGGCCGCACTGGGCGGCGCACGCGTTATCACAACGGTCAGTTCAGATGAAAAAGCCGCCCATTCCGGCGCGTCCGAATGGATCAACTACCGCACGCAAGACGTGGCCGAGGCGGCGATGGACATGACCAACGGCGCAGGCATAGACCGCATTGTCGAGGTTGATTTCGCCGCCAACCAACCCGCTTCCCTTTCTATGATCCGCCCCGGTGGCACCATCGCCAGCTATGCCTCGGCTTCGCAAATGAAGCCCGAACTGGATTTCTATGGCTTCATGTTCAAGAACATCCGCCTGCATATGCTGATCGTCTACCAACTCGACGCCGCGGCCCGCCGTCGCGGCGAGGCGCAGTTGGGCCAGTGGCTGGAACAAGGCGCACTGTCCCACGCCGTCGTCCCCGGCGGAGGGCTGATGGATGCGGCAAATGCACACGCAATGGTCGAGGCAGGGCAAAAGCTCGGGACCGTTGTGTTGGAGGTCTGACATGATCCTCGGCATCGGCACCGACCTCGCAAATATTGATCGCATTCAGGGCACGCTCGACCGGTTCGGCGACCGCTTCCGTAACCGTGTCTTCACTGAAACTGAACAGCGCAAGGCTGAGCGTCGCGCCGATACTGCGGGCACCTACGCCAAACGCTGGGCCGCGAAAGAGGCGTGCTCGAAGGCGCTAGGCACCGGCCTGCGGATGGGGATCGCGTGGAAGGACATGGCGGTGACCAACCTGCGCACCGGCCAGCCCGTCATGCATGTCACCGGCTGGGCCGCAGAGCGTCTGAAAGAAATGACTCCCGAAGGCCACGAGGCGATCATCCACGTCACCCTGACCGATGATCACCCCTGGGCGCAGGCCTTTGTGGTGATCGAGGCCCGTCCGCTGCAAGAAGCACCCGCGCAGCCTTGACTTGCCTCCACCCGACACGCATGTAGCACCCCAACCACGCATAGACTGGAGAGAGCAGTATGGCCGAGGAAGCCAAATCCGGAAACGCCGTCTGGGAGACGATCAAAACTATCGTCTACGCCCTGCTGATCGCGGGCGTTTTCCGCACGCTTTTCTTTCAGCCGTTCTGGATTCCCTCAGGCTCCATGAAGCAGACGCTGCTGATCGGTGATTTCCTCTTCGTCAATAAGATGGCTTATGGCTATTCCTACGCGTCCTGCCCCAGCCTGATCATCCCCAGCGTCGGCCTGAACATCGATGCCGAGGATGTGTGCGGTTGGATGCAGGGTGATGACAACTCCCGTCTGCTGGGTGGCGATCCCGAGCGGGGCGATGTCATCGTCTTCCGCCATCCGGTGACAGGGCGCGACTATATCAAGCGACTGATCGGCCAGCCGGGTGATCGTATCCAGATTCGTGGAGGCCAAATCATCCTCAACGACACTCCAGTGCCGCAGCAACCCGACGGTGTGTTCACCGAAGTTGCTGAACCGCAGGGCCCACAAGGCCTGCGCCCGCGCTGTTCCAACGGTCCCGTCGGGATCGGCGGTGTTTGCGAAAAGAACCGCCTGATCGAGACCCTGCCAAATGGCGTGTCCTACGACGTGCTGAACATCGGCAATCAGGGATCGGACAATACCGGGGTCTATACTGTACCCGAGGGCCACTATTTCTTCATGGGCGACAACCGCGACAACTCGGCCGACAGCCGCTTGCCGCAATCCGCCGGTGGCGTGGGCTATGTTCCTTACGAAAACCTGATCGGTCGCGCCGACCGGATCATGTTCTCCTCCGCTGGCCGGTCCATGCTGTTCTTCTGGACATGGCGCGGTGACCGCTTCTTCAAGGCGGTCAATTGAAGCTATCGGCTGAGATAAAGGCGTTCCAGCAACGCTTGGGGTATGAGTTTTCCGACCCTGAACTGCTGGTGCGTGCGCTGACCCACGGCTCAGTGTCCTCTGCCACGCGCCCCGACAATCAGCGTCTTGAATTTCTGGGCGACCGCGTCCTGGGTCTCGTCATGGCCACTGCTTTGCTTGAGGCCGACAAGAAAGCTTCCGAAGGCCAACTGGCCCCCCGTTTCAACGCGCTGGTGCGCAAGGAAGCCTGCGCCGATGTGGCCCGCCAGATTGATCTGGGTGCGGTGCTGAAACTGGGCCGGTCCGAGATGCTGTCCGGAGGTCGTCGCAAGCAGGCCTTGCTGGGCGACGCGATGGAGGCGGTCATCGCGGCCATCTACCGCGACGCAGGGTTCGAGGCTGCCCGAGACGTGATCCTCGCCCTCTGGGGCGATCGCATCCACAAGGTCGAGGCCGACGCCCGCGACGCCAAAACCTCGCTTCAGGAATGGGCGCAGGCCCGCGGTCAGAAACCCCCTGCATATGTCGAGGTCAAACGCACCGGCCCCGACCACGCTCCGATCTTCACCATCGCCGCGCGCCTGCAGGACGGGACCGAGGCGCAGGCTACCGCCGGCTCCAAGCGACAAGCCGAACAAGCCGCGGCAAAGGCGTTGTTGGAACAGTTGTCTTGATCCGTTTTGCGGCCAGATCATGAAGATCAGACCCGCCCAGAAATCCGATGCCGCCAGCCTCGCCGCCTTGTCGATTGAGGTCTGGATCGGAACATATCTAAAGCGTGGTGTGAACGCCTTCCTTGCCGAGTTCGCACTGTCCGAGTTCACGACCGCCCGGTTCGAAGCCATATTGGAGGACGGCCAAGACCTCTTGATGGTTTCCGAAAACGAAGACGGGATCGACGGCTATATTCGGCTTGCGGAAAGTCGCGCCGCACCCGTGGACGGGCTTTCTGACCTAGAAATCGTGACGTTCTATGTCCAGCACCGCCATCAAGGTAAAGGCATCGGCTCAGCGCTGCTCGACATCGCGATTGACTACATGCGTGAAAAAGGGCGCCCGTCGATTTGGCTGACAACCAATTCCGAGAACACGCCCGCAATCGACTTCTATCTAGCCAAAGGGTTCCGGCAGGTCGGAGTCACAGATTTTCGGATCGGGGACCAAGCCCATCCGAACCAAGTTCTGGCGTTGAACACTACAACCTGATCGCGCGATCAAGCCCGGCCAATGCCGGCACCGGTCGACCGGGCAGCGTCGCCCTATGGGCCGCAGACTGGCCTTCGCTCACTGATATCCGCAATGCGACAAATCCCTCTGGCCCGTCCGCGCATTCTGCTATAGGGGTGCGCACTTGCAAACAGGATCGCAGGACACATGAGCACACGCGCCGGATTTATCGCCCTGATCGGAGAGCCCAACGCAGGCAAATCCACCCTTCTGAACCGCATGGTCGGAGCCAAAGTCTCGATCGTGACGCACAAAGTGCAAACCACCCGTGCTCGTATCCGTGGCGTGGCGATGGAGGGCGATGCGCAACTGGTCTTTGTCGACACGCCGGGCCTCTTCAAACCGCGCCGCCGTCTGGACCGTGCCATGGTAGCCGCCGCTTGGGGCGGGGCTGCAGATGCGGATGTGGTCGTGCTGATGATCGAGGCGCATCGCGGTATCACCGAAGGTGTCGAACGCATCCTCGAAGGCCTGGAAGAGATCGGACAGGGCCGCACCATCGCACTTGCGATCAACAAGATCGACAAGGTGCCCTCGGAAAAGCTGCTGGCGCTGACCAGTGACCTGAATGCGCGTTATCCCTTTGCCGAGACCTTCATGATCTCGGCCGAAAAAGGCCACGGTGTCGACGACCTGCGCAAATGGCTCGCCTCGGAACTGCCCGAAGGCCCGTGGCTCTATCCAGAAGACCAGATTGCGGATCTGCCTCTGCGCATGATCGCGGCTGAGATGACGCGCGAGAAACTGACCCTGCGCTTGCATCAGGAACTGCCCTACCAGCTGACCGTCGAGACCGAGAACTGGGAAGAGCGCAAGGACGGCTCGGCCAAGATCGATCAGGTCATCTATGTTATGCGTGATGGCCACAAAGGGATTGTGCTGGGCAAACGTGGTGAGACCATAAAGGCCGTCAGTCAGGCGGCGCGTGCCGAGCTGGAAGAGTTTTTGGACCGCAAGATCCACCTGTTCTTGCAGGTGAAAGTCCGGCCAAACTGGCTGGAGGAGTCCGAGCGCTACTCGGAAATGGGTCTGGATTTCAAAGACGGCAACGCATGACCCGGGCCAAGAATTTTCGTCGAAAATTCTCAACCCCTACGGGAAGGTCAGAACCATGACCCGGCTGACGGCTGAATTCTGGGTGCATGCCTATCTGGCGCGGCTGCGGTTTCAGGAAATACCGGCTTTTGTTGTGGCGCATGGGGATGACACCGCTGGGGCGGTGCTTATCAAACTCAACACACTCAACGGGCGGGCCGCAGCCTTTCAGCGCAGTTTTGATCTGATGAGTGGCGAGCGCAAATGGGTGGAGCTCTCATCCGGAGAAGAGGCAGACGTAGATGCCGCCATCACCCGCCAACGCAGTTTTGACCCCGACCTTTGGGTGATCGAGGTGGAAGACCGCCAAGGCAGGCACCTGCTGGGTGAAGAAGGTCTGGACTAACCCGCGCCAAATGATCTTGGACGTGCGGCGCAAAGCGACTATTTTGCTTTGCAACCGGCTGAATGAAACGGCCCAATCTTCCGGGGGCCGCAGGAACAGGAGGGGGTTGAGTGGCTGAAACGCTTGCCCAGAAACTGGAAAACTCAAATCTCGGTCACTGGATGCAGCGGTTCGAGGGGTTCATGGTCTTCATCGGCGTCGTTGGCCCCTTCGCCACGCTTCCACAACTGATCAAGCTTTATTTCACCCACTCCGAACATGCGACCGGACAGTCGCTGCTGTCCTGGTCTCTGTATGCTGGGCTGTCGTTTTTGTGGTTCGCCTATGGGCTGGTGGTGGGCAAGTTGCCCATCTATGTGGGCAACGGTATCTCAATGGTGCTGAACCTGCTGATGGTTATCGGCATTCTGATTCACGCAGGTATGACGTTCTAGGGCGCGCGATCAGCCTGCATCGCTAAAATAGACAAAGCTCATCTTGTTGCCATCAGGATCGCGCGCATATGCGCCATAGAAGTTCGGGCCATATTGAGGTCGATCTCCGGGATCACCTTCATTTGTTCCGCCATTGGCAAGAGCCTCCGCATGCACCTCGCGAACTTCCGCTTCGCTTTCGCAGAGCAAGCCAACCATGTTGCCGTTTCCAACCGTCGCGGCCTCTTTGTCAAAGGGCGTCGCGACCCACATGGACCCACCGCCCCGCAGCTCGTAACAAACAGCGTGGGGCATATATTCAGCAATAACCTTGCCGCCGATTTTGGGCACAACCGCATCGTAAAAGCTTCGCGCTTTGACGACATCATTTGAACCGATCATGACATAGTTAAGTGACATTTCTTAAATTCCTCCGTGTAGAACATAAAGTGAACACTATTGCGTGAACAGATGTCACGCAACGTGTTTTTGGTGCTCCACAGGGTCAACCTGACGCGTTTCTACCTTGAACCTGCAACGGCCATAAGATTTCCTGCGTATATATCTGGTGACCTGACGAGGCCAAACTTGGACTGGCGTGATCACGGCATTCTTCTGACCTCTCGCCGTCATGGTGAGACAGCGGCGATCATCGAGGTCTTTACCGAAGCCCATGGTCGACATGCAGGTGTTGTGCGCGGAGGCACCAGCCGCAAGATCGCCCCGATCCTGCAACCCGGCGCGCAACTGGACGTGCTTTGGCGCGCGCGGCTCGAAGAACATCTTGGCACCTTTCAGGTCGAACCCCTGCGTTCGCGCGCTGCAGCGGCGTTTTCAGGGCGGCTGGCGCTGGCCGGATTAAATGCGGTGGTGGCGCTGCTGTCCTTTTGCCTGCCCGAACGCGAGCCTCATCCGGCGATCTATCAGCAAACAGAACAGTTGATGGACCTGCTGGGTCAGGATGACGTCTGGCCACTGGCCTATCTGCGCTGGGAACTGGCGCTGCTGGAAGAGCTGGGCTTTGGCTTGGATCTTTCGGCCTGCGCAGTGACAGGGGCGACCGAGGGGTTGGTCTATGTCTCTCCGAAAACCGGCCGCGCGGTCAGTGCGGCGGGGGCAGGGGACTGGGCCGATAAGCTGCTGCCTTTGCCCCCCTGCCTGCGCGGCGAAGGCGCGGCTCCGGATACCGAGATTGCTGAAGCCTTGCGCACGACCGGGTATTTTCTGGAAAACCATCTGGCTCCGTCGCTGGGTCATACGCCTTTGCCGGACGCACGCGCGCGATTTGTGGCGCAGTTTACTCGGCGGCTTTGAACACCATCTCGTGCCCGTCCTCATTGCGCAGGATCAGCACATCGCCGGACACCTCGGACTGGGTCATTGCCATCAGTGCGGCGAAATAAAATCCCTCGGCTTCAAGCCCGGCGCAAGCCGCGCGGGTGGCGACAAGATCGGTGATCTCAAACCACGGGTAGGGTGCATTCAGTGTACCTGAATAGGTGTTGCACGGGGCATTGCCCTCAATCCGACCCTCTTCGGGGAATCGCAAAAGGGCGCTGGCCTCAAAAGGCTGCCCGTCGATCTCTTGCAAAGCCCATGTCTGATCCGCTGCGCCATAGGCGGCAACAGTCTCATCCTTGTCGCATTGGAACAGGGTTAAAAGGGGCAGGAACAAGGCCAGACGTAACATCGCAATATCCTGTCAATAGGGGTTCACACCGCTGATTAACTCTTCGCGCACTTCAAGGCGGGGGCGCCAGTTGTATTTGGTATCCTCGCGCACCTGATCCCAATAAAGCACCCCGCTGTTGCGCCACGGGTCAAGGATGATGCCTTCATACATTGAATCTCCCTTAGCGCTGATCAGAGCCGAATGGTGGATGATCCGGAACGCAGTTGGAGGCGACGTGGCCCAGTGCAGGTCCAGCGTGCGAAAGTTCTCTTGCTTCAAACGCGTGGTCATGGCCTGCGCCCAATCATTGCACAGACCTTTTTCGCGAAATCCGTTGATGACCTTTGCGTTGTGGATGATGGCTGGATCGGTGACGTTCCAGTCCTGTTTCAGTTGATTGGAATAGGCATAAGATATCTCGGCTGCACGCCGCGCCTCGGCAGGGTCAACCTTGGGGTCAAGCTGCTGGATCGCTTGTGCCAACTGGTCCACATCATCGGGCCCGGTGTTTGGTGCCATGGCGCATCCGGCAAGGGCCATGCAGGTGGCCAAAACTGCGATGATGATCTTCACGCTCGATTCTCCTCTGGCCAGCTTGGGCGCTGGGTTTGGTTGACGCCCTTTACCCGATTTCTGCGCTCGATCCGAGGGGGAAGTTTCGCCCATTAAGCCCTGAAACCGAGTTGTACAACTCGGAAGAAATAGGCCTGAAGGTCCGTACAACACGGAAGAAAAAGAAAACCCGGCGCAAGGCCGGGTTCAGTTGGGGAAACCGCGTCGCTTCGGGCGTCAGCCCAGCAATCGACGCGCGATGACTTGCGCCTGTATTTCTGCGGCGCCTTCAAAGATATTTAGGATGCGCGCGTCACAAAGCACGCGGCTAATTTTGTATTCCAGAGCGAAGCCGTTGCCGCCATGAATCTGCAGCCCGTTATCCGCCGCAGCCCAAGCAACTCGAGCGCCCAGCAGCTTGGCCATCCCGGCCTCAAGGTCGCAACGTTGACCGTGATCTTTTTCCCAAGCAGAATAATAAGTTAGCTGTCGCGCGATCATGATCTCGACCGCCATCATCGCCAGCTTGCCCGAGACGCGAGGGAAATTGATCAGAGATTTGCCGAACTGCTTGCGGTCTTGTGCATATTGCATGGCAATGTCCAAAGCACTCTGCGCTACGCCGATGGCGCGGGCAGCCGTTTGGATGCGGGCAGACTCGAAGGTTTCCATTAACTGCTTGAAACCTTTGCCTTCTTCGCCGCCCAGCAGGTTTTCGCCCTTCACTTCGAAGCCGTCAAATCCCAGCTCGTATTCCTTCATGCCACGATAACCCAACACCTCAATCTCACCACCAGTCATGCCGGGCGTGGGGAAGGGGTTCTCGTCGGTTCCAGGTGTCTTCTCAGCCAGGAACATGGACAGCCCACGGTGATCGGTACTGTCGGGATTAGTCCGCGCCAACAAGGTCATCACATGGGTGCGCGCCGCGTGTGTGATCCATGTTTTATTTCCTGTTATTTTATAGTTACCATCTTCACTCTTGACGGCCCGCGTACGCAGGCTGCCCAAATCCGATCCGGTATTGGGTTCAGTGAAAACAGCGGTTGGCAGGATCTCGGCGCTGGCCAGTTTTGGCAGCCAGTTGGCCTTTTGTTCATCCGTACCGCCCGCGATGATCAGTTCTGCGGCGATTTCGGACCGTGTGCCCAGAGAACCCACGCCGATGTACCCGCGCGAAAGCTCTTCCGAGACCACACACATTGAGGCTTTGGATAGGCCGAACCCGCCGAATTCTTCGGGGATGGTCAGACCGAACACGCCCATCTCGGCCAGTTCCTCGATAATCTCGATTGGGATCAGTTCGTCCTTCAGGTGCCATTCATGGGCATTAGGCTCAACCTTTTCAACGGCATAGCGGCGAAACTGGTCTCGGATCATCTCCAGTTCTTCGTCCAGACCAGACGCACCAAACATGGTGGCACCGGACTGGTCCTGCATCAACTCAACCAGACGCGTGCGCGCGGCCTGAGAGTTGGCTTGCGCCATTAGTGTCTGCACTTCGCTGCATTGGAATCCCGACAGAGCATCCCAGCCAAGGCCAAGATCCTGCAAACGTACAACCTCGCCCTGGTTCATCGGAATACCACCGGCGATCTGATGCAAGTATTCCCCAAAGGCGATCTGATGCAACAGCTGCTCCATCTCGCCGAATTTTCCCTCGGCCTGAAGCGCCTCGGCCCAGCGCTGCATCTGCTGCAGCGACTGGTGGTATGTGGCCAGCCAAGCCAGCCCATGTGCGGCTGTCTGATTGGCCTCGATCAGTGCGCCCGATATGCGACCTTCGCTTGTCACCTGCGCGCGAACCGATTCGACCGCCTTATCGAATACCGCTTGAACGCCGGGCAGGGCTGCTGCGCTGAGTGATAGAAGATCGGGCAAAACCGCTGGCTGCGTCATGTTCGTCACATCCTGTCCGTCATGGGCCATGAATCACGTCCTCTGCTGGGTTGTCTGGTCATATCATGCTGCACATGCAGCGCAACAAAAATACGCAAATCATCCATAAAAAGTTCAAAAATTGCTTAGTGACTTTTGCAGTGCAGAAATTTTTTGGACTGGTATGAAGGGTCGATGGGACTGTTTTCACTTATGTCGCCGCAGGATTTCTGTCTGGCTTTGGTCGTTGCCTTCGTCGCGGGCTGGGTCAAAGGCATGGTCGGTTTTGCCATGCCAATGGTGCTTGTTTCTGGTCTTAGCATGATGCTGCCGCCTGAGCTGGCGCTGGCAGGTCTAATCTTGCCCACGCTGGTGACCAATGGGGTGCAGGCCTTGCGGGAAGGTTTACCTGCGGCGGTGGCGTCAGTTCGAAAGTTCAAGGTATTTCTGAGCGTTGGACTGGTCTGTCTATTGGCCAGCGCGCAGCTGATCAACATCTTGTCGCCCAAGGCATTTCTGTTGATCTTAGGCGCACCAGTTTCGTTCTTTGCTCTGATGCAACTACTGGGGCTGAAACTGACGCTGCAAGCGCCCTCAATGCGGGTTGAGGCTATGGTGGGTGCGGTGGCCGGTGCTGTCGGCGGCATCTCGGGCGTGTGGGGACCACCAACCGTGGCCTATCTGACAGCCTTGAATACACCGAAGAAGGATCAGATGCGGGTGCAGGGCGTGATATACGGTCTGGGCGCTGTGGCGCTTATTGTGGCGCATCTGGGTTCGGGTATTCTAAGGACTGACACAGCGGTGTTCTCAGCGCTGCTGATTATCCCTGCCTTGCTGGGAATGCGCGGCGGTCAGTTTCTGCAGGATCGTATCGATCAGGCACAGTTCCGCAAACTCACTCTGCTTGTACTGCTGATTGCAGGGCTGAACCTGCTGCGCAGGGGTCTTTTGGGTTAATTGCGTCTTTCAGCAAACCGAAAGGCGAAATAGAGGCCCAACATTAGGAAGAAAAGACCTGAGATATCACCGATCAGATAGGCGATATACTCGGCCGTTGCGCTGCCGAAGGCCATGTTGGTGAGAACGGACACCAATACCGATGTGATGATTCCAACGCCCATCACGCACAGCCAGCATGGCTTCCGATCGACGCGCGGAAACAAATCCCAGCCCAACGCCTTGCAGACATAAAAAACCGCTGGAACTGTGGTGACCGCGATAGTGATCGCCAGCAATCTGCTGGGCAGAAGAACATCCCAACCGCCCACAAGGGCAAAGACGATGGCAACGCCGGGCAACAGTGCGAATATCGCCCTCCATCCCAACAACCAAGCCGACAGAACCCGCACGCCGTGCGGCAGGAACAATAAGCTGGCATAGCTGGGGTATGCGGGAAAAAACACGTTCTGAAGCGGCATCAGCACCTGGAATGTTAGGAACGATGCAGCGACATAGGCCAAAGAGGCATAGAATGTTTCAGAGGCCCATCTGCGCACGGGGTCAGCCGATTACAGATCTGGGGTGGCGATCACCTGGGCGCATGAACCAGATACCGTCCGCGATTGGCGCTGCCGCTTTGCGACAGATAACCCTTTTGAACCAGAGACTTCAGCGCGCGGAAAAATGTCGGGCGAGATACGCTTTTGACCAGCGTGTGTTCGATCAGACCAAAGGTGCGTACTTCGCGATCATCTTTCGACAGTTCTTCGGCGGCATAGTAGATGTCGCGCTCGACCGGTGAGAGTTCTTCCAGCCCAAGAGTGCGCTCCATGCTTTGCATCAATTTGCGCAGTTCGGTGAGTTTTGAGATTTCAGTCATTACTTGCCTATAGTTTCCGTGACGGACCGAGGCAGTTCGAAAGGCTGACCTTTGGAACACATCACGCCGACACCCATCCCCGTGTAGAAATAATCATTACCTTGTTGAACGGCCCGAGACATGATGTGAGTAAGCTAGCCCGGATCGCCCGATGTTCAAATTTAACAGAAGCCGCTGCCAAAGGACGCCGGGCTTCGAAGCGTCTTGGGTAAATTGCGATAGCGCATGTTGCACGTTATCGCAATGAACTTGTCTGTTTGCACACAAGGTGCCGAAGCGTAAGCTTTGGTGGGTCAGGGGCCATGATGGCCCCTAAATTCTATCAACCGATCGCGACAGCTTTGATGTCTTCGTCGATGAAGGGCAGGTACTGCTCGAAGTTTTCCGCGAACATGTGCACCAGCTTTTCCGCCTGTCTGTCGAACGCTTCCTGATCGTCCCAAGTGCGGCGCGGATCCAGCAAGACCTCGGGCACACCAGGGACAGAGACCGGCACATCGAAGCCGAAATTGGCGTCCTTGCGGAATTCCGCATCGGTCAGTGATCCTTCCAGCGCAGCCGTCAGCAGCGCGCGGGTGGCCTTGATTGGCATGCGACTGCCCACGCCGTAGGCACCTCCAGTCCAGCCGGTGTTGACCAACCAGCAGGTCGCGCCATGCTGAGCAATCTTATCGCGTAGAAGGTTGCCATAAGCCTCGGGGCGGCGTGGCATAAAGGGCGCGCCAAAGCAGGTCGAGAAGGTGGGCTGCGGTTCGGTCACGCCACGTTCGGTCCCGGCGACCTTCGAGGTAAAGCCGGAAAGGAAGTGATACATCGCCTGTGCAGGCGTCAACCGCGCGATCGGAGGCAAAACGCCGAACGCATCGCAGGTCAACATGATAATGTTCTTAGGGTGCCCACCCAATGCAGTTTTCGACGCGTTGGAGATGTATTCCAACGGGTAGGCGCAGCGCATATTCGCAGTCAGCGAGTCGTCGTTGAAATCCAGCTTTTTGGTTTCGGGATCAAAAACCATGTTCTCGATCACGGTGCCAAATTTCGAGGTGGTGGCATAGATTTCTGGCTCGGCTTCGGCGTTCAGGTTGATGGTCTTGGCATAGCACCCACCTTCAAAGTTGAAGGTGCCTCGATCCGACCAACCGTGTTCGTCGTCACCGATCAGGGTGCGCGACGGGTCAGCAGACAGGGTGGTCTTGCCGGTGCCGGACAGGCCGAAGAATACGGCGGTGTCGACCGGGTTGCCAACCGCGTGGTTAGCCGAGCAGTGCATCGGCATCACGCCTTTTTCGGGCAGCATGTAGTTCAGCAGGGTGAAGACGGACTTCTTGTTCTCGCCGGCGTATTCGGTGCCGCCGATCAGGATCAGCTTGCGATCAAAGTTCAGTGCAATCACCGTTTCGCTGCGGCAGCCATGCTTTTTGGGGTCCGCCTGGAAACTGGGACAGTTGATGATAGTAAAGTCAGCCGTGAAATCATCCAGATCCTCACGATCCGGGCGGCGCAGCAGGTGGCGGATGAACAGGTTGTGCCACGCCAGCTCGGTTACCATGCGCACATTGATCGAGTAGCTGGGATCAGCCCCGCCCACGAGGTCCTGCACGAAGTAGTCGCGGCCTTTCATATGGGTCAGCATATCTTCATAGAGCGCGTCAAAACCTTCAGGGCTCATGGCGGCGTTGTTTTCCCACCAGATGCTGTCGGCAACACTGTCTGTCTTGACAACATGCTTGTCCTTGGGCGAGCGGCCTGTGAATTTGCCGGTGGTGACCAGAAAGGCGCCGCCATTGCCAAGGGTGCCTTCGCCGCGCTTCAGCGCTTCTTCGATCAGCGCCGGTTCCATGAAGTTGTAATAGACATTGCCCAGACCCTCGATGCCCTGATCTTCGAGGCGGAATTGCGGGTTAACCCGTCCAGATGTCATGTGTGTCTTCTCCTGTGGCGGCGCGAGGGCCTTGGGCCGGGTGCACCATTGGGGCGGATACCGGAAAGAGCCGGCGGTCAAGCGCCTCTTATCACGGTATTTTGGGACATGAACAGGAGGGTTGGGGGTAGTTAGCGCAACCAAGTTGAGGTTTAGCGCCATCACGATTTGTCTGCCGTAAATCAAGGCAGCTATTTGGGCGCAGCAAGGCAAATTTGCCGCATACCTGCCGCAAGAATGGCACGATTCGAGGTTACGAGTTGATTCGGTGGCTCAAAACCGCCAACAATGCCTTACAAAAAAGCGTATTATTGCGCGAGTGAGCAGGAATAGGGGTGAACCCGATGTCAAAGATTGCACTGGTGGACGACGACAGAAATATCCTGACGTCTGTGTCCATGACACTCGAAGCCGAAGGGTTTGAGGTCGAAACATACAACGATGGTCAGGCTGCGCTGGACGCTTTCAACAAAAAGCTGCCAGACATGGCCGTACTGGATATCAAGATGCCGCGGATGGACGGCATGGATCTGCTGCAAAGGCTGCGGCAGAAAACCCAGATGCCCGTGATTTTTCTGACCTCCAAAGATGACGAGATTGACGAGGTTCTGGGTCTGCGCATGGGTGCAGATGACTACGTCAAAAAACCATTCTCTCAGCGGCTGCTGGTCGAACGGATTCGCGCCTTGTTGCGCCGTCAGGAAGCGGTCGATGGTGATGTGACCAACGCGGCCTCGGGCGATACAAAAGTGATGGAGCGGGGCGAGCTGCGGATGGACCCGCTGCGCCACGCAGTCAGCTGGAAAGGCAATGATGTCTCGCTGACAGTTACCGAGTTTCTGCTGCTGCAGGCCTTGGCGCAACGTCCGGGCTTTGTCAAAAGTCGCGATCAGCTGATGGATGTGGCTTATGATGATCAGGTCTACGTGGATGACCGCACCATTGACAGTCATATCAAGCGACTGCGTAAGAAGATGCGCGCAGCCGATCCCGAGTTTTCGGCGATAGAAACGCTGTACGGTATCGGGTATCGTTATAACGAAGAATAGGCGCGGCCGTTTTATCAAGCCGAAGGGGTCTCGTGCGCGATACTGAACAAGCCAACCAAGTGCACGACGCAGACGTCGTTCTTGGGGATGACTGGGTCATCCCCCAAGACCCTGATGCTGCCGAGCTACAGGCCAAGCGTTCGCGACGAAACCTGTTTTCTATGCGCTATTCGCCCCTGGCGCGCAGGATCATCACCTTCAACCTCATTGCCCTTGTCATTTTGGTGGCAGGGCTGCTGTATCTGGACGACACGCGAAAAGAACGGGTTCAACAAACCGCGCAGAACCTGGTCGGTGATGCGCAACTTGTCAGCAACGTTTTTGAAACCCAGCTGCGTCAACCCTCTGCCAATGGTGCAGGCACATTGGATGTCCGTGATACGCTAGCGGGTCTCAGCTTGCCCGAAGGCGGCGAGGTTTTTGTTTATGACGGCACGGGCACTCTGATCGGTTGGACACGCGGGGCGTCCATGGCCGACAAATTGCCCAGCCTTTTGCATCAGGACGCCGACAGCGCCACTGGAAGCACTTTGATCAGCGACGCATTGAATGCGGTTTGGAATGGTGTGTCTGCGGTCTTTAGCGGTTCTTCCGAAAGCGAGGCTCCGACGCTGGCGCAACGGGTGCAGGAAATGATCCCGCAGGCGCTGAACGGCGGATTGCAAGTACAGGCCGTGCACGACGATAAAGGCAAGACGGTGATTGTCGCCGTGGCCCCGATCCTATTGGACGATACGCCTGTGGGTGCCGTTGCTATGGCGGGCCCGGCAGGCGAGATCGATGCGCTGGCCCGCAAGGAGCAAGAGCGGATCCTTCAGATGTTTGTGGTGGCACTGCTGGTCTCGATAGGTCTGAGCCTCGTTTTGGCCTCAACGATTGCCAATCCTCTTGCTGATCTGGCCGCCGCTGCCGAGATGGGCAAGGACCGCGGAGCCGGAGTGAACCCCGGACGTATCCGCATCCCGGATCTCAGTGCGCGTCCGGATGAAATCGGCCGCCTGAGCCAGGCTTTGCGCGGGATGGTCACGGCGCTTTACAACCGCATTGACGCGAACGAACAATTTGCGGCCGATGTCGCGCATGAGATCAAGAACCCACTGGCCAGCCTGCAATCCGCCGTGGGCACCATGCGCATGGTAAAACGCGATGATCAGCGCGAAAAGCTATTGGGCGTGATTGAGCATGATGTGCGGCGATTGGATCGACTGGTCAGCGATATCTCGAACGCATCGCGGCTGGACGCGGAACTGGTGAAAGAAGAAGAGCAGCCCTTTGACCTGCTCAATCTGCTTGGCAATATCAGTCAGTTTCTGGGTGAAGATGCCCGTTCGAAAGGCATCGAATATATCACAGACCTTCCCTCCGACCCCATCGTGGTCAACGGGCTCGAGGCGCGTCTGGCGCAGGTCTTTGTCAACCTGATCACCAATGCGATTTCGTTCTGCGAAGACAAAGACGCCATCCGGGTCTGGGTCCGCCGTCGTGACAACCGCGTGCTCGTGGTGGTTGAAGACACCGGTCCCGGCATTCCTGATCAGGCGCTGACCAAGATCTTCAAGCGTTTCTATTCCGAACGCCCCGAAGAGCATTTCGGCAACAATTCGGGCCTTGGATTGGCGATTTCGAAACAAATCGTCGAGGCGCATGGTGGTGTGATCTGGGCAGAAAACATCCGTCCGACCGAAGCCGATATCACCTCGGACCCGCTAGGTGCGCGGTTTGTTGTCGGGCTTCCCGTCTAGGTTATGAGGACCACCCCACTTTCTGAGATAGCGGATCAAGGGTCGGCCTGCATTCATGGGACCTGTGTTGCGGTTCAGGAAAAAGGCTTATTGATCATTGGCGCCTCGGGTACTGGCAAATCTTCTTTGGCGCTACAGATGATGGCGCTTGGGGCGCAGCTTGTCGCTGATGACCGGGTCGAATTGACCGGACAGGCCGATCACGTGATGGCAGCTGGACTTCCGCAGATCCGCGGCCTGATTGAAGCGCGCGGCATTGGGTTGCTGCGAGCTGAAGCCGCGAGGCCGGTCCGATTGGCATTTGTTGTGGATATGGACCAAGCCGAGCCTGCGCGGCTGCCTGAACCCACTGAAATTCTTGTGCTGAAGCAAACTGTTCCCTTGCTTCGGGGGGCTGGCGTGCCCAATTTGGCTGCAGGACTTATTCAACTTGTGAAAATGGGGCGCGTAGCCCCGGAATGGCCGAATACATGACAGCACAACAGCGCGTCGTTCTGATAACAGGTCCTTCCGGTGCAGGGCGATCGACCGCAATTCATGTGCTTGAAGATCTGGGGTTCGAGGCGATTGACAACCTGCCGATGGGGTTGCTGGCTCGCCTCGTCGACAATTCGGAGCCTGCGCGCCCAATGGCTTTGGGTATCGACGCGCGCAATCGCGATTTTTCAACCACCGGGTTTATCGAACTTGCCGCCAAACTGGGCCGGATGGAGAATGTCGACCTGACAATCCTCTATCTGGATTGCAGTGACGAGGTGCTGCTGCGTCGCTTCTCGGAGACCCGCCGCCGTCACCCGGTTGCGACTGATGCCAGCCCGGAAACCGGCATTTGTCAGGAAAAGGAATTGTTAGCCCCAATTCGCGAGTTTGCCGACACGCTGATCGACACCAGCGCGTTGAATGTGCATCAGCTGCGGGAAGAGGTCGAACGCTGGTTCGCCCCAAAGGGCGGGCGGCATCTGGCGGTGTCGATCGAATCCTTCTCTTACAAGCGGGGCTTGCCGCGCGGTTTGGACATGGTGTTCGATTGCCGGTTTCTGGCCAATCCATACTGGCGGCCTGAACTGCGGGATGCGGATGGTCGAAACTCGGATGTGGCGGCCTATGTTCAATCAGATGCAAACTATGGCGTCTTCTTTGACCGGGTGGTCGACCTGCTGATCGAACTGCTTCCGGCCTTCCGTGAGGAAGGCAAAGCGCACCTTTCAGTCGCATTTGGGTGCACCGGAGGGCAGCACCGCTCGGTCGCGGTGGCTGAAGCAGTTGCAAAGGCCCTTGCAGAAGGGGGGCAGCAGGTGGCAATTAGGCATCGCGAAATGGAACGACGCGCGTTGAATGTGAGGCCGGAGTGATCGGGATCGTTATTGTTGCACATGGTGGGTTGGCTCAGGAGTATCTTGCGGCCACGCAGCATGTGGTTGGAAAGCAAGCCGGACTGGTGGCCATCCCGATAGAAGCCGACCATGATCGCGAAGCGAAACAAGTTGAAATCTGCCGCGCGGCGGACGAGGTCGATATGGGCGATGGCGTCGTTGTGGTGACCGATCTGTTTGGCGGCAGCCCCTCGAATCTGAGCCTGCGCGCATGTGCGCCACAAGACCGGCGAATCCTTTACGGGGCCAACCTTCCCATGCTGATCAAACTGGCCAAAAGTCGCCACTTGCCACTGGCCGAGGCCGTGCGTTTGGCTTTGGAAGCTGGACGAAAGTACATCAATGCGCAAAATGTGACATTGGATTGACACCGGATAGATTCATATGACGACCAAGAGTTTGAAAATTATCAATGAAAAGGGCCTTCACGCCCGCGCTTCTGCCAAGCTGGTCGAGGTGGTCGAAGGCTTTGATGCGCGCGCCGAGGTGTCACGAGACGGGCTTTCTGCCTCGGGCGACAGTATCATGGGCCTTTTGATGTTGGCAGCGTCGCGCGGAAGCACTATTGACGTCGAGACGTCCGGCCCGGATGCTGAGGCGTTGGCAGAGGCTTTGGAAACATTGGTGAACGATAAGTTCGGCGAAGGGTTCTGACAGCCACGACACCAAGGACGGAAAGACAAGGCAATTGGCGGAAACCACGCACGATACCAAGACAGGTCCTGTAGTGGATCACGACACCGATCAGGGTGAAATCTACGACCGCAGAACCCTGACCTACGCCAACTCGTTTGACGATGCCTGGACGTCTACGGCCATTCGCGCCATCGAATGGTGCACAGGCAAGCTGACCATCTTGCGCATGGTCAACAAGTTCGAGAAGCAGAACGAACGCTATCGAGGTCAGAAGTTCTGGGGCGGTGCGCTCAAGACCATGGGTATCGAGCTGACAACCCCAGCCGAACAGATCGCCCGCATCCCAAAAGAAGGCCCCGTAGTGGTCGTCGCGAACCATCCGCACGGCATGGTTGATGGCATGATCTTCGCTGAACTCATCGGTCGGGTCCGCAGTGACTATCGCATCCTGACCCGCTCAGTCCTGACTGGGTTGGATGAAGCTGCGACCTCATTCATGATCCCGGTGCCGTTCCCGCATGATCCTGAAGCGCAGGCCAAGATGCTCGAGATGCGCAGCAAGACGATGAAACATCTGGCAGATGGGGGCGTTGTCGCGTTATTCCCGTCAGGTGTTGTGATGTCTTCGGATGATTGGTTCGGACCAGCCATCGAGCGGGAGTGGAATGTCTTCACCGCGAAGATGATCCGTAGGTCGGGTGCCAAGGTCGTGCCGATCTTCTTCCCTGGCAGCAACTCGCGCTGGTATCAAATTGCCAACCGGATATCGCCCATCCTGCGCCAGGGCCTACTGCTGCACGAAATCGTCCGATCCTGCAATAGGCCCCAGTCGCCGGTGATCGGTGACCCGATTTCGGATAAAGACATGGACCTGCTGGAACGCGACCCCCGCGGTTTCATGGCATGGCTCCGTGATCACACCATGGCGCTGGGCAAGACGCTCAAATCCTGATCCGCCCCTTCATCTGGCCAAAAATATCTCGGGAGTGAATTGAGCCATAGGCTCAAGAGAGGGCTGGCCCTCTCAGATTCTACCGTGTGGGTACCGGAACCTCGCCTCGATAATCATAAAACCCGCGTTCGGTTTTGCGTCCCAGCCATCCGGCTTCGACATATTTCGTCAACAGCGGGCAGGGACGATACTTGGTGTCTGCCAGTCCGTCATGTAACACGTTCATGATCGCCAGACAGGTATCCAAGCCGATGAAGTCCGCTAGTTCCAATGGGCCCATAGGGTGGTTTGCGCCCAGTTTCATCGATTGGTCAATGGACTGCACATTCCCGACACCTTCATACAATGTGTAAACCGCCTCATTGATCATGGGCATCAGAATGCGATTCACGATAAAGGCCGGAAAATCTTCGGCGCTGGCTGAGGTTTTGCCAAGCCGGTCCACTACGGCTTTACAGGAATTAAAGGTTGCTTCATCGGTGGCGATGCCCCGGATCAACTCGACGAGCTGCATCACTGGGACCGGGTTCATGAAGTGGAATCCCATGAAACGTTCGGGCCGGTCGGTGCGGCTGGCCAGCCGGGTAATTGAGATCGACGAAGTGTTCGATGTCAGGATCGTATGTGGCTGTAGGTGCGGCAACAGGTCTTCAAAGATTGCCTGTTTCACCGTTTCCCGCTCGGTCGCGGCTTCGATTACAAGATCGGTCTGCCCCAAATCCGGCAGATTCAGCGTCGTCGTGATCCGACCCAACGCGGATTTCACTGCATCATCCGAGATTTTGCCGCGCGACGCTTGACGCGCCAGGTTGGTTTCAATGGTTGCCATCGCGCTGTTTAGCGCGTCCTGGCTGACATCGTTCAGTAGAACATCATACTCTGCCAACGCCATAACATGAGCAATCCCGTTGCCCATCTGTCCAGCGCCGATCACTCCGACTGATTTTACGTCCATTTGTTCGATGCCCTTGTTCGCAGAATATGGCGACATTATCGGCAGTTCCCTATGGGCGGCAAGGGGACGGGGACAGTCAATTTCGCTTCAAATGCGCGCATTAGGACTTTCTCAAGACTTGCGGCGGCAAAATGGCGGTTGGGTGAATATTTGGGTGAGTGTGATGAGCTATCAATCGATCAATGCGGTCCATTCCGAGGAAACGACGTGCGAATATGAAAATTCCAAACTACGTTTCAGGGGCCCTCAAAGGGCGTTGAACAACCCCTATGTGGCATGTTTGGGGGGCGAAGAGACTTTTGGCCGTTTCGTAGAAACCCCCTTTCCCAATGAGTTGGAACGTCGTCTGGATCGTCGATGCCTCAACCTTGGCAGCCTGTTCTGCGGTGTCGAAGCGTTGACGCAGGACAAAGGGCTACTGGAGATCGCAAACCGGTCTGATGTCTGCGTCCTGCAGTTACCCGGCATGCTGGGGCTATCGAACCGATTCTACCGGGTGCACCCACGACGCAATGACCGTTTCGTTGCGCCAAATACCGATCTGGTTGCGCTGTATCCCGAAGAAGATTTTACGGATGTCCATTTTGTACAGCACTTGCTGAACCGCCTGTCGTCACGCTCGGATGCCCGTATTGAACTTGTGGAACAAGAGTTGCGCAATGTCTGGATCGAAAAGCTCGGCAAGTTTCTTGCAGAAGTAGGCCCGCCCGTCCTGCTTTTGCATCTGCAAGTGGAGAGAAGCGATTTGGATTCGACACCGGGTGTCGGCTTTGCAATCAACCCCGAGATGATTGAGCCTTTGGGGCCCCATTGTACGGATATTTTGTCCTTGCAGGTTCAGGTGTCCGGCGTATCCGATGAGCTTGAAGACATGTTGTTTGGCACCCTGCAACAACCGATTGCCGAGCATATGATCGGCCCAGCCACACATCGCAATATCGCTGGCTCACTTGCCCAAGTGATCAACGACCTGGGCGTATAAACAGCAAAGGCCCGCCAGTGGCGGGCCTTCTAAGATTTTTCGTCGAGAAATCTTTGTCTGAAATCAGCCGAGTTTTTCGGTGAGTTCCGGCACGGCCTGGAACAGGTCTGCGACCAGACCGAAGTCTGCGACCTGGAAGATCGGCGCTTCTTCGTCCTTGTTGATCGCAACGATGACCTTGGAGTCCTTCATGCCCGCCAGGTGCTGGATCGCACCCGAGATGCCGACTGCAACATACAGGTCAGGGGCAACAACTTTACCGGTCTGACCCACCTGCCAGTCGTTCGGGGCGTAGCCCGAGTCAACTGCGGCGCGTGAGGCACCAACGGCGGCTCCCAGCTTATCGGCCAGGCCTTCGATCAGTTTGAAGTCGTCTTCCGAGCCAACACCACGGCCACCCGAAACAACAACACCAGCCGAAGTCAGTTCAGGACGGTCGCTTTCAGCAACCTTGTCCTCGACCCACGACGACAGTCCGGGGTTTTCGCCGACCGAGATGGTCTCGACCGCCGCCGAACCACCTTCGCCCGCCGCATCGAAGCTGGCGGTCCGGATGGTCACGACTTTCTTGGCGTCGTTCGATTTCACGGTCTGGATCGCGTTACCCGCGTAGATCGGACGCTCGAAAGTGGTGGCATCGACCACGCCAGACGCGTCCGAGATCACCATCACGTCCAGCAGGGCTGCAACGCGCGGCATCACGTTCTTGGCGTCGGTGGTGGCAGGGGCAACGATATGCTCGTACCCATCGGCCAGACCCACGATCAGGGCTGCGGTCGATTCCGCCAAGCGATGACCCAGCGAGGCGTCTTCGGCCACCAGAACCTTGGATACGCCATCGATCTTGGCAGCAGCCTCACCAGCAGCAGCGGCAGAACCACCTGCGGCCAGAACGGTGATGTCGCCCAGCGATTTGACAGCCGCTACGGTCTTGGCGGTGGCGTCAACCGACAGCTCACCATTGTTAACCTCTGCGAGAAGAAGAACAGCCATTACACAGCCCCCGCTTCTTTGAGTTTCTCGACCAGCTCATCAACCGAGCCCACGATGATACCTGCGGCGCGTGCCGGCGGCTCTTCGGTCTTGACGATTTCCAGACGCGGCGTGACGTCGACGCCATAATCGGCGGCGGTTTTTTCATCCAGCGGCTTTTTCTTCGCCTTCATGATGTTCGGCAGCGACGCATAGCGCGGCTCGTTCAGGCGCAGGTCAACGGTGACGATGGTCGGCATTTTGACAGAGATGGTCTGCAGACCGCCGTCAACCTCACGGGTGATCTTGGCGGTGTCGCCTTCGATGTCCAGCTCGGACGCGAAGGTGCCTTGCGACCAGCCCAGCAGGGCCGACAGCATCTGGCCGGTAGCGTTCATGTCGTTGTCGATCGCCTGCTTGCCCGCCAGAACGATGCCCGGCTGCTCTTCTTCGACCACTTTGGCGAGGATCTTGGCAACGGCAAGCGGTTCGATGTCCTGATGCACGTCATCCGCCGCGACAACCAGAATGGCGCGGTCGGCGCCCATGGCCAGTGCGGTCCGCAGGGTTTCCTGCGACTGTTTCACACCGATCGAAACGGCAACAACCTCATCGGCCTTGCCCGCCTCTTTCAGGCGGATCGCCTCTTCCACGGCAATTTCGTCGAACGGGTTCATCGACATTTTTACATTGGCGAGATCAACGCCGCTGCCGTCCGCTTTCACACGAACTTTCACGTTGTAGTCAATCACGCGCTTGACAGGCACAAGTACCTTCATTTTTGCGTATGCTCCTTACAAAAACGGCAAGCCGCGCAGCGACTCCACCAATGCTCTCGCTGGCCTAGATAGCGAGTCGTGATGCCTCGCAACAGAGCAAAATCGTCACGTCATGGTTTCGAGACGTCGCGTTTTGTCATTTTTTGGACCAGAAACGAAATTTAGTTTCCCGACGGCAGGCGCGATCACCGGTTTGCACCGGGAATCCAGAGCACATCATCGTGCCCGCCGTTGTTGGCACAGCGCGCCGCGACAAAGAACCAATCGCTCAGGCGGTTGAGGTATTTGACAGCCGCCTCATTGACCGGTTCCATGTTTGTCAGCTCAACCGCCAACCGCTCGGCCCGGCGCGAAACTGTTCTGCACACATGCAGATGCGCGGCCAAACGTGAGCCACCGGGCAGGATAAAACTGCGCAGGGGCTGGAGCGCTTCGTTCATCGCGTCGATCTCGGCTTCAAGCCGGTCGATCTGAGCGGAAACGATACGCAGGGGCGGGTAGTCGGCCTCGGCATCCTTATCCATGTCGGGGCGGCAGAAATCGGCACCCAGATCAAACAGGTCATTCTGGATACGGGACAAGGCGGCTTCGACTTCTCCGTCTGCTTCGGTCCGTGCCACGCCGACAAAGGAATTAAGCTCATCCACAGTGCCATAGGCCGCGACACGCCCGGAATATTTGGCGACGCGCTCGCCATTGCCCAGAGCGGTTTTCCCATCATCGCCGGTGCGCGTGTAAATCTTGTTGAGAACAACCATGCCTTACCCTCCCTGCCCACGCAGATAGACGTAAAGTACGATCAGCAGCACCGCGATGAACTGAAACAGGATACGCAGGCGCATCAGCTTGTTGCTTTTCAGCGCGGCCTCTTTGCCGGGTTTTCCAAAATTGGCAATGCCCATCACCAGCACGACGACGACCGCCGCCATGGCCAGAAGCAGTATGACCATCGTCAGGTCCATAGCTCACCGTCCGTGTTTGTTCAGTTGTTGAGCCGTCATCTAGCGTTGATAGCGGCAAAAGCGAACAGGTAATTTCGCCTCATATGTCCGAGAGGATGCGATCAATGGCCCGGGTAGGCAGAATACGGCGCAGATATCCGGCGATATAGGTGGGCGTCGTCACATAGTATCGCGGACGTGGGCGCTTGGATTCAACCGCATGCGCCAATTTGGCGGTAACAGCCGAGGCAGGCAGTTCGAACTTGTCAGGTCCGGAGGATTCGTAGAGGCGTTTCAGCAGCGTATCCTCGTATCTCTGTCGCAGGGCTGAGCTTTTCCAGTCAATAAAGCGTTCGAAGACAGGGATCGCGTTCACACGGATCTTCGAGGTGACCGGGCCTGGTTCGATCAGGATGACCTTGATGTCGGTGTCTCGTAGCTCTAGGCGCAAGGTATCGGTCAGGCCTTCGATGGCGTATTTGGTGGCGACGTATGCCCCGCGCCAGGGAAACGCGACCAGTCCCAACACTGATGAGTTCTGCACGATGCGTCCATGGCCCTGAGCCCGCATCACGGGAATCACTTGCCGGGTCAGTTCGTGCCAGCCAAATACGTTGGTCTCGAAAATTAGGCGAAGCCCTTCGATTGGGACATCTTCAACCGCGCCGGGAAGGCCGTGAGCGCCATTGTTGAACAACGCATCCAGCGTGCCACCGGTCGCGTCCAAAACCTGCTGCAGGCCTGAGGTAATGCTATCGGAATCGGTATAGTCGATCAGCGGGCTGTCGAAACCCTGTGCCCGTAGCCGATCACAGTCACGCTGTTGACGGCATGAGGCAAAAACGCGCCAACCGCGCGCGCGCATCCCGTGCGCCGCGTCCAGACCGATCCCGGATGAGCAGCCTGTGATCAGAATTGATTTCTGCATATTGCCCCCGCCTGTGTATTTCGCCCATAGCTATGGCGAGCTTTAGGTCAGGACAATGACACAGTTGCGTCAGTTTGTTGGTTTCCGAACCAGTGAGGCAGAAATCCAACCCACCCGCTGATCAGGGTATAACCGCAACCGCAGCCAGCCGGTGCCGGAATCACTGAGAACCTCAACGCGCTGGCCAAGTTTGGCTTTGGCGATGATGGGGTAAATCGTTCCGGGCCCATCGCGCATATTGACCCGCGTGCCCGAGATTTCGCGGATATCTTTCTCGGGCTCGATGACCTGATTCACAGGTGTGATGTCATCCTGCACCTCGGCCTCGACCTGCAACAGTCCGGCGGCTCCGTCTTCAAGCGAAGCCAGAGTAAAGCTGACGCCGTTCTCGTCAAATGCAGAGAACTGAGACAGTGGATCGTTGGTGACTTGTGACAGGACGACTGCGGCATCCTCCTCTACTTGTGGCTCGGGCTGAGCGCGCACCTGTACAATGCGCGCGGCAACGTTGGTCACAAGGTCTTCAGCCCGAGGTGCGTGGTCGTCTTTAGCCCGAGGTGCGTGGTCGGATGCAGGCTCATGTTCTGGCACAGAGGCAACGCGAACCGGTTGCTCGGTGCGGGTGCCCCGCGGTTCGAAATCCGGGCCCCCGCTCATCACATAGAAGCTCCAGCCGAGCATGGCGAAAGTGATAACAATAACACGCTTCATGGCGCACCCCCTGGCAATCGTAACATCAATAAAAGGCAGCAGTCTTAATGTTCGAAACCCTACCATAGATTCAGCTTCGAGTCGAAAAGCGGGGGAAATCCGATACTTGCCTCCCCCTGTTGCAAAAAGCCCGACTTGTCCCCAGCAAAATATGCGCCGATTGCTTTACCCGCGCGCGCTTGCGTCGTATCACATCATGTATGAACGATACGATCGACGACCCCAATATGGAGACCCCTGACAATGGGGGCGAGGTAGCCGAGCCGCTGCGCCGCGCAATTGGCGAGCGCTACCTGACCTACGCGCTTTCCACCATCATGCACCGCGCTTTGCCAGATGCGCGCGATGGATTGAAGCCGGTTCACCGGCGAATCCTCTACGCGATGCGCGAGTTGCGACTCAGTGCGACGGGCGGTTTCCGTAAGTCAGCGAAAATCTCTGGCGACGTGATGGGTAACTATCACCCTCATGGCGACGCGGCGATTTACGACGCAATGGCGCGCTTGGCACAGGACTTCAACGTCCGATATCCACTGGTCGACGGGCAGGGGAATTTTGGCAATATCGACGGCGATAATCCGGCGGCCTCTCGATACACCGAGGCGCGGATGACCATCGTGGCCGAAGCCCTGTTGGAAGGGTTGAACGAAGACGCTGTCGATTTCCGCGACAACTATGACGGCACACTGACCGAACCGGTCGTGTTGCCCGCACAGTTCCCGAATCTACTGGCCAATGGCGCCAGCGGTATCGCGGTGGGCATGGCGACAAATATCCCGCCGCATAATATTTCCGAGCTGTGCGACGCTTGTCTGCATCTGATCAAGACGCCGGATGCGCGTGACGATACGCTATTGAATTATGTTCCCGGCCCGGATTTTCCGACCGGCGGCGTCATTGTCGAGCCGCCCGAAAATATCGCTCAGGCCTACCGCACCGGGCGTGGATCCTTCCGGCTGCGCTGTAAATACGAGGTTGAAGATCTAGGGCGTGGCCAGTGGCAGATCATCGTCACCGAGATTCCCTATCAGGTTCAGAAATCCAAGCTGATCGAAAAGATCGCGGAACTGATCCAGACCAAGAAGATCCCGATCCTCGCCGATGTCCGCGACGAATCCGCTGATGACATCCGCCTGATCCTTGAACCACGTTCCAAGAATGTGGACCCCGAGGTGCTGATGGGCATGCTCTATCGCAACTCGGACCTTGAGGTGCGCTTCAGCCTCAACATGAACGTGCTGATCGACGGGGTGACGCCTAAGGTCTGTTCGATGAAGGAAGTGCTGCGCGCGTTCCTTGATCACCGGCAAGAGGTGCTGATCAGGCGGTCGCGTCACCGCATGGCCAAGATCGACCACCGCCTTGAGGTATTGGAGGGCTTTATCGTCGCCTTCCTGAACCTCGACCGGGTGATCGATATCATCCGCTACGACGACGACCCCAAGGCCGCTCTGATGCGCGAAGATTGGGGCATCGATCACGTCCGCGCAACCGATGAGTCCGATTATGTCTCGCCGAAGCCGGGTGAGGGCGAACTGTCCGAGGTGCAGGTCGATGCAATCCTCAACATGCGCCTGCGCAGCTTGCGCCGTCTGGAAGAGATGGAACTGGTACGCGAACGTGACGAACTGATGCTGGAACGCGCCAACCTCGAAGACCTGCTGGCCGACCCCGCCCTGCAATGGGCCAAGATCGCCGAGCAACTCAAAGAGACCAAGAAGACCTTCGGCAAAGACTATGAAGGCGGCGCGCGCCGGACACAATTTGCCGAGGCAGGTCAGGTCGAGGAAGTGCCGCTTGAGGCGATGATCGACAAGGAACCGATCACGGTCGTCTGCTCTCAGATGGGTTGGATCAGGGCAATGACCGGCCATATCGATCTGAAGCGCGAGTTGAAGTTCAAAGATGGTGACGGCCCGCGTTTCATTTTCCACGCGGAAACTACGGACCGCCTGCTGGTCTTTGCGTCAAATGGCCGATTCTATACCGTCAGCGCCGCTAACCTGCCTGGCGGGCGTGGCATGGGCGAACCGCTACGTCTGATGGTCGACCTGCCGAACGAGGCGCAGATTATCGACATCCTGATCCACAAACCGGGGCGCAAGCTGCTTGTGGCCTCAGATGCGGGCAACGGCTTTATGGTGCCGGAAGATGACGTTCTGGCGCAGACCCGGAATGGCAAACAGGTGCTGAACGTCAAAGGAGACGAGACGGCGATGATCTGTAAGCCGGTTGAGGGCGATCATGTTGCTGTCGTCTCGCAGAACGGGAAATTCCTAGTGTTCCCGACAGAGGAACTGCCCGAGATGACCCGTGGTAAGGGTGTCCGCTTGCAGAAGTACAACATGGCGCGTGGACGGCAGGGCACACTGGAATTGGATGGTGGGTTATCCGATATCACCACCTTCAACTGGGAAGAGGGCCTGAAATGGTCCATGGGCGGCGACAAAACCCGGCACGAGGCAGATATGTCCCAATGGTTGGCCAAGCGTGCGGGTGTTGGGAAAAAAGCACCTTATGGCTTTCCGAGGGATTACAAGTTCTCGTGATATGCTGTCCGCTTGGTGAAAATCTGCCGATACGGCTTGGCACAACCCGTATCGGTGCGCTACATCCAAAGAAAACAGGCCTATCGAGACGAGAGACATGCTGCGCATTCTGACACTGATCACCGGGTTGGCCCTGATGGGCGCATGCACCCAAACGCAGGTTTATGAAGACCCCGAGTCGCTGGGTGAATTCAAGCTACGCGTGAATTATGCCTTTGCGGAAAAGGCCGTTCAGGGACCGGTTTCGCGGGATGCTACGCCGGATGAATGGACCAAAGCGATCCAGAATGCAGTGGACATCAGGCTTGGCCGGTATGAAGGTTCACAGGAATACGACATTGGCATCAGTCTCGAGGGCTACATGTTGGCACCTCCGGGAATTCCTGTGATTTACAACCCCAAAAGCACCGCCATCGTTCTGGTAAACGTCTATGACGTTGAAAAGAAAGAGTTCCTTGCTAAAGGCAAGCAGTTTCAGGTGCTCGAAGATACCACCGGTGAAAGCGCCCTTACAGGATCAGGAAATGCGCGCACCCGAGAAGAACAGATGAACGGTCTGGCCTTGAAGGTTGCCGACCGGGTTGAGGAGTGGCTGGCCGAAGAGCACAAGGATGATGGCTGGTTTGACAAGCGTCCCAGCTTGATCCAGCCGCTTGAAACTGAAGCTGGCACACAAAATCCGGCGTGATGGATGCATTTCCCTCAGGATGTGCTTGATTTTCCCCCCTGAACCAAATATCTCGCGCGCGCAGATGTAACCACGGGACCAAGGGTCCCCCAAATTGCAAAAAGGGCGCCTGAGGAATGGCAAAGGAAAAGTTTGAGCGTAATAAGCCGCACGTCAACATCGGCACGATTGGCCACGTTGACCACGGCAAGACCACGCTGACCGCAG
>NZ_JBQFXC010000005.1:0-248495 GCF_056540645.1 Ruegeria sp. AM5 | reverse complement strand
GCGCGCCTCTGGCGCGCTGCCGGGCCCAACGCGTTTGACGGCATCTTTGATGCGGGCAAACAGGACGGGAGCTTTCCCTGTGTAATTCTTGCTTATCAAAGCTGAGCGAACAGCTCCGACAAGCGGCGCGTTTCGTCTTCGATCCCGAAGGGTGCATTCAACATGAACATACCTGATCCGACCATGCGATGACCTTCCCGCGCCGGAGGGAACGTGACCTCATGGCAAATCGTTTTGGGATATCCAGCGGATTTCAGAGACGAAATCATAGCCTTGTGACGTGCATCCGTCAGGATTGGATACCAAAGTGCGATCACACCCACATTCCATTTGCGGTGCAGCTTCGCGATCACCCCAGGCAAACGGTCATACTCGGCTTTCACTTCATAACTGGGATCGATCAGCATCATGCCCCGCCTCGGGGTCGGAGGCAGCAACGATTGGGCCAACTCAAACCCATCCTGCCGATAGACCTTCGCCCCGAAAGGAGACAGCGCCAGTGAAAGTGCCGTATGTTCCTGCGGATGCAGCTCGGCGAAATGCAAGCTATCCTGTTTTCGCAGCAGGTTGGCCGCAATCAGAGGTGAACCGGGATACGCTTGCACGCCGTGACTGGCCTGTATGGTATCCAGCACCCGCGCCATTGGATGATCGGAATCAAACCAACCTTCGCGCCTGACGCGCCCGATCCCGGCGACAGATTCACCCGTTCGAACCGCCTCAGCCGCGTCAAGGTGATATAGTCCACGCCCGGAGTGCGTTTCGATATAGCTGAGGGGTTTGTCCTTTTGGGTCAAATAACGCAGCGTCCACGCCAATAAAGCGTGCTTTTGTACATCAGCCAGATTTCCTGCGTGGTAAATGTGTTGATATGAGAGCATCTTGCCTTCTAAAGTCCCCATCAATAAGGCGGAAAGGTGCTGACTGTCGCGGAATCAGCCCTTTAACCGGGCGAGTTGGCACCCTATAAGGCATCCGTCCCGGAACCGTCGAGTCGCGGGCAGTGGAAATTCTGACAAACGGGATCAGGGAAATATGGGCATCTTTGGCAATCTGGGCGGCCTGTTCACAGCGGACATGGCTATCGACCTTGGAACAGCGAACACGCTGGTTTATGTCAAAGGGCGCGGAGTGATCCTGTCTGAGCCCTCGGTCGTTGCCTACCACGTCAAGGATGGGGTCAAGAAAGTCCTTGCTGTTGGCGAGGACGCCAAGCTGATGTTGGGCCGGACCCCGGGCTCCATTGAAGCCATCCGTCCGATGCGCGAGGGTGTCATCGCGGACTTCGACACCGCCGAAGAGATGATCAAGCATTTCATCCGCAAGGTGCATAAACGCTCGACATTCTCGAAACCCAAGATCATTGTTTGCGTCCCTCATGGCGCAACCCCGGTTGAAAAACGCGCAATCCGCCAGTCGGTTCTGTCCGCAGGCGCGCGCCGCGCGGGCCTGATTGCCGAACCAATTGCGGCTGCGATTGGCGCGGGGATGCCGATAACCGATCCGACCGGCAACATGGTTGTCGATATCGGCGGCGGTACCACCGAGGTCGCGGTTCTGTCGCTGGGCGATATCGTCTATGCCCGCTCGGTCCGCGTTGGTGGCGACCGGATGGATGAGGCGATCATCTCGTACCTGCGGCGTCAACAGAACCTGCTGGTGGGTGAATCAACTGCGGAACGGATCAAGACCACCATCGGTACCGCACGGATGCCGGACGATGGCCGTGGCCAGTCGATGCATATCCGGGGTCGCGACCTGCTGAACGGTGTGCCCAAGGAAATCGAGATCAGCCAGGCTCAGGTGGCCGAAGCGCTGTCTGAACCCGTGCAGCAGATTTGCGAGGCGGTAATGACAGCTCTGGAAACCACGCCGCCCGATCTGGCTGCCGATATCGTGGACCGGGGTGTTATGCTGACCGGAGGCGGAGCTTTGCTAGGTGACCTTGACCTTGCTCTGCGCGAACAGACCGGTCTGGCCGTGTCGATTGCCGATGAAAGCCTGAATTGTGTGGCTTTGGGCACGGGCAAAGCACTCGAATACGAAAAACAACTGCGCCACGCGATTGACTACGAAAGCTAAGGCGCGCACCCTGATCGGGTGAGAACTCGGGCACGAGCAGCACGGGAAGGTAACCTGTGGCAAAGGACCGATCACAGCGCGATGAATACACGACACCCCTGCGCCGATTGCTTCTGGGGATCGTTGTTCTGTGCCTGCTTGGTATTTTCCTCGTCTGGCGCATTGACAGCCCGCGCGTTGAACGGTTCCGCGCGCAGGTGGTGGATACGGTTGTCCCCTCGATGGAGTGGGCGATGGTTCCGGTCACTGCGCTGGTGAACCTGTCTCGTGATTTCCAAAGCTATCAGCGGCTCAGCGAGCAGAACCAGGAATTGCGCAGCGAGCTGCGCCTGATGCGCGCCTGGAAAGAGGCCGCGCTGCAGCTGGAACAGGAAAACGCCCGCCTGCTGGACCTTAACAATGTTCGGCTTGATCCGCGCCTGACCTATGTCACCGGGGTGGTGATGGCGGATAGCGGCTCACCCTTTCGGCAATCTGTGCTGCTGAACGTGGGGGAGCGTGACGGGATCGTGGATGGTTGGGCAACGATGGACGGGATCGGAGTGGTCGGGCGCATATCGGGTGTTGGCCCGGATACCGCGCGCGTGATCCTGATGACCGATGCCTCAAGCGCGATCCCGGCGACGATCCAGCCTTCGGGGCAGACGGCGCTGATCGCAGGTGACAATACTTCGGCCCCTGCAGTGGAGTTTCTGGAAAACCGGGAACTCGTGCGACCGGGCGACCGGGTCGTTACATCAGGCGATGGTGGCGTGTTCCCCGGTGGCTTGCTGATCGGTCAAATCACGGTTGATCCCGGTGGCAGGTTGCGCGTGCGGCTGTCAGCAGATTTCGAGCGGCTCGAGTTTCTGCGCGTACTACGCTATCAGTCGGCCCCACCAATCACGGAATCCGGTGATATCGTCGGCCCGCGTCAACCCGAAGCATCCTTGACCCCATCCGAGGTCAATGATGGATAGGTCGGTCTCAGGTCTGTGGGCCAAGCGCGGTCTCTATGTCGCTCTGGCGGCATTTGTGGTGTTTCTGCACCTGTTGCCGCTGGATACAAAACCTGATCGCCTGCCCTTTCCTGACATACTGATCGCTCTTACTTACGCTTGGGTTTTGCGGCGGCCGGAATATATTCCGATCCTGATCATTGCCATGGTCATGTTCATGGCCGATTTGCTGTTGCAACGCCCACCGGGGTTGCTTGCTGCGTTAGTGGTTCTGGGTGCAGCCTATCTTCATTCCACTGCAGCTGGCATGAAAGACAGTGGGTTTGTGGGCGAATGGGCAACCGTCGGGGCAGTGATCACGGTTGTGTTTGTGCTCTATCGACTCATTCTTGCTATCCTCTCGGTGCAACAGGCAACTCTGGGACCGGTAGTGGTGCAAGTTATTCTGACAATCGCAATCTATCCTGTGATGGTTTTGATGAGCCAAACTGTGTTTGGCGTAAGGCGCAAATCTGTTGCCGACAGCACGATGCCACGGGTGCGGCCATGAAGCAGCGCAAACCAAAGCCCAAGGGCCTTGCTTACAAACGTTTGCCGCGCCGCGCCTTGATCCTCGGTGGGCTACAAGCGGCCTTTATCGGGGGGCTGGCAGCCCGGATGCGGTTCATGCAGGTGGATCAAGCGGATGAATACCGTCTGCTGGCCGAAGAAAACCGGATCAACATCCGTCTGATCCCACCAACCCGGGGCCGGATATATGACCGGAACGGGCAGATCATAGGATTAAACTCTCAGTCCTATCGCATCGTCATCGTGCGCGAGGATGCAGGCGATATCGACAAGGTTATCGCCAAGCTTTCGGAACTGATCCCATTGACCGAGGATGAGATCGAACGTGCCATAACCGAGATGCGTCGATCGGCCCCGTTTCTGCCGGTCACACTGGCTGATCAGGTAACTTGGGAGGATATTTCAAAAGTCGCAGTCAATGCCCCTGCATTGCCTGGCGTCACGCCCGAGGTCGGCATGACGCGCCAGTATCCACGTTACGAGGATTTTGCCCACGTTGTTGGCTATGTCGGCCCGGTCAGCGATTACGATCTAAGCCAAATTGAAGACCCTGAACCGGTACTACGTATTCCAAGGTTTCAGATCGGTAAGGTCGGGCTGGAAGCCAAGCAAGAGATCACATTGCGCGGTAAGGCGGGCGCCAAGCGGGTTGAGGTCAACGCCACAGGCCGGGTGATGCGCGAGCTGGACCGCCAGGTCGGTGAAGCCGGGGCAGATTTGCAATTGTCAGTCGACGCCAATCTGCAGCAATACGCGCAGGCGCGATTGGCTGGGGAAAGCGCCGCTGCGGTCGTGATCGATTGCGAAACCGGCGACATTCGCGCCATCAGCTCGGCCCCCAGCTTCGATCCGAACCTGTTCGTGCGTGGGATCTCGGTGGCGGACTATCAGATGCTAACGCAGGACAAGTATCGCCCGCTTGCCAATAAGACGGTGCAGGGCACCTACCCTCCTGGATCGACTTTCAAAATGATTACCGCCATGGCTGCGCTCGAAGCCGGGGTGATCAGCCCTTCCAGCACGGTGTACTGTCCGGGTCACATGAAAGTGGGCAGCCGCCGCTTTCACTGCTGGAAACGCGGCGGGCACGGGACGGTTGACCTTGAAACTTCGCTGAAGCGCAGTTGCGACGTCTACTATTACGACGTGGCAATACGCGTCGGGATCGACAGGATTTCCGAGATGGCACGCACCTTCGGACTGGGTATCAAACATGACATTCCGATGTCTGCCGTTGCTGCCGGGCTTGCCCCCAATCAGGAATGGAAGCAGCGGGTTCACGGACAGGACTGGCTGGTAGGCGACACCGCAAACGCGTCGATCGGTCAGGGGTTCATGCTTGCCTCACCGCTTCAATTGGCCGTGATGACCGCGCGTTTGGCGACAGGTCGCGCCGTGCAACCACGCCTTGTTCGATCAATCAATGGGGTTGAGCAACCCTCGGGCGCGGGTGAACCGCTGCAGGTGAACCGCAACAACCTTGAGCAAGTGCGCAAAGCCATGTTCACAGTCTCGAATAACAGGCGTGGCACCGCGTATCGCAGTCGCATCATCGCCGATGAGTTCCGCATGGCAGGCAAAACCGGCACCAGTCAGGTGCGCAATATTACCAAGGCAGAACGCGCCGCAGGTGTGATCCGAAACGAAGACCTGCCATGGGAGCGTCGAGACCACGCCCTGTTCGTCAGCTTCGCCCCCTATGACAATCCGAAATACGCTGTGGCTGTGGTGGTGGAACACGGCGGCGGCGGCTCCAAAGCCGCGGCCCCAGTGGCGCGCGATATCATGCTGCAGGCACTCTACGATGGCACGCCACCGCTCGAGGCGTATCCGGCCGGAGACCGAGAGCGCATCAAAGAACAACAGAAACGGCTGGAGGGTGACCGTCGCCCCAAAGCGCGTCCTGACGAGAAGGACCGCGCATGAGCTATCTTGAATATGCCGTCAAATCCACGCCGTCAGGGTTTCGCAAGTTCCTTTATATGAACTGGCCGCTCACCCTGTTGCTGATCAGCGTGGCAAGCGCGGGGTTCCTGATGCTCTACTCGGTCGCGGGTGGATCCTGGATGCCGTGGGCGGAACCGCAAATGGAACGGTTCGGTCTGGGCTTGGCAGCCATGTTTATCATCGCGCTTGTGCCTATCTGGTTCTGGCGGAACATGTCGGTTGTGGCCTATCTGGGCGCGATCGGTCTACTGATCGTGGTCGAACTGTTTGGAACGATCGGCATGGGGGCGCAGCGCTGGATTGATCTGGGCTTCATGCGGCTGCAACCCTCAGAAGTAATGAAAGTGGCGTTGGTGATGGTGCTGGCCGCCTATTACGACTGGCTGCCGGCGCACAAAACCTCGCGCCCGCTCTGGGTGATTATCCCGGTCATTCTGATCCTGATCCCTACATTCATGGTGCTGCGCCAGCCCGACCTAGGCACATCGATCCTGTTATTGGCTGCTGGTGGTGGTCTGATGTTCCTTGCCGGGGTGCATTGGGCCTATTTCGCTGCCGTGATTGCAGCGGGGGTTGGCCTGATTGCTGCAGTGTTCAACAGCCGAGGGACTGAATGGCAGTTGCTCAAAGATTACCAGTTCCGACGCATCGATACGTTTCTGGATCCTTCAACCGATCCGTTGGGAGCGGGATATCACATCACGCAATCGAAGATCGCTCTGGGTTCGGGGGGCTGGAATGGGCGCGGTTTCATGCAGGGAACGCAATCACGTCTTAACTTCCTGCCCGAAAAACACACCGATTTCATCTTCACCACCTTGGCCGAAGAGTTCGGCTTTGTCGGCGGCATCACACTGTTGATCCTTTACGGTCTGATCCTGATCTTCTGCATGGTCACGGCGCTGTCGACCAAGGATCGTTTCTCGTCTCTGGTGACACTTGGGATCGCGCTGAATTTCTTCCTGTTCTTTGCCGTCAATATGTCGATGGTGATGGGGCTGGCCCCAGTGGTCGGAGTACCGCTGCCGATGGTCAGTTATGGCGGCTCGGCCATGCTGGTCCTGATGGCCGCCTTTGGCATCGTTCAAAGCGCCCATATACATCGTCCCCGCTGAAAGGTTTCCCATGCCCGTGAATGTCCTGTTTTCCGCGCGCCCTGAGTTGTGGCCCGAGTATGAAGCTCTGATGCATCAATACTTGTCGGACGCAGGGCTAGATTTTCATCTGGCCACGGACATCCCTGCCGGTCAGGTCGACTACATCGTTTACGCCCCGAACGGAGGGGTGCAGGATTTCTCCCCCTTCACACGGCTCAAGGCGGTGCTGAGCCTCTGGGCGGGGGTTGAGAAAATCTCGGGTAATGAAACCTTGACCGTTCCGCTGGCGCGTATGGTTGACGGGGGGTTAACGCAAGGCATGACGGAATGGGTGGTGGGCCATGTGCTGCGCTATCACCTTGGGATGGACCAACACATTACGTTACAGGATGGGGTCTGGACACCTGATGCGCCACCACTGGCCCAGCAACGCACCGTCTGCATCTTGGGTTTGGGCGCATTGGGTGAGGCATCGGCCCACGCGTTGGCAGCGTTGAATTTCCATGTCATCGGTTGGAGCCGTACCGCCAAGACTATTCCCGGCGTGACCTGCCTGCATGGTAAGGACGGGCTGCGCGATGCACTGTCCCAGGCCGAGATAGTGGTTTTGCTGCTGCCAGATACTCCGGCGACCGAAAACACGCTCAACGCCGAAACACTGGCGCTGTTGCCGAAAGGGGCCAAGATCATCAATCCGGGTCGCGGGCCGCTTATCGATGATGAGGCCCTGCTGGCCGCGCTGAATTCAGGGCAGGTCGGGCACGCCACGCTGGATGTCTTCCGCACCGAACCCCTGCCGACCGAGCATCCCTATTGGGCACATCCCAATGTGACGGTGACGCCACATATAGCCTCGGAAACCAGACCTGTTACCGCAGCTCAGGTGATCTGCGAGAACATTCGCCGAGGTGAAGCGGGTGAACCCTTTCTCCACCTCGTTGACCGAAAGCTTGGGTACTAGGCCGCGATCAGCCCGCGGCCTTTCAGCAAGGCTTCGACGCCAGGCAGACGTCCACGGAAGGCCAGATACAGCTCTTCCGCCTCGCGGGATCCGCCAGTTGACAGGATGTGTTCCTCCAGTGCCTTGGCGCGTTCGGGATCAAACGCACCGCCCGCTTCTTCAAAGGCGGCAAAGGCGTCGGCATCCATGACTTCGGACCACATATAACTGTAATAGCCCGAGCTATAACCGTCGCCCGCAAAGACATGGGCGAAATGCGGGGTGGCGTGGCGCAATCCAATGGCCCGAGGCATGCCGATTTCGGCCAGCACCTCGGCCTGTTTCTCCATCGGATCAGCGGGGGCAGCCCCCTCATGAAACGCCAGATCGACCAGGGCCGAGGCGACATATTCCACCGTCTGGAACCCCTGATCGAAATTGGCGGCCTGTAGCACCTTCTGCAACATCTCTTGCGGCATCGGTGCGCCGGTTTCGGCGTGGGTCGCGAACTCGGCCAGTACATCAGGCACTTCCAGCCAGTGTTCGTAAAGCTGGCTGGGCAGTTCAACGAAATCACGCGCCACCGAGGTGCCCGAGATGCTCTCATAGGTCACATTGGACAGCATCTGGTGCAGGGCATGGCCGAACTCGTGAAACAACGTTCGGGCGTCATCATAGGACAAAAGCGCTGGTTCACCTTTGGCAAAGTTACAGACGTTGATCACGACCGGAGCCTGTTCTTTCGGGTATTTCGCCTGCCCGCGCATTGCGCTGCACCATGCACCCGACCGTTTCGATCCGCGTGCAAAGTAGTCACCGATGAACACCGCAATATGCTGCCCGTCACGGGTCACCTCCCACGCACGGCAATCGGGATGATAGAGCGGCACATCAAGCGGCGCGAACTCCAGCCCGAACAGCCGTGTGGCGCAGGCGAAAGACGCCTCGATCATCCGGTCCAGTTGCAGGTACGGCTTCAGCGCCGCTTCATCGAGATCATGTTCGGCCTTGCGGCGTTTCTCGGCATAGTAGCGCCAATCCCACGCCTCCAGCGGGCCATTTACGCCATCCTCTTGCATCATTGCCGTCAGCACCTCGGCATCTGCGTCGGCGCGGGTTTTGGCGGGCTCCCACACATCCAACAGTAGCTCTCGCACGCGATCTGGTGTGCGGGCCATCTCGGTCTCAAGCTTGTAGGCGGCGAAGCTGGCATACCCCAGCAGCTTGGCGCGTTCTTCGCGCAGGCGCAGGATGTCCGCCGCAATCTCGCGGTTGTCGGTCTCACCTCCATTCGCCCCCCGCGCAATCCACGCGCGATAAGCCTTTGCACGCAAATCCCGGCGGGGCGAGAATTGCAGAAAGGGCACGATAATCGACCGAGAGAGGGTCACCACCGGGCCATCCGCCCCCTTTTCCTGACCCGCTGCGCGCGCTGCATCGATAACAAAATCCGGCAAGCCTTGCAGGTCTTCTTCGGTCAAATCCATGAACCAGTCGCGTTCATCCGCCAGCAAGTTCTGCGTGAAGGACGTGCCCAGAGACGCCAAACGGGCCTTGATCTCTTGCATTCTCGCATCGTCGGCGCCGGTCAACGCCGCCCCCGCCCGCACGAACCCGCGATGAGACAGCATCAAAAAGCGCGCCTGTTCATCGGTCAGGTCCAGATTATCGCGCCGGTCCCATAAATCCGCCACCCGCTTAAACAGTGCTTTGTTTGATGAGATGCGTGAGTAGTGTGCCGCCAGCTTGGGTGAAAATTCGCGTTGCAGTTCTTCACGCTTGGGGTTGCTGTCCGCACCTGCAACGGTGAAAAAGACCGACAGAACCTTATCCATCTGCTCGCCTGCAGCCTCCAGCGCTTCGATCGTATTGGCGAATGTGGGCGTGTCCGGACTCGCTGCTATCGCCTCAATCTCGGCATCATGTGCGTGCATCGCCTGTTTCAGCGCGGGGGAAAAATCATCATCCGAGATTGTGTCAAACGGTGCGATTTCGAAAGGCGTGTTCCAGTCAGAAAGGATCGGGTTGGTCATTGAGGTCTCCTTTGACCTCATAGCTAAGACCGCCCGACACAATGATCCAGAGCTAGTCTGAACTTTGAACCCCTGACCCGCAAATCGGGCAATCTGCGCGGCGCGCCAGGGTGATCTTGCGGCTTTCGCCGTAAAGCGCATCGTAGATCAACATCTCACCCCGCAACGCCTGCCCAGCGCTGGTGATGACCTTGATCGTCTCAATCGCCATCATCGAACCAACCACGCCGGGCAGTGGGCCGATCACCCCTGCCTCGGCGCAAGAAGGCGCAAGGCCGGGGGCGGGTGCTTCGGGGAAAATGCACTGATAACATGGGCCGGTGGTGGCAGGGTCAAAGACGCTGAGCTGCCCTTCCCACTGCGACAGCGCGCCAGATATCAGGGGTTTTCCCAGTGCAACCGCCGTACGGTTTGCAAGGTAGCGGGTGTCGAAATTGTCAGTGCCGTCGAGGATCAGATCAAAATCAGCAAACAGATCTGCTGCAATCTCTTCGGTCAGGCGACGGTGGTACGGCAAGACGACCACGTTGGGATTCTGCGCCACCATCGCCTGCTGGGCCGAGAACACTTTGGGCATGCCGATATCTGCGTCGCGGTGGATCACCTGCCGCTGTAGGTTGGCGTTCTCGACCACGTCATCGTCGATCACGCCGATTGTTCCCACTCCGGCGGCAGCCAAATATTGCAGGGCGGGCGCGCCGAGCCCCCCCGCACCGATTACCAGCACTCGCGCCTGTTTCATTCGCTTTTGGCCGGGACCGCCCAGTTCACGCAGAACGATGTGGCGGGCATAGCGTTCAAGCTCGGTCTCGCTGAACTGTTCGGATGGCTTGGCGGGCTCCGACGTCTGGCCGGACGCGGCGCGATTTCGCAACGCCTTCAAACCCCGCCCATAAAGCAGCACCAGCACAGCCGCTCCAGCGAGGATCAGCCACATCGCTGCCGACCCACCGGTCGCCTGACGCAACGGGTTTCCCTCAGGCAGCAGAAGTTGAGCAATAATCACGCCTGTCAAGAGCGCGCCAACAGAAACCAGCCGCGCGCTGCGCGACACCCCGGCGATATAGCCGACACCCCAAAGCCCGGCAGCAAGGATCAGAACCAGCAGCATCAGCCCCGCCCGGTTGAACCGAACCCGCCCGCGCCGCGATCAGTCTTGGTCAGAGCCTCAACGTCCTGGAACATGGCCTGCACCACCGGTGCAACGATCAGTTGCGCGATACGTTCGCCATGCGCAATCTCGAAGGGGTCCTGACCCGCGTTCATCACGATCACGCCCAATGGCCCGCGATAGTCGCTGTCGATTGTACCCGGAGTGTTGGGCAAGGTGATCCCGTGTTTCAAGGCAAGGCCCGATCGTGGACGCACCTGAACCTCGAACCCCTGCGGAATTTCGATCCTAAGGCCTGTCGGTATCAGCGCACGACGGCCCGGTTCCAGAATAATAGACGTACCATCCGGCAGATTGGCGCGCACATCCGCCCCGGCAGCACCCGCGGTTTCGTATGAAGGCAAGGGCACCAACGGGTCAGCCCCCTCCTCTCGGATCACGCGAATTGCCACCATACCTGTACCTCTTGTCTTTATGGCTGCTATCTGGTCAACGCGCCGGCGATCTTGGCTGCTAACCGCTTTGCCACATCATCCTTGCCCATACGCGGCCACTCTTCGGCACCTTGCTCTGAGATCAGGATCACCGCATTCTCAGAACCGCCCATGATACCTGTCGCGGGGCTGACATCATTCGCAACGATCCAGTCACATCCCTTGCGGGCACGTTTGGCCGTAGCATGTTCGATCACGTTGTCTGTTTCGGCGGCAAAACCCACCACCAAATCGGGCCTGCCACTTCCCATTCGCGCGATGCGCTTCAAAATGTCGGGATTCTCGGCAAACTCTAGCGCGGGCACCCCGTCGCGGCTTTTCTTCAGCTTCTGGTTCGAGGCACTGGATACCCGCCAATCGGCCACTGCAGCTGCAAATACCCCCGCATCCACCGGAAGCGCCGCGTCGACCGCATCCGACATTTGCAGCGCGGTCTCTACACGCACGACCTTTACGCCGTCTGGCGGAGGCACGTCAGCCGGACCCGTAACAAATGTAACATCGGCCCCCAGCGCAGATAGCGCGCGTGCAACAGCTGTTCCCTGAGCGCCCGACGATCGGTTGGCGATGTATCGTACCGGATCAATTGGTTCATGTGTCGGACCCGATGTCACCAGAATACGTTTGCCAGCCAAAGGCCCATCCCCGAACTGCGCCTCGATCGCCGCGACAATTTCAAGTGGCTCCGACATGCGGCCCGGACCGTATTCACCGCAAGCCATATCGCCTTCGTTCGGGCCGACAAAACGCACGCCGTCTGCTTCCAGTTGCGCATGGTTACGCCGGGTTGCGGGATGCTCCCACATGCGGACATTCATCGCAGGCGCACACAGAACCGGCGTATCGGTCGCCATCAAAAGGGTCGAGGCCAGATCATTAGCTAACCCGCCTGCCATCTTACCCATCAGATCGGCCGTTGCCGGAGCAACCACGATCAGATCAGCCGAACGGGAAAGCTGAATATGACCCATCTCCGCTTCATCGGTCAGATCAAAGAGATCTCGATAGACCTTTTCACCGGCCAGGGCAGACACGGATAACGGAGTTACGAATTCTTCGGCAGCACGCGTCAAAACCGGCGTGACCGCCGCACCACGTTCCCGCAACCGCCGGATCAGGTCCAGCGACTTGTAGGCCGCAATCCCACCGCCGATAATCAGCAAAATACGTTTCGATGACAGCATGGCTCGCCCTTCCCGTCCCGGTCGGCCCTGACATTAGGCAACGCTGGCGGGCAGTTCCAGCAGTTAATTCTGCACCTCAAAGGCTTTGCAGGGGTCTTCTCGCTCGACTGTGGGGCTATCGATAACAGCATCAAAATCCCCGCTCACGACCCCATCTTCGGATTGTCCAAGTACAAAGACCTTCAAACCGGGGCGCAGTCGCGACAGAAAAGTCGGAATTCCGCGATCCTTACGGGCATGGCCATTGCCAGTGATGACCGCGACAGGCCCACCAGTTTCGTCGGTGGCGCGCAGAATGGCTCGGGTCAACACAGCGTCCCTCAGACGTTGAATGGCTACCATCTGCGGTAGAACTTCAGCGGGCAATGCGTCGCAATGTGCCGCCAGTTGATCAGCCTCGCGTGCGGCTTGATCTTCATCCGACAGGGGTACCGTCAATCCATATCTGGCCGCATCAGCCCCCAACGCTGTGGCCGCCCCGCGTTCCATAGCAGCGCGGGCCGCCTCACGCGGAACCATCGCGCCATACACCGGCACATCCGCGGCCTGAAAAATGGGGTAGTACATTCTGAGAGGCGGCCAGCCGGATTCTGCCCAGCGCAGAATTCGGGACAGCTCCTCGGGATTGGTTGCCGCTTTTTGAGCCAACCGCTGAGCACCTTCTTCGGTCACCATCTCCCAGACAACCGCCGTGGGCGTGATTGCTTCAACTGCTTCGGCTTGGACCAGATGATGCTGAGGGTTGTCATGTATCTCGCCCAGAATGACGACATCCGCGGCCCGCATGTCGGCCAACACGTCCTGAGGGATAAATTCAGCAGCTCGAACCGTTTGAGGCAAAGTGGCGAGCAACACAAAAGCTGTAAGAATCGCAAGAGGTTTCATGCGAAGAAGTGTTGCACCTCGCGCGATTGCGCTTCAAGGTTCTTGCGCATCTTTGTGAACGCTGCCGCCTCGAGCTGGCGCACACGCTCTTTCGACAGGCCAAGCTCTTTCCCAAGACTTTCCAGCGTCCGGGCAGGCTCACGCAGTTTTCTTTCGCGAACGATAAACCGCTCGCGATCGTTCAAAGCTTGCATCGCCGCCACCAGCCATTCGCGCAGTTGCTGGTTGTCGTGGCTGTTCTCTACTACCTCGGCGGCTTGTTCGCTGTCATCTTCCAGCGCATCAATCCACTCGCGCCCGTCCTCATCTGCAGACTGCACCGCATTCAGCGAGAAATCGGACCCTGCCAGACGGCCTTCCATCATCTCGACATCACGCAGCGGGACTCCGATTTCGGCGGCAATCTTCTGATGCAACTGATGGCGATCCAGCTCCAGCCCCTCAGTTGCGGCTTCGCGCTCCAGACGCGCCTGTACCCGACGCATATTGAAAAAAAGCGATTTCTGGGAGGAGGTCGAACCAGTGCGCACCATCGACCAATTGCGCATCACATAATCCTGAATGCTGGCCTTGATCCACCACACTGCATACGTTGAAAACCGCACACCCCGATCCGGATCGAACTTGTCGGCGGCTTTCATCAAGCCCAGTCCCGCCTCCTGAATCAGATCATTCATCGGCGCGCCGTAGCGTTTGAATTTCGCCGCCATTGATATCGCCAGCCGCATATAAGCCGTAATGAGGCGATGCAGCGCCTGCTCATCGCGTTCATCGCGCCAGGCATAGGCCAGTTTCAGTTCTGTCTCGGCATCCAGCAACTCGGCCTTCATTGCCTTACGGGACATCGAAAAATCATGTGCGTTGTCGAGTGCCATGCAATTCTCCCCTTTTATCACGGGCGATGGGCCGGGCTTGCCTTGCCGACTTGTGGTCGATACGCAGGACAAAACCGGGTGGATCACCAGAAAGGTAATAAAAGTGCATGCCGATTTAACCTTTATCTTAGGCGGCGCTGCATCCGGAAAATCTGCTTTTGCGGAGCAACTTGCTGTTTCAACTGGGAAAAGTCGCGTTTACCTTGCGACATCACAAGTGTTTGATGACGAGATGCGCCTAAAAATCAGGCAACATATTGCACAACGCGGCAGCGGGTGGACGACGATCGAAGCGCCATTTGATCTATTGCCGGAACTCGCCAAGCTGACAAATGATCAGATTTGCCTGATCGATTGTGCAACCATGTGGCTGACAAATCACCTGCTGGCAGAGAATAACCTAGAGGAAGCACAGGCCGGACTGCTTGAGGCGATGAAGACCTGTGCCGCCCAGATCGTCGTGGTATCAAACGAAGTCGGCCACGGGATCGTCCCCGACAACGCCTTGTCCCGTCGATTCCGCGAGGCGCAGGGACGGCTGAACATCGCTCTGGCTGCGCAGGCAGATCGGGTGGTGCAGGTTACGGCCGGGCTGCCGCTGGTTCTCAAAGGGCAACCCCTATGACGCGCCTGCATTTGGTACGGCACGGCCCCACCCATGCTAAAACTATGGTAGGCTGGTCCGACCTTCCTGCCGACTTGAGTGATGAGGCCGCGATTGCACGGCTTGATGCGCATCTGCCTTCCAATGCCGTCGTAATCTCATCAGACTTGTCACGCGCCAGCGATACGGCCAGCGCCATTCAAGGCACGCGCCTCCGCCTTCCGCACAACCGCGATCTGCGCGAAATCAATTTCGGCAACTGGGAGATGCGCCCCTTCGCCGAGATCGAGGCGGAAGACCCCGAGCTTTGCTTTGCCTACTGGGATAATCCGGGCGAGGTCAGGCCTCCAAACGGGGAAAGCTGGAATGAGGTCCGCGCGCGTGTCGATAGGGTCGTCGACACCCTGATCGCGGCCCATACCGGATGTGACCTAGTCCTGGTCGCCCATTTCGGAGTGATCCTGACTCAGGTCCAACGCGCTCTGGACGTGGACGCCCAACACGCGTTTGGTCACCGCATCGATAACCTGTCCGTCACCGAGATCACGCGCCATAACGATGGTTGGACTGTAGGTCGGATTAATCACCGACCGTGATAAGGGTGCGCACAAATCTCTGATTTACCGACGCGTCTCTGTCCGACATCGTTGCCGCATGACATATGAGCTCTTTATCGGTGACCGGTTATTTTCCAGCTGGTCCATGCGCGGATGGCTGATGCTTGAGAAATTCGGCCTGCCATACCGCACCCACATGATTGGCCTTTATTCCGGCACCATGGCGGCGGATATAGAACCACTGGCCCCGGCGCGCCTTGTTCCTGCGCTGCGTCTTCCAGACGGAACCGTGGTCGGCGAAAGCCTCGCGATGGCAGAGACATTGGCAGAACGCCATCCCGAAGCAGGGCTTTGGCCGTCAGACCCCTCCGCCCGCGCCACAGCCCGGTGGCTTTGTGCTGAAATGGTTGCCGGTTTCACAGCGCTGCGGGGGCAATGCCCCATGCAGTTGAAACATTGCTGGGAAGGGTTCAAACCTTCACCTGAAACGATAACTGATTTGCAGCGGATTGAAACCCTCTGGGCCCATGCACGGAAGGTCTCTGGCGCCGCGTCGGGCTCGCTGTTTGGTGCCTATTCTCTGGCTGATGTTTTCTACACGCCGGTCGCTGCGCGAATTATTGGCTACGGACTGCCCGTCTCCGAAGACAATCGCGCATACTGCATGCACCTGCTCTCGGATATCGCAGTTCGACAATGGCGCGCCATGGGCATGACGATCGCGTATGAGCCCTTCCCGTACCCGCAAGACCTTCCCGCACACAGCTGGCCAATTGGTGGGGATTCAGAGGCATTGGCAGTCAGCACAGGCCCCTCGGTCAACACAGCCTGCCCCTATTCCGGCAAGCCTGTACAAGAATATCTGGAACTCGATGGCAAGATTTGGGGCTTTTGTAATCCGTTTTGCCGAGACAAGACCATTGCCGACCCTGAGGCGTGGCCGAAATTTACGGCGATGGTTGCTGACGTTAACGATTCTTAAACTGCAGCCATGGCAGCAACGTCCTGTTAACCAAGAACAGGATTGCCATGGTCGCCCGCGCCCACACTGTTGCCTTTCAAGGAGTCGATGCCCGCCCGGTCGAGGTGCAATGCGCCGTCTCACCGGGCCTTCCGGCCTTTTCCATCGTGGGATTGCCTGACAAGGCAGTCTCCGAAGCACGGGACCGGGTACGCAGCGCGCTAAGTTCGATGGCGATCGCGCTGCCGTCGAAACGGATCACGATTAACCTTTCGCCTGCCGATCTGCCCAAAGAGGGCAGCCATTTCGACCTGCCTATCGCCGTCGCTTTGTTGACTGCGTTGGAAATCATCCCAGCGGATGCTGCCGAGGGCGCTGTCGCGTTGGGCGAGTTGTCTTTGGATGGTTCTCTGGTACCCGTCGTCGGCGCGCTGCCCGCTGCCATGACAGCAGCCGCCGATGATCGCAGCTTGCTTTGTCCCAGCGCCTCGAGCGCCGAAGCCGCGTGGGTGGATGCCACGCAGGTGATCGGAGCGGGCTCGTTGGGGGATGTAGTAAGGCACTTTACCGGTCAGTCTGCGCTGCCCGCTGCGACACCGGGCGAAGTGAAACTATCACCCAACGCACGGGACCTGCGGGACGTGAAGGGGCAAGAGCGCGCCAAACGCGCCTTGGAAATCGCCGCAGCCGGGCGGCATCATTTGATCATGATCGGGACACCGGGTTCCGGCAAATCCATGCTGGCGGCGCGTCTGCCGAGTATTTTGCCGCCTCTGAGCCCGGTCGAAGCTTTAGAGACATCGATGATCCAGTCGCTTTGCGGCTTACTGGACGAAGGTGGCATCAGCCGCGCCAGACCGTTTCGCGAGCCGCACCATACCGCTTCGATGGCCGCGATCGTGGGCGGTGGCAAAGGCGCGAAACCCGGTGAGATTTCACTGGCGCATAACGGCGTCCTGTTCATGGACGAGTTTCCCGAATTTCCGCGCACAGTTTTAGAAACCCTGCGCCAACCTATTGAAACCGGCAAGGTAATGGTCGCCCGCGCCAACGCCCATGTGAAATACCCATGCCGCTTTATGCTGGTAGCCGCCGCGAACCCGTGCAAATGCGGATACCTGACGGACCCGTCCCGCGCCTGTTCACGCGCACCGGTCTGTGGCGAGGATTACTTGGGGCGTATCTCAGGGCCGTTGGTGGACCGGTTCGATCTGCGCATCGAAGTCCCTCCGGTCGGATTTACCGATCTCGACCTGCCGCCTACCGGCGACAGCTCTGCGACCGTCGCAGAGCGGGTCGAAGCGGCGCGCGCCATACAAGCAGATCGCTTTCGCGACACGCCAAATACCCGTCAAAACGCAGATGTCGAAGGCAATGTGCTGGAAGAAATCGCCGCCCCTGATGCCCAGGGCAAAGAACTATTACTGAAAGCCGCGGAACGCTTTGGCCTGTCGGCCCGCGCCTTTCACCGCATCCTACGCGTGGCCCGCACCATTGCCGACCTCGAAGGTGAGCCGGATGTGCGCCGCCCCCATGTCGCAGAGGCGCTGAGCTTTCGCATCAGCGCCAAAGCAGGAGCTTAAAGTTTCGCCTCAATCGCTTGCCAGATTTTCTCGGCGATGTTCACGCCATTGAAGCGCTCAAGCTCCTGAATACCAGTGGGTGAGGTCACGTTGATCTCGGTCAGGTAGTCGCCAATTACATCGATCCCCACAAAGATCTGACCACGTTCCTTCAATAACGGTCCAATCGCAGCGCAGATTTCCATATCTCGCTCGGACAGGCCGATTTTCTCGGGGCGCCCGCCCACATGCATGTTCGAGCGGGTCTCGCCCTCAGCCGGAACGCGGTTGATGGCGCCCACCGGCTCACCATCGACTAGTATGACCCGCTTGTCGCCATTGCGCACGTCCGGCAGGAATTTCTGCGCAATCAATGGCTCACGAGAAAAGCCGGTGAACAGCTCATGTAGCGATGTCAGGTTGCGGTCATTCGCATCAAGACGGAACACGCCAGCACCTCCGTTGCCGTAAAGCGGCTTGAGGATGATATCGCCATGCTTTTCCTTGAACGCCTTGATGGTTCGCAAATCCCGCGCAATCGTGGTGGGCGGAGTCAGTTCAGGGAAATCCAGAACCAGCAGCTTTTCGGGATAGTTTCGCACCCAAAACGGATCGTTAACCACCAGGGCCTGCCCCTTTAGCCGGTCAAGCAAATGGGTCGAGGTGATGTAGTGCATGTCAAACGGGGGGTCTTGGCGCAGCCAGACGACATCAAATTCAGCAAGGTCCACTTCACGCTCAGGGCCCAACACTGCCGGGTTGCCAGCGACTCGTTGCACCGTCATGTCATGGCCGCGCGCCGTGGTCTTGCCTTCCTGGTAAGCCAGTTGATCCGGGCCATAAAAAAACAGCTGGTGGCCGCGCACCTGAGCCTCTTCTGCCAGACGGAAAGAGCTGTCGGCGTTGATATCCACGGCCCCGATTGGGTCCATCTGAAAGGCGATCTTCATGGTGTATCCCTCAATTCCACGCTCGATACATGGCGCAGAGGCTTGACGGGTTCAATGGGGGTCAGTCCAAACCAAAGGCGTTTTCGATGATTTGAACAGTTCCAGTGTCATCAACCAGTGCCGCATCAAACCGAGTATTCGTCAGCTGACCAGCAGGCTCCTGTTCAAGAAACTGGGCAGCGGATGCGCAAATTCGATCCATCTGTCGGCGACTAATCCGAGCGGCTGCACGGTCAAAACTACGGCTTTTCTTAACCTCAATGAAGACCAACCCATCTGCGTTGCGCGCGATCAGATCTATTTCACCGCCAGCACCGCGCCACCTGCGTCTTGCGATTGAATAACCCCGGCGCACGTATTCGGCGGCCACGCAAAGTTCGGCGGATTGTCCAGCGTGATAAGATACAGAACCCCGAACGGATCTCTGTGCCATATCATCCCTTTCCCAGCTTCAGAGCCATCTGATAGATCGGGCGGCGCGGCAGGCTGAACATCTCTGACACCAAATCTGCCGCATCACGCACCGAATGCGTTTGCAAAGCTTTTATCAATGCCTCTTCTACGTCAGAGTCCTTAACAGATTGCGAATGGGCGCGATCCACAAGCAGAACCACCTCGCCCTTTACCGATGCGCCCTCGTACTCTGTTGCCAGATCAGCGAGCGTCCCTCGGCGAGTTTCTTCAAACTTTTTGGTGAGTTCACGGCACAGGGCCGCCTGTCGGTCTCCACCCAAAATATCCGCGAGATCAGAGAGGCAGGCAGCCACGCGCTTCGGCGATTCATAGAAGACAAGCGTTCCGGGGACGCTGCGCAGGGATTCGATTCGTGAACGCCGTGCGCCAGAGGCATTGGGCAAGAACCCGGCAAAGAAAAATGCATCCGTGGGAAGCCCCGCCAATGTCAGCGCCGTCAAAACAGCAGACGGTCCCGGAGCACATGTCACGTTGTGCCCAGCCTCAGCCGCCTGACGGCCCAAATCATAGCCGGGATCGGCGATCAGCGGCATTCCCGCCTCGGACGCGTAAGCCACCGATTGCCCTTGTTCCAGCGCCTCAAGTATTTTGCCCCGCGCGCCCGCGCCGCTGTGATCGTGATAGGCCAATATACGGCGCCCTTCGAGCGGCACGCCATGGATTTCCATCAAACGTCGCAAGCTGCGTGTATCTTCGGCAGCAATCATGTCCGCCGAGGCCAAAACATCGAGCGCCCTGAGCGTAATATCGCGTGCCGTCCCGATTGGGGTGGCAATAAAGTACAGCCCAGCGGCCAATCTGATCTTTTGGAAATTCAAAGCTGGACCCTCACAGCGTGACGTTTATTATCGCGGTTCAATAGACCAAGGTGCCCTCAGACGCCGGATCAGGGAGTTTTCTTTTAGATGTTTACCGTTTGCAAGCCCGCACGCAAACTGGCGAAATCCGCCATAGTACTGGCCACGGCCGCTTTTCTGGCCGCCTGTGAAGTCGGCGGCATCAGCGGAGGCCCCTCGATCGACACCTCTGACCCGGTTCCGGTGGCCCTGTTGGTCCCAAGCGGATCACCTCAGTCTGGCGATGCGGCCCTTGCCCGTAGTCTTGAGAACGCAGCGCGGCTGGCTATAGCGGATTTGCCGAACGTCAAGATTGATCTGCGCGTCTACGACACGGCCGGCAATGCCGGAACGGCCTCGGCGGTTGCACAGCAAGCTGTAGCGGACGGGGCCAAGATCATTCTTGGGCCAGTGTACGCACAAGCCGCAAACGCGGCAGGACTTGCGGTGCTAAACAACAATGTGAACGTGCTGTCCTTCTCGAACAACACCAGCATTGCGGGCGGCAATGTCTATGTGCTTGGCCCCACTTTCCAGAACACGGCCAACAGGCTGGTGAACTACGCCGGACAGCAGGGTAAAAACAGTACTGTCATTGTGCACAGCAATGACTCAGCGGGCCAGCTAGGCCAGTCTGCCATCGCTGCCGCGCTCAGCAACAGCCGCGTCAACAATGCGGGCACAGTTGGATATGACCGGTCTCAGCAGGGCGTGATCGATTCTGTTTCGGCGATTAAAGCAACGGTCGATTCGACCGGCGCAGATTCGATTTTCCTGACCGCGACAACCGCAGGCGCGCTGCCGCTTTACAGCCAGTTGTTGCCCGAGGCTGGTGTGTCTCCTGCGACAACTCAGTATATCGGCCTGACACGTTGGGATATTCCAGCCCAAACGCTGGAATTGCCTGGCGTACAAGGTGGCTGGTTCGCACTTCCCGATCCGGCAAAGGCACAGGCGTATCGCCAGCGTTACAACAACACCTACGGTGAGGCACCACACCCGATCAGCGGGCTTGCCTATGACGGAATCGCTGCGATCGGAGCCTTGGTTAGCCAGGGCAAATCGAACGCGTTGACAGGTGCAGCATTAACCCAGAACGCCGGTTTTCAGGGTGTCGGCGGTATTTTCCGCCTGCGGCCGAACGGTACGAACGAACGCGGTCTGGCTGTTGCCACGATCCAGAACAAACAGGTGGTTGTGATTGACCCTGCCCCACAAAGCTTCTCTGGCGCCGGATTCTAATCGACCGGCGCAGGGCTCTGCGCCCGATGTCAATCTGATCTGCGCGGCTGACGAGATTTTTAACAACGCCGAGGTCAATGCCAACCTGTCCGCCGCTGTTGAAAACAGTTCGGACAACGCAGCCTTGCGCGCCGAGACGGTGCGCATACTGCGAGAGGCGCAAAAGACAGGCCGCAAGGCGATTGCGGACGCCTTTGCCGAGCGCCCATTTGATGCACTGCCGCTGACGCATTCCTATACCTATCTGACGGACCAGATGGTCGGCACAGCGATGCGCATCGCCAGCGAGCATCTGCATCCGCTGGCAAATCCCACGCAAGGCGAGAAAATCGCCGTGCTGGCAGTGGGAGGTTATGGCCGGGGTGAGATGGCCCCGTCATCCGATGTAGATCTGCTTTTTCTGACGCCGTACAAAATCACCGCCTGGGCCGAGAGCGTGATCGAATCCATGCTCTATATTCTCTGGGATCTGCGGCTGAAGGTCGGTCACTCTTCACGCACGATCAAAGATTGCCTGCGTCTGGGGGCCGATGACTTCACCATCCGTACCGCCATGCTGGAACAACGGTATCTCGTCGGGGATCAGCCCCTTGCGCAAGAACTTGAAGCGCGCCTGAAGACCGATCTTTTCAAAGGCACCGAGCGGGAATTTATCGAAGCCAAGCTGAAAGAGCGCGATGAGCGGCACCTGAAGCAGGGTGAACGCTATATGGTCGAACCCAATGTCAAAGAGGGCAAGGGCGGCTTGCGCGACCTGCAATCGCTCTACTGGATCGCAAAATATATCTATGGCGTAACGGATGTGGCCGAATTGGTCCCTATGGGCCTCTTTACGCCCGAAGAGTTTGACGAGTTCGCGCAAGCCGAAGAATTCCTCTGGGCCGTCAGGTCTCATTTGCATCTGGTGACGGGCCGCGCGACGGAACAACTGACCTTCGATCTGCAGGTCGAGGTGGCCGATCGTATGGGATATCAAGACCGCGCCGGTCGGCGCGCCGTCGAGGTGTTCATGCAACGCTATTTCCGCGAAGCCACCCGTGTGGGCGAATTGACACGGATTTTCCTGACCAAACTGGAAGCCTCGCACATGAAGGGCGCGGCCTTGCTGGAACGTATTTTCCGCCGTCGCCCCCGCGTCAAGGCCGGTTACCGCGTGGTCCATGGCCGTCTGGATATCGCGGACCCTGACACGTTCCTGTCAGACAAGGTCAACCTGTTACGGTTGTTCGAAGAGGGTTTGCGCACGGGTATGCTGATCCATCCCGACGCAATGCGGTTGGTAACGGCCAACCTGAACCTGATCGACGATGAGATGCGCAACGACAAAGAGGCGCGGCGCATCTTTCTTGATCTAATGCTGAAACACGGCAACCCCGAACGTGCCCTGCGACGCATGAACGAGTTGGGGGTTCTGTCAGCCTTTTTGCCCGAGTTTGAGCACATCGTGGCGATGATGCAGTTCAATATGTATCACAGCTATACGGTGGACGAGCATACGATCCAGTGCATCGTCAATTTGGCGCAGATCGAGCGAGGAGAGTTAATCGAGGAACTGCCCTTGGCGTCATCCATCCTGGAGGGTGGTGTTAGCCGAAAGGTTCTATACGTGGCTCTGTTGCTGCACGACATCGGCAAAGGACGCCCCGAAGATCATTCAATTCTGGGTGCGCAAATCGCGCGCAAAGTGGCGCCACGATTAGGGCTGAGCAAGGCGGATTCGGAAACCGTCGAATGGCTTGTACGCTATCACTTGCTGATGTCCGATATGGCGCAAAAACGCGACATCTCAGACCCGCGCACAATCCGCGATTTCGCGAAAGCTGTTGCAACCGTCAAACGGCTGGACTTGCTGACGGTGCTGACAGTCTGTGACATCCGCGGTGTCGGACCAACGACCTGGAACAACTGGAAGGCTACATTGCTGCGCGCTTTGCATGCTGACACCAAACACGCACTGGAATCCGGGATGGAGGCGCTTAACCGAGCCAATCGTGGAGATGGGGCGAAAAAGCGGTTGCGGGCCGAATTGGAAAACTGGTCCAAATCTGACCTGAAAACCGAAACCGGGCGGCATTATGATCCGTATTGGCAGGGACTGAACCTTTCGACACATGTCGAATTCGCGGAAATGTTGAAATCGCTGGAGGACAGCGGCGATCCGGGTGCCGTAGAAATCCGACTGCATCCGGATGAGGATCGCGACGCCACCCGCGCGTGCTTTGCCATGGGTGATCATCCGGGTATTTTTTCTCGCATAGCGGGGGCACTTGCCCTTGTAGGAGCCAACGTGGTTGATGCCCGCAGCTATACGACGAAAGACGGATATGTAACTGATGCGTTCTGGGTTCAGGACGCCGAGGGCCATCCCTTCGAGGCTACGCGCCTGCCTCGGCTGACCCAGATGATTCACAAGACACTCAGGGGTGAGGTTGTCGCACGGGACGCATTGAAATCCCGCGACAAGATCAAGAAGCGCGAACGCGCCTTCAACGTCCCGACCCATATCACCTTCGACAACGAAGGTTCAGAGATTTACACGATCATCGAAGTCGACACCCGCGACCGGCCCGGACTGCTATATGATTTGACGCGCACGATGGCAGCCGCCAATGTCTATATCGCGAACGCAGTGATCGCCACCTATGGCGAACAGGTGGTCGACACGTTCTATGTCAAGGATATGTTCGGCCTGAAATACCACTCTGAGGCCAAGCAACGCGGGTTGGAAGCCAAGCTGCGCGCGGCCATCACCGAAGGTGCCGAGCGGGCCGCATCATGAAGCCGATCCGCCTGATTTCGGGCTTTTTCACCGTTGGGTTCTGGACCTTGGCAAGCCGCATTCTGGGCTTTTTGCGGGAAATCCTGCTGACCGCTTATATCGGGCCCGGACCGGTGATGGACGCTTTCGTCGCAGCCTTCCGACTACCCAATATGTTCCGCCGCTTCTTTGCCGAGGGCGCATTCAACGCAGCCTTTGTTCCAATGTTTTCAAAACGCCTTGAAGGCGGTGAAGACGCCGAAGGTTTCGCACAGGATGCGTTTAACCTGTTGGCGGTGGCGGTGTTGGCGCTAGTCGGTCTGGCGATGGTCTTCATGCCCGCGTTGGTTTGGATAACCGCCGAAGGATTCTATGGCGATGAACGCTTCGATCTGGCGGTGGATTATGGTTACGTCGTGTTCCCCTACATCCTGTTTATGTCCCTCGCTGCGCTGTTTTCCGGAGTATTGAACGCAACCGGACGCTTCGCCGCTGCAGCCGCCGCTCCTGTGCTGCTGAACATATTCGCCTGCTCCGCGTTAATCTTTGGCGCGATATCTGGTGGAGAAATCATACGCTGGCTCATCGCGGTCATCCCAGTCGCAGGCATCGCGCAATTGGCGCTTGTCTGGATTGCGACTGAACGCGCCGGAATTCGCATTCGGCTCGGTCGGCCAAAGCTCAGCCCGGAAATGCGCCGCATGGTGCGGATCGCGGTTCCTGCGGCGTTGGCCATGGGCGTAACGCAAGTCAATCTTGTAGTCGGACAGCTTGTGGCATCAAAAACCGAAAAGGCAGTCAGTTGGCTGTTTGCCGCAGATCGTTTGTATCAACTGCCGCTCGGAGTGGTTGGCATTGCCGTCGGCATCGTGCTGTTACCCGACCTGTCGCGCCGCCTGCGCGCAGACGACAAAGATGGAGCACGCAACGCCTTTTCAAGAGCCGGAGAGTTTACTCTGCTGCTGACCTTGCCTTCGACAGTTGCCTTTATGATCATCCCCGGCCCGTTGGTCTCGGTCCTGTTCCAACGCGGCCAGTTCAGCGCCGAAGATACAGCGGCGACCGCCTTGGCCGTGGCCATCTATGGTATCGGGCTGCCCGCATTCATGCTGCAAAAGCTGCTGCAACCGTTGTTCTTCGCCCGCGAAGATACCAAATCACCGTTTCGATACGCAGTGGTTGCGATGGTGGTGAATGCCGGACTTGCCTTTGGGCTTTATCCCATTGTCGGGTGGATTGCGCCCGCAATCGCAGCGTCGACTGCTGGCTGGGCCATGGTTGCGCTGCTTGCAATCGGCGCGCGCAGAATGGGCGACGAAGCCCGATTTGATGACCGGTTCAAACAGCGGATCTGGCGGGTCGTGGCGGCATCGGCTGGCATGGGGGTGGTGTTGTTTACGGCCATTAACCTCTTCGGCTGGACGTTCGGCGTACCAGGCTGGCGTTACCTTGCGCTGATCGTGCTCATTGTAACTGCGGCGGTGGCCTACTTCCTTTTGGGGCACCTCTTGGGGGCCTTCAGGATTTCGGAATTCCGAACAGCGCTGCGCCGTAGCTAAAGCGCATCAATCCCGCCGGGTTTTGCTAAGGATACGCGCCCATCCACCCGGAGCCAGAAAGAAAGACAAACCAAACCCGGTGGCAAAACCGCCCAGATCGGCGACCCAATCCGAGGTCCCACCGAAGATCAGACCGAACAGCAACTGAATGCCCATAAGAACCGCGATCAGGCTGAATGCGCGCGATTGGTTTTCACCCACCAGAGAAAGCTTGCGCCATAGCAACCACGTGAACGCACCGATTAGCCCGTAGACCGGAGGAAACCCACCAACCAATGGATATGGCGGGTTCAACAGCACCGCATAGGCCAACGCTCCGCCGACACCGGACAAGACGAATATGATCAGCATGGCGACGCTGCCAAAGACCTCAGCCACCATCTTCCCCATCGCCAGAACAAACACGCAGACAAACACAGCTTGTGTGAAATTGGCCTGAACAAAGGGATATGTGACAAAGCGGATCACATGTTCGAACGGCCAGCGCCCGTTCTGGACCATCCAATCGAATATATCGGGCGAAAAGGTATATTGCTGCAACGCATCCAAGCGCCAACCAACAGCAGTCGGCCCTCCGACCAAGCCCCTGCTGCCAAGCAAGAAGATCAGTTCAATCCCGATGATGAACAGAACCAGCGCCACCACGACCGGCGGCAGAGGGTTCACGGGCGGTGTATAATGCTCACTGCTCATTGGGCTGGCCTTTCGCGGCTGTTGACGTCCCTTGGCCTCATGGGTAAGCGACGGGGGCTGATTTTTCCAGACAGGAGTTTCCTTCGATGACCGAGACCCAATTCACGCCGCGCGTGTTTTCCGGCATCCAGCCTTCAGGAAACCTGCACTTGGGTAATTACCTGGGTGCACTTAAACGTTTCGTGGATATGCAGGGGCCGGAATACGAGACCGTCTACTGCATGGTCGACCTCCACGCGATTACTGTCTGGCAAGATCCGGATCGTCTGCGTGAAAAGACCCGCGAAGTTTGCGCGGGGTTCATTGCCGCTGGTCTGGATCCCGAGAAATCCATCCTGTTCAATCAGAGCCAGGTGCCCGAGCACACACAGCTGGCATGGATCTTCAACTGCATCGCCCGTATCGGCTGGATGCAGCGAATGACACAGTTCAAGGACAAGGCCGGTAAGAATGCGCAGAATGCTTCGCTGGGTCTGTTCGCCTATCCTGCCCTGATGGCGGCAGACATTCTGGTCTATCACGCGACCCATGTGCCTGTTGGTGAAGACCAGAAGCAACATCTGGAACTGACGCGCGACATCGCAATCAAGTTCAACCATGACTATGGCGTCGATTTCTTTCCGGTAACCGAACCGGTCATCGGTGGGCCTGCGCCCCGTGTGATGAACCTGCGTGACGGGTCCCGGAAGATGTCGTCGTCAGACCCGTCTGATATGACGCGGATCAACATGACCGATGATGCCGACGCCATCGCCAAGAAGATCCGTAAAGCCAAGACCGATCCGGACGCTTTGCCATCGGAGGTCGATGGCCTTGAAGACCGTCCCGAGGCGCGCAATCTGGTGAATATCTATGCCGCGCTTAGCGACCAGACGGCCGCACAAGTGCTGGCTGAGGTCGGCGGGAAGCAATTCGGTGAGTTCAAGCCATTGTTGGCAGAACTTGCGGTCTCGAAACTCTCGCCCATTTCAACCGAAATGGCGCGCCTGATGGGCGAAGAGGCCGAGATTGATCAGATTCTCGCCCGAGGTGCTGAACGGGCACGTGCAATCGCGGCCCCGATTCTGCAGCAGACCTACGAGATTGTAGGGATGGTCGGTGCGGGCAAGTCCTGACCACGCGATCGCAATCCAAAAAGAACGCCGCCCTTTCTCGGGCGGCGTTTTTCGTTCCGTCGGCTCTTATGCCGCCTGCAGGCTCAGCATCTCGTGCACGATGGATTCCGCAACTTCGTGCGGGCTGACCGCTTCGGCTTTGGCCCGTGTCAGGATGCGATCCATCGTCTGCTCCAGCGCCTGCAACCTACCGGCGACCCAAGCTTCACGCTCTGCGACACGGAGGATTTCCGTCGCCACATTCACGATACCACCGCCATTGGCGACGAAGTCAGGGGCGTAAAGAATGCCACGCTCGTGGAGCAACTGCGCGTCCCGATCGCTGGACAACTGATTATTTGCCCCTCCGGCCACAGCGCCGACTTTCAGTAATGGAATACTCGTTTCGTTCAGGATGCCGCCGATCGCACAAGGCGCAAAGATATCCGCTTCAACGCCGTAGATCGCATCGGGTGCAACGACCCGTGCCGCAAACCGTTCGGCCACGCGGGCCGCTTGCCGGGTGTCGATGTCAGTTACGATTAACTGCGCACCAGAATCGTGCAACAACTGGCACAAATGCTCGCCTACATGGCCAAGACCCTGAACCGATACCGTCAGGCCTTTAAGGCCAGAAAGCCTGAACCGGTGCTGCGCTGTCACCCGGATAGCATTGAATATCCCGCGCGCCGTTATCGGAGACGGATCACCGCTGGCGAACTCACCTTCCGCCAGCCCAGCCACAAATTCGGTTTCAGACCCGATATGCGCCATATCTGCAGGCGTCATACCCATATCTTCTGCCGTCCAGTACAGACCGTTCAAACCTTGAATCACGCGCCCAAAGGCCTGCAAAAGTTCAGGTGATTTATCCTCATGAGGATCCCCGATAATGACAGCCTTGCCTCCCCCGAGCGGCAGATCTGCCGCGGCGTTCTTGAACGTCATGCCCCTTGCCAGTCGCAAAGCATCGTCCAGGGCCTCGGCTGGGTGGCCATAAGGGCGCATGCGCACACCGCCCGCAGCGGGGCCACGTTGCGTTGAGTGGATCGCGATGTAGCCCAATAGACCAAGTGAGTTATCTTTGAATTCGACCACGCGCTCGTGCTCTGGCGCGTCTACGATGGTGATGTCCATTCTTCTCCTCCGGAATGCTTCCGAGAGTTTGCCACCTATCGTCGAGTGATTTTCACCCTTTTGTCACTATATTAGGGAAATTTTTGGTGCTAACATCTAAAATTGAAAACTTTTGTGGAGTTTTTCGCCATGGATGATATCGATTCCAAGATAGTCCGCGCCCTTCAAAACGATGGCCGTATGACTGTCATTGATTTGGCGGAGCATGTCGGGCTGTCCCCGACACCCTGCGCACGGCGTTTGGATCGGCTGCAGCGGGACGGGATTATCACCGGCTACGCCGCACAGGTCGACCCCGAGCGGCTTGGATTCGGCGTCACAATCTTTGTGTCTGTAGAGTTGGAGAAACAGGATCGCAACGCCATCGATTCCTTCGAAAAGGCCATTCGTCGCTGCGACGAGGTGATGGAATGCTACCTCATGACCGGATCACGCGACATTCTGCTGCGCGTGGTTGCCAAAGACCTCAATGCGTTTGATGCATTTCTGGAAAACCGGCTTATGAAAATTTCGGGCATTCGAAACCTACGATCAAACTTCGCTTTGCGCACAATGGTCAAACGCGAAGCGCTGCCCCAGCATCACGGATAATCTGCTGGACCTTGCGTCAGCCCCAACCTAGGTTTCCCCGAAGCTTGAGGGAGGGCGCAATGGCAGTCGGCAAAAACATCCGCACCTATTTCAACGGCCAATGGCATGACGGGGACGCACCGATCATGCGCGCTGCTGACCATGGCGCATGGCTGGGCTCATCGGTGTTTGACGGTGCCCGGTACTTTGATGGAATGACCCCGGATCTGGATGCCCATTGTGCCCGCGTGAACCGTTCAGCCGAGGCGCTGATGCTGACACCTTCTGTAACAACCGAACAGATGGTCGATCTGGTTTACGAAGGGTTACAGAGTTACGCACCAGACACCGCCGTTTACATTCGCCCCATGTATTGGGGCATCGACGGGGATCACACCGCCATCGTCCCTCAGGAAAACAGCACTGGCTTTGCCATCTGTCTTGAAGAAATCCCAATGGCACCCGAAACCGCCTCGGCGACGCTGACAACCACTCGGTTCCGCCGTCCTGTCCTGGAATCCGCTGTGGTCAATGCAAAGGCAGGGTGCCTGTATCCGAACAATGCCCGGATGTTGCAGGAGGCACGCAGCAAGGGCTTTTCGAACGCCCTTGTGGCCGACGCGATGGGGCATGTGGCCGAGACTGCGACCGCAAATATCTTCATGGCGCGCGATGGTGAGGTTTTTACTCCAATCCCCAATGGGACATTCTTGGCCGGGATTACACGCGCGCGGCATATTAAAAACCTGCGCGCCGACGGGGTAACCGTGCATGAAACCGTGCTGAGTTTCGATGACTTTCACGACGCGGACGAAGTGTTCATGAGCGGTAACATGAGCAAAGTGACGCCAATCACCGCGCTGGATGACACCCAGTATCAGGTGGGCCCAATCGCCCGTCGCACACGCGAGATGTACTGGGATTGGGCTGCAAGCAATTGCTGATCTGCTCCTTTTCTGTTTCAGTTGCCACTGCTTACCCTGTGGGGCATGATCCCGAAAACAAACGAGGACAAACATGCGCAAGTTCCTAGTCGTTCTGGACGACAGCCGTGAATGCCTGAACGCCATGCGCTTTGCCGCTATGCGTGCGGCACATACTGGCGGCGGGGTTACGGTTCTTTCGGTAATTCCACCGGACGAATTCAACCACTGGATCGGTGTTGCCGAGGTGATGCGCGAAGAAGCGCGTGAACGTATTCACGCCCATTTCGAGGTGTTCGCCAAATGGATGCGCGACAAACAGGGTGTCGAGCCCGAATTGGCAATCCGTGAAGGCGATCCGGTGGCCGAAATCATTGAACATGTCCAATCCGATGCCGAGATCGGCGTATTGGTTCTGGGTGCAGGTACCGACAAAAAAGGCCCCGGACCGTTGGTGACGCAACTGACCCGGAACTCTGGAAGCTTGCCCATTCCTATTACCATCGTGCCCGGCGATCTGAGCAAAGAGAAGCTGGAAGCCATCACCTGAGGTGAATTTATGTCCGCGAAGCTGCAGTTCTGGTTCGACTTCGCATCGACCTATTCTTATCTCAGCGCGATGCGTATCCAGCAGGCGGCTTCGGAATATGGAGTTGCCATAGAATGGCACCCATTCCTTCTGGGGCCGATCTTTGCTGAACAGGGATGGAACAACTCGCCGTTCAACCTCTACCCGGCAAAAGGTCGGTACATGTGGCGAGACATGGAACGGCTTTGCGCCGCGCGCGATTTACCATTTCGGCGGCCCGAGCCATTTCCGCAAAACAGCTTGAAAGCAGCAAGGCTAGCGCTGGCGATCGAACCAGCTGATCAACGGGCAGCCTTTGTACGCACTGTCTATTCTGCGCAGTTTGGTTCCGGTCGTGATATATCGAATCCGGCGGTTCTGGTTGAGTGCCTTACCAAATCTGGCGTTTCGACTGATCTGATGGATCGGATAAGCGACCCCGCGATCAAGGCTGCCTTGTTCGAGCAAGTTACTCAGGCCAAGGCTAAACACATCTTTGGTGCGCCGAGTTTCGTTATTGGGGACGAGCTATTCTGGGGTGATGATCGTCTGGATGATGCGATTTCTTACGCCGCCGCAATTTAGAACGGTTCCAAATCTTGACTTCCCCCGCACGGACGCGCATATCAGGTGCATCTTAGACGGAGCCGCGCCATGTTCATTCAAACCGAATCCACACCCAACCCGGCCACACTAAAATTCCTACCCGGCCAGACGGTTCTGGAAGCAGGCACCGCTGATTTTCCAAGCGCCGACGCTGCAGAAAAATCACCGCTCGCCAAACGCATTTTCGGTGTAAACGGCGTAACAGGCGTGTTCTTCGGCAACGATTTTGTCACGGTAACCAAATCTGATGACGTGCAGTGGGATCACATCAAGCCCGCAATTCTCGGCGCTGTGATGGAGCATTACCAGTCCGGCCAACCGGTTATGGGCGCAGGCGCAGAGACCGCCTCGGGCCACGCTGAACACACCGGTGAAGATGCAGAGATTGTCAACCAGATCAAAGATCTGCTGGATAGCCGCGTGCGTCCTGCTGTGGCTCAGGACGGCGGTGACATCACCTTCCACGGCTTCGACCGCGGCGTTGTTTATCTGCACATGCAGGGAGCCTGCGCGGGCTGTCCGTCCTCGACCCTAACGCTGAAAATGGGGATCGAGAACCTGTTGCGTCACTACATCCCCGAAGTGACCGAGGTTCGCCCTGTTGCCGTCTGAACCGACGATTTTGGCATTCGATACATCGGCCGCGCATTGCGCGGCCGCTTTGCTGCGAGAGGGCAAGATTATCGCATCGCACGCCGAGGCGATGACTCGTGGGCAGGCGGAACGGTTGATACCCTTGCTTGAAGAAATCCTGACCCGGAACAATTGCACATGGCGGCACCTTGATACGATCGCCGTCGGAATCGGCCCCGGGAATTTCACCGGCATCCGAATCTCGGTATCCGCAGCGCGCGGGTTGGCGCTTGGGCTTGGTGTGCCGGCGGTCGGGGTGTCGGGGTTTGATGCAGTTGCGGAAATTGCGCCCGACGGGCATCTCCCGGCGATAGCTGCACCGCGCGATCAGGTTTATGTGCAGCCTAAGGGGCGCGCGCCTTACCTAACCTCACGTCATGCCGCTGACGATATTGGTCCCTTGTATTTCTGCGAGGACCCAGAACAGCAGGCCCGTGCGATCGCCCAGGTGGCTGCTGGTCGTTGGACGACAGTTCAAGCGCCACCTGCTCCGCTTTATGTCCGCCCTGCAGATGCAGCCCCTTCCAGCGATGTACCACCGGTGCTTTTGGACGAATGACACCACAGGACATGGCAGAAACCCACGCCGCAGCCTTCACACAGTCACGTCCGTGGAGCGCTGAAGAATTCAGCAATCTGATCGCCAATCGCTTTACCCATGTTGTTGGCGACAAACGGTCTTTTGCCGTCATTCAAGTGATCGGTGAAGAGGCCGAGCTGCTCACGATCGCGACACGTCCAGACTACCAAAGACGCGGGCTGGCGCGGCGCATCATGGCAGACTGGCACGCCAAGGCACGAGAACTCGGTGCAATCCGTGCATTTCTGGACGTTGCCTCAGATAACCATTCGGCGATCTCTCTGTACCAAACCTGCGGATACACGCCATGCGGCAATCGCGCAGCCTATTATCATCGCAAAAGTGGCCCAAACGCCGATGCGATCGTCATGGAACGCCCCTTGAGCGAAAAATATTCGCTTTTTTAGACCATATGGTCAAAAATGTGTTGACCGAAGCTGTTGCAAACAGCTTCAATTCCCGCCATCACAACAGGTATGCTCGCTCTGAGTGGGTACCGGGCGATTAAGCCCCGGACCGATAACAGCCAACGGGAGTAACAAATGACATTTATGAAATCCTTGATGGGCGCAGCCGCTGCGGTTGCACTAACAGCAGGTGCTGCTATGGCAGAACCGGCCCTTATCTTTGATCTGGGTGGCAAGTTCGACAAATCGTTCAACGAAGCCGCGCATAATGGCGCTCAGCGTTGGGCGGAACAGACCGGCAAAAGCTATCGCGAGATCGAGCTTCAGTCGGAAGCGCAACGCGAACAGGCGCTTCGCCGCTTTGCCGAAGCAGGCGCAAACCCGATTATCACAATGGGCTTCGCCATGGCCGATCCATTGGCTGCAGTGGCAGGTGACTATCCGGATACCAAATTCGTTGCGGTCGACGTGACCTGGCTGGAAGCCCCGAACATTCGCCAGATAGGATTTGCCGAACATGAAGGATCATACCTGGTCGGCATGATGGCGGCGATGGCGTCCCAATCCGGCACGGTGGGCTTTATCGGTGGTATGGATATCCCTCTGATCCGCCACTTTGGTTGTGGTTATGCACAAGGCGCGAAGTCCGTGAACCCGGACATCAACGTTGTTGCCAATATGACAGGCACCACCCCTGCAGCATGGAACGACCCGGTGAAGGGCTCGGAGTTGACCAAAGCACAGATCAGCCAGGGTGCTGACGTGATTTACGCCGCTGCGGGCGGTACCGGTGTTGGCGTTCTGCAAACCGCAGCCGACGAAGGCATCCTGTCAATCGGTGTCGATAGCAACCAGAACCACCTGCACCCGGGCAAGGTCCTGACCTCGATGCTCAAGCGTGTGGACGTTGCTGTATATGACGCCATGAAAGCTGGCGAAGACGTCCAGACCGGTGTTTACACCATGGGTCTTGCACAAGATGGCGTTGGCGTTGCGATGGATGAAAACAACGCGGAACTGGTGAGCGAAGAAATGAGCTCGGCCATTGAAAGTGCCCGTCGCGACATCATCGATGGCAACGTAAGCGTTGTCAGCTACTACGAGAACGACAGCTGCCCTGCACTGCAGTTCTGATGTAACTGGGGGCGGGGGCCATGGCCTCCGCCCTGCACCACTCTGCCGCATGCGGCCCTTTCGGCAACCCAAGGACAAGATATGACCGTCCCCGCCATTGAACTCAAAGGGATTTCCAAAGCCTTTGGGCCGGTTCAGGCTAATAAAGATATTTCCATCAGCGTCGCCCGCGGAGCGATCCACGGGATCATCGGTGAAAACGGAGCGGGCAAATCCACGCTGATGAGCATCCTCTACGGATTTTACAAAGCCGACAAAGGCGAAATCTGGATCAACGGCACCAAGACCGACATCCCTGACAGCCAGGCGGCGATCGCCTCGGGCATCGGGATGGTGTTTCAGCATTTCAAACTTGTCGAGAATTTCACCGTTCTGGAAAACATCGTTCTGGGTGCGGAAGACGGTGGGCTGTTAGCTCCGTCGCTGGCGAAAGCCCGGAAAGAGCTGAAAGACCTAGAAGAAGAATACGAACTTTTCGTCGACCCTGACAAACGCATCGATGAGATCGGTGTGGGCATGCAGCAGCGGGTTGAGATTCTCAAGGCGCTCTACCGCAAGGCCGAAATTCTGATTCTGGACGAACCCACGGGCGTTCTTACCCCTGCCGAGGCGGACCAGCTGTTTCGCATTCTCGACCGGCTGCGGTCCGAGGGTAAAACAATCATCGTGATCACGCACAAGCTGCGCGAAATCATGGAGAACACCGATACGGTTTCGGTTATGCGCCGCGGTGAGATGACCGCCACCGTCAAAACAGCTGACACCAATCCGCAGGCACTGGCCGAATTGATGGTTGGCCGCAAGGTCTTGCTACAGGTTGATAAGGTGCCTGCACAGCCGGGCAAACCGGTTCTGGAAATCGAAAACCTCAGCGTCACCGATTCGGCCGGTGTCGAGCGTGTCAAAGGCATCGACCTAACCGTTCGTGCGGGTGAAATCGTTGGCATCGCGGGCGTTGCTGGCAACGGGCAGTCCGAACTGCTTGAAGTTTTGGGCGGTATGCGACCCGGGGTAGGCTCGATCAAACTGAACGGCGAACCTCTGGCGTTGCACGGCCCCGGATCGGACGGGCAAGCGCGACGCGCCCGACATATCGCTCATGTCCCCGAGGATCGGCAGCGCGAAGGTCTGATCATGGATTTTCACGCGTGGGAGAACGTGGCTTTCGGCTACCACCGCGACCCTGCTTACAAACGCGGGCTGTTCATGGACAACGCCGCCCTGCGTGCCGACACCGAAGCCAAGATCGAGAAGTTCGACGTACGCCCGCCCAATGGCTGGCTGACGGCAAAAAGCTTCTCGGGCGGCAATCAACAGAAAATCGTCGTTGCACGAGAAATCGAGCGCAATCCCGATCTGCTGCTGGTGGGCCAGCCCACACGCGGCGTGGATATCGGTGCCATCGAGTTCATTCACAAACAGATCGTCGCCTTGAGGGATCAGGGCAAAGCAATCTTGCTGGTCTCGGTCGAGCTGGAAGAGATCTTCTCACTCTCGGACCGGATCGCGGTTATGTTTGACGGACATATCATGGGCGAGCGTCTGCCCGCCGAGACGGATGAAAAAGAACTGGGCCTGCTGATGGCCGGTGTTGCAGGAGAGGCCGCCTGAACCATGGAAAAAATGCCCAAATGGGCCGATGTGGTACTGATCCCGCTAATCAGTCTGCTTCTAGCCACAATCCTTTCGGCAATCGTGATCCTGGCCATCGGGGAAGATCCGCTTGAGGCGGTAAATCTGATGGTCACTGGGGCCCTAGGGTCAACCTACGGCTGGGGCTATACACTTTATTATGCAACGAACTTCATCTTCACCGGACTCGCGGTTGCAGTTGCCTTTCACGCGCGCTTGTTCAACATCGGCGGCGAGGGTCAGGCCATGCTGGGCGGACTGGGCGTTGCCATCGTCTGCCTATCGGTTCCTTGGCCGCATTGGACAATAGCTTTGCTGGCCGCCTGTGCTGCTTCGATGATCTTCGGTGCAGCCTGGGCCGCGATCCCGGCCTATCTGCAGGCGAAGCGGGGCAGCCATATCGTGATCACCACGATCATGTTCAATTTCATCGCTGCCGCTTTCCTGAATTACATGCTGGTCAACGTCATGCGCCCGCAAGGGTCGCAAGATCCAGCAACGGCTCGTTTCCCCGAGGCAGTGCATCTCCCGACTTTCCAGTCGATGTTCTCGAGCGCCGAAAACATCGTTTTCCGAGGTGCGCCTGCCAACATCTCGTTCTTCGTCGCAATCCTTGCGTGTTTTGTTGTCTGGGCGCTGATCTGGCGAACTCGGCTGGGCTATGAAATCCGCGCCTACGGCCATTCGGAAACCGGTGCCGTCTACGCTGGTATCTCGCCTGTACGTATCACGATTATTGCCATGCTGATCTCGGGCGCTCTGGCGGGCCTGATGGCAGTCAACAACGTGATGGGCGAAGCCGAGCGGTTGGTGCTGAACGCAACCGAAGGCGCGGGTTTCATTGGAATTGCCGTGGCACTGATGGGTCGGTCGCATCCATTCGGGGTATTTCTAGCCGCTGTTCTGTTTGGGTTTCTGTATCAGGGCGGTGCCGAACTGGCGCTTTGGACATCAATTCCGCGCGAACTGATCGTGGTCATCCAAGCGTTGGTCATTCTGTTTACCGGAGCACTGGACAACATGGTGCGCATGCCGCTTGAAAAGCTGTTCATGGCGCTTCGGAAGGGGTCGGCCTGATGGATTTCTTCCTGACACTCATCCAGGTTCTGGATTCGACCATCCGACTGGCTACGCCTTTGCTGCTTGCCTGTCTGGCCGGTCTATACTCCGAGCGCGCGGGCATCTTCGACATCGGCCTTGAAGGCAAGATGCTGATGTCAGCATTCTTCTCGGCTGCCGTCGCCGCCGTAACCGGTTCGGTGTGGCTGGGATTGCTGGCCGGGATCGCGGCATCTCTGGTCCTTTCGGCGCTACACGGGTTTGCGTCGATCACGTTCCGGGGCAATCAGCTTATCTCGGGGGTTGCGATCAACTTTCTTGCCTCAGGTATGACCGTTCTTGTCGCCCAAAGCTGGTTCAAGCAGGGTGGTCGTACGCCATCATTGTTCGGTGAAGGGCGGTTTGAATCTGCAGAATTCCCTTATGCGATCGGTCCGGCTGACGCCGAACTGACAGGCCGTCCGGTTTCCGAGCTGATGTCTGAAACCAATCCCCTGCATATGGCCTATTCCGAGCTTCTGTCTGGCCATTCCATTCTGGTGTATGTGGCTTTCCTTATGGTGCCACTGACTTGGTGGATTCTGTTCCGCACCCGGTTCGGGCTGCGTCTGCGCGCGGTCGGAGAGAATCCTGCGGCGGTGGATACTGCTGGAGTTTCGGTTGTAGGTCTCCGCTACGCAGCGGTTGCGATTTGCGGCGTACTTTGCGGCATCGCAGGTGCCTACCTGGCCACCGCGCTGCAAGCAGGCTTTGTGAAAGAGATGACCGCTGGGCGCGGATTTATCGCACTGGCTGCTCTGATCTTTGCAAAATGGCGTCCGTGGCACGCGATGTGGGCATGCCTCTTGTTCGGGCTGTTGCAGGCCATTGCCTTGCGGTTCCAGAACATCGATTTGGGCGGGGTCGTGATCCCGGTGCAGGTCATGGACGCTCTGCCCTATATCCTGACCGTGGTGATTCTTGCCGGGTTCGTCGGCAAGGCCATACCGCCACGCGCAGGCGGCGAACCATATGTAAAGGAACGCTGATAGAGCCAGTTCAGGACTGCCCCTCAGTCCTGTTTGCTGCAAAGCGGCATACAGAGTTGATTTTGTATGCCGCAACCGCTCTAAGGGGGTATGGACGTGTCCCGCATCAGTTCCGCAGCCATGCTATCGACTATTTTCAGGTTGAGCCACGGAAACAACTAGATGGCCCCACCTGGCACGCGCGCTTCGTCTGTTGAGATTTATGTTACCAATGGCTTTGCCACACCGCGTGGTACGGCCTCTCCTGTCTAGAAGAAGCCATGCAGATTTACCTCCCGATTGCCGAAGTATCCGTAAACGCGTTTCTACTGTTTGGACTGGGTGGAATGGTGGGCATTCTGTCTGGAATGTTTGGCGTTGGCGGTGGGTTTTTGATGACTCCACTGCTGTTCTTCATCGGCATTCCGCCTGCGGTTGCGGTCGCAACCGAGGCAAACCAAATTGTTGCTTCATCATTTTCTGGGGTGCTGGCGCATTTCAGGCGCCGAACCGTGGACCTTAAAATGGGTACAGTCCTTTTGGTCGGAGGGCTGACAGGCGCTGCGTTGGGTGTTGTTGTCTTCAACTATCTCAAGAGCCTCGGACAGGTCGATCTGCTGGTCAAACTTTGCTATGTCGTATTTCTGGGCATCATCGGCAGTCTGATGTTTGTCGAAAGCCTGAACGCGATTAGAAAAACGCGGAAAGGCGGCACGCCGCCTCCGAAACGACGCCAGCGCGGTTGGGTGCACGCCATGCCGTTCAAGATGCGGTTTCGGACGTCGGGCCTGTACATCTCGGTCATTCCACCGCTTGTCGTAGGCCTGTTTGTCGGTGTCCTGTCTGCTATCATGGGTGTCGGCGGCGGGTTTATCATGGTGCCCGCGATGATCTACCTATTGGGCATGCCGACCAAGGTTGTTGTCGGAACTTCGCTGTTTCAGATCATCTTTGTAACCGCCTTTACCACTATGCTGCACGCCACCACCAACTATACCGTTGATGTCGTGTTGGCGGTTCTTCTGCTCGTCGGTGGCGTAGTTGGTGCCCAAATCGGAACAGTCATCGGTGCCCGAATGCCGGCTGAACAACTGCGTGTTTTGTTGGCGGCTCTGGTACTTGTTGTCTGCGGCAAGCTGGCGCTTGATCTTCTGCTTCAACCCGCCGAGTTGTATTCGCTTGGCGATGCAGGAGGGCATTAAGATGCTGCGTCTGATTGCTCTTCTTTGTCTGATCTGTCTGCCAGCCTACGCAGCCGAAGAACAGGTTGTTCTGGGCCTAAGTCAGGATCGGGTGTCGATTACCGCCAATTTTGACGGGTCCGAAATACTGGTTTTCGGCGCGGTAAAGCGCGAAGCTCCAATCCCGGACGGTCCACCGCTTGAGGTCATCGTATCGGTGGTCGGCCCATCCGAACCAGTCACCGTACGCCGCAAAGAGAAACGGTTCGGTATCTGGGTGAACACCGACAGCCTTGTTGTTGATCTGGCACCAAGCTTCTACGCCGTTGCCACCAGCGCCCCGTTTTCCGAGGTTCTGACCCAGACCGAAGACCTACGCTATAAGGTTTCGATCGAGCGTGCCATCCGGTCGGTCGGTGCGGACATGAGCATTCAAGGCGCACAGGATTTTTCCGAGGCGGTCATCCGCATCCGCGAAGATGAAGGGCTGTACTCGATCCGGGAAAACACAGTGGCTGTGGACGAACAGACGTTGTTCCGCACATCAATCGACATGCCGTCGGACCTGACCGAAGGCGACTACAGCGCCCGTATCTTCCTGACACGAGACGGAAAGGTGGTCTCGACCTTTGAAACCTCGATAGGAGTACGCAAAGTCGGGCTTGAGCGTTTCTTGTACGCGATGTCGCGTGAACAACCCATTTGGTACGGGCTTATGTCACTGGCCATCGCGATTGCCGCCGGTTGGGGCGCTTCGACAGCCTTCCGCCTACTGCGCGAGAACTGATCGTCATCCGCGACCGATATAGGGCATGGTCGTGGCCATAACGGTCATGAACTGCACATTCGCCTCAAGCGGCAGTTCGGCCATATGCAGTACCGAGCGGGCGGCATCCCCGACATCCATGGTGGGATCAGGGTCGCGGCCTTCGGCAATTGCCTCATCGACCAGCCCTTGCACCATCGGGGTGCGCGCATTTCCGATGTCGATCTGACCACAGGCAATTCCAAAACTCCGCCCGTCCAGAGACAGGCTGCGCGTCAGACCGGTAATCGCGTGTTTCGTCGCAGAATAATGCACCGAGTTCGGGCGCGGCACATGAGCAGCGATTGAACCGTTGTTTATGATACGCCCCCCCTGCGGCGCCTGAGCCCGCATCGCAGCAAATGCAGCCCGTGCACACAGGAACATGCCGTTTAGGTTCACATTGACCGAGCCGTACCAATCCTCAAGCGCGATCTCGTCGATGGTGCCACCAGAGGCAAAAATCCCGGCATTGTTGAACAGCACGTCCAGTCGCCCGGTCTGTCGGGTGAATGCAGTAAAGGCGTTTGCAACGGCATCCGGGTTAGTCACATCGGCAACCAGCGGGATCGCCGAGGCGTTATGCTGTGCCATAGCAAGAAGTTTGTCAGCGCTGCGGGCCAGAAGCCCGACAGTCCATCCTTCTGACAGAAACAGCTCGGCGGTGGCGCGGCCTATGCCCGAGCTTGCGCCGGTCACGATGATCGTCTTCATGTCTCTTCCGGCTCCAATGTCAGGGATGGTGCCGCAACCGCACGCAGGTCATCCACACGCAACGGGTGGGTCGGTTTCGACAAGCGGTTCCGCACAACCCAGATTAGCCTCTCCTGTGCGCGGGTTATGGCGACATAAGCTAGGCGCTTCCACAACGGTTGCCCGGCCTCAGTACGGCCCATGCGGGCGGCTGCGTAGATGTCTGGCGCAAAGACCTGAACCGTGTCCCATTGCGACCCTTGCGCCTTATGGATCGTCACAGCGGCACCATGCAGGAACGTTGCCCCCATACGGGCAGCATAGGGAATGAACGGCTCCTCCTCATCGGGCTTTTCAATCTGCACGATCGACGCCGCCGAGACCTGAGGGTCTTCGGCCCCCATTACATGCAACCGCGAAAAACCCGGCTTGCGACCAGGGCCAAGATAGATGACCTGTGCACCCTTGATCAGCCCGCGCGCCTCAAGGTCCAGCCGCTTTTTGCGGTGCTTCAATGGCAGCTCAATACCGTCGCAAATCAGCGGCTCCCCTTCCAGCAATTCGGTCTCCGGCGCGCCATGCACGGTACGAAACGCCTGGATCAGCCGGATTCGGGTCGCATTGCGCCAGACAAGAACCGGGCTGCGCGCCATCAGATCAACTTCGACCCGTTGCCCCCAGACAACGCGATCATCTTTGCGGGCGGTTTCTTCGATCAAGCGTTCGAAATCCTCAAACCCCATGACCGGATCGGACAGCGCATGGGCGAGGTCTAGGATCGGGTTGTCCGCAGTTTGCCGATGCACGCGATGCAGGATTTGCTTGCGCGGCTCGGGCAATCCGTCAAACACCATCGAGCCTGATTGATTGACCGGTGCCAATTGCGCCGGATCACCAAATAGCAACAAGGTCGGGAAGATTTCCTTCAGATCCTCGAATTGTCGGTCGTCCAGCATCGAGGCTTCGTCGACAAAGCCTATATCCAGCGGCTCATCCCGACGTTTCCAGCCGGTGATGAAATCGGAACCACGTAACCCAGCAGCGGCCAGCGCGCCGGGGATGGATTTGTTGTTGGCGTAAAACGCGGCTGCACGGTCGAGCGCTTCATCCGTCAGCCCTTCGATCTCGGGCCGTTCGTCATTGCCCGCCAGCCATTCGGCGATGCGCTCGTATTCGGGGTCATAAACAGGCGTATAAAGGATGCGATGGATTGTCGTCGCGGGCACCCCACGCAGCCGCAATACGCTGGCGGCCTTGTTCGTCGGCGCAAGGATCGCAAGGCTGCGCTTGTCGCGGGATTTGCGACTTTCGAAATCACCCGAGATAAGGTTGACCCCCGTCTCGGCCAGGACTTTGTAAAGCTCTGCCAGCAACAGGGTTTTGCCCGATCCGGCCTTGCCAATGACTGCCATCACGCCAGACTTTCCGTTGCCAGGCAGTTTCAGCAGCGCGTCGTCTTCAAGGTCTACGCCAGCTGTGCGCAACATCTCGGCAATGTTGTCGAAAGCGGCGGCCTGATCTTCGGAAAAGTTGACTTGGGGCAAGGACATGGCGCGACCCTACAGGGACGCGCCGCGCGCTGCCAGATGCCGATTGGTTTTTCCGCGCGCTTAGGCCGACAAAGCGAACCGGTGCTGTGCGCCATGGCCAAATGCCGTCTTGAACCACAGGCGCGACAACTCGCGCGGGATACCTGCGCGGGCCGCGACACGGTTGCAGTCTTCCGCTGAATATGGCCACAGGCCAACCGAGATTTGATCGCGCCCTTTTCCTTCGGTTCCCAGAACCACTGGGGACGATCCGATCATTCGATAAATCCGGATCATGCGGGCATCAAAAACGCCTGCTATGTGGGTCAGGCCAAACCCTTCCATCACCTCACCTCCGCTCAGCATGATGGCCCCGGCAGTATGAGCGCTGGCGTTGCGCGAGAGGCAAAAGCGGGTGACTTCCCAGATCAGCGGGCTGCAAATCGGGCTGCCTCCGGTCAGATGTCCGAATACCTCATTCACCATGACCGGACCGGTCGTCGGCAAAATCCGCATGGAACCACCATGGCTGCCATCCGCCTCTTCCCAGATCACGTAGAGCGGGTTGAGATCATCGTACTGGTCCCGCTCTTCCCCCTTTTCATTAACCTTAACGTCCCAGCCAAGGCGGGTTTTGAACTGATCAGCGCGATCCCTGAACATTCCCTTGGCCAATTCCGGAAATTTATGCAGCTCATCAGCATACAAATAACGCAACATGACGTGTTCCCCTTATCGTCCACAGTTGGAACAAAGGGGGTACGAACACGTGGTTAAATTAAGGTGAGACCACCGTACGGTCGTTAAACGACTATTAATCCTCTACTGAGTGCAGTGGCGATTGCATGAGTCGTATTTTGCGCACCGAGTTTTGAGCGTGCGCTTTCGATATAGGCCCTGAGCGTATGCTCAGAAATGGAAAGCGAGTGCGCCACCTGCGCTCGGCTATACCCCAGCGCCAGCAATGTCATTGCATCGATTTCGCGGGGCGAGAGCCCCCGCATGTTGTCCGGCTGCCGTTCTTTTGCAAATTCCAGCGCTTTTCGATTGAGGAAATGCGCCACCAATATGAGATCGCGGCCGTACGTTTCGACAAATGCCTGCCATGCGATGTCATCACAGCTGTTGTTGACCGTAAACAGCGCGAATTGCCCGCCTGGCCCCCGCAGCGGGATCGAATAGCCCTGATTGCCGACGCCATGTTCCTGCGCGTCCTGCAGGAAGGCCTTTACTGCTTTGCCCGACCAATTCAGCTGTTTCCAGTCCACAGCGTGAAATCGCTGAAAACAACCCAGAATAACCGGATCAATACGATGATAATTCCTGTCTCGATACCGTTCATCCCAGGCATCCGAATAAGTCGTGAACCCGTATTGATCCCCGGCCCCATCAACCCAGTGATATGTCATGTGGTCAATTTGCAGCTTGTCCCGCAACTGGACTGCTACGCTGGTCAGCTCATCAAGCGTGTTGGTGCTTTCCAAATCCCCTAGGATCTGGCTCAAATCGAATTTTCTTCCCATTCGCGGGCGCGCAAGCCTCATCCTTTGAGGACGCAATCTCGGCCGCGGCGATCAGTCTTGTGTCGTCAAGCTGCTCGGCCAGCGCGCTCAACCCATTCGCCACAGCAAAGGCGTTGAGGTCCGACAGAACGTCCAAAATCCACTCATTTTGCGCCATCAGGGTGTCCCCGAAATAGTTAACGAAGGGTTAACACAACCATAACATGTGCAGACTAATTCGGCCTACTCGCTGCTTTCTACTCCCCAGAAATAGCGGGGCGCGATTTCTTAAAGCATTGAAAATGCATAATCATCGATAGAAACGATGAACACCCGCAAGGCGTGTTTGCGCCCTGCGGGTGTTGCAGCTGCTGTTTGCCTGAGACCGTTAGTCGCGGGCAGCCAATACTTCTTCAAGGGTGCGCATGCCTGTATGCGGAGCCTGAACCAGCACCGACATGTTGCCCGGCTTGTGTTCGTTGCGCATCATCTTCATGTGCGCCTCAGGCAGATCCTGCCAAGTGAACACTTCGGACATGCACGGATCCAAGCGGCGCTCGACCATTAGCTGGTTTGCAGCCGAGGCCTGTTTGAGATGCGCAAAATGCGAGCCCTGCAAGCGTTTCTGGTGCATCCACATGTAACGCACGTCGAAGGTCAGGTTGTAGCCAGTGGTCCCGGCGCAGATCACAACCATACCTCCCTTTTTCACGACAAAAGTGGACACCGGGAACGTGCTTTCGCCGGGGTGCTCGAACACCATGTCGACGTTCACACCTTTGCCGGTAATATCCCAGATGGCCTTGCCAAACTTGCGGGCTTCTTTGAACCATTCAGCATATTCCGGAGTATTCACCGTGGGCAGCTGGCCCCAGCAGTTGAAATCCTTGCGGTTGATGACGCCTTTGGCGCCAAGGTCCATCACAAACTCACGCTTGCTTTCATCCGATATCACGCCGATCGCATTGGCACCCGCAGTGTTGATCAACTGTATCGCGTAAGAGCCCAGACCGCCCGATGCGCCCCAAACCAGGACGTTCTGGCCCGGCTTTAGATCGTGCGGTTCGTGCCCAAAAAGCATCCGATAGGCTGTTGCCAAGGTCAGCGTGTAGCAGGCGCTTTCTTCCCAGGTCAGGTGCTTGGGACGCGGCATCAGCTGCTGTGCCTGAACATTTGTAAACTGCGCGAACGAGCCATCAGGTGTCTCATATCCCCAGATGCGCTGGCTGGGCGAATACATCGGATCACCACCATTGCAGTGTTCGTCATCGCCATCGTCCTGGTTGCAGTGAATCACGACTTCATCGCCGACTTTCCAGCGCTTCACTTTGTCACCAACCGCCCAGACGATGCCCGACGCATCTGAACCTGCGATGTGAAAGGGTTGGCCGTGGCCATCAAACGGGCTGATCGGCTTGCCAAGCGATGCCCAGACGCCGTTGTAGTTTACACCCGCCGCCATAACGAGAACCAGCACTTCGTGGCTGTCCAGCTTCGGGACATTAACGACTTCCAACTGCATCGCTGTGTCTGGCTCACCGTGGCGCTCTTTCCGGATGGCCCAGGCATACATTTGCTTGGGAACATACCCCATAGGGGGGATTTCACCCATCTCGTAGAGGTCCTTTTCCGGCGCCTCATACGACGCGATACCGCTGTCGACATCCAAAGCCATGCTGGCCTCCTTTTTCCAACTGTTGCCGCGCCGCAGAATCGCGGCTTTCCAAAGACGAAATATTAGTCCTTGAGTAATATTGCAACCGTTTTTGGTATCTATTTTGTAATTTTATGACCCAGCGGTTGCAGAAATACTTTCTGCACCTGCATCACTCTCAGCCCGAACAACGGGTTCTGATGCTGCCGCGTAATAAGCAAGCAGCTCTGATCGCTCGCCTGATGGGCGCAACACTCCAGCCTCGCGACGCAGAATCCGTCGCTCGACCAACTGATTGATGGCATCGTCAACAGCCTCTCCATCATCCTGGGCAACCGCGTCGCCGCCCAACGTCAGCAAACGCGCCTTCAACTCCTGCTCTGACATCTCACCTTCTTCCTGAACCAGCCGACACGCTGCAGGCACTGGAACAAAGGGAATTGCGGCGCCGATCCTGCGCATCAACTCGCGGGCCAGATCGGTCGTTAGGTCCCGTTCGTGCGCGACTCGGAATTCTTTCAGTGAAATCGGTGTCGCATACCGCACCGAGGCAATCCCGAATCTCTTGTAGCGCCCGACAAGCCTGCGCCAAATCTGCTTGAGCGACCAGCGGGTGATAACCCCGATCCGCGCGCGGAAGCGGCGTTCACTATCCTTCGCTGCCGCTGTTAATACGGTATCTTCAAGCACCCGATCATAGTTCAAAGCAACCGGAACAAACACCACATCCCGCCCCTGCGGTTCGACTCCGTCAAGGATATACTTCAACAATCCCAGCTTGGGGCGCCCCAGTTTGCCAGTCAGACTCAGCCCGCCCTCAGGGAACATGGCCTGCGTCACGCCCGCTTCGGTCGCGTGTCTTACATAGCTTGCAAGGACCTGTCGATATAGGTCGCTACCCGACTTGCGGCGAATGAAATAGGCCCCCATCGCGCGAATCAATCGACTTAGAGGCCAGACACGGGCCCATTCGCCCACAGCATAGGATAAGGTCGAATGATCTGCCGCCAGATAGGTGACCAGCACGTAATCCATATTGCTGCGGTGGTTCATGACATAAACGACCGTCGCATCGGGATCGATGCTGTCCAGCGCGGCTTTGTCCTCGTAACCCAACTGCACCTTGTAAAAGGCGTTGCTCAGCATGCGGGCAAAACGGATCGCGATGCTGAAATACGCCACTGTCGAGAATGAGGGCGCAATCTCGCGCGCATAACGCCGTGCTAATTCTGAGGCAACAGCGTCAGGCACACCTTCTTCTTTGGCATGCTGCTGCACCGCCCGGCTTACTTGCGGGTCATAGATAAGCCGTTGAATCATGTCATGCCGCCCCGCCAACTTGAACGGTTGGATCGGACGCTGCAGTCGCTTGTTCAACCGTGCGACGGCGCGCTCAAGGCGGCGGCGGAAAAACCAGCGCACCGACGGAAACAAAAAATGCGAGGCAAATGTGACCGCGGCAAACAGCACGATCAGCACAAACAGCCAAAGCGGGATTTCCACAGTCTGCATCATTCGGGCACAGTGCCATCAAACGCGACCACCCACAATCTGCAGAAACCGTCGATGCCGCAACGCAGCGAATTGACATGTACTGAAAATTACTATTTACCACCATAGAACGTAATTTTGTTACCCACCGATCCGCGAGGCCCGACCCATGACGCAGTTGCAGAAAGATCGCCCCTGGCTCATCCGTACATATGCCGGTCACTCAACGGCCAAAGCGTCAAATTCGCTTTATCGTGCGAACCTAGCCAAAGGTCAGACCGGCCTGTCCGTGGCCTTCGATCTGCCAACCCAAACAGGGTATGACAGCGATCACACTTTGGCGCGCGGCGAAGTTGGAAAAGTTGGGGTTCCGATCTGCCATCTGGGGGACATGCGGGTTCTGTTCGATCAAATTCCGCTGGAACAGATGAATACCTCGATGACGATCAATGCGACTGCTCCTTGGCTTTTGGCGCTATATATCGCAGTTGCCGAGGAACAGGGCGCGGATGTCTCGAAATTGCAGGGGACCGTCCAGAACGACCTGATCAAGGAATACCTGAGCCGCGGCACTTATGTGTGCCCACCCAAGCCATCGCTGAAGATGATCGCGGACGTGGCCGAATATTGCTACGATAACGTGCCCAAATGGAACCCGATGAATGTGTGTTCGTACCACCTGCAAGAAGCAGGCGCGACGCCCGAGCAAGAGCTGGCCTATGCTCTGGCGACTGCCATTGCAGTGCTGGACGAACTTCGCCCGCGCGTTCCGGCTGAAGACTTCCCGGCACTCTGCGGGCGGATTTCGTTTTTTGTGAATGCGGGCATCCGGTTTGTCACCGAAATGTGCAAAATGCGCGCCTTTGTGGATCTTTGGGACGAAATTCTGCAGCAGCGCTATGGCATTGAAGACCCCAAGTTCCGCCGATTCCGTTATGGCGTTCAGGTAAACTCGCTGGGACTGACCGAACAGCAGCCGGAAAACAACGTTTATCGCATACTGATTGAAATGCTTGCGGTGACGCTATCCAAACGTGCCCGCGCACGTGCGGTGCAGTTGCCTGCATGGAACGAAGCGCTCGGCCTGCCTCGTCCATGGGATCAACAATGGTCGATGCGGATGCAACAAATCCTCGCCTATGAAACCGATCTGCTGGAATATGGCGATTTGTTCGACGGCAATCCGGTTGTCGACGCCAAAGTCGAAGAACTTAAAAATGGCGCACGGGCCGAATTGGCTAATCTCGAATCGATGGGCGGCGCGGTAGCCTCGATCGAATACATGAAATCGCGGCTGGTCGAGTCCAATGCCGAGCGCCTGAACCGTATTGAACGCAATGAAACCGTTGTCGTTGGCGTAAACAAATGGACCGAGGGCGAAGCCTCACCTTTGCAGACCGAGGATGGCGGCATCATGGTCGTCGACCCGGCGGTTGAACAGGAACAAATCGGGCGCTTGAACGACTGGCGTGCGGATCGGGATGACGCCGCCGTGGCTGCGGCGTTACAAGCCCTGCGCGAAGCAGCGAAATCTGGTGCCAATGTGATGGCACCTTCAATCGCTGCGGCCAAGGCCGGTGTCACAACTGGCGAATGGGCCGAGGAAATGCGCAAGGCCTACGGTACATATCGTGGACCAACCGGCGTCTCGGGATCTGTTTCGAACAAAACCGAAGGTCTGGAAGACTTGCGCGCGGCCGTAGATGCGGTAAGCGACCGTCTGGGGCGCAGGCTGAAGTTTCTTGTTGGCAAACCTGGTCTTGACGGACACTCGAACGGAGCCGAACAGATCGCCTTCCGCGCACGCGACTGTGGCATGGATATCAGTTACGAAGGTATTCGTCTTACGCCCGAAGAAATCGTAACTGCGGCACAAGAAGACAAAGCGCATGTGATTGGTCTATCGATCCTCTCTGGCAGCCACCTGCCTTTGGTGAAGGACGTGATGACACGGCTGAAAGCAGCAGGGCTAAGCGATATTCCCGTCATTGTTGGTGGGATCATCCCCGATGAGGACGCGGATCAATTGCGTTCCATGGGTGTATCGAAAATCTATACGCCGAAAAATTTCGAATTGAATGCAATCATGGGCGATATCGTCACATTGGTTGACCCAACGGAAATTGCGGCTGAATAGAAAAGCATATTACAGAAATCTCCATTTCTATTTCCGGTAAAATGGGAATAGATAGGTTCGGGTTTATTCAATTTCCCCTGCAATAAGTAGGGGAATAGCCGAAATGGAGAAGATTATGGCGATCGATCTTGAAAAAATGTCGCGCAAAGAACTGCTCGAATTGCGCAATCGGGTCGAAAAGGCGCTAAAAGCCGCCGAAGTGCGTGAGCGAAAAGAAGCGTTGAAAGCCGCCGAAAAGGCGGCGGCGGAATATGGGTTTTCGTTGTCTGAATTGTCAGGAGACAGCGCTAAATCGGTAAAATCATCTAAAGCGAAGTATCAAAATCCGAACAATCCGTCGCAAACCTGGACCGGGCGGGGCCGCAAACCGCAGTGGGTTCATGACGCCATAAAAGCCGGTACCGATATTACTGATCTGGAAATCTGATCGGGGGCAAGTGGCAAAATGACTATCCATATTGGAGCCCAAAAAGGCGAGATTGCCGAAACCGTTCTTTTGCCCGGCGACCCGTATCGTGCAAAATGGGCGGCCGAAACGTTTCTTGAAGACGTAAAGCTGGTAAACGAAGTGCGTGGCATGCTGGGGTTCACCGGCACCTGGAAAGGAAATCGTGTTACCATTCAGGGTAGTGGCATGGGGATGCCGTCTCTGTCGATCTACGTGAACGAATTGATCCGTGACTACGGCGCCAAAACTCTGATCCGGATCGGGTCATGTGGCGGGATGCAAGACAGTGTGAATGTGCGTGATGTTATTCTGGCGATGACGTCGACCACACTCAGCACCCCTTCGCGCGGGATCATGAGAGAAATGAACTTCGCCCCTTGCGCGGATTGGGGTCTTTTGCAGTCTGCAGCATTGGCTGCACAAGCCAAAGGTACGCCAACCCATGTTGGCGGCATCTATTCATCCGATGTCTTTTATGACGAACGCCCGGACCTGAACGAACAAATGGTTCGGCACGGTATTTTGGGTGTCGAGATGGAAGCGGCAGAGCTTTACATCCTTGCCGCGCGTCACAAATGCCGCGCATTGGCGGTACTGACAGTCTCGGACCACCTGCTGACCGGCGAAGCCCTGCCCTCCTCGGACCGAGAAAGCAGTTTTGGCGACATGGTCGAAATCGCGCTGCAGGCGGCGTTCCCGGACAGCTGAATTGCGCGATATCTAGCGCCCGTGCGTGCGGTCATATCCGTTGCGCGCGGGGCTGCGCCATCCCTCAAGAGCACCTTCAGCCGGGGCAAAGGTTTCTACCAGCAGGGGATAACAGGCTGCGGTATCCGATGAATGCTCGGACGAGCAATCACCGCCCGGGCACGCGCTTAGATTTCCCAGCAGGTCAATCTCGGCGAAAAACTCAAGATAGTCTCCCGGACGGACAGGTGAGGCTTTCATGAAATACTGCCCGGTATCACGCGTGAAACCGGTGCACATGAACACGTTCAATACATCATGTACCGCAGGCTCGGCTTCGGCCAAAGAGACGCCCAAATGATCCGCCAGCGCGCGTGTCAGATTCGAATGGCAACAGTGATGGTACTGGGATCCAGCTAGCAGATTACCGGTATAGGGATCACATCGGGTCCCGATCACATCGTGCACCGACCCGCCGAAATCATCGATTCCGTACCACCCCAGCGTATCTGCAATGATTGTCGCCATCGGTCGCATATGTGGAAAGCTCGACCACATGCGCTCACCCACGGTGATATGTGTGCCATGCAACGCGCGCGTCTTGCCGGAATAGAACCGCTCGGAAAGGTCGTTGAGGTTCCACAGGTTTAGATCGCCAACTTGCGATCCTTCAACAGAAGTGATCCTAAAGAAATGCCCTGCAGGCACCTCAAAGCATCGCGCATCTCGCGGTGGCACCAACACCTCACCCGTTTTGTGCGCTGTATCACGCGCAGTTTGATAGAGCCCTAGATCGGGTTTTGGTAGCCCTTCATTCGGGTAGCAAATAACGGGCGCAATCGCGCGGCGCGCATCTGCATCCATGGGTGGGCGGGGAGTATTCCGAGATTCTGACATGGGCCGAGAGTGGCGCAGTTCGGCCCGGTGGGAAACCCCCAACAGCAGCTATTGTCCTTTCAGACACTGCGTGGGCTCAACATCAGATTTTGACACCGCGCCACAGTAAGCACAGCGCCACTGGCCCTCGCTCCGATGTTGCCGCCACCTGCAGTCGCGCGTCAGAGACGACGTGCGGGACCGCCAGAAAAAATAGGCAAAAACGCCAGCGGCGAGCAGAAGCAATAGAACGGGCATAGCTCTGCATTGCCTATTGTGTCGTAATTTTCAAGCCCGCGCGACACGGTCAGGCCGCGTTCGCATATTCAAACAATTCTGGTGTTTCGTCTTTGGCCGGAACTTTGGGCTCGGGCGTATAGTAGGCCCAGGCTTGCTCCAGAAATTCCAGCGCTTTGGCCGCGTCGTGTTTTTGGTTTTGCATGTTCATCGGAGTGACCTCTTTTCGAACTCATCACTCCTCCCTGCGCCAACTTTAGATCCGCGCTCGTACAAGCGCATCGCATAGTTTTGCAGAGGCGGCATGCACTTGCCGCAACCCGGCAAGTGCTTTGTTTTGGTGCGTGATCAGACCGCGCGGTCCACCATCATCTTCTTGATTTCTGCAATCGCTTTGGCCGGATTCAGACCCTTGGGACAGGTCTTGGCGCAGTTCATGATGGTGTGGCAGCGATACAGCTTGAACGGATCTTCCAGCTCATCCAAGCGCTCACCGGTGGCCTCATCCCGACTGTCGATGATCCAGCGGTAAGCATGCAACAGCGCGGCAGGGCCGAGATAGCGGTCGCCGTTCCACCAGTAGCTGGGGCACGAGGTCGAGCAACTGGCACACATCACACATTCATAGAGACCATCCAATTTCTTGCGGTCTTCGATGGATTGCTTCCACTCTTTTGCAGGACGATTGGTCTTAGTCTCCAACCACGGCATGATCGAGGCGTGTTGGGCGTAGAAATGAGTCAGATCAGGGATCAGGTCCTTTACCACCGGCATATGGGGCAGCGGGTAGATCTTCACGTCGCCCTTGATCTCATCCATCCCATAGATACAGGCCAGCGTGTTAATCCCGTCGATGTTCATCGCGCAGGACCCGCAGATGCCTTCGCGGCACGAACGGCGGAAGGTCAGAGTCGGATCGATCTCATTCTTGATCTTGATCAGAGCGTCCAGAACCATCGGGCCGCAAGTATCCATATCGACGAAATAAGTATCGACGCGCGGGTTCTGGCCATCATCCGGGTTCCAGCGATAGATCTGGAATTTGCGCACATTGGTCGCGCCGTCGGGCTTGGGCCAGGTTTTACCGGTGGTGATCCGGGAATTCTTGGGGAGGGTCAGTTGTACCATAAGTTCCTCTCCTTAGAACGTCCGCGCCTTGGGCGCGATTCTTTTCATGCTTATGCCGCCCTCGTCTTCGGTCGTCAGCGGATCAACGATAACCGGACGGTAGCTAAGCTCTACTTTATTGCCATCGACACGGCTGACCGTGTGGACGCGCCAGTTCTCATCGTCGCGCTCGGTGAAATCTTCATGGGCGTGCGCACCGCGGGATTCCTTACGCGCTTCGGCACCAACGATGGTGGCGAGCGCGCTTGGCATCAGGTTGGTAAGCTCGAGCGTCTCCATCAGATCGCTGTTCCAGACCAACGATCTGTCAGAAACCTTCAGATCATCCATCTTGGCGGCGATCGCCGTCATCTTCTCGACGCCCTCAGCCATGGTCTTCGAGGTGCGGAAAACCGCCGCGTCCTCTTGCATGGTGCGCTGCATCTCAAGCCGCAGATCTGCGGTTGGAATTGCACCGCTGGCGTTGCGCGCCGCATCGAACCTGTCAAACGCTTTATCTACAGAGGCCTGGTTCAGAACCGGGTTCAACGCGTCGGCATCCACAACTTTGCCCGCCCGGATCGCCGCCGCACGGCCAAACACCACGAGGTCGATCAGCGAGTTTGAACCAAGTCGGTTTGCCCCGTGAACCGAGGCACACCCGGCCTCGCCCACAGCCATCAGGCCAGGGACCACGGCAGTCGGGTTGTCGGCTGTCGGGTTCAGCACCTCACCCCAATAGTTCGTCGGGATACCACCCATGTTATAGTGCACGGTCGGCAGAACCGGGATCGGTTCCTTGGTAACGTCAACACCGGCAAAGACGCGCGCAGATTCTGAAATGCCCGGTAGGCGTTCCGCCAAAGCTTCGGCTGGCAAATGGCTGAGGTTCAGATGGATGTGATCGCCGTTGTCACCGTGGCCGCGCCCTTCGCGAATTTCCATGGTCATTGAACGGCTAACGTAGTCGCGCGGCGCGAGGTCTTTGTACTGAGGCGCATAGCGCTCCATGAACCGCTCGCCTTCCGAGTTGGTCAGGTATCCGCCTTCACCACGTGCACCTTCAGTGATCAGGCACCCCGATCCGTAGATGCCGGTTGGGTGGAACTGAACAAATTCCATATCCTGCAGTGCAAGACCCGCGCGGGCCACCATACCACCACCGTCGCCGGTGCAGGTATGTGCCGAGGTTGCACTGAAATAGGCGCGGCCATAGCCGCCGGTCGCCAGAACAACCATCTTGGCGTTGAAGACGTGCATCGTGCCGTCGTCCAGCTTCCAGCACACGACACCCTGACACTGTCCGTCCTCAGACATTATCAGATCAATGGCGAAATACTCGATGTAGAACTCGGCGTTGTTCTTCAGCGACTGACCATACAGCGTGTGCAGGATCGCATGACCGGTCCGGTCGGCGGCGGCACAGGTCCGCTGCACAGCGGGGCCTTCGCCAAATTCGGTGGTGTGGCCACCAAATGGGCGCTGATAGATCTTGCCTTCTTCGGTCCGGCTGAATGGCACTCCGTAGTGTTCTAGCTCATATACGGCTTTGGGTGCTTCACGCGCGAGGTATTCCATCGCATCGGTGTCACCCAGCCAGTCCGAGCCCTTTACGGTGTCATACATGTGCCACTGCCAATGGTCTGGCCCCATATTCGACAAGGACGCCGCAATGCCGCCTTGGGCGGCCACTGTGTGTGACCGGGTCGGGAATACCTTCGTCACGCAAGCGGTGCGCAAACCCTGCTCGGCCATGCCCAATGTTGCACGCAGACCCGCGCCACCGGCACCGACAACCACCACGTCATATTCGTGGGTTTCGTATTCATATGCTGCTGTCATTGTTCTTGTTCCTTACTGCGCATATCCGAGAGCCAGACGCGCGAGCGCAAAGAGACCCGCAGCAATCAGTGTGTATGCAAAAGCCTGCGCTGCCATCAGCGCCAGCTTTTCCGCGACGCCATGCACGTAGTCCTCAATCGCTTCCTGGGCTTCGCGCAACAAATGCGGGACGACAACAACCAGTGTCAGACCCATGATAATCGCCGGGAACGGGCGGCTGTAATAGGCCAGAGCCTCTTCGTAGGTTCCACCCAAAGCGTGCCCGAAGGTAAATACAAACAGCGGAACAAGGATGACCAATGCCGCCGAGCTGAGCATCATTTGCCAGTGGTGATGTGTACCTGCACGTCCGGCCCCCATGCCCTGCGCGCGTTTACGGTCTGTGAGAAACTGCATCGCGAACCTCCCCTTAAAGCGCTACGGCTGTGATCAGAGCCAGAACAGTTGCCAGCACGAACATGCCAATGCCCATCTTCTCGGACACCTCAACATCCACGCAATATCCCAGATCCCAGATGACGTGCCGCAAACGGCCCAACATGTGATAGAAAATGGCCCATGCCGCGCCAAACATGACCAGATCACCCAGGAAACTGGTCATCAATCCATTGATCAGCTCAAAGGCGCTTTCCGATGTGGCCGCAGCAAGTAACCACCAGACGACCAACAAAGCCAAACCAAAAGACGCAAGACCCGTGATGCGCACCATAATCGAAGATATGGACGTCATCTGTGGACGATAGATCGTCAAATGTGGAGAAAGCGGGCGGTTGCCTCGATTTACATCGGCCATGTTGGCTCCTTTTCGGTTGGCTACCGAACGTTTTACTGTTTTTTACGACTCTGTCACGCGCTGCAGGTGCAAAATCCAGTAAATTTAACGCAAAATCGCTGATAAGCCGTGTTTGTGATCACACAAAATATTCTCGTGATCACAAATTACATTCGATACCGCCAATGTTAGCGTTTTCAATGAAAAAGCAATGTGATCACGAATCTATTGTTGGAGCGGCGTCAGCCCTGCAGTCTGCTGTGTCACCTCGCGTAAAAGCTTCTTGCGAATACGTTCGGGATAATCCGCGAAGCCTGCTGCAGAGACGACAAAGGCCCCCTCGCCAACGATGACGTTCTCGAAGAAATAGGCTGTCAGATCGGGTTCACTTTCTTCAATCGCGATCGCGTTCACCGTGATGCCGCGATCCCGCAGTTTGGCGTGGATGGTCGACGGCTCGATTCCTTCATTCGAAATTCCGTCGCCCGAAAGATCAATAAGATGCCTTTCGCATTCGGGTACGTCGTCAAAGCTGGCAACCGTCATATCGAGCGCCTCACCTATCGCAGTTGAGAAGTTACGCCAGACACGAGGGTCAGCTGCGACCAGATCAGCAAAACTGTCCAGGGTGTTAAAACTATCGATCCGGGTCCAGGGGATCGTGATCCTCTGGCGAGAACTGCCTGTCCATTGCACAAGCATCAGCCGAGCCTGTCCGCGCACCAAGGCCTCGGATACGATAGGGTCCCGCAGACCTGCGGCAAGACCGTCCATTTGGATACGATATTCCTCGGAATCAACCGAGCCTGAAACGTCTACGGCCAAGGCTAGAGCCAAATCACAAGCATAGGCCTGAGATGCCAGATACAGGCTGGCGGCGAGCGCACGAAACATCATCATGCGCCAAGCGTAGCATGGATTTCGCGGACCGTGATCACTTGAATGTCAGCCGCCAGAAGGCATTGGCTACATCGGCATAAGAGCCCAATAATCCAAATCTAGCAGAACGTTAGGAAGATATCTCCCCTCGTCATTGCGCAGAACGAAGGGCTCGCCGCCTTTGGTCGCAACCAAGCGCAAGCGGATGGCACCGATTCCGGGAGTTCCAGTCTCGGCCTTGTCCAAAACCTCGGACCAGGCTTTGATAGTATCGCCCGAGAAACAAGGGTTGGCGTGGGCACCGCCGTTCAGGCCAACGATCATCTGCGCATTCGCCAGGCCATTAAACGACAAGGCACGCGCCATCGAGATAACGTGGCCGCCATAGATCAACCGCCCCTCTGGTCGGAAGGTGAGGTCGAAATGCACTTTGGCGGTGTTCTGCCACAGGCGGGTGGCCAGCATGTGCTCGGCCTCTTCGACGGTCACGCCATCGACGTGATCAATCGTTTCTTCCGTGTTGTACGCATCCCAGCGGTGGTTTTCGCCGGATTGTACAAAATTGTATTTCGAGAAATCGAGCCCCTGTGGTACCACCAGATCGCTGACATCAAGCGCCTTTTTCAGATTGGGCACCACCGTCTCTGGTGCAGGCGCATCGAGGTTTGATTTGCGCACCATGACCCAGCGAACATACTCGATCACCACTTCGTCGCGTTGGTTCAGCCCGCGGGTGCGGACCCAGACGACACCGGTTTTGCCGTTCGAGTTCTGCTTGAGGCCGATCACCTCAGATTCAGCGCGCAGCGTATCACCGGGGTAGACCGGTTGCAGCCAGCGCCCTTCGGCATAACCCAGATTAGCCACCGCATTCAGCGAGATATCGGGAACCGTTTTACCGAACACCACATGGAAGGCCGCCAGATCGTCAATCGGACTTTGCGGCAGGCCACAATTCCGGGCGAACTCATCCGAGGAATAGAGTGCGTGTCGCGCGGGATAGAGCGCGTGATAAAGCGCGCGCTCGCCATCTGTCACCGTGCGCGGCACGGCGTGATGCAGGATCTGCCCGACTGAATAATCCTCGAAAAAGTTACCCGGATTGGTTTTTGCCATTATTGCTGTCCCAGTTTCATGTCGGGGGTGTAATCAGCGGCGACCTCTTTGGTCACAGCCTGCGCGCAACGCATCACGTTATTTGCGGCGTCAAAGGCATAAGACGGGTCGCCATAAAGCTCCCATCCCTTTGCCAACGCGTCCGAGACCTTGTGGCAGAAGGCTGATGTGTCTTCCTCGGTCAACAAACGATAAAGTTTCGCCATTGATTAGGCCCCTTATCCACCAAACGGAGACGGACCAACCAGCCCGTGAATATAGCCCACAACGCCCAGCAGCACGATGGAGCCCACAAAGAACATGGCATCTTTGCCGTATGTGCCGGGTTCGCCCGGTGCCCAGTCTGGTTCGGATTTGTTGATCACGATCACTTCGACAATTGCCCAGGCCAGCAAGCCACCAAACAGGATGATCGAGGCCAGATCACCGTTCACCAACAGGTGCGCAAAGGCCCAGAGTTTAAAGCCACCCAGCATGGGGTGACGGACCTTGTTCAACAGGCGACCTTTGGTTCCCGCAGGGCTGGCCAGATAGAACGCGATCAACACCAGCAGGTTGTTGACGTGAATCAGAAAGGTTGGCGGCGCCCAGACATATATGAAATCGGTCATGCGATAACCGAAGATCATCAACAATACCGAGGCCACCAAGGCGAGCGCCACGACGCCCTTGCCCGCGTCGCCCATGGCGGCACGTCGTTCCGGCATCGCGCGCTTAAAAAGATGTGCGGCCCACCAAAGTGCCACACCAAGGATCAGAAGAACAAAGCCCATACTGGCTTACCCCGCTTGCAAAGCTACTATCGCCTCTGCTTTTGCCAGAGTTTCGCGGGCAGTTACAACGTGTAGGTTTTCAACAATCTTGCCATCGACAACGGCGACCCCCTGCCCCTGCGACTCGGTTTCCTCGAAAGCGGCAATCTGACGGCGAGCCAGATCAATCTCATCCTCGGAAGGGGCAAAGGCGGAGTTTGCGATGTCGACCTGGGCCGGGTGGATCAGGGTTTTGCCATCAAAGCCCATGTCGCGGCCCTGGGCACACTCGGCGGCCAGACCGTCGGTGTCCTTGAAGGCATTGTAGACGCCATCGACGACGATCAGCCCCTCTGCCTTGGCCGCCAACAGGCACAGGCCAAACGAGGTCATCATCGGCAAACGGTCGGGGCGGAAGCGCGTCTGCAGCTCTTTCGCAAGATCGTTGGTCCCCATGACAAAGCCTGCCATCAGCGGATGTGCGGCAATTTCGGCTGCGTTCAGCATCCCGCGCGGCGTCTCCATCATCGCCCAGATCGGCAGGTCTCCGGTGATTGAGGTCAGCGCATCCACATCCGCAGCAGAACTCACCTTTGGTAACAGAACGGCATCCGCATCCATCTCGCGCACGGCTTCGGCATCCGCGCGCCCCCATTCGGTATCAAGCCCGTTGATCCGCACGATCTTGACCCGAGCACCATAGCCTCCGGCGGCCAAAGCCGCCTTGAGGGTCTCGCGCGCGTTCTCTTTCTCATCAGCCGCAACCGCGTCTTCAAGATCAAAGATGATGGCGTCCACCGGCAATGTGCGGGCCTTATCAAGCGCGCGTTCACGCGAGCCGGGGATGTATAGTACCGAGCGATAGGGGCGTTGGCGCGGGTCCACTGGACTCTCCCATTGAAATAATGTTGCGCGGAATGGGGCATTTTTTGACGGAAAGTTCAAGAACAAAATCGCCGCAGCGCAGCATTTCCTGCGCTGCGCAACGTGCGTTGCCTTAACGCGATGTCCTTTTGCCTACGGCACGCTGCTTTGAGGAAGAGCTTTAAAGGGGTGACCAATGAAAACGATTATGCTGAAAATGACGATTGGCTTGGGCATCATGGTACTGGCAGCGCAACAAGTCAGCGCACAGAATTGTGCGCCACGCGAAGACGTGATCAAGCGATTGACAAAGTCATATGGCGAAACCCGACGAGGCATCGGTATTGCGCGTCAGGGAGCGGTGATGGAGGTTTTTGCCTCGGACCAAACCGGCAGCTGGACCATTGTTGTGACCTTGCCGGAAGGTGTGACCTGCCTGATCGCCTCGGGCCAGTCTTATGAAACACTGGCCGAAACGCTGCCGCCCAACACCTAAACCAGCGCATCCCAGATCAGTTTGCTTCCCGTCAGGGTCAGCAAGACATAGGCAATGTTGAAAAACAATCGTTCGGAGAGCATGAAATGCGCCCGGACGCCCAGCCAGGCCCCGAGGATCGCAAACGGGGTCAGCAACAGGTCTGCCAAGGCTGTGTGCCAAGTGAAGAGGCCCAGATAGGCGAAGGGCACGAATTTGACGGCGTTGATTACCCAGAAGACCAGCACGGTCGAGGCTTGAAATTCGGTTTTCGTCAGGCGTTGTGACAGCAGGTACACGGCGGCGGGTGGGCCGCCCGCATGGCTGACAAAGCTGGTGAATCCGGCGATCAGCCCGGCAAACAGGCCCGCCGATGGAGGCAACCGGTTGGCAAAACCCCGCACCCAGCCTCTGGTCTGGGCAACGTGCCAGATCACAAAACCGACCGATATTCCGCCAATCAACAGACGTAGCAGATCGTCATCCGTCGCACGATAAAGCCACGCGCCCAGCGCGATACCGGGTACTGCGCCCAACATCAGAAGGCGCGAATCTGGCCAGCTCCAGCGTTTCCAATACGGCTTTAACGTCGCCAGATCGATCACCATCAGTATCGGCAGCATTAGCGCTAGCGCCTGTCCTGGCGTCAGTATCAGAGCCAGAATCGACGAAGATGCAAACGCCACTCCCGAGCCGAACCCACCTTTCGAGATGCCCGCGAAGATCACCGCCGGGATCGCCACTGCAAAAAACATCAGGTTCATCTCGAACATCAGGCACCCCGGAAATATGCATGATTCACAGGCGGTTTAGCGCAATCGGCGGGGTGGGTGCAAACGGTATGCGGTGGCATGCCGCGCCGCAGAAGGCTTGCGTGACGCCGCTTTTGCGACTAGCACAACCGCGATTTCAAAACCGACCGGAGATATTCCAAATGGCCAGACCTAAGATCGCGCTGATCGGCGCAGGTCAGATCGGCGGCACGCTCGCCCACCTCGCTGCAATGAAAGAACTTGGTGACGTCGTGCTGTTCGACATCGCCGAAGGCACCCCGGAAGGAAAGGCGCTGGACATCGCCGAATCCGGCCCCTCGGAAGGCTTCGACGCCAAGCTGAAAGGCACCCAGTCTTATGAGGATATCGCCGGTGCCGACGTCTGCATCGTCACCGCTGGCGTGCCGCGCAAGCCGGGCATGAGCCGCGACGACTTGCTGGGCATCAACCTGAAGGTCATGAAATCGGTCGGTGAAGGCATCGCCGCAAACGCTCCGGATGCGTTCGTCATCTGCATCACCAACCCGCTGGACGCGATGGTTTGGGCGCTGCGTGAATTCTCGGGCCTGCCGCACAACAAAGTCTGCGGCATGGCGGGCGTTCTGGACTCGGGCCGTTTCGCACACTTCTTGTCGGAAGAGTTCAATGTGTCCATGCGCGACGTCACCGCCTTTGTTCTGGGCGGCCATGGCGACACGATGGTGCCTTCGGTGCGCTACTCGACCGTTGCCGGTATCCCGCTGCCCGATCTGGTAGAGATGGGCTGGACCACGCAGGAAAAACTGGACGCCATCGTTCAGCGCACCCGTGACGGCGGCGCAGAAATCGTTGGCCTGCTGAAGACCGGCTCGGCTTTCTATGCACCGGCGACTTCGGCGATCGAAATGGCCGAAGCCTACCTGAAAGACCAGAAACGCGTTCTGCCCTGTGCTGCCTATTGCAACGGCGAACTGGGTGTCGACGGCATGTATGTCGGCGTGCCTACCGTAATCGGTGCAGGTGGTATCGAGCGCGTCGTCGACATCAAGCTGAACGAAGAAGAACAGGCCGGTTTCGACAATTCGGTCAATGCCGTTAAGGGCCTGATCGAAGCATGCAAGGGCATCGACAGCTCGCTGGCCTAAGTCACGAACCCTAAAACCAATGAACCGGCCCTCTTCACGGGCCGGTTTTCTTTTACACGGTGCCAAGCTGGCTAAAAGATGTTCGCGCAAACGTCGCAAAACTCATCTATGAATGTGTTTTGTGGGCATGATCCTGGATCATCGAATCAATTTCCACGTCCCACAATTTTTGTGATCACACCCCAAAAACCTGTGATCACAAATACTGAAAATCTTCGACAATTTCCCGTGACCTGTCAAAAAACTCTTTAATTTTGGCGCTTAGACACCCCTATAACGGTGTAATCGTAGTCAGACGGGACAATTTCGATGAACATTCACGAATATCAAGCCAAAGCGCTTCTTCGCAGCTATGGCGCTCCGGTCTCCGACGGTCGCGCCGTGTTGCGTGCCGAGGAAGCCAAAACCGCCGCTGGTGAGCTGGACGGACCGCTTTGGGTCGTCAAGGCGCAAATTCACGCAGGCGGTCGTGGCAAGGGATCTTTTAAAGAAACCGACGCCGGTGAAAAAGGCGGTGTCCGTCTAACCAAGTCGGTGGAAGAAGCCGCCGAAGAAGCCAAGAAGATGCTGGGCCGCACGCTGGTCACGCATCAGACCGGCCCCGCAGGCAAGCAGGTCAACCGCATCTATATCGAGGCCGGGTCCGGCATCGAACGCGAGCTGTATCTGGCCCTGCTGGTGGATCGCCAGACCAGCCGCATCTCGTTCGTGTGCTCGACCGAAGGCGGCATGGACATCGAAGAAGTGGCCGCTGCGACGCCCGAGAAAATCCTGTCCTTCTCGGTTGATCCCGCCACTGGTTATCAGCCCTATCACGGCCGCCGCATCGCGTTTTCACTGGGTCTGCAAGGGGCGCAGGTCAAGCAATGCGTCAAACTGATGAGCCAGCTTTACAATGCCTTCGTCGAGAAGGACATGGAGATGCTGGAGATCAACCCGCTGATCGTCTCGGATAAGGGCGACCTAAAAGTACTGGACGCCAAGGTCGGTTTTGATGGCAACGCGGTCTATCGTCACCCAGATATTGCCGAACTGCGCGACACGACCGAGGAAGACCCCAAGGAACTGGAAGCCAGCAAATACGACCTGAACTACATCGCGCTGGACGGTGAGATCGGCTGCATGGTCAACGGTGCCGGTCTGGCGATGGCGACGATGGACATCATCAAGCTGTATGGGGCCGAGCCTGCCAACTTCCTCGATGTGGGTGGCGGTGCCACCAAAGAGAAAGTGACCGAGGCGTTCAAGATCATCACCTCGGACCCGCAGGTCAAAGGCATTCTGGTCAACATCTTCGGCGGCATTATGCGCTGTGATGTGATTGCCGAGGGCGTCGTGGCCGCGGTGAAAGAGGTTGGGTTGCAAGTGCCGCTGGTCGTGCGTCTGGAAGGCACCAATGTTGAGAAGGGCAAAGAGATCATCAACACCTCTGGCCTGGACGTGATCGCGGCGGACAACCTGAAAGACGGTGCCGAGAAGATCGTGAAGGCGGTTAAGGGTTAAGTTCTTGGGCCACGCACTCCGCCTTAATCGTTTCACCCAAGAGGGCGAATCTTTGAAACTTTGGTCAGAATCTGAAGCCTCTGCCGAAGCGGTGAAGCTATATGCCCTCTGTAACTCCCCCTATCCGAGGAGTGAAAGTGACTTGATGAAGGTCGTGCTAAAGGACGTTCTGAATACGGCCTTTCGTTTTGCGGTTCATGCGAGACGTGTGCTTGAGTTCGAAGGCGACACGACATCGCCCGTGGCTCCCACTGGAACTGAAAACTTTCTAGGAAAAAAGTATAGCGAGACTTTCTCGTTCGAGAGAAACCTCCGCAAAGCAATCAGCAAGATCATTCATGCCCGTAAGGTGGCCGTACTAACAGACCGAGGAACGGAGCGTGGCAATGGCGTACTTCAATTCGAAGAAGCCGATATGATCGTTGCTTTCGAAATCAAAAGTGATCGCGGTGAAGAGTTCCATGTATCTCCTCAGGGAGTCGCATGGGGCTACCTTTACCGAGGCCAATTAGCTTAATAGGAGACTCCTAACATGGCAGTCCTCATCGACGAAAATACCAAAGTGATCTGTCAGGGCTTTACGGGCTCGCAGGGCACATTCCACAGCGAACAGGCCATTGCCTATGGCACCAAGATGGTCGGCGGCGTGACCCCCGGCAAAGGCGGGATGACCCATCTTGACCTGCCTGTGTTCAACTCGGTCCACGAGGCAAAGCATGTGACCGAAGCCAATGCCAGCGTGATCTATGTACCGCCGCCCTTTGCGGCTGACTCGATCCTCGAAGCGATTGATGCCGAGATGGAAGTGATCGTCTGCATCACCGAAGGCATCCCGGTTCTGGACATGATGAAGGTGAAGCGCGCGCTGGAAGGCTCGAAATCCCGCCTGATCGGCCCGAACTGCCCCGGTGTCATTACGCCCGACGCCTGCAAGATCGGCATCATGCCCGGCCACATCCACAAGCGCGGCTCGGTCGGCGTTGTGTCCCGTTCGGGCACCCTGACCTATGAGGCCGTCAAGCAGACCACCGATGTGGGTCTGGGCCAGTCCACCTGTGTGGGCATCGGCGGCGACCCGATCAAGGGCACCGAACATATCGACGTGCTGGAATGGTTCTTGGCCGATGACGAGACCGAGAGCATCATCATGATCGGTGAGATCGGTGGCTCGGCCGAGGAAGAAGCCGCCCAGTTCCTGGCGGATGAGGCCAAGAAGGGTCGCAAAAAGCCGACCGCTGGTTTCATCGCAGGCCGCACAGCCCCTCCGGGCCGCCGCATGGGCCACGCGGGCGCAATTGTCGCCGGCGGCAAAGGCGGAGCCGAGGACAAGATCGAAGCCATGCGCTCGGCCGGTATCGTCGTGGCCGAAAGCCCGGCGCAGCTGGGTGAGGCTGTGCTGGAAGCCATCGGTTGACCAGAATTTGACTGCTTTGGGAGGAGCGGTAAACATGACTTTCGGCGAAGCCATTAAAACCTGTTTCTCCAAGTTTTTCACCTTTTCGGGCCGTGCCTCGCGGCCCGAATACTGGTTTTTTTTCCTGTTCATCATGATCTGGAGCATCATTGCCGGGATCATCGACTGGCAGTTCTTCACTCAGGTCGCAGTGACCGAAACCGAAACATCCAAATCCGTCACGGCTACCTCGACAGGCCCGGTCCAAAGCATCGTCAGCCTGATTGTCTTCTTCCCGCATCTGGCCGTCGCGTGGCGGCGGATGCATGATACCGGGCGCAGCGGGCTTTATGCTCTGCTGCCGATCCTGCTGATACTTGGTGCGCTTGCCGTCCTGATCTTTGGCATCGGCCTTGCCAGCCAGTTCCATGGCGGCACGTTGGATATCCTGTTCACCCGCGCAACTCTTCTTATTGTCATTCCGACACTTCTTGTCCTGTTTGTGTCGCCCCTCCTGGTTCTGTGGTGGCTGACCCGCCCCAGCGAACCAGGCACCAACCAATACGGTCCCAACCCATATGAGGTAGCCCAATGACCGAACACTCGCCCAACACCGCCTTTCATGCCTCAAGCTTCATGCAGGGGCATAATGCCGAATATCTGGAGCAGCTTTATGCCCAGTACACCAAGAACCCCGGTGCGGTCGACGCAGCCTGGGTCGAGTTCTTCAAGGCCATGGGCGATGACGCGCCGGATGTGCAGCGCGAGGCCGAGGGCCCTTCGTGGGCGCGCAGCGATTGGCCTCCGATGCCTGCCGATGATCTGACGGGTGCGTTGACTGGCGAGTGGGCCGAGATCGACGCCAAAGCAGCGGGCAACAAAATCAAGGATAAGGCGGCGGCCAAGGGTGTTGAGGTCAGTGATGACCAGATCAAGCGCGCGGTGCTGGACAGCCTGCGGGCGCTGATGCTGATCAGGGCCTATCGTATCCGGGGCCATCTGGCAGCTGATCTGGACCCGCTGGGCATGCGCGCCGCCAGTACGCATCCCGAGCTGGACCCGAAGACTTACGGGTTCACCGATGCTGACATGGATCGACCGATCTTTATTGACAACGTGCTGGGCCTGCAGATGGCCAGCATGCGCCAAATCGTCGAGATCGTGAAGAGGACCTATTGCGGCACCTTCGCGCTGCAATACATGCATATCTCGAACCCGGAAGAGGCAGCGTGGCTGAAGGAACGCATCGAGGGGTTCGGTAAGGAAATCGCCTTCACCAAGGAAGGCCGCAAGGCGATCCTGAACAAGATGGTCGAGGCCGAGGGTTTCGAGAAATTCCTGCATGTGAAATACATGGGCACCAAGCGGTTTGGTCTGGATGGTGGCGAGGCGCTGATCCCTGCGATGGAACAGATCATCAAGCGCGGCGGCGCCTTGGGCCTCAGCGATATCGTCATCGGTATGCCACACCGGGGTCGTCTGAACATTCTGGCCAATGTGATGGGCAAGCCCTATCGCGCGATCTTCAACGAGTTTCAGGGCGGCAGCTTCAAGCCCGAAGACGTGGATGGATCAGGCGACGTGAAATATCACCTCGGCGCGTCAAGCGACCGAGAGTTCGATGGCAATAGCGTTCACCTGTCGCTGACCGCAAACCCCTCGCACCTTGAGGCGGTGAACCCGGTGGTTCTGGGTAAGGTCCGCGCCAAGCAGGACCAGTTGAACGACGAAGACCGCACCAAGGTGATGGGCATCCTCCTGCACGGTGATGCGGCCTTTGCCGGTCAGGGCGTTGTCGCCGAAGGCTTTGGCCTGTCGGGCCTGAAGGGGCACAAGACCGGCGGCACCATGCATATCGTGGTAAACAACCAGATCGGCTTTACCACCGCGCCACATTTCAGCCGTTCCAGCCCTTATCCCACGGATATCGCGCTGATGGTTGAAGCTCCCATCTTCCACGTGAATGGCGACGACCCCGAGGCGGTGGTGCATGCCGCCAAGGTGGCGACCGAGTTCCGCCAGAAGTTCCACAAGGACGTGGTGCTGGATATTTTCTGCTATCGCCGGTTTGGTCATAACGAGGGCGACGAGCCCATGTTCACCAACCCGATCATGTACAAGAAGATCAAGACGCATAAGACCACGTTGTCGTTGTATACCGAGCGCCTTGTCAGGGACGGGCTTATCCCCGAAGGCGAGATTGAAGACATGAAGGCGGCCTTTCAGGCACATCTGAATGAGGAGTTTGATGCCGGGAAAGACTACAAGCCAAACAAAGCCGACTGGCTGGATGGGCGCTGGTCGCATCTGGACAAGCACAAAGACGAATACATGCGCGGTGAAACCGCAATTACACCAGAGACGCTGGCCGAGATCGGCACCGCTCTGACCAGCGCCCCCGAAGGTTTTGCGATGCACAAAACCGTGGGCCGGTTGCAGGACCACAAGAAACAGATGTTCGAAAACGGAACCGGCTTTGACTGGGCAACGGGCGAGGCTCTGGCGTTTGGCTCTCTGCTGACCGAAGGCTACCCTGTACGTTTGGCCGGACAGGACGCGACGCGTGGCACATTCAGCCAACGCCATTCCGGATTTGTCCATCAGGAAACCGAGGAACGGTATTACCCGCTGAACAATATCCGCAAGGGCCAATCACATTATGACGTGATTGACTCGATGCTGTCCGAATACGCGGTGCTTGGGTTCGAGTATGGCTATTCACTGGCCGAGCCCAACGCGCTTGTTCTCTGGGAGGCACAGTTTGGCGATTTCGCCAATGGGGCACAGATAATGTTCGATCAGTTCATCAGTTCGGGTGAATCGAAGTGGCTGCGGATGTCTGGTCTGGTCACGCTGCTGCCGCATGGGTTCGAAGGGCAAGGCCCAGAGCACTCATCCGCACGGCTTGAGCGGTTTCTGCAAATGTGCGGTCAGGACAACTGGATCGTGGCGAACTGCACAACGCCTGCGAACTATTTCCACATCCTGCGCCGTCAATTGCACCGGACCTTCCGCAAGCCGCTTATCCTGGTGACGCCGAAGTCGCTGCTGCGCCATAAGCTGGCTGTCAGCAAGGCCGAGGAATTCACTACAGGCTCGAGCTTCCATAGGGTGCTGTGGGATGATGCTCAACAGGGCAACTCGGACACTAAACTGGTGGCAGATGACAAGATCAAGCGGGTCGTCATGTGCTCGGGCAAGGTCTATTTTGATCTGCTTGAGGAACGCGATGCGCGCGGCATCGACGACATCTACTTAATGCGGATCGAGCAATACTATCCTTTCCCTGCGCATTCGCTAATCAACGAGCTTGAGCGCTTCAAGGGGGCCGAGATGGTCTGGTGTCAGGAAGAACCCAAGAACCAGGGGGCCTGGACCTTTATTGAGCCCAATATCGAATGGGTTCTGACCCGCATTGGCGCAAAACACACCCGTCCGGTCTATGCCGGTCGCGCAACTTCGGCCTCGCCCGCGACGGGTCTGGCCAGCCAACACAAAGCCCAACAAGAAGCGCTGGTGAACGAAGCGCTGAGCATTGAAGGAAAGTAAACGATGACGATTGAAGTTCGTGTTCCCACGCTGGGCGAGTCTGTCACCGAAGCCACCGTTGCGACATGGTTCAAAAAACCCGGCGATGCAGTCGCCGTAGATGAGATGCTATGTGAACTTGAGACCGACAAGGTCACGGTCGAGGTGCCCTCACCCGCTGCTGGCGTGATGGGTGAGATCGTTGCAGCCGAAGGTGAGACCGTGGGCGTCGATGCCCTGCTTGCCACGATAGCGGCGGGCGAAGGGGCTGCGCCTGCTCCGGCAGCGGCGGCCCCGGCCCCGGCCCCGGCGGCAGCGGCACCCGCAGCATCAGGCGGCAGTGTAGATGTGATGGTGCCGACATTGGGTGAATCCGTCACCGAGGCTACAGTCTCGACATGGTTCAAACAGGTCGGCGACAGCGTTGCACAGGATGAAATGCTGTGCGAATTGGAAACCGACAAGGTCTCGGTCGAGGTCCCTGCCCCGGCGGCAGGCGTTCTGGCTGAAATCGTTGCGCCTGAAGGCAGCACGGTCGATGCTTCTGCCAAATTGGCGGTGATCTCGGGCGCAGCCGCAGGTGCAGCAGCGGCTCCGGTGGCGGCCGTCGCCGCTCCGGCTGCAGCCAGCACAGGTAAAGACGTGTCCAACGCTCCATCGGCTGAGAAAGCGATGGCCGAAGCCGGTCTGTCTGCGGATCAGGTCACTGGCACCGGACGCGATGGTCGTATCATGAAAGAAGACGTGGCAAAGGCAGTTGCAGCAGCTACGGCCCCAGCGCCTGCGGCGGCTGTGCCCGCCCCCGCTGCCCAAACTCCGCGCGCGCCTGTGGCTGCCGAGGATGCGAGCCGCGAAGAGCGCGTGCGCATGACCCGTCTGCGCCAGACCATCGCCAAGCGCCTGAAGGACGCGCAGAACACCGCCGCGATCCTGACCACCTATAACGAGGTGGACATGACCGAGGTGATGGCCCTGCGCAACCAGTACAAGGACCAGTTCGAGAAGAAGCATGGCGTACGTCTGGGCTTTATGTCCTTTTTCACCAAGGCCTGCTGTCATGCGCTGAAAGAAGTGCCCGAAGTGAATGCCGAGATCGACGGCAATGACATCGTCTACAAGAACTTCGTGCATATGGGTGTGGCCGCAGGTACGCCGCAAGGGCTGGTGGTTCCAGTCATCCGGGATGCGGACTCGATGTCTTTCGCAGCGATCGAGAAAGCCATCGCCGAAAAGGGCAAGCGCGCCCGTGATGGTAAACTCTCGATGGCGGAAATGCAGGGCGGCACTTTCACGATCTCGAACGGAGGCGTCTACGGCTCGCTGATGTCTTCACCGATCCTGAACCCGCCGCAATCGGGCATTCTGGGCATGCACAAGATCCAGGATCGTCCCATGGTCATCAATGGTGAGATCAAAATCCGCCCGATGATGTATCTGGCGCTGTCCTATGATCACCGTATTGTGGACGGCAAGGGTGCTGTGACATTCCTTGTCCGCGTAAAAGAGGCGCTGGAAGACCCGCGTCGCCTGCTGATGGATCTTTAAGATGGCGACTCATGTACTGTGGCAAGCCGATGTGGCCGATTTCGATGCCTGGCTGAAAGTGTTCCGCGAGGATCAACCGATGCGCAAGGCCGCGGGTATCCGCGACCTGCATGTCTGGCGCGATCCAGATCAGCGGGATCATGCGATAGCGATGTTCGAGGTTATGAATCTGGATAAGGCCAAAGCCTTTTTTGGGTCCGAAGAACTGGCGATGCACCACGAACGCGGCGGCATTGCGCATATATCAATCAAGCTGCTGGAACCCGTTTGAAATATAGGTACCCGACCCACCACACCGGATCGGGACGCTGCCGGATCACCCGGTCGATTTAGGAGAATGTAATGGCAAATTATGACGTCATCGTAATCGGCGCCGGACCCGGCGGCTATGTCTGCGCCATCCGTTGCGCCCAACTGGGCCTTAAAACCGCAGTTGTCGAGGGGCGCGAGACGCTGGGTGGGACTTGCCTGAACGTGGGCTGCATCCCCTCGAAAGCATTGTTGCATGCCAGCCATCAGTTGCACGAAGCCGAACACAACTTTGCAAAGATGGGTTTGAAGGGGAAGTCACCTTCGGTCGATTGGAAGCAGATGCAGGCCTACAAGGACGAGGTCATCGATGGCAACACCAAGGGCATCGAGTTTCTGTTCAAGAAGAACAAGATCGATTGGCTGAAAGGCTGGGGCTCAATCCCTGCTGCGGGCAAGGTCAAGGTTGGTGATGAGGTCCATGAGACCAAGAACATCATTATCGCGTCGGGTTCTGAGCCGTCAGCGCTGCCCGGCGTCGAGGTTGACGAAAAGGTCGTAGTGACTTCGACTGGCGCGTTGTCTCTGGGCAAAGTTCCCAAGAAAATGATTGTGATCGGTGCCGGTGTGATCGGGCTTGAATTGGGCTCAGTCTACAGCCGTTTGGGCGCAGAGGTGACGGTGATCGAATTCCTCAAGGAAATCACGCCGGGTATGGACCCCGAGGTTCAAAAGACTTTCCAGCGCATCCTGAAGAAACAGGGTTTGAAGTTCGTCATGGGCGCTGCGGTGCAAAAGACCGAAGCCACCAAGACCAAAGCCAAGGTAACGTACAAGCTGCTCAAGGATGACAGCGAGCACGTCATCGATGCTGATGCCGTGCTGGTGGCCACCGGGCGCAAGCCCTATTCGGAGGGTCTGGGGCTGGATGCTTTAGGCGTCGAGATGACCCCGCGCGGCCAGATCAAGGTCGGCAGTGATTGGCAGACCAACGTGCCGGGCATCTACGCCATCGGCGACGTGACCGAAGGCCCGATGCTGGCCCACAAGGCTGAAGACGAGGGCATGGCCGCAGCCGAGCAGGTTGCAGGCAAGCATGGTCATGTGAACTATGGTGTCATTCCGGGGGTCATCTACACTTGGCCCGAGGTGGCCAATGTGGGTGAGACCGAAGCGACACTCAAAGAACAGGGCCGCGCCTACAAGGTCGGCAAGTTCATGTTCATGGGCAATGGCCGGGCCAAGGCGAATTTCGCAGCCGACGGGTTCGTCAAGATTCTGGCAGACAAAGAAACCGATCGCATTCTGGGCGCGCATATCATCGGCCCCGCGGCCGGAGACCTGATCCACGAGGTTTGCGTCGCCATGGAATTCGGCGCATCAGCCGAAGATCTGGCCCTGACCTGTCACGCTCACCCGACCTATTCCGAAGCAGTGCGCGAGGCAGCGCTCGCCTGTGGTGACGGGCCAATTCATAGCTGACCAAACCTGAGCAGGTCCTCTACCTAGTCTCCTTGAGCGGCACCCCGTGTCGCTCAAAACCATTTGCGGCAGGTGATCAGACGCGGTTTACTGACTCCATTGCTTTTGGAAAGGAAGTCAGATGAGCGTCAGTTTACAGGTGATCTATCCCATAGGTACAGAAACACATTTCGATTTCGACTATTATGTCGACACACATCTTCCGCTTGTCGGCGAGCACATGGGGTCACATATCGAACGTACGGTCGTAACCAAAGGCATTGCGGGAGGCCCTGAAGCGCCAGCAGGTCATTACGCGATCGCAACGATCATGTTTGAAGATCAGGACGCCATGAACGACGCTATGTCAAAGGCAGGCCCTGTCCTGGCCGATCTGCCAAACTTCACCAATGTCAAACCGCAGATGCTGATCGGTGAGGTGATCGGCTGAATCAGAGCCATCCTTGCCTACCACATGGTTTTAGCGGCGCGGGCACCCCATTCCTGATCATATTGCGCGCCGCCTTCCTCTCCTGACGTCATTTCCGACAATATCTCGCCAGCCGTCGGCAGGCCCTCGCTTTCATCGTGGCCACTCCAGGTTCTGGCCCGGATCAGGGCGCGCGCGCATTGTGTGTAAATCTCGGATATCTCGATTACGATGACGGTTGCGGGGCGTTTTCCGTGTTTTTCGAACCGGGCGCGCAGGGCTTCATCAGCAGTCAGTTGAGCGTTCCCATTTACCCGAACCACATTGTTCGAACCGGGCACCATGAACAACAATGAGACGCGTGGATCGAGTACGATATTTCGCAGGGAATCCAAGCGGTTGTTTCCCCGCCAATCCGGCAGTGCCAGGGTGCCTTGGTCCAGTTCCAACACAACTGGCCCTTCATCTCCACGCGGGCTGCCATCGACACCTTCGGAGCCGACGGTGCTGAGGATACACAAGCGTGAGGCCATAATCCATTTGCGGTAGAGCGGAGTTAGCCGCCGCGCCACTTTGCGTATGGAGGCTGCGCCGGGCGTGCCATACAGAGCCTCAAGGGCAGTGATATCCTTAACGAATTCCATCCAGGTCAAACCCCACTTCTCGCATCAGTTCGTTGGACCGTGTCTCAATAACGTTTTCCAGCCGTTCCAGAAAGTCATTCCGCGCAACGCCGGGTTCGATTGGATTTAGGAAATCGACAATCGCCGTGCCGGGCTTGCGCATGACACCGGTTCTGGGCCAGAAGACGCCCGCATTTGTGGCAACGGGTACGCACGGGAACCCGAGCCCTTCATACAGAACCGCCGTTCCAACCTTGTAGGGCTTGTGCACCCCAGGCGCGACGCGCGTACCTTGCGGGTAGATCACCAACTGACCGGGTTCGCTGAACTCGCGGGCGACATCCTTGACCATCTTCGCAACCGCCGCCCCGCGTTTGCCGCGATTGACCGGGATACATCCCAGACGGCGCGCATACATTCCGATGACCGGCGTCCACAGAAGCTCTCGCTTCATGATGAATTTGCCGTGTGGGATGGCGTCGAAGATTATGATGATGTCCAGAAACGACTGGTGCTTGGCGCCGATCACAACCTCGCCATGTGGGACTTCTCCGCGCACTTCGCAGCGAATACCAACCATCCAGCGGGCCAACCACTTGGTTGTGCGCGCATAGGTTTTGCATGCTCGCAATGCGCCACGCTTGGCGAACAGCGCATAGGGGGCAAAGACAAGCCCCAGTACCAGCATCCAGGCATAGATGGTGATCATGAAGATCAGCGACCGGACCCATTGAATAGCCATGAACATCACGAAAGCTCCTTCAACTTGCGCTGCGCGGCTGACCATGTGGCCAGAAACGCAACGGCCGCGCCCAATACCGGGATCAGCACGGGCAGGATCCAACCGATACCCTGAAACCCAAGGCCAGTGAGAAAACCACCCGCATCCGAGGCTTCGGGGAGCAACAATACACCCGTCATACCCAGCAAAGTGCCAACTGCTGCTCCAAACAGCGCCCGGAACGTAAAGCGGCGCACGAACGCTCCGGCGATGAACCGGTCCCGCGCGCCGACCTGACGCAGAACCTCGATTATCTGCGCGTTGGCGGCAAGCGAGGCGTTGGCGGCAAGCGTGATCATGGCGGCAGTGGCGCCACCGATCAGCAGGATCGAAATCCAGCCCAGACGCCGCAGTGAATTGGCCGCATCAACCAATGGTTCGCGCCAGCGAGTGTGATCATCCAGCACTGCGCCCGGCACCTCAGCCCCTAGCCGCAGCCGCAGGCCAGCCGCATCAAGACCCGGCTCACCTTCGATAATCTCTATAAGCTGCGGAATTGGTAAAGTGTCCAGAGGCAAGTCCGGTCCGAACCAGGGTGACAGCAGTGTGGCCTGCTCTTCGCTCGTCAACGCGCGAGCCGAAGCCACACCCGGCGTTTGCTGGAGGACATTCAAAGCAGCCTCGGTTTGCGCCGCACGTTGATCTGCAGGGGCATTGATCCGCAAGGTCGCTGCCCCCGCCAACTCTGAAGCCCAACGATCCGCCACACGGCCCGAGGCTAACGAAAGAGCCAGCGCAAAAACCGCCAGAAAGGCCATTGCACCAGACACGAACAGGGTCAATTGCGCGGTAAAGCCCGTGGGTGGCACCACCCGGTCGGCGCGGCTGTCACGGCGCAGCAAATTGCGGATCGTGCCCTTGCTCATAGATCCGCCCCCGCAAGCTGCACCCGGCGCTGCGCGATACGCAGAACGCGAGCCTGAACCTGGCTTTTGGCGGCGCGGATCAGGCTTAGGTCATGGGTGGCGATCAGCACGGTTTTTCCCATCCTGTTCAATTCGACCAGCAGGCGCAGAAGTCGTTGCGACATCTCCCAGTCCACATTGCCGGTGGGCTCATCCGCAAGCACCACATCGGGCGATAGGATGACTGCGCGGGCCAATGCGGCACGCTGGCGTTCGCCCCCCGATAGTTCAGGCGGGTGCGCCTCAAGCCTGCTGCCAAGCCCGACCCAGCCCAGCAGTTCGGTCAGATCGTCCTGCTGCCCATTTTCAGAGCGCCCCGAGACCATCAGCGGCAACGCGACATTCTCGGCCAGCGTCATGTGATCCAAAAATCGGCAATCCTGATGCACCACGCCAATTCGGCGGCGCAGCAGCGCCATCTGATCGCGGTCCATGCGGGCGATATCCTCACCAAAGGCCATCAACCTGCCCGAGGTTGGCAACAACGCGCCATAACAGAGTTTCAGCAATGTGGTCTTGCCCGCACCCGAAGGCCCGGTCAGAAAGTGGAACGATCCGGGCTGTAATTGCAGCGAAACATCGCTTAGCAACTCACCACCGCCGTAGGTATAGCTGATATTCTCCAGCTCGATCACGCCTGCCCCCTTTATTCTGCTCACCTCTTGCCCGAGCGCAGCGGTGGATTCAATGCCTTGGGCGGGGCCAATTGGCGACACTTGGCCCGCGAAACCGAAAACACGCTTTGCTGTTGGGTCTTAACGGAATATCATCCCTGAAAAAACTATTATCAGGCCAGCCTTGAAGGTCAGGAGGCAGAATGCGTTTAACGTGTCCGAATTGCAGCGCCCAGTACGAAGTCCCGGACGAAGTGATCCCCGAGGACGGGCGCGAAGTTCAATGCTCGGCTTGCGAAGAGACCTGGTTTCAGGAAAAGTATCCAGTCGCCAGCAAAGCAGAGCCGGAAGCGAAATCTGCAACTGCAATCCAGGCAGCCTTTGCCGAACCGGAAGATGTTAAGTCAGAGGATGCGCCAGAACCCGATACGGCCAAGGCCGAGCCAGAAAAGGTTAAGGCAGAAGACACACCAGAACCCGATGCGCCCGAGGAATTGAGTGTTGGAAACGTAGACCCAGTGGTATCCAGCATCCTCAAGGAAGAGGCTGCACGCGAGGCAGAGCTGCGCGAGCGTGAAGGCAGTAATCTGGAAAGCCAACCTGATCTGGCATTGGATCCGCCTGAAGAGCCCAAGGTCAAACCGAAACGGCCCTCGGCCACTGAAACCGCCGCTGACGCAGGTCAGAAAGATGAGCTGCCGGATGTTGAGGCGATCAACTCGGGTCTGCGCAGCGACTTGACATCGGACGAAGCTGAAGCCGTTGCTCCGGCCCGCAAATCCGGTGGGTTTCTGCGTGGCTTTGCCTTGATCATTATCATCGGCGTCATTCTGTTTCTGATATATGGAAACGCCAATCAGATCAGCGAGGCGGTTCCTCAGGCTGATCCGATGCTGAAATCATATGTCTCACTGGTCGATCAAGCGCGCCTTTGGCTTGAGACACAGACCGGGGGCGCAGGGCAGAACTAGAACCTTTCGAGCAATCGCTTGAGGTATTCCAATTCGATCTGAGGCCGATCCTGTTCACCGGTCCTACGGCGGATTTCATCCAGCAACTCGCGCGCACGGCGATATACATCTTCGCCTTGCAGCAGGTTGTCGTCGGTCGAGATTGATCCCGCGGAACCTGGCGTACGACCCAATGGATCGCGGTTATTGGCCTGCATGTCGCCGGCCTCGGTCCCTTGACCCGGCTGGTTCTGCTGGTTCTGCGCCAGGGCTTCGCCCAGTGAACGCATGCCTTCGCGCAAGGCTTCCATCGCCTCGGATTGACGGTCAATCGCCTCGGCCAGATCATCGCTGCGCAAGGCGTCTTCGGCGTCGTCCATGGCCCGGCCCGCACGGCCCAATGCTTCGCGCGCAGCGTCGCCTTCGGGTTTACCACCGCCGGGCAGACCTTGTTGTTGCCGACTCAACTCATCCCGCAGCGCCTGCTGCCGATCCGCCAGTGACCCCTGTCCTTGCTGGCCTTCACCAGCCTCATCCTGCCCCTGGCCCTGGCCGCCCTGGCCTTCATGGCTCTGGCCGCGTCCCAGACCACCGTTGCGACCCTCATTGCCCTGACTTTCGCCCGCTTGCGCACCGGGGTTGAACTGTTCCTGCAGGTCGCGGAATGCCTGATCGCTGAGGCCCTGTTGTTCGCGCAGGGTTTCTGCCAGCCCTTCCATGGCCTGCTGTCCTTCGGACTGGCCACCTTGGCCCTGCCCTTGTGTGACGCGCATGTTTTCCATCATTTGCTGGAACTCTTCCAATGCCTGCTGCGCCTCGGCCATGCGGCCTTGTTCCATGAGCTCCTGAATGCGGTCCATCATTCGCTGCAGGTCATCCTGCGTCATCTGCAGGGTTTCGCCGTTCTGGCCCTGCTGTCCTTGCTGCGTCTCACCGTTTTCCTGCGCCAGACGCTGGAGTTGCCGCATGTAATCCTGTGTCGCTTCGCGCAGCTCCTGCATCAGTTCGGCAATCTCTTCGTCGCTGGCACCGTTCTGCATCGCTTCGGTCAGACGCTCCTGCGCACGGCGCATCCGTTCCAGTGCGTCGGCCAGCGTGCCATCCTCGATCAGAACCGCCAGATCCCACAGCGCTTGCGCAATTTCTTCCTGCTGTTTGACGTTCAGTGCGCCGTATTTGTCGAAGGTCTCCAGCCGCCGCAGGATCACACGCAGACGCAGATACGCTGTATCTGAGCGGAACAGGTCCTCGGGTAGGTGCGAAACCGCACGCAGCAATTGCGATACACGCAGCGCGTTTTCGCGCGACCATAGCAGATCGCGCCGCTGTTCGATCACCGCAGCAGCCAATGGGTCAAAGAACCTACGGGCCGGCAGTTCTGTCAGATAGGGTTCCGCCACCGTTTCTTGATCCGCCGCATCGATGGCCATGAGGGTTATTTTCACCGGCAAATGTGCCCAAGGGTGCTGCGAGAAATCCTCGATCAAGTCTTCGGTGAAATCGGTCCGATCGCCTGTAATCGGCATTGGCAACTCGACCGTAATGATCTCGCGCGGTTCTGGCTCGGTCGCAAGACCGAATTGACGGTTGACCGCTGGCAGGTCCAATTCGATCCGGGCTGTGCCGGAGACGATTCCATAGTCATCCGCAGCAGCGAAAGGCAGCTTCATCTGTCCGCCAGCCTCTGATTGCGCCACTCCTGCCGTCGCGATCCTGGGCGCAGTGTCTGGAAGGATCTCAAGCGCCCAATCGCGCCCGGCCGGGCCATCGATCCGCATCTGACCCGAGCGTTCGGCAACAAATTCCTGTTCCGGTTCTGTCGCGGCTTCGGTGCCCAGAGGTGTCGAAGATTCTGTCAGGCTGTGCGCGCCGATCTCGCCGTAGAACCGAAGTGTGATGCGGCTGCCTTTAGGCACCGTCAACGTCGGATCGGTCTGATCGGCCAGATAGAGCGTTGGCAGTCCGGTGTAGCGCGGCGGTTCAACCCAACCCTCCCAAGTCGGGCCCTGCCCCGCCTGAGCGGTCCCCGGCGTCATGTCAGCGACCGAGCCTATCCGCCAGAACGAGCCGAACAGAGCTGCAACGACGAGTGCCAATAAGGCAGCATAGCGAAGCGCATAGGGATCGCGAGACGCCAGCCGCAAGTCGGGTTTCACCGGATCGGCCTTTGATGCACGATCTGCCATGCGCGTCTGGTGCGCATGCCACAGTGCCACCGAATCCGCATCCATCGCACCGATTGCCTGATCGTCCATCAGTGCTTGTATCGGGCGTCCGGGCAGGGTTTCATCCAGCCGAACCAGCGCCTCGGCCCGGGTTGGCAGGTGGAACCGTCTGATTCCCAAAACCGCTGTCGCAATTAAAGCAATCAATCCGACCGCTGCAGAAATCCAAACGGCTTCAATGCGCACAAGATCGTGCAGACCCAGCATCAGGGCGGCCAGCAGCGCCATAAGAATAGAAAAGAACGGCCAGAAGGCGCGCATCACCTGCTCAGCCAGCATACCCCCGTGCGTCAGCCACAGGGACAGTCTTGGAATTGGCAAGGTCTGGTTGTCGCGCAAGGCGGGCCTCCTGATCGGCCCGACGCGCCTATCGCGTCAAAGCCACTCTGGTATGGTATCGCGGTTTATGATTTCGTCAAAGCTTGGGCGTTCACGAATTACGGCAAATTGATCCCCGTTCACCAGAACCTCAGGGATCAGGGGCCGCGTATTGTATTCGCTAGACATGACTGCACCGTAGGCACCTGCACTGCGGAATGCGATAAGATCGCCCGATTTCAAAGCCGGCATGTTGCGTTGTTTTGCAAAGGTATCCCCGGATTCACAGACCGGACCAACGATGTCATAAGGGCGTTGTTCGACCCCGGCGGCAGGTTCTTCGACTGCCACAATATCATGATACGCCTCATACATCGCGGGGCGGATCAGGTCGTTCATTGCGCCATCGAGGATCAGGAAATCGCGGTCTTCGCCGGATTTAACATAGATGACCTTGGACACCATCAGACCCGCATTGCCAGCGATCAGCCGACCGGGCTCAATCTCGATCTCGCAGCCCAGATGGCCCAGTGTTTTCTTGACCATCGCACCATATTCAACCGGCAGCGGAGGCGCGTCGTTGGAACGGGCATAGGGAATACCCAAGCCACCGCCCAGATCAAGGCGGCGGATGTTATGCCCCTCTGCGCGCAGACGCTCGGTCAGCTCGGCGACCTTATTGTAGGCCAGTTCAAACGGTTCCAGCTCGGTCAGTTGTGAGCCGATATGGACGTCGATCCCAATCACCTCCAACCCCGGCAGGCTGGCGGCCAGCGCATAAACCTCGGACGCGCGCGAGATCGGGATGCCGAACTTGTTTTCAGATTTGCCGGTGGCAATCTTGGCGTGGGTCTTTGCATCCACGTCCGGGTTCACCCGGACGGTGATCGGCGCAACCTTGCCCAATTCTTGTGCAACCGCGTTAATCACCTGCATTTCGGGTTCAGATTCGACGTTGAACTGACGAATGCCACCAGTCAGAGCGGTGCGAATCTCATCCGCCGTTTTGCCGACGCCAGAGAAGACGATCTTGTCTCCGGGTACGCCTGCGGCTTTGGCGCGCAGATATTCCCCGCCCGAAACCACATCCATCCCCGCGCCAGCTTGCGCCAGCGTCTTCAGGATGGCCTGATTGCTGGCCGCTTTCATCGCATAGCAGATAAGGTGATCAGTGCCCTCAAGCGCGTCATCGAACAGCTTGAAATGCCGCTGCAGCGTCGCCGTCGAATAGACATAGAACGGGGTTCCGACCGCGGCTGCGATTTCGGAGATTGGCACATCCTCGGCGAAAAGCGCGCCGTCGCGGTAGAGAAAATGATCCATGCCTGCGCGCTTAGACCAAAAGAGGTATGTGGATCAAATGATTCCGGTAGGGTTGTGGTCACCGTCGCGGTTCAGAACGTCTTTGACGCGCCAACCCTCGCATATCCTGAAACCGAGACCCCGGACCCGCTGGGTGCGGCCGTTGGTTCCGTTCGGGGTGCGCCTGTCGGGTCGCAAGCTGCAAGTACGGCGAGGCAGAGGATCAGGCCGACAGGTCTCATGCATTTTCTCTTTGTCATTCAGGACGTGTCAGATGCAGATGGGTGTGCGATCAGTAAATTGCAATTTTGGAGTTCAGAGCCCCAGATAAACGCCCAGCCCACCGCGTCTGAGACCAACGCCAACACCGCCATAGGTGCCGCTGCTGCCTACGCCGACGCTTGCGCTCATGGTGGGCTGTATGGGTTCGCCATCGGCACCACACCCGGCCAAGGCCGCTGCGACCGCAATCAATAGCACCACCCGTCGTATATGCATTACACCAGCGCCTTCCATCGCTTGATCTGGGTCCGCACCTGATCCGGTGCGGTGCCGCCATAGGATTGGCGAGAGTTTACCGAATTTTCGACGGTAAGAACAGAATAGACGTCATCGGTGATGTCCGCGTGGACCGATTGCATGTCCTCCAGCGTCAGATCCGGCAGGTCGCAGCCCTTGCTTTCAGCCATGGCCACCAGCGATCCAGTGACGTGATGCGCGTCGCGGAAGGGCAGGCCCAGCACGCGGACCAACCAGTCGGCCAGGTCGGTCGCAGTTGAAAAGCCAGACCCGGCAGCGGCAGCCAGGCTTTCGCGATTGGCGGTCATGTCCTTGACCATGCCTTCCATCGCGGCAAGTGCCAGCATCCAGTTATCTGCCGCATCAAATACCTGTTCTTTGTCTTCCTGCATGTCCTTGGAATAGGTCAGCGGCAGCCCCTTCATCACCATCATCAGGCCAGTATTCGCTCCAAATATGCGGCCAACCTTGGCACGGATGAGCTCAGCTGCATCGGGGTTCTTCTTTTGCGGCATGATTGATGAACCAGTCGAGAAGCGATCAGACAGTGATACAAACCGGAATTGGGCCGAGGACCAGATTACCAGTTCCTCGGCAAAGCGCGACAAGTGCATGGCGCAAATCGAGGCGGTCGACAGGAACTCCAACGCGAAGTCGCGGTCGCTGACAGCGTCCAGTGAGTTGGCTGCGGGGCGGTCGAAGCCCAGCGCCTCGGCTGTCATCTGGCGGTCGATTGGGAAAGAGGTCCCGGCCAACGCGGCTGCGCCCAAGGGGGATTCGTTCATCCGGGCACGGGCGTCGCGCACGCGGGACAGATCGCGGCCAAACATCTCGACATAGGCCATCATGTGGTGACCCCAGGTTACCGGCTGCGCGGTTTGCAGGTGGGTGAAACCGGGCATGACCCAGTCTGCCCCGGCCTCGGCCTGCGCCAAAAGCGCGCGGATCAGGGCCAGAAGACCGGATTCTGCGGCATCTAGCTGGTCGCGAACCCAGAGTTTGAAATCGGTCGCCACCTGGTCGTTTCGCGACCGGCCCGTGTGCAGTCGGCCTGCGGGTTCTCCGATCACCTCTTTCAGTCGCGCCTCGACATTCATGTGAATGTCTTCCAGCGCAGTCGAGAACTGAAATTCTCCGTTCTGAATTTCTGACAAAACGGTGAGCAGGCCTTCCCGAATGGCGTGCGCATCACTATCAGTAATAACGCCTGTGGCAGCCAACATGGCGGCATGGGCGCGCGAGCCTGCGATGTCCTGGGCTGCCATCCGCTGATCGAACCCGATCGAGGCATTTATCGCCTCCATGATCGCGTCTGGACCAGCGGCAAAGCGGCCGCCCCACATCTGGTTCGAAGATTGATCGGTCATGAAAGAAAACCCGGAGTTGATATGCGCCTGTTACGTCTGATCCCCCTTTATATGGCCCTAGCGCTGGGTGCAAACGCCGCTTTGGCAACAGATGCGGCAACGCTTGGCCCATTGCGTGAGGGCAGCCTGAAGCGGCTGATCCTGCATAGTGAGCCCAAGCCGGTCAAAGTGGTCGATTTTGAGCTAGAAGATGATGGTGGCACCGGATCGCTGGCCGACTACAAAGGCAAGTATGTGCTGCTGAACTTCTGGGCCACATGGTGTGCGCCGTGCCGCAAAGAAATGCCTCAGATCGCTGAACTGCAACAGGAGTTTGGCGGTGACAAATTCGAGGTTCTGACCCTGGCGACCGGTCGCAACACACCTGCCGGGATCAAGAAGTTCTTTGACGAAAACGGCATCGACAACTTGCCGCGTCATCAGGATCCGAAACAGGCGGTTGCACGCGAAATGGGAGTGATTGGCCTGCCGATCACTGTGATCATCGACCCCGATGGCAATGAGATCGCACGCCTGATCGGTGATGCAGAATGGAACTCGGACAGTGCCAAGGCGATAATTTCGGCACTTGTCGAAGGCAATAGCTGAGGTCCCGCGCGCTCTTGCAGAAAATCTGTGTTAGAATGAGACCGGCCCCAACGGGCCGGTTTTCGTTTGCGACCGGAAGAAAGGGAGACTCCGATGAAACCGGTAGTTCTGTTGATTGGGCGGTTGCCGAATGTAATCGGCAACGTGGCACAACAACTGGATCACCTGCCGATTCAGTGGCTCGGCGCGCATGATCAGGATGAGGTGCGGCGGCAGCTGGACGCGGAACCGCGCATCGCCTGTGCGATCATGGGCGCGGGCCTTGATGACAAGATACGCGGAGAAATGGTTGGCATCATCGCCGCGCGCAGGCCCGATATCTGCATCCATCTCAAAGATCGGGCCTCTGGCCCTGACGGGTTAATGCCGTTTGTCGCGCGCATCGTCCAGCATGAGATTCTGGAAAGCCTGGAAAGCGGCTGACGCCACGCCACCTTTGACAGACAAATCGCCCGCTTGCAGGTTATCTGCAGGAGGATGGAATGCCGCTGGAAATACTATTGATCCTCGTCGTCGGCGGCATTGCCGGGGTCGCCTTGCTGCTGCATCTGACGGGCAAGTCACGCTTACAAGTGCTGACGCCCAAGACAGCACAGGAACAGTGGCTGCGTCACTTTCCAGATGATTCCATCATTGACGTAACCGTTGCCCATAATGGTCACGCCGCCCTTATCCGAACCGAAACCGGAGCCGGCCTGCTGTGGTCCTTTGGTGCCGATACCGTGGCCCGCCATTTACGGGATTTCGATTGGCTGGATCATCCTGAAGGCTTTGAAGTCCTGTTCCACGATTTCAGCACTCCTCGGGTCATCGTCCACCTTGATGAGACCGAACGCCAGCACTGGCAAAATCTGATGGATCCCGCATGACCGATCACGTGAGCTTTCCCGACGCGGTGCAATGGGCCGTGCCCTTCTTCATCGCGGCCATTCTGGCCGAATTCATTTGGATCGCGATCAAAGGCCGGGGCGGTAGGTACGAAACCCGCGATGCCTTGACCTCGCTGATCATGGGGGCAGGCAATATCGCCTCGGGCTTTTTGCTGGGCTTCATCGCATATGCGTTTTTCATGTGGCTGTGGCAGATCACACCGCTCAACCTAGGGACCTCGATCCCGGTCATCATCTTGTGCTTTGTACTGGACGATCTGCGGTATTACTGGGTGCACCGCTTTGGGCACCGCATTCGCTGGGTCTGGGCCAGTCATGTGAACCACCACAGCTCACAGCATTACAACCTGACAACGGCGCTACGGCAGACCTGGACCTATACATTCACCTTCATGATGGTGGTACGTGCGCCGCTTATCCTGCTGGGCTTTCACCCGGCGATGGTGCTGTTCGTCGGAGGTCTGAACCTGATCTACCAATTCTGGATCCATACCGAAGCGATCGGCAAAATGCCGCGCTGGTTCGAAGCCGTCATGAATACGCCCAGTCACCACCGCGCCCATCATGGGCGAAATGCGCGATATCTTGATTGCAACTATGCGGGTGTCTTTATCATCTGGGACAAGATGTTCGGCACATTTGTCCCCGAGCGAGAAGATGACAAGGTCGACTATGGGCTTGTCCACAATATCGGCACGTTCAATCCGCTGCGCGTGGCGTTTCATGAATGGGTTGGAATCTGGCGGGACGCCACCCAACCGGGCCTGTCCTTGCGCCAACGTCTGGCTTATTGTTTTGCCCCTCCGGGCTATAGCCACGATGGAAGCCGCGACAATTCCCAACAGATCAAGGCCAAGCACCTTGTCCGCCATCCGCAAGATCATGGCACACCGGGATTCGAGCAGTTCGGCACCAAATCACCTGCTTCCACAGCCAAGCGGGCCTAGGTCTCAAAAAGACCTTTTCTTTGCTTGAAATTTGGCACAAGCGCTCCATATCCCCTGAGATGTTTTAAGAGTGCATTTCCGGAGGCCCGCATGTCAAAGCTGATGAGAATTTCTACGATCACAGGTTTGCTGGGCCTCGTCATCACAATGACAGCCGCACTCAACGGAGCAATGCCCGCGCTATTGGGGCTGGGATTTGTCATGGCCGCGCTGGGACTTTTAGGAGCGCTTATCGGTGCAGCTGCTTCGCTGCGTCATGCATGGCAATCAACACACTGATCTTTCGCCCCACCACCTGCGATAAAATTTTGAGCGTTAACCCCGGTTTTACCTGTCTTCCCTGAAACTGGCCCCGGCCAAAATCATCGGGATCAGGGGAACGGTACGTCATGGGAAACAGGAAACGCGCAGACCTGCCCGAGGGATCGGACGACCCTTTGAGCGCCGCCGTCACTTCACGGGATCGATCGGTGGTACAGATGGCGACCGAAGCCGTAAAGCATAGACAATGCAGGCTGGCGTTCCAGCCTGTCGTTCAAGCACATCCTCCTCAGGGAATCGCGTTCTACGAAGGGTTCATCCGTGTATTGGATGAAACCGGCCGCGTCATCCCCGCGCGCGAGTTCATGCCACAGGTTGAGAACACGCCAATTGGCCGGGACCTTGATTGCGTCGCGCTTGAAATGGGGCTGCGCACTCTGATCCGCAACCCTGGCATCCGCCTGTCGATCAACATGTCCGCGCGGTCCATCGGTTATTCCAACTGGTCGCGTGTGCTGGATAGGTTTCTGAAAAAAGACGCAAGCTTGGGCGAAAGGTTGATTCTGGAAATCTCAGAATCTTCGGCGATGCAGGTGCCCGAACTGGTGGTGGATTTCATGGATCGCCAACAAGCCCGCGGTATCGCCTTTGCGCTGGATGATTTTGGGGCCAGTAACTTTGGCTTTCGCCACTTTCGTGAATTTCTGTTCGATGCCGCCAAGATCGATGGGCAGTTCATCAGGGGCATCAGCAGCAATCCCGACAATCAATCGCTGGTGCGCGCACTGATTGCAGTTGCGCGGGAATTCGAAATTCTTGTCACCGCCGAATCGGTCGAAAGTGACGAAGATGCTCATTTCCTGATCGCAAACGGTGTCGATTGTCTGCAGGGCTTTCTGTATGGAGCGCCTTCAGTCACTCCGCCCTGGAGCTCGGAAAAAGCTACAAAAACGGGCAGTTGATAGCAGCTGGTCGCGCGGAACACCGCCAAGGCTCACTCTGAGACAAGCTGTCCGTTGCTGCAGATGCAGCATTGCGCTATTGCAGAAGATGCTTGAGCGGGGGATCACGAGGCGCTCTTGCACCCGGAGAAGACTTCTCCTCACACCGCGCCGTCAGATTTCCCACAGGACCATGACGGTAAAGGATTGACTTTATGACCAACGTAGTAATCGCATCCGCCGCACGTACGGGCGTCGGTAGCTTTAGCGGTTCGTTTGCGAACACCCCCGCACATGATCTGGGCGCTGCCGTCCTTGAAGCAGTTGTCGAACGTGCCGGGATCGACAAGGGCGAAGTAAGCGAAACCATCATGGGCCAGGTCCTGACTGCCGCCCAAGGTCAGAACCCAGCGCGCCAGGCGCACATAAATGCCGGCCTGCCGCAGGAAAGCGCGGCTTGGGGCATCAACCAGGTCTGCGGTTCGGGTCTGCGTGCTGTTGCTCTGGGTGCACAGCATATCCAATTGGGCGATGCCGACATCGTTGCGGCTGGTGGACAAGAAAACATGACCCTGTCGCCCCATGCCGCCGCCCTGCGCGCCGGTCATAAGATGGGTGACATGAAATACATCGACACGATGATCCGCGATGGTCTGTGGGATGCCTTCAACGGCTATCACATGGGTCAAACGGCTGAGAACGTCGCCGAGAAATGGCAGATCAGCCGCGATATGCAGGATGAATTTGCGGTCGCCTCGCAAAACAAAGCCGAAGCCGCCCAAAACGCTGGCAAGTTCGCTGACGAAATCGTGCCCTTCACCATCAAGACCCGCAAGGGCGACATCGTGATGGACAAGGACGAATACATCCGCCACGGCGCGACAATCGAAGCCATGGGCAAACTGCGCCCCGCCTTCGCCAAGGACGGTTCTGTCACGGCCGCAAACGCTTCGGGCCTGAATGACGGTGCCGCTGCCACCCTGCTGATGTCGGCTGAGAATGCCGAAAAGCGTGGGATTGAGCCCTTGGCCCGAATTGCATCCTACGCGACCGCCGGACTTGACCCGTCGATCATGGGCGTTGGCCCGATCTACGCTTCGCGCAAGGCGCTGGAGAAAGCTGGATGGTCGGTCGGTGATCTGGATCTGGTCGAAGCCAACGAAGCCTTCGCAGCGCAAGCCTGCGCTGTAAACAAAGACATGGGTTGGGATCCGTCGATCGTAAACGTCAACGGTGGTGCAATTGCCATCGGACACCCAATCGGCGCGTCCGGCTGCCGGGTTCTGAACACCCTGCTGTTCGAAATGAAGCGCCGGGATGCCAAGAAAGGTCTCGCGACCCTCTGCATCGGCGGCGGCATGGGTGTCGCCCTGTGTGTGGAGCGTGACTAAGTGCGCTGAAAACTAAATACAAAAGGGCGTCCACTGGGCGCCCTTTTTTGTTACAATCGGATCATACCCCATAGATGCGACAATATCGCCGGACAGAAAGACAAGATCGATCACGAAACGATATTGCGCATCCTTAACGCTCAGAGTAACAGAATTACCAAGACGACTAAATTTGGAGGAGTCCTAAATGGCACGTACAGCACTCGTAACCGGCGGTTCCCGCGGCATCGGCGCAGCAATTTCCAAGGCGCTGAAGGCCGAAGGATACAATGTTGCCGCCACTTATGCAGGCAATGACGAAGCCGCCGCAAAGTTCACCGACGAAACCGGTATCAAAACTTATAAATGGAATGTTGCGGATTACGACGAATCCAAAGCGGGCATCGAAAAAGTCGAGACCGAGGTTGGCCCGATCGACATCGTGGTCGCCAACGCCGGTATCACCCGCGACGCACCGTTCCACAAGATGACACCTGAACAGTGGCATCAGGTCATCGACACCAATCTGACTGGTGTTTTCAACACCGTGCACCCGGTATGGCCGGGTATGCGCGAGCGTAAATTTGGTCGTATCATCGTGATCAGCTCGATCAACGGTCAGAAAGGCCAGTTTGCGCAGGTCAACTATGCCGCAACCAAAGCGGGCGATCTGGGCATCGTGAAATCTCTGGCGCAGGAAGGTGCGCGGGCCGGTATCACGGCCAACGCGATCTGCCCCGGTTATATCGCGACCGAAATGGTTATGGCGGTGCCGGAAAAAGTACGCGAATCGATCATCGGCCAAATCCCGGCTGGTCGTCTGGGTGAACCGGAAGAAATCGCGCGTTGCGTCGCCTTCCTGGCATCGGACGATTCGCAGTTCATCAACGGCTCGACCATTTCCGCAAACGGTGCACAGTTCTTCGTCTAAACCGACGACCTGAGAATGAAAACGGGCCGGTCCATCAAGGACCGGCCCTTCTTTTATCCCGTAAGATCACGCGCGCTACGATCAGCGGGAACCGAATAGCCAGGACCAGAATCCTACAACCGCCTTGCCGCGCTCTTCATGCGCGCGGTGAATGGCGTTCTGAATGGCTGGGTTTGTTGTCATCTCGATCATGCTGAACCCTTCTCAATCAAGTTGGTTTTGTCTTGCCATTAACATGGCCTTTGATTTTAAATTGCACAAACGAGAGTTTTCGATCCTTCAGTTCAGAAAAACTTAACCGTCATGACCGACCGCCTGCCTCCGCTGACTGCTTTGCGCGCCTTCGATGCCGCCGCACGACATATGTCGTTTGCCAAGGCGGCGGAGGAGCTGAATGTGACACCTGCGGCCCTGTCCTTTCAAATTAAGTCGTTAGAAGAGCATCTGGGCCACCCCGTGTTTCGCCGGCTCAATCGCGCCGTCGAGCTGACCGAAGCTGGGCGCACATTGGCACCCGGAACAGCAGATGGCTTTGCCGCCCTGCAAGCCGCGTGGCAAGCGACGCGGAGGCTGCAGGATGAAACAAGCCTCACGGTTACAGCAGGCCCTGCCCTGACAGCAAAATGGCTGGCTCCGCGCCTTTATGAGTTCGCCCGTGCAAATCCGGGGATTGACCTGAAATTCTCGGCCACTCTGCGCAACATGGACCTTGAACGCGATGACGTGGACGTGGCGATCCGCTTTGGCTATGGGCCGGATGAGGGGCTCTATTCGGTTCCCGTCCGCAAGGAGTGGCTGACACCGGTTATGACCCCGGAGCTGGCCGAACAATTCCCCACGCCTGCGTCGTTGCGCGACGCCCCCCTGATCCACGACGATTCGATCAGTTTCCTCAAGCCGCGTTGCGACTGGCCCGCGTGGTTCCGTGCGGTTGGATTGGATTTCACTCCGACCCATGGGGCGCATTTTTCGAACGCCGATCACGCCATCGACGCTGCCGTGGCCGGGGTGGGCGTGGTTCTGGGGCGGCGCGCCATGATCCTGAAAGACCTGACCGAAGGGCGACTGGTCGCGCCGTTCAAAGTGGCACTGGAGACCGCCGGGCGATTTCGTTTCCTCTGCCTGCAAGGGGCAGAGAAGCGACCGCAGATCGCAGCGTTCCGCGACTGGTTCATTTCCGAGATTGAAAAGACCGCGCATATATCGGATGAGTTTGAAATCATCCCTGTTGAGAAGGTAGCTGGTGAATGAGCAGAATGGGCGCGACCGCGATTGGTTTTGTCGCCGTTTTGCTGTGGTCTCTGCTGGCGCTGTTCACTGTGGGTTCGGCCCCGACGCCGCCTTTGTTGTTGAACGCGATCTGTTTTACCATCGGCGGTACGCTGGGTCTAATTTGGACATTCGCCAGCGGCGGGCTGGTTCAACTGCGCCGGGTCGCGTGGACGACATACCTGCTTGGATCAATTGGCCTTTTTGGCTACCACGCGCTGTACTTTTCAGCCCTTCGCATGGCCCCTGCAGCCGAGGCTGGGCTTATCGCTTATCTCTGGCCTTTGCTGATCGTTCTTCTGTCAGGTCTGCTGCCCGGAGAACATCTGAAACCTGGTCACCTTATCGGAGCCTGCCTTGGCTTTGCTGGAGCCGCCGTCATCATCACGGGTGGTGGCAGCGCAGGGTTTCAGGTCCAGCATCTGCCCGGCTACGGGCTGGCCTTGCTGTGCGCGCTTACATGGTCCAGCTACTCGGTTCTATCGCGACGGCTGGGTGATGTGCCGACAAGTTCGGTCGCGGTGTTCTGCATTTTGACGGCGATCGCCTCATGGGCCTTGCATTTCACGGTGGAAGAAACGATCTGGCCGCAAGGCACATTTGGCTGGGCCTCGACCTTTGCACTTGGCCTGGGACCGGTTGGGCTGGCGTTCTATGTCTGGGATATCGGCGTCAAGCGCGGGGACATTCAAATACTGGGCACCGCCTCATACGCGGCACCTTTGCTATCGACGCTTGTGTTGGTTCTGGCCGGGATCGCCGCCCCGTCCTGGGGCCTGGCGATCGCGGCCTTGTTTGTCACCGGTGGCGCTGCCATCGCGGCCCGCGCCAGCCTGAAGGCCTAGAACCTTAGGTCGACAGGCGCTCGATCTCTTCTTTTAGCTTCAGCTTTTGCTTCTTCAGCTGTGCGATATGGAGATCGTCAATACCAGGTGAGCGTTGCGCTTCTTCCACTTCAAGACCGAGAATTTCGTGTTTTTTCTTCAACTCCGTCAGATGTGCGCTCACGCTCATGGCGGTCCTCCTTCTCTGGTTTGTAAGTGTCACGTAAGAAGTTGATCACATCATTTCCAGCCTGTCACGCTGCAGACGCACGAAATCTATAATAAATCCGACAAATTCGGCTGGTCATTGCCGATCAGGCAAAGTGCCCGGTCAAATCCGCCGCATCGCGCAACACCGCCGAAACCACAGGAGTATAGCTTTCACCGTCTTCTACGTGCTGTTCACCGAGGTGCAGAATCAGCGGAGCGTGCAGCCGAAATGCGGCGCGTCCGCCCTTTCTGGCGCGCAAAACCACTAGCTCAGCCCCGCGATCCACACGGGGGGCCAGAGGTAGCACCTGAATCGAGCCCAAGCGGCCCGCGCACCCCGCAAGCATATCGGGCAGCCGGTCTGCCCTCTGGATCATGTGAAGATAACCGCGCGGCGCCAGACGTCGGGCGGCGACATTGATCCAGTCCTCAAGCGGCGTGTCTTCACCCAGTGCGATCTGCCGACCCGCGTCGGTGGCAGGGCTATGCGCGCCTGCCCGGTAGTAGGGCGGATTGGCGATCACATGATCGAACTGTTCTTGTCGCAGATCATTCGGTAGTGCGTTCAAATCCGCCTCAACCACGGTGATCGCTGCGTTTTGTTCCGAATTGCGGCGGGCCAGATCTGCATAGCCAGCCTGCAGTTCAACCCCAGTTGCCTTCAGGTGCGGCACTCGCGCCATTAGGCACTGAATAGCAGCCCCTGCCCCGCAGCCCAATTCCAGCACCGACTGGCCAGCTTGTGCCGGGACCGATGCCGCCAGTAAGACCGGATCGACCCCTGCACGATATCCTGAGCGCGGCTGCCACAGACGCACACGCCCGCCCAGAAAATCATTGCAGGTCAGATCACTGTCGGAAAAGCTGCTCATCGCCCCAGCGGGATCTCGTTATCGCGCATGACCCGTTCGGCGCGGGTCAGATCATCTGCCCGCACCATCAGGCGACGGGGAAAGATTCCGATGCCGCCTTCTAGGATGCTCATATTTACGTCCATCTGAAAGCAGTCTATATCCTCGCCCTCAAGGAGAGCCGTTGCAAAGGCTAGGATTGTCGGATCGGTGCTGCGCAATAGTTCTTTCATGGGGATGGATGTAAGGGCAAGGTGACAGGGATGTCGAGCCTTGTATCAGGAGAGTGATGAACGTCAGCACGATCTCGAAACCGCATGAGCGTCTGGCAGAGATGCTTGCGGGCGAAATGGCAGCAGTAAATACGCTGATTCGGACGCGTATGGCGTCGGAACATGCCCCGCGCATTCCCGAAGTGACCGCGCACCTGGTCGAGGCGGGCGGTAAGCGTCTGCGCCCGATGCTGACCCTGGCGGCGGCGCAGCTGTTCGGCTATTCAGGCGACCATCACGTCAAGCTGGCTGCAACGGTCGAGTTCATTCATACCGCAACCCTGCTGCATGACGATGTCGTCGATGAAAGCGGGCAGCGGCGCGGGCGACCGACGGCAAACCTGCTATGGGACAATAAATCCAGTGTTCTGGTTGGCGATTACCTGTTTTCCCGCAGCTTTCAGTTGATGGTCGAAACCGGTTCGTTGCGGGTTCTGGATATCCTTGCAAATGCGTCGGCCACAATCGCCGAAGGCGAGGTGCTGCAGATGACAGCGGCCACCGATCTGGGCACGGATGAAAGTGTCTACCTGCAGGTTGTGCGCGGCAAGACAGCGGCGCTGTTTTCTGCCGCAACCGAAGTGGGTGGTGTGATCGCAGGCGCGACCGAGGCGCAAGTCAAGGCGCTGTATGACTATGGCGATGCGCTTGGAATCGCGTTCCAGATCGCAGATGATCTTTTGGATTATCAGGGCGATAGTGCGGCCACAGGCAAAAACGTCGGCGACGACTTCCGTGAACGCAAATTGACCCTACCGGTGATCAAAGCCGTGGCTCAGGCAACTGCCGAGGAACACGCGTTTTGGGAACGGACGATCGGACGCGGGCGGCAGGAAGAGGGTGATCTGGATCACGCTTTGTCGCTGATGGCCAAATACAGCACGCTGGATGCAACCCGCGCGGATGCGTTTGGTTGGGCGGCCAAGGCCAAGGCTGCGCTGGCGCCTCTTCCGGATCACGAAATCCGCACCCTGTTAGGCGATCTGGCCGATTACGTCGTATCGCGCCTTAACTGAGCGTCGTTGCGCGGCACCACCAGCCGGGTTGGGCCGCGCCGATCTCATAGGCAGCAAAATGGGCTGCTTTGAGCGTTGGATAAAGTGCGAAACAGGTTGAGCCTGAACCCGACATACGAACCATCAACGCGTCTCGGGTGCCTTCCAACGCCGCTATGACCTCCGCAATGCCCGGCGCTACAGATATTGCAGGTGCCTCTAAATCATTCCGCTGAACCTGCAACCACGTAGCGCAGTCTTCCGGTGTTTTGAATGCAGGGATCTCAGCAGGCATCGGTGCGTTGTCTCTGCTGTGCAAAGCGGAAAACACCGGGCTGGTGGAAACTTCAATACCCGGATTTACCAAAAGCGCCGGGAGGGGCGGCAACGCCATCGGCTCAATCTGTTCACCAATCCCGCGCATACGCGCTGCAGCAGCATGTATGCATACCGGGACATCCGCGCCAAGCGACAGCGGCACGCTATCGGGCCACTCTCCCCCCTTCGTCGCAGTGCGCAATACCGCCGCAGCATCCGAGGAGCCGCCCCCGACACCGCCACCGTGCGGCAGTTGTTTGTTCAGATGAATGCGACCGGTCCAGCCTGCGGCCTCGGCGGCCTGCCAGACCAGATTGCGATCATCGGTCGGTACGCCATCCGAAAACTCACCCGTGACCGATAGAGACAGCTCGGGGCCGGAACTGAGGCTCAACTGATCCCCAACATCGGCAAAGGCAACCAACGAATCAAGCAGATGATAGCCATCCGCGCGTTGGCCGGTCACATGCAGGGTCAGGTTGATCTTGGCGGGGGCAAATGCCTCAGCCTTCATTGGCGACCTTCAGGGGTTCGGCGCCTTCCTCGGCCAGAACCGCATCCAATCCGACTTCGATCTTGCGGCGGATGCGTTCAGGATCGGCTTCGCCGTCGGTATCTTCAGGATCAATGAAAGACAGTGCTCGTTTCCACTGGAACTCGGCTTCACGCCCACGACCTACGGCCCAGTAAACATCGCCCAGATGGTCATTTACCACCGGATCGACCGGCATCAGCTCAACGGCGCGCTCCATGTGGTCAACTGCTTCGTCGTACCGGCCCAGGCGGAACAACACCCAGCCCAAGCTGTCAACGATATAGCCGCTGTCAGGGCGCGCTGCGACGGCGCGTTCGATCATATTCAACGCTTCGTCCAATTTCTCGCGCCGCTCGACCAGCGAATACCCGAGATAGTTCAGCACCTGTGGTTGGTCCGGGTTCAACTCAAGCGCGCGGCGGAAATCGGCCTCGGCCTCGTCCCAGTTCTTCAGGCGTTCATGCGATATCCCGCGGGCATAATGCAGGAACCAGTTTCCGCCTGCACCCTCTTCCGTCAGGCCAATCGCCTTGTCGTAAGAGGTGACCGCTGCCGCGTAGTCCTCTTGCTGGCGCCGCAGGTCGGCCAAAGCTACATGCACACCGGGCAAATCAGGGCTTTGAGCGGCAAGGTTTTGCAGGACCTCGGCGGCAGCTTCTTTTCTGTCAGAGCGACTTAGGACCTCGGCGCGCCCCAGCTCGGCGGCATGATAATCGCTGCTGTCCGGAGGCACCTGCCGATAGACATCAACCGCCAGATCATATTGTTCCAGCCCATCCAACAACTCAGCGCTTAGCAAAAGCGCATCAATATGGTCAGGCCGCAGAAAGGCCGCGACGCGGGCATATAGCAGAACATAATCCTGCGCGGCCTCGGCACTCAGCGCAGCGCCAACGGTGAAGAAAACCTCGGCCATGCCATCCTGTGCAGAACGGACATGGGTAAAGGGCAGCGTTTCGCCATCAGACAGCCGGGTGACGTAACCTTCGATGGTCGGATCACTGCCGGCGGCAAAGACGTTATCCAGAAATTCCAGCGCATCGTCGTTGCGATCCAGCTGCGACAGCACTTCGGCACGCGCCAGCGCAGCCCGGCGTGAAAAACGGGCGACCAGGCCATCATCTGCGGCAAGGATCGCCTCGGCCCCCTCAAAGTCTCCGACTGACGCCAACGCCATGGCCTTGTGATAAAGTGCAAATTCTTTCAGACCTTCCTGCGTGGTAACAACGTCAAATTGTTCCATCGCTTTGGTCATGGCGCCTTGCCCCATATGAGCCCAAGCAATCATCAGGCCATCAACCAGCGGTCCAACCCCTTGCGTTTCAGGATCGCGGGCCAGAAATTCATCCAGCTTGCCATCTGCCACCAGATTGGCGGCGATCACCATCCGAGCGGCCTGGCTGGGCAGTTCATTTTCCTCGATAACTTCGGCGACGGTCAGGGCCCGCTCAATCTCGCCCAAGGCGAGCCGGGCGACGACCACGTTTTCCAGCAGTTTCGGATTTTGGGGATCAGCGCGAAGCGCCTGCGCATAGTAACGCTCGGCAGCGGGATAGTCGCTCTCATAAATCGCCTGACGCCCGGCCAGATACGACCCCGATCCGGTATCCGATACCGCAGGAAACGCGATTGAAGAACTGAGGATCACGGCCAGAGCCGCGCGTCGAACCAGGGAAACCACTGATAATCTGCCTTGCTGTCGTTGACTGACCGACAAGCTAGGGCTTTGCTGGGCGAGAGGCAATGGCAGAGCCTTCACGACCCTGCCAACGCCCGTGTTCTTGCCTACATATTGGGGTAGTTCGGCCCGTCGCCGCCCTGCGGTGTAGTCCAGGTGATGTTCTGGCTGGGATCCTTGATGTCACAGGTCTTGCAGTGAACACAGTTCTGGAAGTTGATCACGAATCGCGGCCCGTCTTCATCCTCGACCATCTCATAGACGCCTGCGGGGCAGTAACGCTGTGCCGGCTCGTCGAATTTGGGCAGGTTGACCTTAACCGGGATGTCCGGGTCGGTCAGTTTCAGATGGCAAGGCTGGCTTTCCTCGTGGTTGGTGGCCGCAAACGATACGTTCGTCAGGCGGTCAAAGGACAGTGTGCCATCGGGTTTCGGGTAGTCGATGGGTTGATGCTTGCTGGCATCTTCGGTCGATTCCGCGTCGTTCTTGCCGTGGCCCAGAGTGCCCAGCAGCGAGAAGCCCAGCGTATTGGTCCACATGTCCATACCGCCCAGTACCAGGCTGGCGGTCAGGCCGTATTTCGACCACAGCGGTTTGACGTTGCGCACCTTCTTCAGATCCGAGCCGATTGCACCATCGCGAACGTCGGTCTCATAAGCGGTCAGCTCATCACCCGAACGCTCGGCCTTGATGGCATCATAGGCGGCCTCGGCCGCGGCCTTGCCTGACAGCATCGCGTTGTGGTTGCCCTTGATGCGCGGCACGTTGACCATGCCCGCCGAGCAACCCAACAGCGCAACACCCGGTGCGACCAGTTTCGGCATCGACTGGTAGCCACCCTCGGTGATCGCACGGGCGCCGTAAGCCACACGCTTACCGCCTTTCAGCAGCTCGGCCACCATCGGGTGGTGCTTGAAGCGCTGGAATTCCATGTAGGGGTACAGGTGCGGGTTCTTGTAGTTAAGGTGGACCACAAAACCGACATAGACCTGATTGTTTTCAAGGTGATATATGAAAGACCCACCACCCGCATTGCTGCCCAGCGGCCAGCCCATGGTGTGCGTGACCGAGCCTTCTTTGTGCTTGGCTGGATCAATCTCCCAGATCTCTTTCATGCCAACGCCGTATTTCTGCGGCTCTTTACCGGCAGACAGGTCGTATTTGGCGATGACTTCCTTGGACAGTGAGCCGCGCACGCCTTCCGACAGGAAGACATATTTGCCATGCAGTTCCATGCCCGGCTCGGTGTTGGGGCCGTAGGATCCGTCTGGCTCCAGACCAAATACACCGGCTACAACGCCTTTGACTTCACCGTTCTCACCGTAGACCAGCTCGGAACAGGCCATGCCGGGGAAGATTTCGACGCCTAGTTCTTCGGCCTGCTCTGCCATCCAGCGGCAGACATTGCCCATCGAAACGATGTAGTTGCCGTGGTTGTTCATCAGCGGCGGCATCGGGAAATTGGGGATGCGGATCTTGCCAGCCTCGCCCAGCATGTAGAAATTGTCTTCATGCACAGGCACGTTCAGCGGGGCACCCTTTTCCTTCCAATCGGGGATCAGAGCATCCAGACCACAAGGGTCCAGCACCGCACCCGACAGGATATGCGCACCCACTTCCGAACCCTTCTCTAGAACCACGACGTTCAGGTCGGCATCCAGCTGTTTCAGACGGATGGCCGCAGACAGGCCCGCAGGGCCAGCACCCACGATCACCACGTCATATTCCATCGCTTCGCGTTCAATCTCGGCCATCGCGGGCTCCTTAGCTAACTTTCCGAATTGGCGCTTTCTTCATGCGGTCGGCGCAATATTGTTTCACGGCTGATTACATGGTCATAAAGACTTTGGTCAATCGAAACACGGCGTAACAACGCCGCTATTCGACACTTCAGGCTTCGGGTGCGTCCCCCATAAGGTATCTGGGACCGCTACCATGGGATTTGGCCCTGTCATCGGGGTTGTAAAGCTTGCATTTCGGCAGGCTGAGGCAGCCGCAACCAATACATCCATCCAGATTGTCGCGCAGTCGCATCAGCGTATCGATTCGCTGATCCAGATGCGTGCGCAGCCGTTCGCTGATACTCTTCCAGTCCTGAGGCGTCGGTGTGCGGTTTCCTGGCAAGCCCGACAATACCTCGCGGATCTCGGGCAAAGTTAGACCGAATTGCTGCGCGATCATCACAAAGCTTAGCCGTCGGATATCGGCGCGCTGATAACGCCGCTGCCCACCCGCGTTACGCCATGGAGATATCAAACCTTGCGCCTCGTAGTATCGGATCGCCGACACTGCCAACCCAGTGCGCCGGGCCAATGCTCCAATCGCCAGACCTTCCGAAACAACCATTACATCCTCCCAAAGAAATCTCTTGACCTAAAGTTAGGTTTAGAAATTACAGTGAGTCGGGACAAGCCTCAAATTGGAAGGAGAATCCCATGATGGCGACGCTGGAACATACTAATTTCACGGTCCGCGACCCAAAGGCATCTGCGGCGTGGATGCAGAAAGTCTTTGACTGGAAAACACGCTGGGAAGGCCCTGCAATTGCCGGTGGCTATACGGTGCATGTGGGCAGCCCTCATACCTATCTGGCACTCTACGCCCCCGGCGATCCCAAGCCATCAGGCGAATGCAGCTATGATTACGTGGGCGGCTTGAACCATGTAGGTGTGCTGGTCGAGGATATCGACGCCACCGAGGAAAAGGTCCGCAAAGCGGGATTTGAACCGCACAACCACGCAGACTATGAGCCAGGCAAGCGGTTCTATTTCGAAGATGACAATGGCATCGAATTCGAAGTGGTTCAGTATGATTGAGATGCTGTGGCTTGGGCACGAAGCCAGCCGTTGGCGAAGTGGAGAATTGTTGGGACAGCGCCACAGGCGCACCCGCCCCCCGGAACGGCGGCGCTAAGTTGCGAGTTTACTAACAACGCACACCTCCCTCTTGCAATTCACGCCTCATTTGGGTCAGGTAAATGCCAACCCATCCTTCGCCCCGACGCTATTGTGCGGCGGGGCGTAACAATTTCTGCGTGGACGACAAGACAATGGAAAAGATCCCCATGACGCCTTCGGGCAATGCCGCGCTCGAGGCAGAGCTGAAGAATCTGAAATCCGTCGAGCGCCCGGCGATCATCGAGGCGATTGCCTCAGCCCGCGAACTGGGCGACCTGAAAGAAAACGCCGAATACCACTCGGCGCGCGAAAAGCAGGGCTTTATCGAAGGCCGCATCAAAGAGCTTGAAGGCATCCTGTCGCTGGCAGATGTCATTGATCCGGCCAAACTGTCAGGGGCCATCAAGTTCGGCGCGAAGGTCACGTTGGTGGATGAAGATACCGACGAAGAAAAGACCTGGCAGATCGTGGGTGAGTATGAGGCCAATATCGAAGCGGGCCTTCTGAACATCAAATCCCCCATCGCCCGCGCCCTGATTGGCAAAGAAGAAGGCGACAGTGTCGAGGTCCGCACCCCCGGAGGCGTGCGCTCTTATGAAGTTCTGAGTATCGAATACGCCTGACCGGAGCGTTTGTCATGTCAGGGTCTGAACCTGAGCAAGAACCCGAGAAACCCACCTCGCTGGGTATCTACGACCGTCCGGCGCACCGTTCGGTCACCGAGATCGAGATTGCAGCAGTTGTTCTCAGCCTGATCTGGCTGGTGGTGTCGGTCGTGTTTCTGGTACTGCCCAGCGGGCAACAAGGAGGGTTCATCGTCACCTTCCTGGCGGTGTTCATGCCGGTCGCAATGATCTGGGTCGCAGCCCTTGCGATGCGCGCCAGCCGAGTGATGCGCGAAGAAAGCGCCCGCCTGCAGACAGCCATCGATGCGATCCGCAACAGCTATGTCGTTCAGCAACAACGCGCGGCCAGCACGTATGAGCCGACGGTCGGCAAGAAACTGGATGAAATCGCCGAAAGCGCAAAAAAGACCGAGAGCGCGCTGGCGACATTCTCGACCAATCGCGGTGAACCCGGGCGCACCCAAAGGCCCGCGCCGGACATGGCCAATCAGACTTCGTTGGAACTTGGCACCTCAGCGGAAGAAATTGCGCCCCCGTTGCCCACCGACATCTTTATCCGCGCCCTAAACTTCCCCGAGACGCAAAGCGATGCCGAGGGATTTAACGCGCTGCGGCTTGCATTGAAAGATCGCAAGACCTCGAAACTTGTGCAGGCCTCACAAGATGTTCTGACCCTTCTCAGCCAGGAAGGCATCTATATGGATGACCTGCGCCCCGATTTGGCCCGACCCGAAGTCTGGCGGCAATTTGCCCAAGGCGCGCGCGGGCGGTCGGTGGCTGCCTTGGGTGGCATTCGGGACCGTTCGTCACTGGCGCTGACTGCGGCGCGGATGAAACAGGATCCGATCTTTCGCGATGCCGCACACCATTTCCTGCGCCGCTTTGACCATATGATCGTCGAGTTCGAACCTAATGCCAGCGATGCCGAGCTTACAGCCCTGAGCGAAACCCGCACAGCGCGTGCCTTCATGCTGGTGGGGCGTGTCGCAGGGACGTTCGATTAAAGCCCAAAACTCCCGTAGGGTATGAACCTCACCAGATCGCCGGGCTTGATATCGCGGGCACCGTCCTCGATTTCGACCAAGCCTTCGGCCCAGCTCAGCCCGCTGATCCGGCCAGATCCTTCCGAATGGAATACCTCGGCCTGTCCTTCACGGATGCGCGCCCGCAGGTATTCTCGACGACCCGGTTTCTTGTGCTTTTCGAACGCGGCGGGCACGTCGAAGCCTTGCGGCTCTTGCCATCCTGCACCCGCCAACAGGTTCAGTGCCGGGCAGGCAAAGATCAACGTGCAAACCAGTGCTGCCACCGGATTGCCCGGCAAGCCAAACACCGGCGTCTGATCCCACATGCCCAGCGCCAAAGGCCGCCCGGGTTTTAGTGCGATGCGCCATTCCTGCATCGCCCCGGCCTCTCGCAACAAAGCCGAGACGTGATCTTCATCGCCGGCGGAGGCGCCGCCACTGGTAAGGATTACATCCACTTGCTGAGCCGCGCGATCCAAATGCTGTTTCAGCGCCGCGCGATCATCCTCGGCGCGCCCAAGATCAACCGATTTGAATCCAATCCGCTCGGCCAGTGACAGCAGCATCGGACGATTGGCATCATAAATCTGCCCCAGTCCGGCGCTGTCACCCGGCTCGACCAACTCATCCCCGGTCGATAGCACTCCGACCCGCAAAACCTTGCGGACGGAAACCTCAGCCAGACCAACCGCCGACAAAAGCGCCAGATCCGTTGGTGTTAAACGCCGCCCAATTGGCAAGGTCAGCGCGCCTTCAACCACGTCTTCGCCTGCCTTTCGCGTGTTCGCGCCCTGTTTCAACGGACCTCGGAATGCAATGTGCCCCTGATCAAAGGTCACATCCTCTTCCAATATGACCGTATTAACACCCTTTGGCAGTGCAGCTCCGGTAAGAATGCGTATCGCATGGCCCTCTGGGACCTCACCGTCAAAGGGTACACCCGCAGCCGCCCGGCCCTCTACCAAAGGCATGACACAGGGTCCGTCCGGCACCGGACCGGCAAATCCGTACCCATCGACAGCGGTGTTGGGCTGAGGCGGGTTTGATCGTTTGGCCGACACGTCCACCGCCAGAACTCGGCCCGCCGCCCGCATCACGGGCACGTTTTCAACCCCAGCTACCACCGACAATCTGTCTCGCAAAAGCGCCAGAGCCTCATCAACGGGCGTCCAGTTCACCCCTGCAGGCAAGGCGAAACAATCATTGCGCAAGGGCGGAGGTGAGATATCCGGCGTGCTCATAATCTGACCTCTTCCAGGATGAAATCTGCAATGGCCGCCGTATCATCCAGATCAAACACCGGGCAATCCAATTCCAAAGGCGTATCACTTGCAACCGCGCGAACCGTGTCATCATCCGTGGCGATCAGCGGATTTCCGGGTTCAGCGCGAAACGCTTCGATCTTGGGATGACGCTCGCGCTTGAAGCCTTCGATCAACACCAGATCGACCGGAGACAAACGCGACAGCAAGGTGTCCAGCTTCGGCTCGGGCGCACCGCGCAACTCCTGCATCAGTGCGATCCGCTGGCCGGATGCCAACAGCACTTCGGACGCACCCGCCGCGCGATGCCGCTGGCTGTCGGTACCCGGCTGGTCGACGTCGACGGAATGATGCGCATGTTTAACGGTGGAAACGGTATACCCACGTCCGGTGATTTCAGCCACCAGCCGTTCCACTAGGCCGGTTTTGCCCGCGTTTTTCCAACCGGTGACGCCGTAGACCCTCATACCTGCTCCAACAAGGTTTCAGCGCGGGCCAGATCATCGGGAGTGTTGACGTTGAAGAACGGATCAAACGGCTGGGCCGAAAACAGCGCCTCTCGCCCATCATGCTGGTCAGTCCACAGGACAACCTTGCGCAATCCAGCGTTCAACGCCTCCCTCAGATCATCGCGCAATACTACCGGCCAGAGCCCAAAGGTCGGATGCCGATTGATCCGCTTGCCGCCGCCGGATTTTAAAGCCTCGTCACTCGTGCGCGGGGTGGTTGCCAGAACAAGGGGGTATTTCTGCCCTTTGGATGCGTTCACCAGTTGCGCCACAAGATCATGCGGAAAGAACGGAGTATCCGCCGCAACCGTCACGATAGAGTGCGCGCCCTGTTCAGCGGCCCAATCAAGCCCGGCCAAAACACCGGCCAGCGGCCCTGCAAAGCCCTCGATCGAGTCCGAAACAACCGGTAAGTTCAAGCGAGCAAACCGTTCGGCATCGCCGTTGGCGTTCAAAGCCAGCCCGCCGACCTGAGGGCGCAGCCTGTCTATCACCCGATCCAGCAGGCTCTGCCCGCCGATCTGCAACAGCCCTTTATCGCCGCCTCCCATTCGCGTTGCGAGGCCGCCTGCCAGAATAACCCCCAGCGGTTTTTGCGACTGTTCAGCCATCGGCACTTTTCCTGCGATGTTTTTTGTCCTCAATCGCCACGCTCGACGGATCGACATCGCGCACCAATCGGTCTTCGCCCGACAAACACACGAACCGCTGCCCGCGCATCCGGCCGATCAGAGTCAAACCGACCTCGCGCGCGATCTCGACGCCCCAGGCGGTGAATCCCGATCGCGAAGCGAGAACAGGGATGCCCATCATTGCCGTTTTGATCACCATTTCCGAAGTCAAACGACCGGTCGTATAGAGGATCTTGTCAGACGCAGTCGCACCCTCGGAGAGCATCCAGCCTGCGATCTTGTCGACCGCGTTATGGCGGCCCACGTCTTCCATATAAACCAACGGGTGGCTTTCATGACAAAGCACCGTGCCATGGATGGCACCCGCCTCGAGGTACAGAGACGGGGTGCGGTTGATCTTCGACGCCAACTCATACAGCCACGAGGTGCGCACCGAGACCTGTGGCAGGCGCACGTCCTCTAGCCCCTCCATCATGTCTCCGAACACAGTGCCTACTGCGCAACCGCTGGTGCGAGTCTTCTTCTTCAGCTTGTCCTCGTATGAGGTCTCACGCGCGGTACGCACGACCACGGTTTCCAGATCGTCGTCATAGTCGACCCGAGTAATTTCATCATCTGCAAGCAGCATCCCCTGATTACGCAGAAACCCGAGCGCAAGGTATTCGGGATAGTCGCCGATGGTCATTGCCGTCACGATTTCCTGTGAGTTGAGGAAAATGGTCAGCGGGCGTTCCTCGACCACCGAGATCTGACTGATCTCACCATTCTGGTCCACACCCTCGACACCGCGCGTCAGGCGGGCAGCCCCCGGATCGGGCGCAATGAGGTAGTCTGACAGGTCGATCTCCGTGGCCAATTGCAACCCCTTCCCAAGACGGCTACTGCTGCTCGCGTCACCATAGGATTTAGCCATGGCCTCTGCCACATCCAAGTCATACTTCTGGAAAGGTTTTCGCGACGGGACGCCGTTTATCTTCGTCGCCATGCCCTTTGGCCTTCTGTTTGGTGTTTTTGCCACAGAAGCAGGGCTGGATATCATCCAGACGATGGCCTTTTCCGCCACGGTGTTTGCCGGCGCTGCTCAGTTCACCGCATTGCAATTGCTGCAGGACAATACACCAACGGTTATCGTTCTGATCTCGGCCCTGGCTGTGAACCTGCGGGTGGCCATGTATTCGGCTTCACTGACCCCTTATCTGGGGGCGGCTCCGCTGTGGCAACGGGCCCTTGGAGCCTATCTTATTGTTGATCAGTCTTACGCCTGTTCGATTGTCCGATTCGAGAAAGAACCGGATATGTCCGTGCCTCAGCGCATGGCGTACTTTGTCGGCTCGGTCACGCCGATCACGCCGCTTTGGATACTCGCCACTTATCTGGGTGCTGTTCTGGGGGCGCAGATTCCGGAAAGCTGGGCTCTGGATTTTGCGCTGCCGATCACGTTCTTGTCCATGATCGGACCGATGATGCGCACCATGGCGCATGTTGTAGCCGCGCTGGTGGCGATTGTTGTCGCCCTGCTGTGCGTGGCAGTGCCGTTCAATCTTGGACTGTTGATCGCAGGGATAGCCGGGATGATGGCAGGTGCACGGGCTGAATTGATGTTAGAGCGGAAAAAGTCATGACGCAGATCGACCCGACAACCATGTGGATCATCATCGTAGGTCTGGCGATAGGCAGCTACCTTCTGCGCTTTACCTTTATCGGGCTGGTTGGCGACCGCCCGATGCCGCCCTGGCTTCTGCGGCACCTGAGGTACACAGCAGTGGCGATTCTGCCTGCCCTGATCGCACCTTTGGTAGTCTGGCCCACGGCCACCGAAGGACAACCGGATATGCCGCGCATGGCGGCTGCGGCAGTTGCGTTGACGGTGGGAATTGTGACGAAGAACGTCATAGCGGCCATCTTTTCAGGGGCCGCCACGCTTTACGGTCTGCTGTACCTAGTTGGTTGAGACCGCTTCAAGCTGATTGAGGCGCGCATTGTTTTCCGCCAGCCCCTGCTGAAGATCAGCCGAGTCATTCTCACGATAGTCCGTGGTCACAACGCCTGGAATCTGACCAAACTGATCGGATAGCTTCACCGGGTAGAATGTTGTTTTGATTTGCTCGAACCCCGGGACCTGTTGCAGCAATTGCGAGGTCGAATTTGCACAAAAAGCCTGCGAAACCGGGCCCATCTGCTTGGCCAATTGCAGCGCGATCTCGGCCTGCTGTGGCGTCACTTCGATCGTCTGAATACGGGCATAATGCGTCTCGCGCGCATGACTGCTGCGATAAGCGCGTTCGACATTTGGCGTGATGCCATAAAGGACATCATTCTTGATCGGCACCACATCCGCCCGGAACGATCCGGCAGGGTCAAATATGACCCGCTCGCTGCCGCTGATCATCAGCGACGTGTGTGCCCCCGACCCGGTGCGCGTGCTGATCATCGTATAGAGCGTCAGTGTCGATGGCCCCGGATCACGATAGGACCGGGCCACGATTTCCGAGGGATCAGCCTGCGGGCGCTGCGATCCCGCGCAACCCGCAACTGTCACTGCCAGCAGGCAGGCAATCAGAATCCTGAACAAGAGATGCGCCTCGTGTACCGTTTAGGCCGCAAAGACCGCCAGGAACAGGCAAAGGAGTACAATTGCCACCACGCACCACGTGGTGAATTTGATGAAACCGTCAAAGGTTTTTGTTTGAACGGTGATGTCCATCTCGCCGTGCTTGTGATCAGCCATGTTTATTAGAATCCCAATTCGCGTGTTTGAAATGTTGGATAATGCAAAATTCAGGGCCTGTCACGACGTCATTCGCGCGCAGTTGGGCCAAAGATGGTGCAGCCCGGATAACCGAACCCCCAGCGCCACGGCAGCCCGCTACAGGGACCGCCCCCAAAACGTACCGCCATGTACATCGCTTCAGACGTGATCGAATGGACCGAGCGGATTTGATCCGGCGTCATATCATAGCGTTCGGCATATTCATCAGCATGGCTTTCGCCGTGGGTTTTGACACAGGCGCGCAAGGTGTCATCGGCAGCGAGGCGGGCGTCATAACTGGCCCCAGCCTGCGACGCGCCACCTGCGTTGTGATAGGCGCGATCGTGAGTAACGCAGCAGTACTCCCATGGCGGGTGTTCTTCATAAAGCAGACTGAACTTCGGAAAGGTCTCGGCAACCATACGCCAGCTGGAAGATAATCCGCCCGAACAGCCGTCCGTTTCGAAGGGGGTCAGTTCAGCGCCTTCTATCGTGTCGGCCAACGCCCGGTGAGCGGGCATTTCCACGCTACGCATCAGGTCCTGCGCAGCTGCAGGCAGCGCGCAACAGACCAGAAGGGCGGCCAGTCTATGGTTCCGCATCACGCATCTCGGCAGTATCAATGGACAATCCGAATGTCGTCGCCAACCATAGCATCAGACGCTCGCCCGGTCCCATCTCGGCACGAACACGCAGTACTTCGCGAGCCATGGCAGGACGATCGGTGATCAGCCCGTCGACCCCCATCGATGCCATGGCCGACATCTGTAGCGGGTCATTCACCGTCCATACATAGATGTCCTTGCCCGCCTCATGGACCGAGCGGATCAGACCCGGAGATACCGTCGCCGCGTTTACGGCCACAAAATCGCCCTCAAGCCCCGACAGATTGCCGATGGCGGTTGCGGCCAGAACGCCTGCCCGCCAATCGGGGCGCAGCGCTTTCATCTTCTGTACTGCCGGGTATTTCAGCGACATGGTGGCGATGTCGTCCTGCATCCCCATCTCTTCGACAATTGTGGCGACTCGGTTTTCCAGGTCGACGTCATGGCCATAGTATTTCAGCTCGATGATGACCTTGGATTTGCCCTTCGCAGCTTCCAGAACATCGCGCAGCGTGGGCGTCCGTTCCGAGGCATATTCGGGGCCGAACCAACTGCCGATATCGATCTCGGCCACATCCTCCATGGTCGCGTCCCAGACCTTGAGCGGCACACCAGCCAGTTTCATGAAATCGCTGTCATGCGCGATGATGACCACACCATCCGCGGTCTCCTGAACGTCGATCTCAACCCAATCGGCGCCATCTTCGATAGCCTTCAACACTGCCGCCATGGTATTTTCCGGCCTTATCGCCGCCGCACCTCTATGACCAATGACATCCGCATGATCGGGGGCCTGAATGCGGACCAGCAACTCCTGCCCGGACCAGAGCCCGATCAGCAGGGCGATTGCCGCGGCACCGACCACAGCGTAAAGCGGCGCGCGCAGGTTGCCTGGTTCGGGATGAGGGACCTCTCGGCCTTGTGTGTCGAAGAACCCATCCAGCAGAACCGCCAATGCTCCCAGAGCGACGGCTGCAAGCACAAGCCCAGCCAGCGACCAGAGGCCCGCTACGATCATACTGAAGATCAGCGCAAAGCGCAGGTTCGTGCTTTCCTGCAACGGTACCAGATCGAACAACAGTCCGGCCACAAAGGCAATCAGTGCGGCGATCACGAGACGCATCGCAAGCCAAAGGCCAAGCTCGATCTTGAGGCGACCGCGTTTGCCTTCCATTCGATCCGTGCTGGCGGAGAAGGCCTCGGCGGGTTTGCAGCCCTCAAATAATACAAGATGCAGCGACAGCGCCCAGGCCGAGAGCCTGCGGATCAGAACCCAAGCCAGACACAGCACCACAAATCCGATCAGCACTACCGCCACCCAGAATGAAGGCGGGTGGAAGGTGAGGTAATAGTTGATGTCGTATTCAGTCAGCATCCACCAGGCGATCAGGCCAGCCACGGCGACAAAAGGCAGCGCAAGTACCAGCACACGCAAAATGAACCGTGCGGCAAAGCTGAAAAGCGCAGGTAAACGCGTCAGGATCAACCGGATGGAAGCACTGCCCGCGCGCCAAGGGTCACGCTCACCCATCCGCAATGATCCGGCCATGACCGAGAAGACAAAGACCTCGGCCAGTAAGAACAGGCTGAGAACTACAACCGCCGCGATGAAGCCCGCTGGTGACAGCAGGAACATCGCAATGTCCTGATCCGTCAGCGCCGATTGATCAGACAATGAGACAGCAAGATTGACGGCGATGGCAACGCCCGGAGCGATCAGTGCAACCAGCAGCAACCGGACGGCGACATAAACAGGCACAAACACGCGCCGCCGCGCCCATGCGCCCCGGTAGGCAGTTGTAACGGCTGAGAAATTGGTCACGCGGTTGCCTCCTGAATGGTCTATCCATTCAAGGCTGCGTAAGTGTGAATTGCAAGAGTGGGCGTCAGCTTTCTTCCAGATCAGCCGCCAGCCGGAAACCAATGCGGTTGGCTGGTTTATCCTCGATCGATTTCGGCAAGGCACGCAGCATCACATTCAACTGGCTGACATGCTGGACGAGCTGCGTTTTGGCGCCGCCTCCGTCCGAGCCATAGAAGGTAATCACATCCGGATCGAAATAGCCCATGCCCTCGATCCGCATTACACCGGCATCACCACCGGTGAATCCCATGGCAACCTCGTGATCGCCATCCAGAGTCTTCTCGAAATTCTGAATATACATGATCAGCCGCTCATAGGCCCATTGAGCAGGGCTTTTGCTTTCGACCGGCTTTTGCAATGGCTTGGGCAAATCCTTGTTCCCCGATGCCGCTTCAGGGTTGGCGTGCACCTCATAGCACCGCGGCAACGCCGCAGATTCCGCTGCCTCGGCTGAGGTTTCGATCTTGTCCATTGCTCTACCCTTTGCGCTGATATTCCCAAGCTCCGTCCGCGCGCCGCGTCCGGGTGACCGCTCCAATGTGGTAGAGATGGTTCATATGTGCAACCGCCTCGACCAGCGCGAGGCCGTATTCCCCGCCCCTGATCTGGCGCTTGAACAGCGGGGCAAAGCACTCGGCGGCGGTTTTGGGTTGATCGAGATCGTTCAGCAGACGCTCAAGCGCGCCGTGGTGGTTATCGATCAACTGCCGCATGCGGATCGGCAACCCGGTGAACGGCAGTTTGTGCCCGCCCAAAACCAAATGATCGGGCCGGGCCAGCGGTTGCAGGCGTTCGCACGCCTCCAACCAGTCGGCCACCGGATCGGCCATCGGCTCGGTGGCATAGACGCCCAAGTTGGAACTGATCGAACTGAGGATCTGATCACCGGTCAGCACCAGATTGTCCTCGCGGCTCCAGAAGGTGCAATGCTCGGGCGCATGGCCGTTGCCCATGTGAACATCCCAGTCGCGGCCACCCATGCGGATCACGTCGCCCTGTTTGACACGGGTAAATCCCAGCGGCATAGGGTACACGGCGTCGGCAAAGTTGAACGGACGCTCGGCCATCCGACCGGCCAGCACGTCCGGATCCATCCCCGCGCTGCGGTAATAATCCAACGTTTCCTTCGGCCAATTCTCTTGCACATCCAGCGTCAGCATACGTGCGAACAACCATGCGGTACGACTGGTGACCAGTTCTGCACCATGCTCGGACTGGAACCAGCCCGCATTGCCGACATGGTCAGGATGGTGATGAGTCACGACAACGCGACGGACGGGTTTGCCAGCCAATGGCCCTTCCATCAGGGCCTGCCAGATTCCCCGTGTTTTCTTTGAAGAAAGCCCTGTGTCGACGATGGTCCAGCCGTCGCCATCATCAAGTGCATAGACATTCACATGATCCAGCGCCATCGGCAAAGGCAGCCTGATCCACAGAACTCCTTCTGCAACTTCGACCCATTCGCCAGGAGCGGGTGGTTCCTCCCACGGATATCGCATCACTTGCGGAGCCTCGCCATCCATCAAACCGCCAGTTCCTCTGGGCTGAGGGCATAGAGGTCATCCGCCCCGTTCTGCGCCTGCGCAAGCAAGCCTGTATGTTCAGGCAGCAGCACATTGATATAATAGCGTGCCAACTTGGCGCGCGGTCCATCGGGATCGGCCAGAGCCGCTGACAAATGGTAATGCCCGCCCAGAACCCGCGCGAACGCTTTTAGATACGAAGCCGCGCCAGCAAACCGGTTGTTCATATCCGATTGAGCAACGAGCCACTCCGTCGCTTCCCGCAGCGACTCGGAAGCTTCCCAAACAGGACCAGCAAGTTCAGGCATCGTGGCGCGCGCCTTCTCGGCTTGATCCTCGATCTCATCCAGAAGGTTCGAGGCCGCCTCACCCCCATCCATCATCTTGCGCGCTACGAGGTCCATGGCCTGAATACCATTTGTGCCCTCGTAGATCGCGGTCACACGGACGTCGCGATAATATTGTGCAGCACCAGTTTCTTCGATGAAGCCCATGCCGCCATGCACTTGAACGCCGGTCTCGGAAACGCGCATGCCGGTCTCGGTGCCAAAAGCCTTGCAGATCGGCGTCAGCAGCGCCGCACGTGCCGCCCAATCGGCCTCACCCGTGGCCTGCGCCATGTCGATTGCAGCTGCATTGGCCAGCATGATCGCCCGCGCCGCAAACACATCTGCGCGCATCGACATCAGCATCCGCCGCACATCCGCATGGTCGATGATCGCGCCCGAAGGCGTCTTGCCCTGTTTACGCTCCAACGCATAGGCCAGCGCATGCTGGTAGGCCCCTTCGGCGACACCCACACCTTCGCCACCAACGCCCAAACGCGCGTTGTTCATCATGGTGAACATCGCGGCCATGCCGCCATGTTCCTTGCCGACCAGCCAACCCTTGGCCCCGTCATACTGCATCACGCAGGTGGGCGAGCCGTGCAGACCCATCTTGTGTTCCAGCGAGACCACCTTGAGGTCATTGGCCACGCCGGGGTTGCCGTTCTCGTCGGGGATGTATTTCGGCACCAGAAACAGCGAAATCCCCTTGGTCCCCGGCACGCCGTCGGGCAGACGGGCCAGTACCAGATGGCAGACATTCTCGGCAAAGTCGTTGTCGCCCCAAGAGATATAGATCTTCTGCCCGGTCACCGAATAGGTGCCGTCGCCATTGTCTTCGGCCTTCGAGGTCAGCGCGCCCACATCCGATCCGGCCTGCGGTTCGGTTAGGTTCATGGTGCCTGACCATTCACCCGCCATCATCTTGGGCAGATAGAGCGCCTTCAACGCATCGCTTGCGTGATGCTCCAGCGCCTCGATCTGGCCTTGGGTCATCAGCGGGGCCAGTTGCAGCGACAGGCAGGCCGCGCTCATCATCTCATTCACGGCAGTGGTCATGGTCATGGGCAGACCCATACCGCCATATTCGGGATCGCCGCTCATCCCGATCCAGCCGCCTTCGGCAATTGCTTTCCAACCTTCGGCATAGCCTGGAGACGTTCGCAGCACGCCGTTTTCCAATCGGGCCGGTTCCAGATCGCCGGGGCGCTGCAGCGGGGCCATGACCTCTTCGCACAGCTTTCCGGCTTCGGTCAGAATGGCGCTGACCACATCCTCGCTGGCTTCCGAGAACTTTTCGGTCGCGGCGATCTGGTCAAAGCCGATCACGTTGCGGAACAGGAATTCATAGTCTGAGATCGGGGCGCGATAGGGCATGGCTTCCCTCTGGTTCTGGCAAGTTGTCAGCGTGGGGTTGGAATCCCGGCCCCACGCCGGTATTCATCTGGGCTGGCACGATTACCTACCGTTACCTGAACTGCAAGCAACCAAAACGCGGCGTCACGATCCATGACCCTTCTCGGTACTCAAGACTTACCAGCAAACGCCGACGGGCTCGCCAAGGCCGCTGACCTGTTGCGACAGGGGCTGCTGGTCGCTTTCCCGACCGAGACCGTCTATGGACTGGGTGGCGATGCACGGAACGGCGAGGCTGTGGCCGCGATCTATGAAGCCAAGGGGCGACCCAGTTTTAACCCACTGATCGCCCATGTCGCCTCAACCGAGACCGCCAAACGGTTTGTCCAATGGACCGATCAGGCTGATTTGTTGGCTGATGCCTTCTGGCCCGGACCGTTAACTCTGGTCCTTCCTCTGCGCCTCGATCACGGGATTTCGTCGCTGGTCACAGCTGGCTTGGATACTCTGGCCGTTCGTGTGCCTGCGCATCCCACAGCGCAGGCTTTACTGGCCGCTTTTGACGGTCCTGTGGCAGCCCCATCGGCCAACCCCTCTGGTCAGATCAGCCCAACGACGGCGGCCCATGTCCGAGCGGGGCTGGAGGGACGCATAGCCGCAGTTCTGGACGATGGGCCGTGCGGTGTCGGGCTTGAGTCCACTATTGTGGGTCTGGCCGGCACCCCTGCCTTGTTGCGTCCAGGTGGTCTCGCATTGGAACAAATCGAAGAGGTTCTAAAGGCAGAACTTCATCACCACCAACCCGGCGATCTGCTTACTGCGCCGGGGCAGTTGCAATCCCATTACGCGCCGGACGCGCCGGTGCGGCTGAACGCCCGGTCACGGCAGGGGGACGAGGTGTTGCTGGGTTTTGGCCCCGTTGATTGTGATCTGAACCTCTCCAGCACCAGCAACTTGCCCGAGGCCGCTGCCAACCTGTTTGCCGCCCTTCACAAACTTAACGATACCGGTCGGCCAATCGCCGTATCACCAATTCCCCATCACGGATTAGGTGCGGCCATCAACGACCGTCTACGCCGCGCAGCAGCCCCTCGCGATTAGGCGCGGCCTGCACTGGCTGATAGGGTCAGCGGATCAACACCAAGCGTAGCCAAAGCCGCCTCCCATTTCTCGTCATCAGGGACATCAAAGACCAGTTTCGACGACGCATCAGTCGTTAACCAACCATTCATCGCGATCTCATCTTCCAACTGACCCGGCCCCCAGCCGGAATAACCTAAAGTCAGCATCGAATTCAGCGGCCCCTTGCCCGAGGCCAGATCCTCGAGCACATCCAGCGTTGCGGTCATGCTGAAATCTTCGGAAATCTGCATTGAATGCAGATTCGCCTCGTAATCTGCGCTATGCAGGACAAAGCCACGCGACATCTCGACCGGGCCGCCAAACTGCACCAGCCGTTCGCCAATTACGGGTATCCGACACGGGATGTTGAGCTGTTCCAGCAAGGTCTTGATCCGCAAGTCCGAAGGCTTGTTCACGATCAATCCCATCGCGCCGTCATCACCATGGCTGCAGATATAGACGACCGAATGCTCGAATCGCGGGTCGCCCATTCCGGGCATCGCAATCAACAGTTTTCCCGTAAGGTCCATCAGCAGATATCTCTTGCGCCATAGGATATCCCTAGAATGACCCTGTGAACCGGGGAATGGCAAGGGATCAGCCGGGATTTCCGTGCATTTCACAGAAGTGACCGGAACGTGACTTGGCAATCACGACCGGAATGCGCATGTTCTGCATATGAAAGCGCTTTGCAAATCTGCTGCAGCCGTGTTGGCCGTTAGCCTTTGTTTTGGTGCCCCCGCCATTGCGCAGGGGGTTGATAATCTGGTTCAGCTTGAGGTGTTGGACGGCGGCAAAACCGCCGAAGGTACCTATCAGGGGGCCTTGCGTCTAAAGCTCAAGGACGGGTGGAAGACCTATTGGCGCGCACCCGGCGATGCGGGCATTCCGCCGCAGTTTGATTGGAAAGGCTCTCGCAATATTGCAGACATAGCCTTCACATGGCCCGCGCCGCATGTGTTTGATCAGAACGGGCTGCGCTCGGTCGGGTATGAGGATCAACTTGTACTGCCCGTTGAAATTACGCCTAAGAACCCTGCCAAACCCGTGCGTTTGCGCGGCGAGATGGACTTGGGCGTGTGTAAGGATGTCTGCGTGCCGGGTCGGTTGCAATTCGATCACACAATGGATGCCGACGCTGCACGCAATCCGGCCATCGCCGCAGCCCTCGCCCAGCGCCCGTTTTCCGAACGCGAAGCAGGCGTGGCGGATGCGACGTGCCAATTGACTCCCACTGCAGACGGAATGCGGATCGAGGCGCGTATCACCATGCCTTCAGCGGGCGGGTCCGAATTCGCCGTCATTGAACCAGGAAACCCGGCACTCTGGGCATCGCAGCCCGATACACGCCGTCAGGGCAACACCCTGATCGCAAGCTCGGAGATTATCGGTGCCTCCGGCGGGCCATTTGCGCTGGATCGGTCCGAAGTGCGCATCACGGTTCTGGGGGCAAACCACGCTGTCGATATCCAAGGATGCAGCGCAGGCTGACCGGATGAGCCAGACCCCAAAGATCGGTGCCTTGGCTGTCGTGCTGCACGATGGCCAGGTACTTTTGGTGCAACGCAGCAAGCAACCCGATCAGGGGTTGTGGGGCTTTCCAGGCGGCCATGTGGAATGGGGTGAAACGGTTCTGGACGCCGCCACCCGCGAGCTGCGGGAAGAGACCGGTGTTATTGCTGAGCCTTTGGTCTATCTCGACAATCTCGACCTTTTGCTGCGCGATGATAGCGGGCAGACCCGGGCGCACTACCTGCTGGTCGGAGTTGCGTGTCGCTATGTAACCGGCACGCCTGTCGCTGCAGACGACGCGCAGGACGCTCAGTGGTTTCCGGTGGACCAGATCACCAGCGGCGACCTGCCAATGAGCGACCGCGTTCCCGATCTTTTGCGGCGTGCTTTAGAGATGGATCAAGCCTCGACCCGATCCGACAAGCGTGCATAAAGCACGCTGGACAGCACAACACCTACCAGCAGGATCACGGTCGCACCCGCTACGAAAACGCCAAAGCCCATTTGCAACACACTTGGACCTTCGGCGGCTGGGTAGAGACCCGAGAGCAGCGCCAACGGCGCACCTGTCACTACGGGCCAGATCATCGAGGCCCCCAGCCAGATCGCCAACGCTGCGCCCGTTGCGCGCACGGCATTGCGCACCACCCTGTCCGGCGCTCGCAAGGCCCGTCTCATCGATGTCATCGGGCGTGAGATGTCGTTTAGGATGGCCAGCAATGCAGGCACTAGCAGCAGGATCAGGGCCATGCCAAAGCCCAGCCCATAGACCAGTGTGATCACGGTCGGTTTCAAAAACTGCGCCTGCTGCGAGCTTTCGTACATCAAGGGCGTCAGCCCGAGTACCGTGGTCAGCGTGGTCAGCATCACAGGCCGCAATCGATCTGCCGTGCCTTCGACGATTGACGGCACCAACCCGCGCTCTTTCCGGTATCCGTCGATTGTGGTCACCAGAACAATCGAGTCGTTGATTATGATCCCGGTCATGCCCAACAGGCCGACGACGGTGAACATGCTTAACGGCACGCCCCACAGGTAATGCCCCCAGATCGCGCCCACGAGGCCAAAGGGAATGATCGCCATGACCACCAAGGGCCTTGTCCAACTGGCAAAGACCCAAGCCAATACCAGATAAATTCCGGTCAGACACAGGATCAGGCCTGTGCGGGCCTCGGACAGAAATTCATCCTCCTGCTCACTCAGGCCAGCCATGCGCCATTCGACCTGCCGTTCGGCGGCGATGTTTGGCAATATCTCTTCGCGCATGGCGCGGGCGATTTCGGCAGCCTGCGCCGGGTCGTCCTCGGAAATATCACCATTCACCGAGATGACCCGCAGACCATTTTCGCGCCGGACGGTAGAGAAACCCGATTTACGCTCGACCGAGACGATATCGGCGAGCGGGACATAAACGCCATCCGGAGTCCGCATCAATGTGCGTTCGAGGAAATCAGCAGTCAGTTCGCCCTCGGGCAGTTCGATCCGAATCTCGGTGCTACGCGGACCATCCGGGAAGGTCGCGGCCTCAATCCCGTTCAGCCGGTTTCGCAACACGCGGCCAAGTGTTTCGATGCGGAAACCCAGCGCCTGGCCCTGCGCGGTGAGGTCCAGAATGAACTCTTCCTTGTCATAGGCGAGGTTATCCTCGAGCGCTGAAACTTCAGGGTATTTCGCGAGTTCCGCCTGGAGGTCCTCGGATGCAGATTTCAACGTGTTCACATCCGCACCGTAGAACTGCACGTCAATCGCATCGCCACCGGGCCCTGAACGCCAACCACGGAAGCTAAGCAGCTCAACCTTCGGGTGGCGCGGCACGAAATCCTGCAGCTCGCCCACAAATTCAAAGCTGGAATAGGGGCGCAAGTCGGCATCGATCAGCTCGATCGAGATGCCGCCCAGCAAATCGTCATCCTTGCCGTCCGCCGCGCGCAGCCCCCATCCGGCCGAACCGCCAACCTCGGCTAGAACGTATTCGATTGGATTGCGGCCATGGCGTTCTTCGTAAACCTGACCCAGTTCTTCCGTGGCTTTCTGGACCATGCGCATCATTTCCAGCGTCTCAGCACGCGTCGCGCCTTCGACCATGATGAAATTGCCCGTGACCGAGCCGCGTTCCGGTGCGTTGAAGAACCGCCAATTCACATCACCCCGAATGAACAGAGCGATCTGGCTGGCCAGTATCACCACCATCAGTGCAACAACCACATACCGTGCCCAGACCACCCAAGCGACCAACGGGCGGAACAGGTGGTCGCGCACCCAGCGGAAGCCCTTGTTCACAACCCGGTTGGGCCAGTCATACCAATGCTCCTTAGCCGAATGCGCGATGGCATGGGCCATATGGTTCGGCAGGATCAGGAAGCATTCGATCAGCGAGGCAATCAGGACAGCGATAACGGTGAACGGGATGTCTCGGATCAGCTCTCCGAAGCGGCCACCGATGGCGGTGAGACCAAAGAAGGCGATGACCGTGGTCACTGTTGCAGCAAACACCGGCATCGCCATACGGCGAGCGGCGCGTTCTGCAGCTACGATTGGCGCTTCGCCCAAACGGCGGGCACGAAAATCGGCGTGCTCTCCCACGACGATGGCGTCATCAACCACGATGCCCAAGGTAATGATCAGACCGAACAGAGACACCATGTTCAGCGACAACCCGCCCAGATACATCAGCGCAATCGCCGCAGACATTGCCACCGGAATACCGGCAGCCACCCAGAAAGCGATGCGGGCGTTCAGAAACAGGAAGAGTAGACAAACCACCAGCCCAAGCCCAACCAGCCCATTGTCGACCAGAATATCTAGTCGGTCGGTGATCGCTTGTGCGCGGGTGCGAATCAGCTCAATCGTGATACCTTCGGGCAGGCTGGCCTGCATCTCGGCCACGACATCCTCGACATCGCGCTGAATTCCGATGGCATCGCCCAAATTGGACCGGTCGACGCGGATCGACATCGCCGGATTGTCACCAACGAAATAGCTGCGGTTGCGCGTGACCCCTTCGACCCGAATTTCAGCCACATCGCCCACAACCAGCTTTGAGCCATCGGCAAAGTTGCGCAGGGCGATACCTTCGATCTCTTCCGGGGTGCGTTTCTCAACGCCTGTCCGAATACGCGCATTGGCACCTGTGACATCGCCCGCAGGGTTCGCGGTGACTTCTGCCGCGATGGCCTCGGCAATGTCCGAAAGCGAGATATCATTGGCGATCAATTGCGCGGTGGGCACCTCGACCACCACACGTGGCGCGGCCAGTCCCCGGATCGTGGTACGCGTGACACCAACCGCAAACAGGCGGCTTATCAATTCATCGGTGAATTTGGCCAGTTGTTCAGCTTCGATGGGCCCAGTGATGACCACATCCGTGACACGATCCCGCCAAGCGCCGCGCCTGATGGTTGGTTCCTCGGCGTCTTCGGGCAGGTTGGTGACGCTATCGACGGCGGTCCGGACCTCCTCAACCGCGCGAGACATGTCCCAGTTCGGCTCAAACTCCAGCCGGACCTGCGCCGTTCCCTCGCGTGAGGTCGATTCCGTGCTGGCAACGCCCTCAACCGCCAAAAGCGCAGGTTCCAGCAATTGGATGATGCCATTGTCGACATCCTCGGGGCCTGCGCCGTCCCATTGGACATTCACATCGACGCGTTCGAGAATCACATCAGGAAAGAACTGTGCCCGCATGTTGGGGATCGCGGCGGCCCCCAGCACCAGCATGATCAGCAGCAACAGATTGGCCGCAGTCCGGTGCCGGGTGAAATAGCTGAGGATACCGCCCGCCGCGTTGGGAATGTCGCGGATCATAGCGCTTAGCCCCCGGCCCGGTTGCCATCAAGACGGCGTACGAGGGCGGCGGGCACTTTGGCCTCGCTCAACTGGCCCAATACTTGGGCTTTGTCTTCCTGAGACATCGCATCACTGGCCTCGACCTGAGCCACAAGCTGAGCGCGCTTTTCGTCCGAAAGCTCGACCATGCCCGGATCAGTTTCAGCGTTCGCCTCAATCCGTAGGGGCCGCACACGTACACCCGAACCCAGCAGAGGCGTCCGGCCAATCACAACCTCGCGGCCTTCCAAGCCTTCACCACGCAAAAGCACCTCATCGCCCTGACGACGGATCAATTGCACAGCCAACGGTTCCAGCCGGTCATCGGGGCCGAGAACAAGCACGTTGCCCGTGGCGTCCAGAACCGAGGATGGCAGACGGACCACATTATCGAGCGGCTGTTCTTCAATCGAAACGGTGACAAAATCCCCCGGCTTGAATCCCGGCGCGTCGTCGAGACGCGCATAGATCAGACGCCCGGTTTGCCCTTCACCCGCCGCGCCGCTATCGCGACTGATCCGGCCGGTGGCAGTGAGATCGGTCCCCGTGACCTCAAGCGATACAGTCACCGGGGCTGAGATCAGATCACCCTGCGCGTCCAGCAACCGCACGAATTGCGCGGTGGAAACCCGAAATGCGACCTCAAGCGCATTGGGGTCGACGAGTTCGGCCAGCTTTTCGTTGGCCGCGACCAAGCGGCCTTCAACCAAAGTGACCTCGGTCAGCGTCCCATCAAACCCGGCATGGATCGTCATATCCTCCAGGTCACGCTCGGCCCCTTCCAACGCGATACGAGCCCGCGCAAACAAGGTTGTTGCCTGATCCACACGAGATTCGGCCTGCGCCAAAGCGATCCTGCGCGCGAGAACTGCCTGATGAGCCGATGTTGCGGCCAGTTCCGCTTCTTCGACGCTTGCAGCAGCCCCGACACCTCGCGTCTGCAGGTCCTGCTGGCGCTGCAGCGCCCGGTCGCGAAGTTCGGCCTGTGCCTCGGCTGATTTCAACTCATCCTGCGCCAACAGCAGCGAGCGTTCGGCGTCCCGCTCTTCAAACTGGGCATCCAGAAGATCGGATTTGGCACGGTCCAGAGCCGATTGCATATCGGCTGGGTCCAGTTCGACCAGCAATTCTCCCGCCGTTACGGTACCGCCATCTTCAAAGTCTTCGGCCAGTGATACAACGCGCCCACCCAAGGCCGCGCGCAGCTCTAACCGGCGGCGGCTTTGAATCTGGCCAAACGCTTCCAGATAAGGAGTGACGGTTTCCGGCTCGGCGGTTCGTACGGTAACGGCGAATATGCGTTCCCGCGCCTCAGGTGCCTGATTGTCCCGCGTCAGCACATCCTGAACCGCGCCCGAGATCATCTGTGCGGCAACGATCAACAGGCCCAGCGTCAGAAACGCCAGGAAGACCCCAACAAGGCTTTGCCGCAGAAATCGCATCGGTCACTCACCTTTGGTCGCACATGCTGCCTTCCGCAAAGGTAGCCGGGTCGCAAAAAATGCCAAGCCACAAAGCGGTTATGATCCATTAAACGCAGAACCAGTCTACTTCCGTCGCAGGTGTTCGTCCAATCTGGGCATTATTTCAACGAAATTACAGGGCCGGTGGCGATAATCGAACTGCTTCTCCAAAATCGCATCCCAAGCGTCTTTGCAGGCACCCGGGCTGCCCGGCAACGCAAACAGATAGGTTCCGCCTGCAACTCCGCCTGTGGCGCGGGACTGCACGGCAGAAGTACCTATCTTTTCCATAGACACGATGGTGAAAACGGTGCCAAACGCTTCGATCTCTTTTTCATAAACGTCCCGGTGCGCCTCGACTGTAACATCGCGACCCGTCAGACCTGTGCCGCCGGTCGAGATCACGACGTCGATTTCAGGATCCGCGATCCAACTGCGCAATTGCTCGGCAATCTGGGCGCGTTCGTCCTGAATGATCTTGCGGTCCGCCACTGAATGTCCAGCCGTTTCGATCCGGTCGACAAGCGTCTGGCCCGAGCGGTCGTCGTCCAGCGAGCGTGTATCCGACACGGTCAGAACCGCAATGCGGACGGGGATGAACTCAATGCTTTCGTCAATGCGCGACATATGTCGTCAAGCCCTTTCCATGATGGCAAGCCGGATGGCAAGAGCCGCGAACATCCCGCCCGTGACCAATCCAATGATACGTGAAGCGCGTGGGTTTGAGATCAAAATGCGTCCTGCTCCGCCGGCAAAGATACCGACCATCCCATTCACTAGAATGCTGCCCAAAGTAATGATTGCACCAAAGGTTAGGAATTGCAGCAGAACCGGGCCGTTTGCTGGGTCCACGAACTGAGGGATAAAGGCCAAAACAAACAGAATGACCTTGGGATTGGTCAGGTTCACCAGCAACCCCTCGCGAAACGCGAAATGAGCAGGCTTGACTGCTGCATCGTCCGACACTGCCCCTTTCCGGATTGCGCCCCATGCAAGAACCAACAGATAAGCAACGCCCATCCACCGGATAACGTCAAACAGCCAAGGCACGGCTGATACCAACGCCCCAAGTCCAAGCCCCGCCAGCAAAACTTGCACCATCAGACCCGTCGAAACACCGAGGCTGGCCATCATCGCTGGGCGTGACCCGGACCGTAACCCTTGCCCGAAACAGAACATCATGTCAGCGCCGGGTGTGAAATTCAGCACCAGTGCGGCTGGGACGAAGGCCATCAATGTCACTGTCTCGATCACGTTGTTACCTCGAACCAATGTGGTTTTGGGCCCAGATTGGCGATCTGAGACCGCCCGAGCATGCCGCGGTATCCCCAACTGTCGTGGATATGACCGCAAAAGACAAAATCGGGCTGGATGCGTTCAACCGCGTCCCGAACTGCGGTCGAGCCGACCGACACATCTTGCGATGTCACATCCCCATATCCTTTTGGCGGAGAGTGCGCGATCAGAACATCCGCAGCCTCGCACCGGGCCAGCAGTTCCGATGCTTCAGCTTCAGTAAGATCGCAGGACCAGTCTCCGAAAGGCGTCACCGGCACACCGTAACCCAGCCCGAACAGGCGCAGACCATCCAATGTCATGCCCGTCCCGTGCAGAACATGCGCGCCTTCGGGCGCAGCGGCTGTCAGTTCCTCGGCGCTCTCAGCGTTGCCCGGCACCAGGATCAGCGGCGCTGCAATGCCCGACAGCATCTGCATCGCTTCTTTCAGGCCCCGCCGCGCATTGCAAAAATCCCCCGCTCCGATGACAAGATCAGCCTCGGCGCTGGCGACCACCAGATCAGCGGCCCGGTTGCGCGCCATATGAAGATCGGAAAACGCCAGAACTCTCATCCCGCGCCTCTCAGCCGTGCTTGCAGGTCCAGCAGATCGGCCCAGGCCTGTCGCTTCATCTGCGGTTGACGCAGCAGGTAGGCCGGGTGGAACATCGGGATGACCGGCAGGTTCAGCGCCTGATCCCATTTCCCGCGCAGCCGCGTGATACCGCGTTTGCCCAGCAAGGCCTGACAGCTAATATTGCCCATCACCACCAGCACCTCGGGCTTGGCCAACGCCACATGCCGCTCCAGAAACGGCTTCATCATGCCAATCTCTTCCGGCTTGGGATCGCGATTCTGCGGGGGCCGCCACGGCAACACGTTGGTAATGTAGACATTCTCGCGCCGATCCAGATCAATCGCGGCCAGCATCCGGTCCAGCAATTGCCCAGCGCGCCCGACAAAGGGCTTACCTTCGCGATCCTCATCACGGCCGGGCGCTTCGCCGATGATCATTACCCGTGCACCGGGGGTGCCATCGGCAAACACCAACTGCCGCGCGCCGCGTTTGAGGTCGCAAAGATCAAACGCCTCCATCGCCGCACGCAAATCGACGAGCGATCCAGCGGTTTTCGCCGCCTGTTTTGCAACAGCTGCGGCATCAACCGGTTCTGGTTTTTTCGCAGGTTCAACCGCAGCTGGTTTCTTAGCCTTGGCCGCTTTGTCCGGCAACGCATAGCGATCCACCGGCGCGTCGCCGATCGCCTCGGTTGCGCCCAGCTCGATCTGCCATTCCAGCAGCGCCCGCGCGGTATGATGGTCCAAACCCGATTCCATAACCCTCAATCTAACCAGCTTTTGACCGAGGGAAAGCGAATAGACCTTGCCATGGCACAGGGTCGCACCGACCATGGCAGGGTCATGCTGTCATTTCTGCGATTCCTTCTGATTGCTCTATTGCTGGCAACCTCTGGCGGTTCGGCGAGTGCGCAGCTGTTTGATCGGAATACTCAATGCCGCGCCGGACAGTTGCAATGCGGGCGCGGTTGCTGCCCCGCAGGCCAACGCTGCAGCTTTGATGGTCGCTGTATCTCGCCGGGACACACCTATTGTGGAGGTGGGCACACCTGCGGCCCGTTCGAGCGCTGCGTGGCAGGAGGAACCCGTTGCGCCCCGGCGGGGGCGAACAAGTGCACCTCGCGCCTGGATTGCCCAGGTGGCAGCTTCTGCAACGGGCGCGGGGAATGCGAGCGCAGCCGACCGGATTTAGTCCCCGCTCCATCCACAACCTGCGCAGATGGTAGGAGTTGCGGAGCCGGTTCATCCTGCTTGCCGGGCGGCGGATGTTCGCGCCCCGGCTGGTTTCTGTGTGAAGAAACCGGTTCGCAATGCCGACCCGGCTTTAAATGCTCGGCTTATCAGGGCTGTGTCCCGATCAAGGCCATTGATTGTGGCTATGGCAAGTGGTGCAAACCAGGGGAACAATGCCTGCCCGAAGGCGGATGTGAGAAACTAACCGAAGGGTCGGAACCTTAGGTTGCCTTGGCCTGCATGGCTTCTTATAAGCGGTCCGATTGTCAGACAGGAGCCCGCCCATGCGTTTCGCCCATCGTCACCTTCTTGGCATCGAGCATCTGTCGCAATCCGATATCACCGCTATCCTTGATCTGGCCGAAACCTATGTCGATCTGAACCGGCAATCGGCTAAGCATTCCGATGTGCTGTCGGGCCTGACTCAAATCAACATGTTCTTTGAAAACTCGACCCGTACGCAGGCGAGTTTCGAAATTGCGGGCAAGCGATTGGGCGCGGATGTGATGAACATGGCGATGCAGGCCAGTTCGATCAAAAAGGGCGAGACGCTGATTGATACAGCAATGACGCTGAACGCAATGCATCCCGATCTGCTGGTGGTGCGGCATCCTCATTCCGGCGCGGTGGACCTGCTGGCGCAGAAGGTAAACTGCGCCGTGCTGAACGCAGGTGACGGGCGGCATGAGCACCCGACGCAAGCCCTGCTGGACGCGCTGACGATCCGCCGGGCCAAAGGGCGTCTGCACCGGCTGAACATCGCGATTTGCGGAGACGTGGCGCATTCGCGTGTGGCGCGTTCGAACCTGATCCTGCTGGGCAAGATGGAAAACCGCATCCGACTGATCGGCCCGCCGACGCTGGTGCCGTCGCAATTCGCGGAATTCGGGGCCGAGATTTATGATGATATAAATGAGGGTCTGAAAGACGTCGACGTTGTGATGATGCTGCGTCTTCAGAAGGAACGGATGGACGGCGGCTTTATCCCCTCGGAACGCGAATACTATCACCGCTACGGTCTGAACGCCGAAAAACTGGCGCTGGCCAAGCCGGACGCCATCGTGATGCACCCCGGCCCGATGAACCGCGGGGTCGAGATCGACGGCACTCTGGCCGATGACATCAACCGATCCGTCATTCAGGAACAGGTCGAGATGGGCGTTGCCGTCCGCATGGCCGCCATGGACCTGCTGGCGCGCAACGTGCGAGAAGCCGCATGAACGATCTGATCATCGCCCCCCATGAGCGCGGTGTGATCCGCCTGTTCTCGCTGGACATGCGCCCGGAAGAGGCGAAATTCCTGCGCGAACCGGGTGCTGTTGATCAGGTGTTGGGTGTCGAGGGGCTGGACCCCGAACAGATCGACATTTTTCCGGTATCCGACCTCGAAGATCTCGGGCTTTATGGCTATCTCAGCGAAGGCTGCGGTGTCTCGGAAGACCAGTTGGACAGCACGAAATTGGAGGCCATCGAAGGCTGGGTCATGGTCCTGCGCAGTGCGGCGCTGGGTGGTCGATCTGCAACCCTTTCCCTCGATCCCCGCCTGCATCTGATTGGCCTGTTCACCGAAGAGGCTACCAACTGGTCCGGCGGCACGATTGAGACCGAAAGCGCAAAACCGTTCTCGGCCGCGCAAAGCCCGCCAGTGGATAATAAACCAAGCCGCATCGGTTCAGCCGTCATTGCCTTGCTGATTCTGATCGCCGTCGGAGGTGCCTTGTGGCTGATCCTGTAACATTCACGCCAGACAAGGGCGCTTATATCCGCACCAACGCATGGCTCGCCGCGTTTGCAATGGCGGCTGCGATGGTCTTGCTTTGGTTGATAGGCAACCCTTACGTCTGGACCGGCGCGCCCGCAGGGTTGGCCGCCATCACCATCCGCGCTTGGTATTTGGCTTCGGAAGAACTGGTCGCCAAGTGGGAAATGACGGGCACCACTCTCACCGGTCCTGGTCCGCGTAAGGTGGCGCTGAACAAAATTCAGGCGGTCAATACCATTGGCAGCTTTGTCCAGATCGTCACAAAAGGCGGCGACAAGCACCTGATCAAATATCAGGCGGACCCCGCCGCCACCAAAGCTGCAATCGAAAGGGCCATGGCATGAGCAATCTGATTTTTACTAACGCTCGCCTGATCGACCCCGAAGCTGGCACGGATAGCATCGGCTGGCTGCAGATTGCCGATGGTCGGATCGCAGCGCTTGGTGAAGGCACGGCCCCAGACGCTGACACGCAGTTGGTCGATTGCGGTGGGCAGTGCCTCGCCCCCGGCATTGTCGACATTGGCGTCAAGGTCTGTGAGCCCGGTGAGCGGCACAAAGAAAGCTATAAATCCGCAGGTCTGGCCGCGGCTGCAGGTGGTGTGACAACCATCGTCACCCGTCCCGATACTCTGCCTGCCGTCGACACACCCGAGACGCTGGAGTTCGCCACCCGCCGCGCGCAAGCGGACGCTCCGGTCAACGTTTTGCCAATGGCCGCCCTGACCAAAGAACGCGAAGGGCGTGAGATGACCGAGATCGGGTTCCTGCAAGATGCGGGAGCTGTGGCCTTCACCGATTGCGATCATGTCATCACCAATACCAAGGTGTTCTCACGCGCGCTGACCTACGCCAAATCCTGTGGCGCGCTTGTGATTGCCCACCCGCAGGAGCCGGGCCTGAGCAGCGGTGCCGCGGCCACCAGCGGCAAATTCGCCGCACTGCGAGGCTTGCCTGCCGTATCGCCTATGGCCGAGCGTATGGGGCTGGACCGCGACATCGCCCTGCTTGAAATGACCGGGGCCGCCTATCACGCCGATCAGATCACCACCGCCCGCGCCCTGCCTGCACTGGAGCGCGCCAAGCGCAACGGGCTGGACATCACAGCAGGCACGTCAATCCACCATCTGACGTTGAACGAATTGGACGTGTCCGATTATCGCACCTTCTTCAAGATAAAGCCCCCGCTGCGATCCGAAGATGACCGGCAAGCCGTGATCGAAGCAGTGCGAACCGGTCTGATAGACACGATCAGTTCCATGCACACGCCGCAGGATGAGGAAAGCAAGCGTCTGCCGTTTGAAGAGGCGGCCTCGGGCGCGGTGGCGCTGGAAACGCTGCTGCCTGCGGCACTGCGCCTATACCATTCTGAACAGCTGGACTTGCCGACCCTGTTCCGCGCCATGGCCCTGAACCCGGCCAAACGGCTGAGCTTGGAGAGTGGTCGCCTGTCCCAAGGCGCGCCTGCCGATCTGGTGCAGTTCGACCCGGATGTTCCCTTTGTTCTGGACCGATTTACGCTGAAATCGAAATCGCAGAACACACCGTTTGACGGTCAGCGGATGCAGGGTAAGGTCACCGCAACCTTTGTCGCTGGACAAGAAGTGTACCGGAGAGCCTGATGCCCCTGATCGACAGCACAATGACTCAGCTCATCCTGTGGGCCGCGTTGGGATACCTGCTAGGCTCCATACCCTTTGGCATGATCGTCGCGCGCGTGATGGGTCTGGGAAATCTGCGGCAAATCGGGTCGGGCAATATCGGCGCAACCAACGTCCTGCGAACCGGCAATAAGGCAGCGGCAGCGCTGACATTGCTGTTTGATGCAGCCAAGGGTGCCGTTGCTGTTCTGCTGGCACGCGCTTTGGCTGGTGAAGATGCCGCGCAGATCGCCGCATTGGCCGCGTTCCTCGGGCATTGCTTTCCGGTCTGGCTGGGCTTCAAAGGCGGCAAAGGCGTTGCGACTTTTCTGGGCCTTTGGCTGGCACTTGACTGGCGCGTGGGTGTCGCCTGCTGTTCGACATGGCTGGTCGCGGCGCTGATCTGGCGTATTTCATCCGTTGGTGCGCTGGCCGCCGCCGCCCTATCCACCACCTGGATCATGGTGCTGACAGATGGCAGTACCTTCGTTCTTGGAATTGCTCTGACCTTGCTGCTCTACTGGCGGCACAGCGCCAACCTAGCGCGGATCAAGGCGGGGACAGAACCGAAAATCGGGAAATCGTGACAGCGCCCAGCGCGTTTCTGAAAGCGTTCCATGATCTGCCGGTCGGCACGTTCACCGGTTCCGTTGGGCCGCATCGATATTTGGTATCGCATCAGATCATGGCCTGCGGGAAATCTCACAAACTGGTGGCTCATCAATTGGGCGGGCCGGATTACATCATCCTGAACCTTTATCTCACACAGAAAAGCGGCGCATTGCTTCGCCCCTGCGAAATGCCTGCGGAAAAGGTGGTCGATTTTGTCCTGGCGCTGGTGCCTGACGTGCAGGAATGAACAACCGGTCTTTGTGATTGCACAATCACAATTGATTGCTTTGAACGTGATCGGGCCATTCCCCAACTGGGATTTTGTGACGGCCAATTACAGGCGTCGCGACAATCAAATCCGGTTCGCCCGGGCAAAATTACAGTGCTCTTCAGCGAGCCTATTCACGAAAGGTGAAGTCATGAACACGTTCAAATCCATCATCAGCGGAGTCGCGCTGTCTGTTGCGATCGCAAGCTCAGCAATGGCGGCTGGCGTCGAAATCAACGCAAGCTCGACCGGATTGGCAATGCAGGGCTATGACCCGGTCGCCTATTTCACCGTTGGCGAAGCAACCAAGGGTGATTACAAAATCACCACGCTGCACAACGAGGCCTTGTACCGTTTTGCATCAGAAGAGAACAAAGCCGCTTTTGAGGCGAACCCAGAGGCCTATCTGCCTGCCTACGGCGGCTACTGCGCATTTGGCACCGCAATGGGCTTCAAGTTCGATGGTGACCCGAACTACTGGAAAATCGTCGACAACAAGCTGTATCTGAACCTGTCACAAGACATTCAGGAGCGTTGGGAAGGCGACATTCCGGGCTTTGTTGAGAAAGCCAGCGCGAACTGGGAAGACATCGCCGACAAAGACCCGGCTGAACTACAGCAATAATTCGCTGACAAGACCTTTGTGCATCGGCGGCAGATCGTATCTGCCGCCGATCTTCGTTTGAAGGCATCATGTTTCACCCTATCTAGCATATGAGAAAAGAGCCCAACCTGAGTGGGCCCACGCCGGGGCACCGGCCAGAATAAATTTGTTCGGGACAGTCAAAACATCACTGATCCGGCCTAAGGGCCGGAACGTAGATTCAATCATAACGCTGCCATTAGATTTGATTGGCAGCAGGTTTCGAGCGAAAGGAATGAGACGATGACAGGAAGATTGGCACTGATCACCTCGGTCGCCGTATTGGCTGCGGGATCCGCCATGGCGCAATCCTCAGGCAACTGGACTGGATTCTACGGCGGTGCACAGTTTGGTTATGCGGACATCGACACAAACGTAGCAGGCGTCGACGGCGATGGTGCGATCGGCGGTATCATCCTTGGATATGATTACGATCTGGGCGATTGGGTCGTCGGAGGTGGCTTCGACTATGACTGGAGCGACGTAGACCTTTCCGGCGCCGCCACGGTCGAGAATGTCTGGCGGCTCAAAGCGCGCGCGGGCTACAAGTTGAACCCGCAGGGCCTGCTTTATGGCACCGCCGGTTATGCCGATGCGGATACCGATAATCTGGGCAGTGACGATGGCTGGTTCATCGGCGCAGGCTATGAGCAGATCGTAGCCCCCAATATCAGCGTTGGAGGCGAGATTCTGTATCATGAGTTCGACGACTTCAACTCATCGGGCGTCGATGTTGACGCAACTACAGTTCAACTGCGCGTCGCATATCGGTTTTGATGAGAAAGTAGGGCCCGGCTATTTGCGCCGGGCCCGTGCCGCTAGGGCACCAAGACTGTGCTGCCGGTGGTTTGTCGTGCTTCCAAAGCACGATGCGCATCAGCAACTTGATCCAACGGAAACTCCTGATCGACATGGATCTTGACCTCGCGCCCGTCCACTTTGCCAAACAAGCGTCGCGCCATCGCCTGACAGGTGGCGTGATCCGAGATATGCGTGAACAAGGTTGGCCGCGTCACCTTCAGAGATCCCCGCTGCGCAAGCATTCCCAGATCGACAGGCGGCACTGGCCCCGAAGCGTTTCCGAATGAAATCATCATGCCCAAGGGTTTCAGGCAATCCAGCGATCCCTCAAACGTGTCCGCACCGATGGAGTCCATCACCACATCAACCCCTTTGCCTCCGGTGATCTCGGCCACACGCTCGACAAAATTCTCGGTCCGGTAGTTGATGCAATGTGACGCGCCATTGAATTGCGCCAGGCTGCATTTCTCATCCGTTCCCGCTGTCCCGATCAGTTTGATGCCTTCGGATTTCGCCCATTGGCAGGCGATCAGTCCCACACCTCCGGCTGCCGCGTGGAACAACACGGTATCTCCGCGCCGCAGCGGCGTTGTGCGGTGAAACAGGTATTCAACCGTCATGCCCTTTAGCATCATGGCCGCTGCGGTGCGGAACGAGATACTCTCGGGCAGCGGACAAACCTGCGCTGCAGGCATCACGCGCGCTTCGGAATAAGCTCCTGATGGGCCTGCGGCATAGGCCGCGCGTTGGCCGGGGGCAAGATGCGTAACGCCTTCGCCTACCGCCTCAACGACTCCGGCCGCTTCCATTCCCAACGCATGAGGCAACTCCAGCGGATAAAGGCCGGTACGCTGGTACACATCGATGAAATTCAATCCGCAGGCATGATGGCGAATGCGCACCTCACCCGGGCCGGGATCGCCAAGCGGGCGATCCTCAATCCGAAGAACCTCGGGGCCGCCGGATTCGTGTATGACGACTGTGCGTGCTGTCTGCTGCATGAATGCCTCCCTTGCCTGTGGAAACAAAGCTAACACGCCTGTGCGGCAGAGCAATCCTTCCGGCTCTGCAAGGGTGATCGGGCAAAATTTCGCAATATGTGCTATAATGCAACGAGACGTTGTAATTGGGCAGACGTTGCCGGCTGATCCGGTCACGCGAATTGCCACGCCGGATGCATCCCGCGGCGCACCCACGCCAGAAAAGGGGATGAACATGGACAAGACAATCGGTAACCCTATCACCTGGGTCGCCCGAAATCTGCGGGCAACCAGCGATCATGTCACTGAATCCGTGACCGAGATCGGCAGCGCGGATGTTCAGGCTCTGCCGACGGTGCATACGCTGACCCTGCAGGATCTGCGCGAATGCCTGAAAGCTGGATATAACGATTTTCTCGAAACCCGGGCCGATGCGATCTTTGTCGTTCTGATCTATCCAATCGCAGGTCTGCTGATGTTCGGTATTGGGCTCAACAAAGACATGGTGCCCCTGCTGGCCCCGCTTGTCATGGGCTTTGCGCTGATCGGGCCGGTCGCCGCCGTCGGGCTTTATGAGATCAGTCGCAAGAGGGAACAGGGCGGAGACGTTCATTGGCTGGACGCGTTCGGCGTATTCCGTTCGCCTTCCTTCGGAGCCATACTGGCACTGGGCTTCTATCTGGTCATGCTATTGATGATCTGGCTGATGGTCGCGCAAGGCATCTACGCGCAAACCCTAGGGCCAGAACCTCCGGCCTCGGCCATGGCATTCGTGACAGAAGTGTTCACCACCGGAGCAGGCTGGAGCATGATCATCATCGGCACCGTCACCGGTTTCCTGTTTGCACTGGTCGCATTGGCGCTAAGCGTGGTCAGCTTTCCGCTGTTGCTGGATCGCAAAGTGGGCGTTCCCGTGGCCGTCGTAACCTCGGTACGGGTCTTGCGTCAGAACCCGGGTGTGATCTTGACCTGGGGGGCCATTGTGGCCGCGATGTTGGTACTGGGCGCGATCCCGATGTTGCTGGGGCTGATCGTCGTCATGCCCGTTCTAGGCCACGCCACATGGCACCTGTATCGCCGGGCGGTCGCCTGACTACATGGCAGCAGCTTAACCAGAGACCTTCAGAACGATCTTGCCAATATGGCCCGATGCTTCCATCCGCGTATGTGCAGCGGCGGCATCAGAAAGATCGAATTCTGAATCCATCACCGGTGCGACCTTCCCGGCCTCAAGCAATGGCCACACGGCTTCACGCAAGTCTTGCGCGATTCGCGCCTTGGCCAAATCGCTTTGTGGGCGCAAGGTGCTGCCCGTCAGGGTGAGGCGTTTCACCATCATCAGCGCAAAGTTCAGTTCGACCACCGGACCTTGCAGGAAAGCGATCTGAACCAGCCGCCCGTCTTCCGCCAAAGCCTTGATGTTGCGCGGGATATAATCACCACCGACCATGTCCAGAATCAGGTTCGCCCCGCCCTCGGCGCGCATCGCAGCCACGAAATCTTCGTCGCGATAGTTGATCGCCTTTTCGGCACCTAGCTTGATACAAGCCTCACATTTCTCAGCCGACCCGGCGGTTGCAAAGACGCGGGCGCCAAACGCATTGGCCAGCTGAATAGCCGTCGTGCCGATCCCGCTGGAACCGCCATGGACCAGAAACCGCTCCCCCGGCTTCAAGCCGCCACGGGTGAAGACATTGGACCAAACAGTAAAGAAGGTTTCGGGCAGGCAGGCAGCTTCTTTCAAACCCATACCCGCAGGCACAGGCAGGCAATGAGCGGCGGGCGTTGCGACATATTCAGCATAACCGCCGCCGGGCAACAGGGCGCAAACCCGATCGCCAACGACCAGACCTTCGACACCCGAGCCGATGGCGACGACCTCTCCTGACGCTTCCAGCCCCGGCAAATCGCTTGCACCGGGAGGTGGATCATACGCCCCTGCCCGCTGCAGCGCATCAGGGCGGTTCACCCCGGCGTACGCGACTTTCAGAACCACTTGACCCTCTGCCGGTTCCGGCATCGGGCGTTCCGTCAGTTGCAGAACGTCCGGGCCACCAGCTTCAGTGATCTCGACAGCGCGCATTGTCTGGGTCATGGGCATATCTCCTTTGCCCAATGCCTAGCAGGCGAAAACGCAGAGGCCCAGCGGCAAGTGGAAACGCTGCGACTATTTTCCCGATGACAGCGAACCGGGCAGGTTGTCGGGCAACTTCGTCGGAGCCTTCACCTGACCCGCAAGCCAGTTGGGGACGGCCAAAAACGGTTTCAGCAGCGGGTTGCCATTCACCTGCGACTTGAACTTTTCAAACTGCATTACGCCCTCGATCCGCCGATCCAGGAATTCCCATGTCGCCTGATAATCCGGGCTGTCATCACCCAGCCAATACAACAGTGTCGAAGAATAGACGCCCGACAGAGTGGCACGTTTGGTGTACCAGTTCACGTCGTCCGAAGTATCGCCAAGTGCTGTCCAGATCTGGTCACAGGTGCCCCAGACCGCCTTGGCCCCATCCGCGGCATGGATCGGCAACGCGAACAAAGTCATACCTCGGCGCACTGCTTCTTTGTCTTCGACCGCCTGCAGGCGGAAACGGACGGCAGCGGCGATCTTTTCACGGAATTTCAGACCGCTCAGGTCTTCGGATTTCAACCGCTCCAACATCGCGGCATCCCCGCGCGTATGAAAGGCCAGTGCCAGATCGACGGCACCACGCGGACAGATCGCTCGGGCAAGCGCGGGCTCCAGATCGCAATCGCTGATGGCCGCACGAAAGCTGGTTTCCGACCAGCCGTCGAACGGCACATGGTTCAGAATCGCATCGAGAAGCTGCTCTTTGGTGTCTTCATAGGTTGCTGTCATGTCGGGTCTCCGAGGCTGCGGGTCCAGTACTAGACAAGTTAGGCGTGCTTTGCTATACGGCCACTTCCTGCAAATCCTTGCAACTCTATCTAGAAAGGTGGTGACAACCACATGCAGGTTAGTGTTCGCGACAATAACGTCGATCAGGCGCTTCGTGCCCTGAAGAAAAAGCTGCAGCGCGAAGGCGTGTTCCGTGAAATGAAGCTGAAGCAACATTTCGAGAAACCGTCCGAGAAAAAAGCGCGCGAGAAAGCTGAAGCGATCCGCCGTGCCCGTAAACTGGCACGCAAGAAAGCACAGCGCGAAGGTTTGCTCTAAGAGCTTCCTGCGACTCGTCCAGCTTTGGATGACACTATTTGACGACCCCCGAGGCCCTGCCCGGGGGTTTGTCGTTTTTAGGGCGGATGATCCCGCCAATTCCCGGCTTTACCCTCGCGGCAACCTGCCGATTTTGATGCAATCGCCGCAGTCGGCATTTTACAGCGCAGCGAATCGCCGTTCGGTTGCATTCTGCCGCCGAAAAACGCCCATCGCCGTACCCGCCCTATTCAGCGTTCTTTGATCGTCTGTAAGTGAGGCCGTCCACTCAGACATAACCAAAAACGGAGGCACTGATGTCGACAGCAAGTACGGTCGAGCGCGAAATGCTCGCGCTGATCAACCAAGAGCGCACATCCCGCGGTCTTGATCCCCTGGAACTTGAACGCAACCTGAACGAATCTTCCGAGGACCACAGCAGCTGGATGCTGGACACCGACCGGTTCAGCCACACCGGTCAGGGTGGTTCATCCGCGACCCAACGGATGCAAGCCGCAGGGTTCGACCTGTCCGGGAGCTGGCGCACCGGAGAAAACATCGCCTGGCAATCCGAGCGTGGCGCACCCGGTATCAGCGATGATGTCGCCCAGTTGCACCAGAACCTGATGAATAGCCCCGGTCACCGCGCCAACATTCTGAACCCCGATTTCAAATATATCGGCATCGGGATCGAAGAAGGCGACATGCAGGGGTACGACGCTGTCATGGTGACGCAGAACTTTGCGGCGACTCAGGGCGATGTCGATCTTGATAACGGCGGCACCACCCCGCCGGTGACGCCTCCGGTTGAAGAAGTTGTTGAGCCAGAGGAGGAAGAGGTTACCACCCCGACCGAACCAGAAGTGCCGGAAACCGATGTGACCGAGACTGAGGAACCAGTTGACGAAACACCGGTAGCGGAAGTTCCCGATGCCGAAGAACCGGCAGAGGAGACCCCGGAGGAAGACGTCACCGAAACCGAAGAACCATCGGACGAAACACCCGACACCGATGTGACGGAAACCGAGCAACCGGCAGACGAAACGCCAGAAACTGAGGTTACCGAGACCGAGGACCCGGTTGAGGAGACTCCGGAAACAGACGTGACCGAAACTGAAGAGCCGGAAACGCCTGATACCGATGTGACTGAAGTTGAAGACCCGGAACCCGATGTGCCGGATACTGAAGTCGTCGAGGTCGAGGAACCCGAAACTCCGGAGACCGACGTCACCGAGGTCGAAGAACCCGAGCCAGAAACACCTGAAGTTGTCGTTGACAATGGTGCACCGGGCGCGGACTGCTTTGACGTTCAGGCCTTCCTTGCCGGGATCGAAGCGTTTGTTAATGCGCTGCAAGCCCAATTTGACCAGTTCGAATGGTCTCCGGTGCAGCAGGCTGACACGACCCCGGAGATGGATGATTTCGATCTGGTGTTCGACACCGACTTCGCTGACGACATGATCGAAACCGTTGAAGCCACAGTCGAAGACATGAATGACGACATGTGCGGCGTGTTTGTTTTCGAAACGAACTGCGGATTTGATTGGGGTTAATCAAACCGTTCAGGTGCGGGGATCCTTTTCCCGCACCACTTTCCTGCCAAATCAATATATCTTAGGCACGTGTAGCTCATCCGGCAAAATGCGCCGTTCGTATTCGGGGTTATAGCGCCGATCCGGCAGATTGACCTTTTCCTGCGGCACATCCTCATAGGGGATCTTGGTCAGCAGGTGCTCGATACAATTGAGCCGTTCGCGTTTCTTGTCGTTGCCTTCAACAATATACCAAGGCGCCTCGGATATGTTGGTGCGAAAGAACATATCCTCTTTGGCCTTGGTGTATGCCTCCCACCGGATGCGGGATTCCAGATCCATCGGTGACAGTTTCCACTGCTTCATCGGATCGTGAATACGCATCAGGAATCGCAATTGCTGTTCTTCGTCTGTAATCGAGAACCAGTATTTCAGCAGGATAATCCCCGACCGCACCAGCATCCGTTCGAATTCAGGAACGTCCTGAAAGAACTGTTCGACCTGATCCTCGTTGGCAAATCCCATCACGCGTTCAACACCAGCGCGGTTGTACCAGGACCGATCGAAGAACACGATCTCACCGGCCGCAGGCAAATGGGGCACGTAGCGCTGAAAATACCACTGGCTTTGTTCGCGTCGGCTGGGTGCAGGCAAGGCGACCACACGCGCTACACGAGGGTTCAAACGCTGCGTGATCCGCTTGATCACGCCCCCTTTCCCGGCGCTGTCGCGCCCTTCAAACAGAATACAGACCTTGGCCCCTGTATGGACCACCCAATCCTGAACTTTGATAAGTTCAGCCTGCAGCCGCAAAAGGTTGCGAAAATAGACCTTGCGATCCAGCATGTCAGGATGCTGGTCCTTGTAAATCTTGCGCACTTCCATCGAAAGCATGGGTTCGCTGAATTCGATCTCGAAATCTTCGTCCAGCGTGTCTTCCAGTTCAGCTTCCAGCCAATCTTTCGGCGTGCTGTTGTTTTCGTAAGCCAAGGTCTGCTCCTTATCGTTCATCGGGTTCGGACCGTACACGGCCAGTGTAACCACGGAGTGTCAGCGCAAAGTGCCGAGGTCGTACATAAGGTCGGAAACATGGATTTTGGCCCGACCGCACGACAGATACAAGCGGCAGAATTGACGCAAGGCTAACCCCAATAGTTGGTTTCAGACAGGCAAGGCCGTGGTTTTGAACACCGTGCGCAAAGCAAATGAGCTTTGCATCTGCGCCACCCCAGGCAAGCGCGACAGGTATTGCCGATGAATGCGAGCAAAATCCTCGGTATTTTCTGCGACGACCTTTAGAATGTAGTCCGCCGTGCCCGCCATCAAATGGCATTCCAGCACATCCGGAATCCGTGCTACGGCTTTTTCAAACGCCTCCAGCACTTCTTCCGCCTGACCCTGCAACGTGATCTCGACAAACACAGTGGTTGGAACGTTCAACTTCCGTGCATCCAACAGGGCGACGTAGTCCTTGATATAACCCTCAGCCTCAAGTCGCTGCACGCGCCGGTGGCAGGCCGAAGGGGATAGATTCGCCTGTTCGGACAATTCCGAATTTGACATCCGCCCTTTGCGCTGCAGGGCTGCCAGAATCTTCCGATCTGTTGCGTCAATCGTCATTTGCGCACATCCATTGCGTCAAGTTGCCTATACCTCGAATATTTTCCCGCAGATTGTGTGTTTAGCAAGTGGGGTTTCACAAAAATTGCGCCAATTTATGCCCATAATTTAGGCAGTTTATGAATGGAGTCTCACATGAAAATCGGCTGCCCCAAGGAAATCAAACCTCAGGAATTCCGCGTCGGGATGACCCCGAACGCTGCTGGCGAAGCTGTGGCCCGCGGTCACGAAGTCATTATCGAAACCGGTGCCGGGATGGGCTCGGGCTTTGATAACGATGCTTATGTAGCGGCAGGTGCCCGCATCGTCGACACTGCAGAAGAAGTGTTCGCCACGGCTGATATGATCGTCAAGGTCAAGGAGCCTCAGGCGGTCGAGCGCAAAATGCTGCGCGAAGGTCAGTTGCTGTTCACCTATCTGCACCTGGCACCCGATCCAGACCAGACCCACGATCTGCTGGAATCCGGCTGCACCGCGATTGCCTATGAGACCGTGACTGACTCCAATGGCGGCCTGCCGCTGCTGGCGCCGATGTCCGAGGTTGCCGGTCGCTTGGCTCCACAAGTTGGATCCTGGACTCTGCAAAAGGCCAACGGTGGCCGCGGCGTTCTGATGGGTGGTGTTCCGGGTGTAGGCCCAGCCAAAGTGATCGTCATCGGCGGAGGCGTCGTAGGCACCCACGCAGCGAAGATTGCCGCAGGCATGGGTGCGGATGTGACCGTACTGGACCGTTCGTTGCCGCGTCTCCGCTATCTGGACGATGTGTTCGGCGGAACCTTCAAGAACCAGTATTCAACCGCTGGTGCGACAGCCGAGCTGATCCAGGATGCCGACCTGGTCATCGGTGCGGTTCTGATCCCGGGCGCAGCTGCTCCCAAACTGATCTCGCGCGAACAGCTGTCGACCATGAAGCCCGGCGCGGCTCTGGTAGACGTTGCGATCGATCAGGGCGGCTGTTTTGAAACCTCGAAAGCCACCACCCACGCCGATCCGGTTTACGAAGTTGACGGCATCATGCACTACTGCGTCGCCAACATGCCCGGTGCGGTTGCCCGGACTTCGACCATCGCACTGGGCAACGCAACCATGCCGTTCATGCTTTCGCTGGCAAGCAAGGGCTGGAAGAAGGCCTGTAAGGACGACGCACACCTGCTGGCAGGTTTGAACGTCCACGCCGGCAAGCTGACTTACGAAGCGGTGGGCACCGCCCTTAACATCAACTCTGTCGATCCAACAACTCTGTTGAACTAAGAGCGCTCCCGCCTCTGAAAGCGTCCTTTTCCAAAGGACGCTTTACAGACTTGGGCCCAGTGCCGCGCCAATAGCGCGGCGCTGTTTTTTCTGGACCAAGGTTCGCGCAAAAAAGCACCGCGCCTTAGCGCGGTGCCCGGCCCAACCAGAGGATGGCATTTCAATGCCCGATCGACGGGCGGGAGGCTTACGCCTCTTTGTGAATCTCCACAGAATGCGGATACGGGATGGATACGCCTTTGGCGTCAAACGCTTCTTTGATCGCTTTGGTAAGTTCAAACTTCACATCCCAATAGTCAGCCGCGGCGCACCACAGGCGCGCGGTCAGATCAACCGAACTATCCCCAAGATTTGTCACCCGCACCCAGGGCTCAGGATCAGCCATGATACGATCGTCAGCTTTGGCCACATCCAGGATGATGTTCATAGCCTCATCCGCGCTATCGCCGTAGTCGATGCCAAACACCAGATCGACCCGGCGGGTGTCATGGGCGGAATAGTTGGTGATCACCGAACCCCAAGCCTGACCGTTTGGCACGATGATCTGCACGTTGTCCGGCGTCACCAGCTCGGTCGTGAACAGGTTCAGGTCTTTCACAGTACCCGCTGTGCCACCAATATCGACATATTGGCCCAGCTTATAGGGCCGGAACACCACCAGCATCACGCCCGCGGCCAGATCGCTGAGTGTTCCCTGCAGCGCCAAACCGATGGCCAGGGATGCGGCACCCAGTATGGCCACGATGCTGGTCGCCTCGATTCCGAAAATGCCCAGAACGGCGACAAAGACAATCGCCAGCAGCACCCATTTCACGAGGCTCGCAACGAAATTCCCCAAAGTCGGGTCGATATGTGGCGTGGCGTTGATCCGCCGCCGCACCAGACCGCTAATGGCTCCGGCAACGATCCAACCCAATACCAGAACGATCAACGCTTTGATCGCGCTCATGATCAGCGGACCAAATGCGCCCACCTGTGTTACGACATCTTCCACACGCTTCTCCTTTGCGCCAACAGCAAACCCGCGCCTTTTGGCGCGGGATCGCTGAAAAGTCTGGGCTAATTTTGCGCGCAGGTCTAGGTGCGGGATTTCCGAGTTTTCCCCCCTGCTGTTCCCCAGCAAACATCGACTGACCGATCACGCACAGAATTGGACCTTACAAAAGCGCCACAAATTACCAGATTGACCGAGACAGGCGCGATAAAAGGAGCCCATCATGCTGGACACAATCCAATTCCCGATCATGAATAAATGGTCCCCACAGTTCCCCGAGCGGATTCAGCTTTATTCCTTCCCCACACCCAACGGGGTAAAGGCGTCGATCATGCTGGAAGAAACCGGCCTGCCTTATGAGGCACATCGTGTCACACTGGCCGATGCAGATGTCAAAAGCCCGGAGTTTCTTTCGCTGAACCCGAACAACAAGATCCCGGCGATCATTGATCCCAACGGGCCCGACGATGCTCCGTTGGCTTTGTTCGAAAGCGGTGCAATCCTTCTGTACCTCGCTGAAAAGAGCGGTAAGCTGCTGGGTCAGAACAAAGGCGACAAGCACCGGGTCACCCAATGGGTTATGTTCCAGATGGGCGGTATCGGACCAATGTTTGGCCAGCTTGGGTATTTCCACAAATTCGCAGGGGCTGAAATCGAAGACCCCCGCCCGCGCGAACGCTACGTGTCCGAGGCCAAACGCCTGCTGAACGTTCTCGACCGGCAACTGGACGGCGAAGACTGGATCGCCGGAGAATTCTCGATCGCCGATATCGCAATCGCGCCGTGGCTGCGCGGTTTAGATTATTACGGCGTCAAGGATGTCATAGGCTGGGAAAGCTATGGCAACGTTACGCGCTATCTGGATAGGTTCCTGGATCGACCCGCAGTGCAAAGAGGACTGAACATCCCCTCACGGGATTGATACACAAGGCCTGTGCGGCGGGATCCAAATCCGCCGCCACGGGCCATCGGGTTACCCAGGCAGCGCGCCTGTTAGAACGTAGCGCAAGATCTCAACAACTTGCGCGGGTTCTTCAGCGACGGCGAGTGCTGCTGCATCTACTTCTTTCAGCGCGTGCTGATGATCAGCCCCGTGCAGAACAATGATCGACTTGCCCAGTGCTGCCGCATAGCCCGCGTCAAATGCCGCGTTCCACTGCTTGTATTTGTCCCCAAAGCGTACAACCACAACATCCGCGTCTGATATGCCCTTGCGGGTCCGGATCGCGTTGACCATGGCACCCTTGTGATCGTGCCAGTACTTGTTCGGCTCGGCCCCCAAGATCGTGACACCGCAATCGTCCGAAGCACCGTGATCGGTGACCGGGCTACTGAACTCAACATCCAACCCATCGGCGCCCGCAATGATCTGCTCGCGCCAATCCGTGTGAATCTCACCGGACAAATAGACCTTCAGCATTTTTCTCTCCTCCCGTGAAAAAGGGGCGCAATGGCCCCTTTATCATTTCAAAAATACTCCCGCCGGAGGCGAAAACCAACTCATCCCCGCAAGACGCCGCCAGTGGCTTTCATCACTTTTTCGACAATCTTGGTGCTGACCGCCTCGATATCCTTTTCCTTCAGGGTCGCGTCCGACGGCTGGAGCCTTACGGTAATGGCCAGAGACTTCTTGCCCTCGCCGACGCTACCGCCAATGAATTCGTCAAAGACGCGCACGTCCTCGATCAGAGCCTTATCAGCACCCGCAGCCGCATTGACCAACGTCAGAGCTTCGATATCCGCATTTACAACAAAGGCGAAATCGCGCTCGACCGCCTGCAGGTCGCGCAATTCCAAGGCAGAACGGGTCGCACCGGATTTACGTGGCATCGGCACCTGATCCGGCCAGATGGTGAACGCCATTGCCGGACCCTTGATATCCAACGCCTGCAACACGCGCGGATGCAATTCACCAAAAACGCCCAGAACCTTTTTGGGGCCCAGACAAATCTTGCCGTGCCGACCCGGGTGCCACCAGGCATCGCCGCCACGAAGGATCTGAACCTTGGCAGGCGCACCAATGGCGGCAAGCACCGCCTCTGCGTCGGCTTTGGCATCAAACAGGTCAACGGGACGGGAAGCACCATGTACGTCCTTGGGACCGCTACGCCCAACCAACAGGCCGGTAATCTGTGTCTGTTGATCCCCCGGCTCACCATCGTGGAACACCGGCCCGACCTCGAACAAGGCCAGATCGGCATAACCCCGCGCCTGATTGCGCGCCGCCGCTTGCAGCAGACCAGGCAGCAGATCAGGGCGCATATGGCTCATCTCGGACGAGATCGGGTTTTCCAACATGGTTGCTGCGTCACCGCCCCCGAACAAGGCTGCCGAGGCCTGATCGATGAAGGTATAAGACACACATTCATTGTACCCCAGCGCTGCACAGGTCCGGCGCGCCATCGACTGGCGGCGCTGCGTGGGTGTCATGACCGGTTTGGGGATACCTGCTGTCGTACGCGGCAGCGGGATACCCTGCAACTTGGTCAGAGAAGCGATCCGCGCAACCTCTTCCACCAGATCGGCCTCCCCCATGATATCGGGTCGCCAGCTGGGCACATGCGCCATCTCGCCATCCAGACGAAAGCCCAAACGGGTCAATGTCTGCCGCTGCTCGCTTTCCGGAATCTCCATCCCGACTAGGGACTGCACGCGCGCCGCGTCCAGTTTGTAGGCCCGCGCGTGGTTCGGCGCTTTGCCCGCCTCGACCACATTCGAGGCTTCACCGCCGCAGATATCCAAGATCATCTGCGTCGCATGCTCCAACCCTTCGCGCGTGTATTCCGGGTCGACGCCGCGCTCGAATCGATACCGCGCGTCCGAGTTTATCTTCAGCGCCCGACCTGTGAGGGCAATCTGCACATGATCCCAGAACGCACTTTCAAGGAAAACGTTCACGGTCTCCTCGGTACAACCGGTTTCCTCGCCGCCCATGATGCCCGCGATAGATTCCGGGCCTTCGTCGTCCGAAATTACCATCATGCCGGGCTGTAGTGTGTATTCTTTCTCATCCAGTGCAACCAGCTTCTCGCCACCTTTGGCACGGTGAACGCGTAGGTTACCCTGCACCTTGTCGGCATCGAATACGTGCAGCGGGCGGTTGTGATCGAAGGTCATATAGTTGGTGATATCCACCAAGGCCGAGATCGGACGCAGACCAATCGCCTTCAACTGGTCCTGCAGCCATTGCGGGCTGGGGCCGTTTTTGACGCCCCTGATAAGCCGACCGGTGAAATGCGGCGCGCCATCCAGCGTATCTTCATCAATCGACACTTTGATCGGGCTTTCAAAGTCCCCCGGCACGGGGACATAGTCACGCACCTTCAGCGTGCCCAATCCACGTGCAGCCAGATCTCGCGCAATACCCGCAACACCCAGCGCATCCGGGCGGTTCGGCGTGATCGCGATCTCGATCATCGGATCAACTTTTGACGGATCGTTCTCAGCCAACCAATCGACAAACCGATCACCGACCTCACCCGAGGGCAGCTCGATAATCCCGTCGTGTTCATCCGACAGCTCAAGCTCGCGCTCGGATGCCATCATGCCAAAGCTCTCGACGCCACGGATCTTGCCGACGCTGATGGTGATATCCAGGCCGGGAATATACATACCCGGTTTACAAACCACCACGGTGATGCCTTCGCGCGCATTGGGCGCGCCGCAAATGATCTGCAGATCGCCCTCGTCGGTTTCAACCGTGCAAACGCGCAGCTTATCGGCGTCCGGGTGCTTCTCGGCATGTTTCACATGGCCCAGCGTAAAGCCCGCCAGACGGTCCGCCGGGTTGACGATCTCTTCGACCTCAAGCCCGAGATCGGTCAGCGCTTCGGCGATCTCATCAACCGACGCATCCGTATCGAGGTGGTCTTTCAGCCAAGACAGAGTGAATTTCATTGCAGCGGGCCTTTTTCGGCAAACATTCAGTCGGCACAGGCAATGGCAAAGATTGCGCCGAGGTGCAAGCGCTGCGGCTCACGGATAGGTGGGGGTGCGACCCAAAAGCTCGTCCAGCTGCCAGCCGATCCAGCCGTGGGGAATAAAGTGCCCGCCGGGATGGGTGTCCAGTGTCACCTGCCCTTGCGCGCAATCGGTCCACTCTACCCGGCTGAGCGTCAGGAACGGCTTCACGCTCCAATCCCCGCGCGGGGTCGCGCCGTTGCAGTTGAACTTGGCCTTCCACAGCGCCACCGGATAGGTCGTATCGCCGTCCGGGCCAAAGGGAAAATCCATCACCGTATCGTCCAGCCCATGCACATGGCGCACCTCGCGCGGGGCTTCCGGGCAGTCCTCGGTCTGGCGGATCGAGCCCGCAACCGCCAACAGCGCGGCGATGTCATTGCCCGACTGGCAGACATAGCGCCATGCCATTGCGCCGCCATAAGAATAGCCCGAGACATAGATACGCTCAGGATCAATGGGATAGCGTTTGGCGACGTCCTCAAGCACGCGATCTGCGAACGGCACGTCTGCGGTATCAGCAGTCCAGAAGTTCCAACTTTTGCCCAGCCCATTCGGAGCCACCAACAGCACATCGCGCAGCTTGGTCGCTCCGGCGATGCGTTCATGGTTCACCACTACATCGCCCTGCCGCGCCCAACCGTGGAAGTGCAACAGCACAGGCAGAGGCGTTACGCCATCCCAACCATCGGGTTCCAGCACATGATACGAGCGGTCGCCAACCTCACAGGCGGTATCGCCGTGGCAGTCAGATTTCCACGGCCCCATCGCAAAGGCCGGAGTCGCGGTCAGCAGAAGAAAAAGCAGTCGATAGATCATAAGCCGGAGCCTAGCGACGTCTGCCGCGCTGTCACATAACTTATTGGTGTAGGGTGGGGTTTCACCCCACCAACCGCCCTACGGCGGGGTGAAACCCCACCCTACAACGGATCAAATCACAAAGCCGCGCTATCGCCAGACCCCGGGGTGGCCATCAAAGGTTTGTGTTGAGTACTTTATGCCAGCCAAATCCGCGAAACGTTCAAACGGAGCGCTAACGGAGACAAATCGCCAGCCCGTGCGGGCGGTCTGGCGATCGCGCGGCGGCCAGTTGGCCTTAAATTCAGACGCTAAATTAGCTCAGAGCTTTGTTAGCGAACGCTTCGTCAGCCAGGAAATTGTCTACTTTAGTACCGGAAAGCAAGTCTGACCGCATGGTTGTAACCAGCTTCTGATATGCGTCGTGAAATTCCTGATCTCTTTCGCCAAGTTTCTTCAGGTCGCTATGATTGGCGAGATAGTTCTCCAAAACACTTTTATCGGCATCTACATCAATATCTGGCTCTTTAGCATTTGCTCTTTCCATGCCTCTAACCAAGGCTGCTCCAAACATTTTCTTGGACGCCTGAACAACGTCTTTTGGAGCCACCACTACTATCAAACTGTGTAGATTGGTGATCCTGTTTGCTTGTTCAAAAAAATCTGTAGCCGAAACTGATGCTCTGCTCACATTGCGGTCCATAAGCACGGAGAGATACTCCGCATAAATGACTGATCTCTTCTCCCTTAGGTGTTGCTCTCGATCAGACCTCCGCTGAGCAAAAAACAAGCAAATAGCACTAAAAAGCGCTACAAACGGTGGAGGTGTGATCTGCGCTATCTCCAGCCAAGACCAACCACCAGACACAGCGCCAATTGAAATTGTCACCGCGACAAACCACCATGCAGGTTCGGCATATCCAGCGCTGCAAAGCCGTAGTGCCGCAGCCAGCGCAGGTCGCTATCAAAGAACGCCCGCAGATCAGGAATGCCATATTTCAGCATCGCCAGACGGTCGATCCCAATCCCGAACGCAAAGCCCTGATAAACCTCGGGGTCGATGCCACCGGCGGCGATCACCTTGGGATGGACCATGCCGGAACCCAGAATCTCCATCCAGTCGTCGCCCTCGCCGATCTTCAGCTGACCATTGTCCCAGGAACAGCGGATATCGACCTCGGCCGATGGCTCGGTGAATGGGAAGTGCGAGGCACGGAAGCGCAGCTCGACATCGTCGACCTCAAAGAACGCTTTCACGAACTCTTCCAGAACCCATTTCAGGTTCGCCATCGAGATATCCTTGTCGATGGCCAGCCCCTCGACCTGATGGAACATCGGCGTGTGAGTCTGGTCATAGTCGGCGCGGTAGACACCGCCCGGGCAGATCACGCGGATCGGCGCGCCCTGCAGTTCCATCGAGCGGATCTGCACTGGGGAAGTATGGGTGCGCAGCACGTGCGGCGGGCGATTGTCGCCCTCGGCGCGGTGCATGTAGAACGTGTCCATCTCGGCCCGCGCGGGGTGGTGGCCGGGGATGTTCAGGGCGTCAAAGTTATGCCAGTCGGTTTCGATCCGCGGCCCTTCGGCCACCGAGAAACCCAGTTCGGCAAAGATCGCGGTTAGTTCCTCAGTCGCCTGGCTGACCGGGTGGATCGAACCCTGACGGCGGGCGCGGGTCGGCAGGGTGACGTCCAACCATTCAGTGCGCAGACGCTCATCCAGCGCCGCATCAGCAAGCGCTGCTTTCTTGGCCGACAGGGCCGAGTTGATCTCATCCTTCAAGGCATTAAGCGCGGGGCCTGCGACCTGACGCTCTTCGGGGGTCATCTTGCCCAACTCGCGCATCTTCAGCGCGACCTCGCCTTTTTTGCCCACGGCAGCGACGCGGATCGCCTCAAGCGCGTTTTCATCGCCAGCTTCGGCGATTTGGCCCAGATATTTTGCCTTAAGATCGTCCATGACGCCCTCTGAATTTGGTCGCCAACCTGCTATCGGCCCCGCCCCGCGAATGCAAGCGGGACGGTGGGGATCAATAGCTGTATTCGGGATAAATCCGGGTCAGGTCGCCATTCCAGTCGCCATTGTAGTGATCCAGCAACTCATCAGCGGGAACCTTGCCCGTATCGATGCTGTCCTTTAGCGCGTTCAGGAAATGCGTCTCGTCCTGCACCAGACCACCTGCGCCGGGGCGGGCGCGCGACGCCAGACCAGCCTCGGCAATCGAGACCACTTCGCGCGCCAGATCATGCATGTTGATGTTGCCAACCTGTGCTTGCAGACCATCCTTGGCAGCCTCAACCCGCAGCGCTTCGCGCGTCTCGGCATCCCAGCCTTTGACCAGATCCCAAGCGGCATCCAGCGCAGTTTGGTCATAGGTCAGACCAACCCAGAATGCAGGCAGAGCGCATAGGCGACGCCATGGGCCACCATCGGCACCGCGCATCTCCATGAACTTCTTGATCCGCGCTTCGGGGAATGCCGTGGTCAGGTGATCGGCCCAATCGGACAGAGTCGGCGTCTCGCCGGGCAGTGCAGGCAGTTTGCCCTGCAGGAAGTCGCGGAACGACATGCCCAGCGCGTTGATATACTGGCCGTCGCGATAGACGAAATACATCGGTACATCGAGCGCATATTGTACATAGCGTTCGAACCCGAAGCCTTCTTCGAATACAAAGGGCAGCATGCCCGTCCGTGCATCGTCCAGATGCCGCCAGATATAACTGCGCCAGCTTTTCTGGCCGTTCACCTTGCCCTCGAAAAACGGAGAGTTCGCAAACAGCGCCGTCGCGACCGGCTGAAGGGCCAGCGCGACGCGCAGCTTCTGCACCATGTCGGCCTCGGACCCGAAGTCGATATTGACCTGAACCGTGCAGGTGCGCCGCATCATGGCACGGCCCATGGTGCCGACTTTCTCCATATAATCGTTCATCAGCCGGTAACGGCCTTTGGGCATCAACGGCATCTCTTCATGGGTCCAGATCGGGGCTGCGCCCAGACCAATAAAGCCTACACCGATCTCATCGGCGATATCCTTCACTTCACGCAGGTGAGTGTTCACCTCATCACACGTTTCATGAATTGTCTCGAGCGGAGCGCCGGACAGTTCCAACGCACCGCCTGGTTCCAGGCTGACGTTCGCGCCGTCCTTCTCAAGCCCGATTAAATGTCCAGCTTCACGCACTTCAGCCCAGCCATGGCGGTCTCGCAGACCTTCCAGCACGGCCACAATCGACCGTTTGCCTTCAAACGGCAGTGGTTTCAGAGTGTCTTTGCAATAGCCGAACTTTTCGTGCTCGGTTCCGATGCGCCAATCTTCCTTGGGCTTGCAGCCCGATTCCAGATATTCGGCCAGTTGCTCATGGCGTTCGATCGGTCCGCCGCCGGACTGGGGGATGGACATGTGACCCGTGCTCCGATCCTGATGTGTCTATCTTGGCGGTCAGTCCTGAGCGCAAACCGCGCCAGTGTCAATGCAGCCTAAGGTGCGCAGGCCGTGACGGCGTGCGTTCCCAGATCACCACCGGATGTGCCGCACGACCGTTGAGTTCCGACAGCATTTGCTCGGTTTTAAGCCCCGGAAGTGCTGAGAACACATCAAACAGCGCTTCGGCCCCTTCGGCGTTCACCGGAATGTGAAGGGTCGGTTGCCCCGGCTGATCCAAAACCCAATGCGCAGGTTGCGAGGTCGGATCCAACGCCAACCGCTCGATTTCGCGGGCTGCAACGATGCCGCCGTCGAGCGGGCCCAGATAGGTGATCTGGCCTTCATCAATAGTCACCACACCCGGTCCTCCCGCACCATTGCGAAAGCGCGCGCGTTGCACTCCGATCACCGCCAGTGCCATCGAGACGACGATCAGCAGCCACCCCAACCACGCCAGCAATCCGCCGGGGCCGCTGATCCAGCTGAGGCCGAGGATCAGAACAAACCCTGCAACCAGCACTTCGCGCCAGCGCCACAGGGCCAGTTTGGCTTCGGGTCGAAAGAAACTCATGCCACGTCCTCCGGGTTTTTGAACAGGATCAGCGAGTATTGACCTGCAGGCTGGAACCCAATGGATATATAGGCACGCGCGGCCGCATCGGAAGCCGCAAAGAGGACAGCTCTGGAAACTCCCGCGTCGCGCGCCTCAACCAGATGCAGGGCAACAGCCAAACGCGCATAGCCCCGCCCTCGTAAATTGGGTGGTGTGTAGACACCGCCGATCTGCACCACTTCAGGCAAGCGAGCGTTGAAGCCGGTCATGCTGACCGGTAGGCCGTTATGTAGCAAAACTCGATGCGAATCCCGCTCGATATAGGTCTTGATGTCCTTCCCAGCCTGCGTCTGTGCGCGCAAAGGATCAAAATCCATGGCTTCGATGAGGTAGCTTTCTCGCCAGTCTTCAAGGACCGAACGGTCTACATCAGTAAGCGGCATGAGATCTGCCCCACTGAAATCCGGTATTTGAAGTCGATCCAGCGCCAGGGAAAACCCCGGCTCATCGCTGTTCAGGGTCGCGGGTCGCCCTTCCCAACCTGCCAACCGGATTATCCGACGAGCCTGCGTTGCCTCAGCCGCGATGCCGAACAGGGCCCGGCCTCGAATAAGGTCAATCGCTGCGGCAAGTTCGGTATCCGAACAGTCGGGACATTGCAGCAGGATCATGCCTTCATTTGTTATGGCAAAGACCGCACGCAACGGGCTGCCAAGCGTCCATGCATTCAACGACCGGGGATGCGTACCGCACAGGCCAAAATCCCGTAGATTGGCCAAAGGGAACATCGATGTTTGGATATGTTGGGACAAAAACGAGTCGATCCTGGACAGGTCCGTTTCCTGCGCCAATTGCCACGTCACGTCCAATCTCCCAACGATTGCTGCCACATTGTCATCGCCGCAACGGCTGCTGTATCGGCGCGCAGGATGCGTGGGCCGAGGCTGACCACATGGGTAAATGGCAGCTCTGCCAACCGTTTGCGTTCGGGCTCGGAAAACCCGCCCTCGGGGCCGATCAGGATCGCCCACGGCTTACCTTTCTCATTCTCTGCCAAGCGCAGAGCCGAGCCGGCTTCTGCCTCGTCACAGAACATCAATTGGCGATCATCGGGCCACGCGCCCAGGATACGATCCAATCGCTGGAGGTCAGCGACCTCAGGCACAAAAGTGCCGCCACATTGTTCGGCCGCCTCAATTGCGTGGGCCTGCAAGCGATCCTGCCGAATGCGCTCGGAGTTGGTGAATTCGGTCTGCACCGGTATGATCCGCGCGGCCCCCATTTCAGCTGCTTTTTCAACGATGAAATCGGTCCGCGCCTTCTTGATCGGTGCAAAGAGAAGCCACAGATCGGGCGGTAATTGCAGAGGTTTCGATTGCTCCACGCACGACAGAATTCCGCCTCGTTTACTTGCTTCTGCTACCTCTGCCTGCCACTCGCCATCGCTGCCATTGAACAGGGCGACCCGGCCCCCAACCGACAGGCGCATGACACCGAACAGATAATGCGCCTGCTCACGCGTCAAAGGAACCGATTGCCCCGGACCCAAAGGGTGCTCTACATACAGTCTGATCTTCGCATTCATGAGACCCTACATATGCAAGGCAATGCCCCAACACCAGACGGTCAGGTCGCCGATGCCGTAACCGGCAATTGGGTCGACACCCACGCCCCCGCCTTTGCCCGCCCTTACCTGCGGCTCAGCCGTGCAGACCGACCCATCGGCACATGGCTGCTGCTGATTCCCTGCTGGTGGGGTCTGGCCTTGGCCATCCTGAGCGACGGCGCACCACGATGGGAGGATCTTTGGATCGCAGTTGGTTGTGCCATTGGTGCGTTTTTGATGCGTGGCGCGGGCTGTACGTGGAATGACATCACCGATCGAGAGTTTGACGGGAAGGTCGAGCGTACAAGGTCGCGCCCGATTCCCTCAGGACAGGTGAGTGTCCGTCAGGCTGCGTTCTGGATGGTGCTGCAATGTCTGTTGGCCCTGGCCATCCTTCTGACCTTCAACCGGGCCGCGATTGCGATGGGAGTTTTGTCTTTGCTGCCTGTTACCATCTATCCCTATGCAAAACGCTTCACCTGGTGGCCGCAGATTTTTCTGGGGCTGGCCTTCAACTGGGGCGCATTGCTGGCCTGGGCTGCACATACCGGCACCGTGGGCTGGCCTGCGATCATGCTTTATCTGTCAGGAATCGCCTGGACTTTGTTCTACGACACGATCTACGCCCATCAGGATGCCGAGGATGACGAGCTGATCGGCATCAAGTCCACCGCGCGCCTGTTTGGCACCGATACCGCCCGTTGGCTCAAGTATTTTCTGATTGGAACCGTCAGTCTAATGGCCTTTGCAATTATCGACGCGGCTTTGCCCGGGACATCGGTTCTTGCTTTGGCGGTCGCCCTTGGCGGGCCTTGGGCGATGGGGTGGCATCTGGCCTGGCAATTGCGGGGGCTGGACACGGAGGACAACGCCAAATTGCTGCAGCTTTTCCGGGCCAACCGTGACACCGGCTTGATTCCGCTGATCTTCCTCAGCGTCGCCCTTTTCCTCTGATTGCACCTCTGTGCTGCGCTCTGTATGAGTCCCGGAACCAACCGCCCGAGGAGTCTCGATTTCGCCCATGCGTCTGCCTTACGCCCTAGCTGTTGCGTTGATTTTCGCGGTGTCCGCCGTGCTATCGCTGGTGGTCGCTGGATTTGCGGTCAGCAAGATCGAAGACGCCTCGGAACTGGCCGTGCGAAAGGCCTTGAACTTGCAGGGGCATGATTGGGCCGAAGTCGAATCCGACGGCCTGCGTGTCGTTCTGACCGGCACGGCCCCGACTGAGGCGACCCGATTCAACGCCCTGATCGCTGCGGGCACCGAGGTCGACACCTCGCGCGTCATTGACGAGATGGAGGTTGCTCCCACCGCCGATCTGACACCGCCCCGCTTTTCTACCGAGATCTTGCGCAATGACAGTGGAATTTCGATTATCGGGCTAGTACCTGCGGCTCTGGATCGCGACGATCTGGTAGACAGGCTGCAACGCCTTGATCGGGACGCGTCAGTCTCGGACCTGATGGAAAGTGCCGACTATCCCAAGCCAGACGGATGGGATCAGGCAATCGACTATGCGATCGAAGCGCTCTCGGATTTGCCACGGGCCAAGATATCTGCCAGCCCAGGGTTGGTGCGTATCACGGCCATTGCCGATAGCCAGCAAGAGAAAGACCAGCTGGAACAAGACCTGAGCCGCGCCGCGCCACCAGGTCTGCGAATCGGCCTTTCAATTTCGGCACCTCGCCCGGTAATCACACCATTCACGCTGCGCTATCTGATAGATGAGGATGGCGGGCAGTTTGATGCGTGCTCGGCCCAGGATGAAGTTGCGCGCGACATCATCGTCGCCGCAGCACAAGAGGCCGGACTGACCGGCCCCTATTCCTGCACCATTGGGCTAGGCGTACCGTCTCCGCGTTGGGCGAATGCAGCGCAGCTCAGCATTCGTGCGCTATCTGAACTTGGTCAGGGTTCAGTTACGCTGTCGGATGCCGATATCACTTTGGTTGCTGCACAAGGGACCAACCCTTTGGAGTTCGACCGCATCGTGGGAGAGCTTGAAAACGCGCTGCCCGAGGTTTTTGCCCTGCATGCCGTTTTGCCGGAACCCGAATCCGATGACCCGACAGGGCCGATTGAATTCGTCGCAACCCGCAGCCCTGAAGGTTTGGTGCAACTGCGTGGTCGACTGAGTGACGAGACGCTGCACAAAATGACCGACAGCTTTGCGCGCGCCGCCTTTGGATCGTTGCAGGTGCACACGGCCACCCGGATCGCGCCGGACCTACCCGCGGATTGGCCCGTGCGCGTTCTGGCCGGGCTGGAGGCGTTGTCGCAGCTGCACAACGGCGCACTGACCGTGACGCCGGACAATGTCGCACTGTCGGGCATCAGCCATGATCCCGACGCCAAGGCCCGGATCGCCGGCATGCTATCGGACAAGCTGGGCGAGGCGCAGGATTACACCCTGTCAATCACCTATCAGGAGCCGCCCGCACCCGCCGACGCGCCGCCCGACCCTGAGGTCTGCGAAGAGCAGCTGGCCGAGGTTCAGGCCGCCAGAAAAATTGCGTTCGAACCGGGATCAGCCACCGTCGCAGCAGACTCGCGCGATGCCCTGAACCAGATCGCGGACATCCTGCGTGAATGTGGCCCCATCCGGTTGGAGATTCAGGGCCATACCGACAGTCAGGGCCGTGAAGAGATGAACCAGCAGCTCAGCCAGTCGCGCGCGCAGTCGATCCTGAACGAATTGCGCGGACGGCGCGTGCCGACCTCAAGCTTTTCTGCGGTCGGGTATGGCGAGACGCAGCCTATCGCCGATAACGAAACCGAAGAAGGCCGCGAAGAGAACCGCCGCATCGAGTTTCGCCTGATCCGTCCTGAACCCGTGGCCAACACCCTGACCGGGCTTGAGGCGATGGAAGCCGAGGCCGAATCTGAGGCCGAAATCGAGACACCTGAAACCGACGCACCGGATGCAGGCTCAGAGGACCAGTAAGTTGAACAGAACAGAATTCATCATCGCCACAGCCATCATCCTGTTCGCAGCTTTCTGCATGGGTTGGTTCGCCAACTGGCTGGCCCATCGGCTGTCCCGTGTTCGCCAAAGCGACGTGGCCGATCTTGACCGCATGAGTCAGGAACTGCACGAGGCCGAAGAAACACGCGATCAGGCAATCACATATCTTCAGCAGCGCGAGGCAGAGCTGACCAACCAGCTGACTCAAACCGAAGCCGAGTTGAATGCCGCAATGGAAGGGCTGCGCGCGGCGCGGCAGGAAGCCGAAGAGATGCGCGGGCGGATCAACAACGCAGACTAGGCACCCTACCAGCGGGTCAGCGCGTCTTCATCCTCGTCCTTGGCAGCCACCCATTCTGCTCCGGACGTGGTGATTTCCTTCTTCCAGAATGGCGCGCGAGACTTAAGGTAATCCATCAGATATTCCGCCGCCTCAAACGCATCGTTGCGGTGCGGTGCGGCGGTGGCGACCATCATGATACGGTCACCAGGCGCAAGCCTTCCATGGCGGTGGATCACCAGAACGTTGCCCAGTGACCATCGCTCCTGCGCCTCTTCCGCGATCTTGGTTAGGGCGCGTTCGGTCATGCCGGGATAGTGCTCGATCTCCATCACATCCAGATCGCCCGAAGCCAGATCGCGCACAACGCCTGTGAAGGTCACGATGGCCCCGTTGGTATCGTCCCCGGCGGCAAAAGCGTTGGCTTCGCCCCCCAGATCGAACGGGGCCTCCTGCACGACGATCCGCATTCTAGCCACCCGTCATGGGCGGAAAGAACGCAACCTCGCGTACACCGGTCAGTGGGGCGTCAAAATCCGAAAGCTCTTGGTCCAGAGCCACGCGCAAGGCCGACAGATCGGCAAAGGCAGCAGCATAGCGATCCTCACGCGCGCTCAGTTCCGCGACCAAATCGCTGACTGTTGCGGCCTCGGTTTCAATCTTCTCTTTCGGCAGGCCGATGCGTTCGCGCACCCAAGCGAAATACAGCACGTTCATCGGTTAGCTCTCCTTCAGGTGGGGCATGGCTTTACGTAGGTAGTCATAGCCTGTGATCAATGTCAGCGTCGCGGCAATCCAGAGCAGCCATAGCCCGATACGACCTGACCAGAACATGGCCTCAAGATGCCAGCGGATGGTGTTCAGGTCCTCGACCTGCCCTGCCAGAACCTGATCAATGGTTGTCGCATCCATGCCAATCGTGGCCATCACAAAATGGTGCTCGAATATCCCCTGCGAGAACAGGATCGCGATCGCTACCATCTGTGCCGTCGTTTTCCACTTGGCCAGCTTGGTGACCTTCAGGGTTCCGGCCACATCGCCCAGATACTCTCGCAAGCCTGAGACAAAGACTTCGCGAAACAGGATCACTGTCGCGGGCAGGACCAGCCATGGTGTCCAGTGTTCAGTCGAATAGCCCACCAATATCATCAGCGCGATTACCACCATTGCCTTGTCGGCAATGGGATCCAGCATGGCGCCAATCTTCGTTTCCTGTTTCCAGGCGCGCGCCAGATACCCGTCGAACCAATCGGTGATCGCCGCTGACAGAAACAGGATCAAAGCAAACCAATCCGCATAGGGACGGGTGAAATACAGAAACATCACGGCGAGACCGGGGGCCGCCACAAGGCGCAGTACAGTCAGAATATTCGGCAGGTTCCATTTCATGGCTTGGACCCTACATCGCCGGTTCAAGACAGAAAAGACAGGGTCTTAAAAAAAACCTACCCAACACAAGCGTTTGCTGTCTTAAAAGTCAAAGCGTCGCAGCGGTGGTCACATTACAGGTTTCATCTTGGCACTTGATTGCTTTGGCGTCAGATTGTCGGCTGGCCAACCAGACAACACCCCAGAGCTGACATGACACCGCATATTCAAACCGATCCCCGGTCAAATCTGATCGGCAGTGCCTGGATGGTCGCCGCAATGGCGCTGTTCGCGCTGGAGGATGCGCTGCTTAAGGCGGCTTCGGCGTCGATCCCGATCTGGCAGGTGCTTGTACTGTTCGGTGCGGGCGGTGCTGTAATCTACGCTGCGGTTGCCACAGTACGTAGCACGCGTCTGTTCCAGTCCGACGTGTTGTCGCGCCCAATGAAGGTGCGTGTGGTCTTCGAGATTCTTGGACGGCTTTTCTATGTATTGGCGATCGCTTTGACACCACTGTCCTCGGCTACGGTGATCCTTCAGGCCACACCACTGGTTGTCGTCGCAGGGGCCGCGTTGTTCTTTGGTGAATCCGTCGGCTGGCGGCGATGGAGCGCCATTTTGATCGGTCTTGTCGGCGTTGTGATCATCATCCAACCGACCGGAGACAGCTTCTCGGCCCTGTCAATCCTTGCCGTGCTGGGGATGCTCGGCTTTGCAGGGCGCGATCTGGCCAGCCGCGCCGCGCCCGCAACACTGGGCACTGAGGTTCTGGGGTTCTATGGCTTCCTCTGCATCATTGTCGCGGGTTTGGCTTATCGATTCTGGGAAGGAACATCGCTGCAAACCCTGACGCCTAATGTCAGCCTGCACATGGGCGGGGCGATTGTGATGGGGGTCATGGCCTATGCCGCGCTGATGAAGGCGATGCGCACCGGCGAGGTCTCATCTGTGACGCCGTTTCGCTATTCGCGGCTGTTGTTCGGTATCGGCTTGGGCGTGGTGATGTTTGGCGAGCGATTGGATCAGACCATGTGGATTGGCTGCGCCCTCATCGTGGCGTCAGGCCTCTATATCCTTTGGCGGGGGCGAAAGGCCTAGCCCTTGTCATGGAAGAAGTCATAGACCTTCTGCGCCAGCCCGGCTGAAATCCCCTCGACGGCTTTAAGATCCGCCAAATTGGCTCGGCTCACCGCTTTGGCGCTGCCGAAATGAGTCAGCAGGGCGCGTTTGCGCGCGGCCCCGACGCCGGGGATTTCGTCCAGTGGCGTTGCACCAACCGCCTTAGCGCGTTTCGCGCGATGGGTGCCGATGGCAAAGCGATGCGCCTCATCCCGCAAGCGCTGGATAAAGTACAATACGGGATCGTTGCGTTTCAGCGCAAAAGGGCGCTGCCCGATGCGATGGAATTCTTCCTTGCCGTGATCGCGATCGACACCCTTGGCGACGCCGACCATCGGGATATCCTCGACCCCGTGCTGGGCCATGATCTCATTCACGGCGCTCACCTGCCCTGCACCACCGTCGATCAGCAGCAGATCGGGCCAATGCCCTTTGTCCCGATCCGGATCATCCTTTTGCAGGCGTGTGAAACGGCGGGTCAGGACCTCTTTCATCATGCCGAAGTCATCGCCGGGGGTTAGATCATCGCCGCGGATGTTGAATTTGCGATAGGCATTTTTCATGAACCCTTCTGGGCCCGCGACGATCATGCCCCCAACTGCATTGGTGCCCTGAATGTGAGAGTTGTCGTAAACTTCGATCCGGTTTGGCGGCGCGTCCAGATCAAAGGCCTCGGCCACACCGCGTAGCAATTTGGCCTGCGTGGCACTTTCCGACATCCGCCGGGCCAGCGATTCACGTGCGTTGCGCAAGGCACCAGCGATCAGTTCCTGCTTTTCACCGCGTTGGGGCACCAGGATTTCCACCTTGCGTCCAGCTTTTTCCGACAATGCCTCCTGCATCAGATCGGCATTCTCGATCGCATCAGACAGGATCAACTGCCGGGGTGGTTCCTTATTGTCGTAGAATTGGCCCAGAAACGCTTCCATCGCCTCAGCCTGTGACACATCCGGGCCGACGCGCGGATAGAAATCGCGGTTACCCCAGTTCTGGTTGGCGCGGATGAAGAACACCTGAACGCAGGCTTGCCCGCTGTCCATGTAGAGACCAATGACGTCAGCCTCGGCCACGCCGCGCGGGTTGATGCCTTGAGACGTCTGCACCTGCGTTAGCGCCCGGATACGGTCGCGCAAACCGGCGGCGCGTTCGAACTCCATCGCCTCGGAGGCAGCCATCATCTGCTGGGCGAGATCTTCCTGCACTTTGGTAGATCGGCCTGACAGGAACCTTTCGGCATCCTTAACGCTTTCACGATAGTCGGCTTCCGAGATCAGTTCGACGCACGGTCCAGAACATCGCTTGATCTGATAGAGCAAACACGGCCGGGTCCGGCTATCGAACATGGAATCCGAACAGTTCCGCAGCAGGAACGCCTTTTGCAGCTGGTTCAGCGTCCTGTTCACCGCGCCTGCACTGGCGAAGGGGCCGAAATAAGCCCCCTTTTCTTTCTTCGCCCCTCGGTGCTTTTTGATCTGCGGAAAGGCATGATCCTTGGCGACCAGAATATTCGGGAAGCTTTTGTCATCCCGCAACAATACGTTGTATTTGGGCTTGAGCTGCTTGATCAGGTTCTGTTCCAGCAGCAGCGCCTCGGTCTCGGTCCGAGTGGTCAGAAACATCATCGAGGCAGTTGCGGCGATCATTTTCTCGATCCGACCCGAGTGCCCCGGGCGGGTGTAGTTCGATACCCTCGCCTTCAGGTTTCGCGCTTTACCTACGTAAAGAACTCGGCTGTCCCCATCCAACATCCGATACACACCCGGCGAGCTGTCCAGCGTTTTCACATAACGCTGAATGCAGGCATAGCCGTTGGCTTGGGTCGACGATTCGGAATCAGTGCTAGCGGTCATGAGTCTGAGATATGATTCTCTGACCGTGGCTGCAATCTTGTGCGCTTCAGATCAAGAGAAAACAAATCCACGGCTTCTGTGGATAACTGTGCAGATAACTTTTGGGGCATCACGATTTTCCCTTGAATCCTTGCCTTTTCGTTGATCTGCACAAAAAATAGGCAGGAAATTATGACGTTGTTTTTAAAGGATAATTTTCTTGATCTGCGACAAGTATATGAAAATTAAGACATTTTTGTAACGCTCGAGTAACAGAGATGAGAGCGGTGCAAAACTTGCAGCAGATTTACTTATTCTACACCAAGAACATCGGGTGTTTGCCAACCCAAATGTTGCCCACCATCGACGCAAAGAAGCTGCCCCGTAACGGCATGTGCATCCAGAAAGTATCCCAGCGCAGCAGTAATATCCGACGGGTTCGCGCCGCGCTCCAGAATCGTGTTCTGCCGCTGAGCGCTAAAATGAGCATCACTTTGGCGATGACCCTGCAGCGTTGGACCGGGGCCGATCGCGTTCACACGGATTGCGGGTGTCAGAGCCTGCGCTGCAGTCCGGGTCAAGGCCCACAACCCCATCTTGGCAATCGTGTATGACATGAACTCAGGCGTCAGTTTACGCACCCGCATATCCACCATGTTCACGATCAGCCCAATCGCCAGAGGCTCTCCCTGATCATCAAGCTCCGGCTGTAACCCCTGCTCGGCCATGGCTTGGGTCAGTACGAATGGTGCGCGCAGATTGCTGTCGAGATGCCGATCCCAGCTTTGGCGGGTAGCTGAGTGGATATTGTCATACTCAAATATCGATGCATTGTTGACCAGACAGGTGATCGGACCACCCAGCGCCTCAGCTGCACGCGGCAGCAATGAGCTGACTTGCCCCTCATCAAGCAGATCGGCCTGCAGCGCAACTGACCTTCGGCCCAGCGCCTGAACCTCATCAACCGTTTCACGCGCGGCCTGGTCCGAACTGGAATAGTGCACAGCGACATCCATGCCGCGCTGCGCCAAATACAGCGCCATGGCACGACCAAGGCGTTTACCGGCACCAGTCACCAATGCTCGGGTCATGGGCTCATTCTCCTCGTCAGGTCAGGCTAACAGGCTTGCAACATAGATCACATAGAGCGCTGTCAAGATCAGGCCCCAGACGCGTGTGATATCTTTCTTGAAGAACACAAAAGGAACCAACAAGAGCGACGCACCGAGCATCACCCACAGATCGAAACGCAGGAATTCAGGATCGACGGGAATACGCCCAAACAAGGTCGTAATGCCGACAATGGCCAGCAGATTGAACATGTTCGATCCGATGACGTTACCCAGTGCCACATCCGCTTGTCGCCTCAGGGCAGCCATGACGGTTGTCGACAGTTCCGGCAGGGACGTACCCACCGCGATCAGCGTAAGGCCGATCACTGTTTCGCTCACACCATAGTTCCGGGCAATGACGGTCGCATTTTCGACCAGCAGATGCGCACCCATTGGCAGGCCGATCAAGCCGAGGATCAGGTAGATCGCCACCTTCCAATAGGGCATGTCAGGATCTGCTTCCTCAAGACCCTCAAGCTCGTCCTCATCGGCACAAGCTTCACCACAGGCTTTACGGTGCGCATGTGCTTCGCGAAACGCGTTGCCGAGGATCAGAGCCAACGCAGCCAGCAAAATTGCCCCGCTGAGCAGATTAAAGACCCCGCAAAAAGCCAACCCGATAAATAACACCGACGCCAGAAGCATGAAGATGTAGTTCTTGCGGCTGTCGCACTCGCTTGTGTGCAAGGTCGCCAGAAGCGCGGGCAATCCCAGAACCAGCAAGATATTCGCTGTATTCGAGCCCACCACGTTACCCAACGCAATGCCTGGCGCGTTTTCCTTGATGGCGCTGATTGCAATCAGCAGCTCAGGGGCCGAAGTTCCAAATGCAACGATTGTCAGGCTGACGATCAGGGCGGGAACCCCCAACCGCAGGCTGAGGTTCACGGCCCCTCGCACCAGCGCGTCGCCTGCCAACAACAGGATCAGCAGCCCGAGGCCGGAGAACAGCCATGCCGTCATCCACGGCCTCCTTCTTCGCAAGGACACGGGCCTTTGCCGATCCTAAACCGCCCACAACGCGGACATTTCGCAGAACTCAATCGTTTCTGTCCAGGAAAGCGTAGCTTGCCGAACATCGCCAGAACGCCCATGGCGATCAGGAACAAGGTGACTGCTTTGATGATCACTCTACAACCCGAAACGCGCGTAGGCAGCGCGCTCCTCAAACCCGGCTATGGCATCCTGCGCCAGCGTCGCGCCGAAGCGCGACCAGATCGGTTTGCGCAGGCCATAGCGGCGGAACCTGACTTTGTCGCCAAACTTCTCCTGCATCTTGGGCTTCAGATGGGCAATACCATCGATCAGGCCCAGCTGTTGCGCGCGACGGGCCAGCCAGACCTCGCCGTTGAACAGATCAGCGCTGCTGTCCAGCTTGCCGTCCCGGCGAGATTTCACATGGGTTATGAAATTCTCGTGGATATCGCCCAGCAGCACTTTGAGCCGTGCAATGTCTTCTTTCTTTTCCGGAGCAAACGGGTCGAGCATTGATTTCGACTGACCCGCAGTATGTACGCGCCGTTCAAAGCCCTGACGTGCCAGAAAAACATGCGCGCCAAATCCCGACGATATCACGCCGATCGACCCCAGAACCGAACTGTCATCGGCCCAAATCTCATCCGCTGAAACCGCCAACCAATATCCACCCGAAGCCGCCACGTCTTCGACGAAGGCGTAGACAGGGATCTTAAGCTCTTCCGCCAGCCGTTGGATACGCGCACCGATTAATGAGCTTTGAACGGGGGAGCCGCCCGGCGAATTGATCTCCAGCGCGACCGCAGCGGGCTTGCCCTTGCGAAAGGCTTTCTCCAACACCGGTGCCAGAGCGGTCGCGTTCATCGACCCTCGCCCGGCCATTCCAATGGCACCGGACAGGCGAACAACGGCCACAAGTGGCGGCTTTTTCATGAAGGGCAGGCTGAGTTTCATGGAAGCCGATGTAGAGCGCGCCGGAGCCGTAAACAAGAGACCCGAAGCGCCATAAACGCGACGTGAACCAATTTCACACACCTGATGGGCAAAAATGCAACGCCCTAGCTGCGGATGCGCCAACCGGTTTTGAAGATCCAGCCAATGATCGCGAGGCATATTCCGGTGAAGGCCAGTATGGCCAAAAGGCTCCAAAATATCGGGACATCTGCGATACCGTAGAATGACCAGCGGAATCCGGAAATCAGATAAACCACGGGGTTGAACAGAGTGATCGTCTGCCAAAGCGGAGGTAGCATCGAGATTGAGTAAAACGTCCCACCCAGAAAAATCAGGGGCGTCACAACAAGCTGGGGGACAAGCGACATCTGTTCAAAATTACCCGCCCAGATACCCACGATGAAACCCAGCAAGGAAAAGCTGAGGCAGGACAGGATCAGGAAAGCCGCCATGGCAAACGGGTGTTCAATGCGAATGTCCACAAAGAACGTCGCAGTGGCCAGAATGACAAGACCTACAAACAGTGCCTTAGTTGCGGCCGCGCCCACATAGCCAATCACAATCTCGATGAAATTGATGGGGGCTGAAAGTAACTCATAAATCGTACCCAAGAATTTGGGGAAGTAGATGCCAAAGGACGCGTTCGAGATTGATAGCATCACTACGGACAACATGATCAGACCCGGCACAATGAAGGCCCCATAGGACACGCCTTCGATCTCTTGAATGCGACTGCCGATGGCAGTGCCAAACACCACGAAATAAAGCGAGGTCGACAGGACCGGAGACAAAAAACTCTGCGCCAGTGTGCGAAAGAACCGGGCCATTTCAAACCGGTAGATGGCAGTAATAGCGGACCAGTTCATGCGGGTTCTCCGGACACGAGGTTGACGAAAATCTCTTCAAGGCTCGATTGCCGCGTCTGCACATCACGCAGCACTAGACCGGCCTGTGCAACATCATTGAGAAGAGTGGTGATGCCCGTGCGCTCGGCATTGGTGTCGTAAGTATAGATCAGCGCATCGCCAGCACCGTTGAGCGTCAGTTGATGATCGGACAGAACGTCGGGAACCGATAAAATAGGCTCGGTCAACATGACCTCAATCTGCTTTTTGCCCATCTGCGCCATCAATGTGTCTTTGTCCTGCACGAGCAAAAGCTCACCCTTGTCGATGACACCCACACGGTCGGCGATTGCCTCGGCTTCCTCGATGTAGTGAGTGGTCAGGATGATGGTGACACCAGCCTGCTTCAATTCGGCCACGATCTCCCACATGTCCTTACGTAGCTCGACATCTACGCCGGCGGTGGGTTCATCCAGAAACAGCACCCTTGGCTCATGCGCCAAGGCTTTCGCGATCAGCACACGTCGCTTCATGCCTCCGGATAGTTCCTTGATTGCGTTACGGCGTTTGTCCCATAGGGACAGCTTGCGCAGGATTTCCTCGATCCTAGCGTTGTCTCCGCTATGACCGAACAGCCCGCGCGAAAAGCGGACAGTGTTCCAGACCTTCTCGAACGGTTCCAGCGCGATTTCCTGCGGCACCAGCCCAATCATCTTGCGGGCTGCGCGATACTCGGTCTGGATGTCATGGCCACCTACGGTGACCGAGCCCGAAGTCGGCGTGGTAATACCGCACACAGTCGAGATCAGCGTTGTTTTACCCGCCCCATTGGGGCCCAACAGCGCTAGAATCTCACCTTCTTCAATGTCCAGAGACACACCTTTCAGCGCCTCAAACCCATCGGCATAAGACTTCCGCAAATCCCGGATCGACAATATGGTCGTCATGCGTACCCTCGTTCTGACCCCGCAACCTATCGTGACGGACCATCGTCGAACAGTCCAATTCCGCACAGTGCCATGCGCGTGTGCGCAGGGTTCAGTCTCGTCCCGTCAGGCGACCTAGCCAGCCTGACTTGGTCTCTTCTTCGGCAGCGTCTTCTTGCGGTGGCGGACCTTCGAAATATTCTTGAAGATTGGCGAAAAACTGATCGGCCATCTTCTTGGCAAACCCATCAATCAGGCGGCTGCCCAGCTGAGCCAGTTTGCCACCCACCTTAGCCTCGACCTCGTAGGTCAGAAGGGTGCCACCAGCCTCGCTGGGCGCGAAGGTTACATCTGCGCTTCCCTTGGCAAAGCCTGCGGCGCCCCCCTTGCCCTCACCAGCGATGGTCAGGCGTTCAGGCTCAACCATGTCGGACATGGTCACAGTGCCTTTGAAAGTCGCCTTCACAGGGCCAACCTTTTGCACCACGGTCGCATTATACCCCTCGGTTGGATCGCCGGTAATCTCCTGCGCGCCGCTGATGCAGGCTTTCAATACTTCAGGGTCCAGCAACGCAGCGTAAACGGCGGCAGGCGGCGCCTGAATTTCACGGGTATCGCTTAACTGCATCTCTCAACCTCTTTTTAATCCTACGGCAGACCACAAAGACCTAGCCCTGAAACATCGATGCAGGCAACCAGTTTGCTCACACCAAGGCACTGGATCGGGATTCTTCGCTTGCATTCGCTCCGCCCAACAGAAACCCTGCGCCGCAGGAGGAAGACATGCTGCACGGCATACGCATCATCGAAATCGAAGGGCTGGGCCCAGCCCCCTTCGCGGCCATGCTGCTGGCGGATATGGGCGCCGATATCATCACCATCCATCGCAAAGGGTCCGCCGTCACTCCGGGTATGCCTGAACGTTCGCTGCTGGATCGCGGCAAACGATCAATTGCACTGGACCTCAAAGACCCGCAGGACCTTAGCGTTGCAAAACGGCTGATCGCAACGGCTGATGCGCTGATCGAGGGTTTTCGCCCCGGCGTGATGGAAAAGCTGGGGCTGGGGCCGGAAGACTGTCATCACCTGAACCCAAAGCTGGTCTATGGCCGAATGACAGGCTGGGGGCAGCATAGCCCACTTTCTGAGACAGCGGGCCATGATCTCAACTATATTGCCCTTTCAGGGGCTTTATCCTACGCGTCGCCGCCCGGCCAACCGCCTTTGACGCCCGCAACACTAGTCGGGGATATCGGCGGTGGTGCGATGTATCTGGTTGCAGGTCTGCTCGCCGGGCTTTTGAATGCCCGAGATACAGGCAAAGGCACGGTGGTGGACGCCGCCATCTACGATGGCTCGGCACACATGATGAATTTGCTGATGAGCCTGCGCCAAACCGGCAACCTGTCCGACACCCGGGGTCAAAGCCTGCTCGACGGACCGCATTGGAGCAGAACCTACGCCTGCGCAGATGGCGGTTTCATCTCAGTTCAATGTCTGGAGCCAAAATTCTATGCTCACTTCCTGGACATCCTCGGGCTCAGCGATGACGCGGAATTCGCTCAGCAATATAACCATGCGACGTGGCCCAACCTGACGAAGCGGTTGAGCAAAATCTTTGCCGAGAAGCCGCGCGACGAATGGGCGGCGCTGTTTCAAGGCACGGACGCCTGCGTTGCCCCAGTCCTAAGTCCACAAGAAGCACGAGATCACCCCATGAATTCGGCTCGCCAAACATGGGTCGACCACGACGAAACACGTCAAGCCGCAGCCGCTCCTAGATTCTCAACCTACAACTGGCAACCGCGGCCCAGCCCCAAACGCGGAGAGCATACAAATGAGATTTTGAACGAACTTCCTCCCGCTTCATCTGGCTAAAAATACCTCGGGGGTGAATTGGCCGCAGGCCAAGAGGGGGCTGGCCCCCACGCCAGGCTTACCGCCCGCGCACCGTATCGATCATCAATTGAACGTTCTCAGGGTCCGCATCTGGCGTAATACCATGACCCAAATTGAAGATATGCGGTCCTTTTGAGAAGGCTTCGACAATCCGCCGCGTCTCATCGACAAGCGCTTGCCCGCCTGTCACCATATGCGATGAAGCCAGATTGCCCTGTACACACCCATCGACTTGCACATTCGCAGCAGCCCATTCGGGCGACACAGAATTGTCCAGCGCGACACAATCCACACCGGTGGCCTTGGCGAAACCGATGTAACCCTGATCCGCTTCGCGTGGGAAACCGATGACGGGAATGCCCGGATGGCGTGCCTTTATGGCAGCAGTAATCACGCGACAGGGTTCAACGGCGTATTTCTGAAACGCTTCGCCCTTCAATGATCCCGCCCAACTATCAAATATTTTGACAACCTCGGCCCCTGCCTCGATTTGGGCAGACAGGTATTCAATTGTCGCGGCCGTGATCCGATCCAACAGCGCCTCGAACAGCGCAGTGTTTTCTTCGCGCAGCGCATGGGCTGGCCCCTGATCCGGGGTGCCCCGTCCGGCGATCATGTAGGTAGCCACTGTCCAGGGCGCGCCTGCAAATCCGATCAGAGCTGTCTCAGAAGGAAGCTCACGCGAAAGAATACGCACGGTTTCATACACCGGAGAGAGCGTCTCATGAATTGCATCAACCGGCTTCAGCGCATCAAACTCCGACTCCCGTGTAATTGTCGAAAGGCGAGGACCTTCGCCGGTGACAAACCACAAATCCGCACCCAGCGCCTGCGGCAAAAGCAGGATATCAGCAAACAGGATCGCGGCATCAAAGCCGTAGCGGCGAATGGGCTGAAGGGTGACTTCGGCGGCAAGCTCGGGGTTATAGCAAAGAGACAGGAAATCTCCGGCCTGTGCGCGCGTTGCACGATATTCAGGCAAATACCTCCCGGCCTGTCGCATCATCCAGATCGGCGGCACATCCTGCACTTCCCCCGCCAGCGCCCGTAGCAATTTCTTTGTCTCGGCCATTAGTGCCCCCAGTGTTCCGGTTTGGTGCAACGCGTCGGCCCTCAGTGGCAATTTGTCAAGCTCTGCCCCCATTGTCAGGGCAATGTGACGCGACTAAAGCTGTGCACATGAGTCTGATATTGCCTACCCCCGCATCGCCTCTGAAAATCGGCACCCGTGGATCTCCGCTGGCGCTGGCGCAGGCCTATGAAACCCGTCAGAGACTTGGCGCCGCTTTCGACCTGCCTGAGGACGCGTTTGAGATCGTGGTAATCAAGACCACCGGTGACAACCGCGCGATGATCGACGCGGACCGGCCGCTGAAAGAGATTGGCAACAAGGGTCTGTTCACCAAGGAAATCGAAGAGGCGATGCTGAAAGGTGAGATCGACATCGCCGTACATTCGACCAAGGACATGCCCGTCGAACAGCCTGACGGGCTGGTGCTGGATACATTCCTGCCGCGCGAAGATGTGCGCGACGCGTTTATCTCGCCGACTCTGAGTTCGATTCACGATCTGCCAGAGGGCGCAGTTGTCGGGACTTCATCGTTGCGCCGCCGGGCGCAGTTGCTGAATCGGCGGCCCGATCTGAAAGTCGTCGAGTTTCGCGGCAATGTTCAGACTCGCTTGAAGAAGCTGGCCGATGGCGTGGCCGATTGTACCTTTCTGGCCATGGCCGGATTGCGCCGCTTGGATATGAAAGACGTCCCCGCGACTGCCATATCACCTGATGACATGCTACCTGCCATTGCGCAGGGCACCATCGGCATTGAACGGCGCAGCGACGATAGCCGCACCGCCGAGATGCTGGCGGCGATTCATCATGTCGAAACAAGCCAACGCCTTGCGGCTGAACGCAGCCTGCTGGCCGGGCTGGATGGCTCATGCGAAACACCGATCGCCGGTTTGGCGCAGGTTAAGGATGGCCAACTTACTTTGCGCGGAGAAGTTCTGCGCCCGGACGGTTCCGAGGCGATCAGCGAAGAGGCCACCGGAGCGCTCGAAGACGGCGCAAAACTGGGTCAGACAATGGCCGCCTCTCTGCTGAAACAGGCCGGACCAGGGTTTTTCGACTGGCGCTAAGAAAAAATTTAAACAATTTCAGGGTAATGTGAACTTCTTCACTGTCTACCCTGCCGAATTCGTTAAATATGGGGACAGAAGGTCGATCTCGAATATATCGAAAGTTTTAGCCCGTGTTGTTTTAGATGGTATTCGAGGGGGCGAGATTGATACTTCCGGCGGGGCGCAGTTGATTTTCAACAGCGCCCCGTTCTCTTTTCCAAAGCATATGGCGAAGTACTTACTCTGCACCTTCGCGCAGACCATGATGATGACTAAACACCGGCCGCGCATGAAGCACCTCTGATCGGAAGTCCGCCATGCGCCCCGGTAGCGCGCGATAGAATGATGCCAAACCTGGCTCAACCGCCATCGCATGCTTGGCACATTCCTTGCATAACCCAGCGACTACGGTCTGTGATTCCCGTGCGCGTATCGCCTCTAGTAGACCTATGTGTGCGGTCTGCAGCTTTTGAAACGATGCACTGCCTGCAACTTCTCGATCTCCGACCAGTACATAAACAGGCTCTGGCTCGCTTTTGCCTTTCAAATCCACGAAGCCCGCCTCTAGCAGCGCAAGATCAGAATTGGTGACACGGCGAATAGAGTCTGAGACCAGAATATCATAATCCACATGTCGGCAGTTTTGTTCGATCCGCGCTGCCACATTCACCACATCTCCGATTACTGTATAATTGAACCGGCGCCGCGAGCCGATATTGCCGACGCAGGCGGCTCCGGTTGCGCAGCCAGTCGCCAGAGCGATGGGAGGACGCCCGCGCATGATGGGCAAAGTGTTGAACTTATCTAACGCGCCGCGCATCTTCAGCGCGGCCAAAGCAGCGCGGCGCGGGTGATCATCCACGGGCAGCGGTGCATTCCAAAAAGCCATAACCGCATCGCCGATAAATTTGTCGATCGTTCCACGCTCGACCAGAATCTGATCCCCGATCTCTGAGAACAGCGCATTCAGCAAGGTCACCAGATCGGTGGCTGACACAGACTCGGACAATGGCGTGAAGCCCCGAATGTCAGAAAACATCACCGTGATCTCCTGAGATTCACCTCCCAATTGCAGCTGATGCCCGTTGGCCTCCATCTCATCGAGGATTTCCGGTGCGACATAGTGCGAGAAAGTCTGGCGGATCACCCGCTTCTCCCGCTCGGTCGAAACAAAGAGGTACCCGGCCAGAAGCCCGAAATTGGCCATACCTCCGGCCAAAGGGAAGGTCGCATCAAACAGAACCGACTGGTTCTGGAACGCCAACCAACTGATGGCAATCACGGCCGATGCGGCCACTCCGCCTGCAGCAAAAGAAGCGACCGCCCCATAGTTGGACATGACCACTGTGACAACGACGCCCAGGATCACGAACGCCAGCAGCTCAAGTGCAGAGGTAACATCCGATCTGCTCAGCACATCGCCAAGGATGATCTGTTCGATAATCTGGGCGTGGATCGAAACACCTGGAACAGATTCACCCAGTGCCGTTTCGCGCATATCGAACAGGCCCGCCGCAGAGGTGCCGACCAGGATGATCCGTCCTTCTATCTCTGACTGAAGCGTTGGATCACTACCGCTGCGCATGACATCATCGGCCGACAGATACAGGCCAGGATTGTCCCGCCTGTAACGCACCCAGATCTCGCCATTCTCGGTGGTCGGCAGCACAAAATCACCCAGACCAACCTCAAGCATGATGCCGATCTCGTCCTGCGATCCTTCGGCAAAATAAACGGATTCGCCCATGGCCACCCGCAGGGCTTCAACCCCAAGCGCAGGTAATACACCGTTGGGCCCGGACCAAAGCACAGGGACCCGTCGCACCACACCCAAACTTCCTTGGGGCGAAACATTAACACCCCCGATCCCGGCCGCTTCTTCCCCCAATGGCGGCGCCAGAGAGGTCCAGTGGGCAACGCTGACAAGGCCAGCTGCGGGGTTCTCTCCGATTTCAACTAACCCCGCCTTCGGTACAGTGGCCGAACCGCTATCGGTTTGCCGGGCTGCCACACCCAGAACCACTGGCCATTTCGCAACTTCGTCCCCAAATCTGACGTCATTGTCCAGATCGATCGCGGCCTGATCCACCTGCAGTAGTCCGGACAAGGTCGGGTCTTGCAACAATCGCATCGGAGAGTATCGGTCGGGCTCGGCAAACAGCATATCAAAGGCAATCGCAGCGGCACCGTATTCGCCCAATCGTTCGACCATCTGACCCAACAGGGTACGAGGCCAAGGCCATTGGCCCCATTCTGCCAGAGACCTTTCATCAATATCCACCACGCGGACCGGCAGATCCGGGTTGTAGGCCCGTGGTGAAATCCGCTGCAGGATATCGAAGTAAATCAATCTGGACATTTGAACGGGATACGGATCCGCGACCCTAATGAAGCAGCCCATCAAGATCAGCCCCAAGCCTACAAGCCTGAATACTAATCGATGCCCAATTTTGTCTCTTATCTTACCCACCACGTTCACCTTCCAGGCGCAGGGGAACATGAAAATATATGTAACCTGATGCTACCAACCAGCTATCGCTGAAGCGTTACCTGCCGTCGCCGTTGCCCTGACACCCGATCCACCGCTATCTCCACTGGATGCGTTTACGGATGTTCTCGTTTCACCCGAGGCGCTTACACCTGCGCGCGCTGATGTCCCAGAACGCCCTTCGGCGCTGGCTGAGGCCCGGTCTGGCGCTTCGGATCGCCCGCTTTCGCGGGCCGCCGACACCTCAGAACGACCTTGTTCCGTTTGCCGCCGCGCTTCGCGCCGCTCTGGCCTTTCAGATTCAATCTTTGGGGCCTGAGCCTGTCTGCCCGAACACCCTTCGGCACTCACCCGAAACGGTGGCAGCAGTTGCGTTTGCGAGCGTATGAAGGGGAAACCACCTTTTAGCGCTTTGTCATACTGCTCCTGATCTATCGGGCGCCCCACCTGACCGCCCGAACCGGTCGCAAAGAGACTGCACTGTCGGCTTGCCGACCGGCACGACCCGCGTCGGCCGCACATCTGAACGGTGCCCTCGATTACCAGCATCGCGCTTTGGCTGCCGGATGTAATCCACATGTCAAATGTCGTTCCCCGCACGGCCATGGTGGCATCGGGCGTTTTGATCGAATAAGCGCGCTTTCTGCTTTTGCCCGAAATGAAACGGAAACTGCCGCCCAGCGCCTGCACGGTGAAGTTTTTTGCCTTCCGATTGCCTCGCAGCATCGAGACATCCAGGATCATTCGCGCGTTCGGACCAACCGCGATCTTGGTTTCATCTACGAACACCAATTGAACCACGCCTGATCTGTCGGTCGAAATAGTATCGCCTGAAACAACATCCATCCCTTCACGCAAGCGTATCTTTTTACCGGCCCGGATAATATCCGCGCCCGGTTTAGCACTGAGCACTTTTCCGATTGATGCGATGGCCGACGCAGGCAGCGTCGCTAGAACCAAGAAAACACAAAACAATTTCAACCAGACCAAACCCAAGTCCCCTTCCCCCAAAAGGTACCTACCAGGGTGCCAAACACCCCACGCCCGATATCTGTCGCCTCAGAAAGCTAAATCTGAATAGTTATTAGAGCCTTAAAACTAGACAAATATGCGCCAGAACAGGTGGAGTTGGCAAGGTTTTGCATGTTTTTCAGCATTTCGGGGGTTTCGCACCCCTGCTTCCGGTAGCCCCAGCGCTCCTTCTTGTGGGTTTGATCATCGGTATTCAGAAAAATTTTCCAGACATAGAAAATCGCCTTGTATCTGGATGACAGGCAAGGATATACCGGCCAGCGGAGACGTGGCCGAGTGGTCGAAGGCGCTCCCCTGCTAAGGGAAAACTTGGTAAGAATATTCCCTTATTTTACAATACGTAAGCGGGAATCTAGTTCGATGTTGCCAGATTTTTGCCGAAAGTCCCACCCATGTTCAAGCAGGCGATCCGCTAAGTCGTCAGGTGCAATCTTTCTATAACGATTGGCCATTTCGCTCTTTGCCCAGCCCCCGAGGTCCATGAGCCCACCGAAGTCTCTTGTCTGAGCGTAGTACCAAGTTGCCCAAGTATGCCGGAGAACGTGTGGTGTCACATCTTTTCCAAGGCCGGCCGCATCTCGGGCCTTGTTAAACGACGCTTGCATTTGGCCGCCGCCATTCTTTCTCAACTTGATCGGTTTTCCATATGGCGTGCGGAACATGCGTCCCGACTCGGGCAACTCCCCCATTAAACATACAGCACGGCTAGGTAGCCGTACCAAGCGCTCACTCGATACAGTTTTACCTGCGCCGTCCTCCTCAGCAGGAATAAACTGTTGAGAGGTTGCTGGATTCCAATCATTAATGTCCGCTGCAAAGCACTCTCCTGTTCGGCACCCAGACCCCAAAAGGAAAGCAATCTTCTTGAGTGTATACAGTTCGGGCTTGTCGTGGCGCGGCAGGGTAAGTTGGGCGGCGGCTTTCAACAGCGCCTCAGCTTCTTCTGGATGGAGCCAGCGAACTCGCTTGTTATCTGTGGACGGCCTTTTCCGCTCTCCCCTGGCCCAGCGAACTACCGCGGTGATCGGTACACGCACTTGGCGTCTGCGAGTTTCGGGAACTGCGTTGGGGTACAACTCCATGGCACAGTTCACGATTTCCAACTCTCCAATTTGATCAATTGTTGTGTACTTGCCGAAATACCCGATGAGTTTTGGCAGGAAACGTGCTTCACCACCATCGTCGACGTAGCCCTTTGCCGCCTCCCAAAATGGCACCTCTTTGTTTGTAGGAATAGCTAATTGGGCCGCCCATTCCTCTTTATAAAGTTGCTGGGCCTTAGCGCGAGCTACGCCTTTGAGGCTTTTGTCACGGATGCCAAGGCGTCGGCGAATCCGCCGCCCTTCGATTGAAAACGAGACCGCCCAACCTTGCTCCGTCCACTTCGGTTCCCAGTCTTTCTTTGGCATTTTAAAGCCTCTCTCAGTTCCTCAATGTGTTCCGGGTAAAACACCTTTTTGTTGCCGCGCCGTTCGTAACATTGATGCTTTGCTAGAATGTCTGTCAGACTTCTTCGTGAAATCCCCAGAGCTCGGGCTGCGTCATCCATGCCGGCTGGTTGTACTATCCAGTTTGGGCTTGTGTTCATCTCTGCGCATCCTCCACGGCTCTGAGTGAAAACCCAATCGGAAGTGTTCTGCCTTGGTCTATGTACCGACTGCCTGTTAGCTGATTTTCGATCATTCGAGCACCGATTGAGTTTCTTCTGCTCGCTTCATCGATACTTTCGGTATGCAGTCAAGAAAAATTATTATTACAAAACATGAACTTGCGTCTACTCCAGGTTGACTTTTCAGATTGAACTGCTGGGGTCAGGAGGGCGCCTCAAAACACATTTTTGCTGCGTTTTGAATTGGCTGCGCGTTTCTTTGCCGGAGTTTAAGTTGACACCTCCGATATGACCTCGGTTGAGTGGAAAATTTCATTACCATAGGGCGAGTCACGGAAGCGTGATGTATGTTTCATCTGCGATGCAGAGACGAGTACCTGCGCCGACGTTCACAGATCAAAACAGATACATCTTCTGTCCGTACGTCAGAACAAAATGGCAAACATACAGAACAACGCAGACCTCGTGTGCGCTGTGAAAGAACTTGTGGAGAAATGAGAGCATTGCTCCCTCCCTTGGTTGTTGATTTTAAAAGTGTGTATAGTGTGTATAGTGTGTATAATGATTCGACTGGCGCGTCAACATTTGACGCATTGTGTGTATAGTGTTAACTTAAGGTCATGGAAAAACTCTCAGAAGAACCGCCCAAAAGGCTACAAATACTAATGACTGAGGATGAGCTGGCGCTTGTTCGCCAGTACACACATCAGAACGAGATCTATGGACGATCTGCCGCGATCAGAGCGCTTGTTCAGGCGGGCTTGAAAGCGGAACAAGCGGCTGGTCGCTTTGATCCAAACCGAAAATAGGTGCCAGAACAGGCTTGTGAAAAATGTGTTCCAACCTGTGGAATTTGGTTTCTTTTCGATGACGTAATGGGGGGACGATCAGAAATTTAGTTTTTCACTCGTTCCCAGAACTGCCGGCATACAGACTCATTGCCGCCGTCAGGTTTCTTAAATTTTCGCAAAACTCCCAATCCTTTAAAAAGTCTGAAACCGCGTTCGTGCCATGTCCTTTGTTGCGAGCGGCGGAAGCAAATTCACGTCTTGAACAGACGTGAAGGCAGCACTGGTCGCAGGAAATTGCGGTCAGAGGCACGGAGTCAAATAAGCTGAAAACGGCAACCGACCTTTGGCCATCGAGCTGAAGGGCAAAGGTTGTGAAGAAGAACAACGCGGGCAGATCCCGCGAACAGAGAAAGTGTGCTCAGAGCAGAGGTGATCACCGGAAGCGCAAGCGGCAATGCAGGCAAGCGAAGCGGATTTATGGCCATGAAGTGCTTCGGCCAAGAACACTAAGGATGGCAGGGAAAAAGGTGGGCTATCATGGCGGCTTTCGACTTGGTCCAGGCTCAGCAAGGTATCGGGAAATGTCCGCCATGGTGGCTGAAATGGCAGCCGAGGTCGGTCACGACCTATACCGGCCCGGCAAGAAGAAAGCAGCACAACTCCTGTTGGGCTTGCCCGACAACGAGTATCTCGCGATCTGCTATTCCGCATACAAGCACGACAAGCGGCTACCGTCCGTTGCTTTAGTTGATACGACACAAACTGCCGCCAATCTTCAGTATCATTATGAGGTCAAAGTCAAAGGCCAGGCGCAGTTTGCTGCTCTGACATTTCCTGCCTTGGAACGCCGAGTCTCAATCGATGGCTATGAATCCGGTTTGGCGTTGGCATTCAAACGAATGAACAAGCTAAAGAAGGCCCTCAAGAAATCCGGACTAGGTGAATTTGTATACGCACAGCTAGAAGCACCCTTCGAACCAAAGACAGAGACCTTTTATCTCCATTTCCACATATTTTTGACGTTCGACTTCGGTGATCAATGTCGTAAGCAGGCATTGACGTTCATCCACGAGAACACGCCTTGGCTGCAAAGTAAGGCGGGGGTCCAACTAAAGCGCATTGCCGACGGAGATGTTGCACGGTTCATTCGATATGGCACGAAGCCGAGCGTGACCGCCTATGAGATTGCCAAATCAGAGAACATGAGGGTGTTTGAAGCCTTCCTAAATGTTTCTAAAGGCAGGAGACTCACGAGGACAGAAGGGGCACTCAAGACGACACTCAAGCAGCTCAAAGACCAGGGCCGGCGAACAGTATTTCATAAATGTGAGCGGACAGGCCAGTCTAATGTGGCCTTGGTTGAGAAAGGAACAATGAAGGATCTTGAGAAACCAAGCCCCGGCGAAACAGCTACTGTCGAAAAACCCAGCTCTCCTAGAAAAAACATCTACTGTGGGGCTTGTCGGCCGGTAACTTCTCCTGAGGGACGTTTGCTTGCTTTCGGTATGGTACAGGACTTTTGTGAAGACAGCTTTGACATTGGTGCGGGAGAAGGTGTTGCCGGCAGTTTGTTTGACGCCAACAGAATCGCCCGTAGTTCATGGGAGCGAAATACGGGCAAGTGCTACGATCTGAAGGAGTTTCTGGCTCCAATCACAGATGACATCATGCGGCTCATAAAGGACGCAGATGTACAGAGTTACACGGTAATCGTATCCCCCAAAATTCTAGCGGCACTACGGGAAATTAAGGAAGAGCGAAAATCGGGTGTCCGGCGGGCAAAGCCAAGTTCTAAGAGTTACGCTCCTGAAACATCATTTTGGAGCAAGTTGAAGTTCTGGGGTTCTAAACTTGTTGCTGGGGTCAGTCGGATACGTGTCCCATACCTTGATTGGATACGGTAATCAAACGTCAACGGCGACTAAACAATTCTTTGGAAAGTGGTTTGTAGGCGATAGCGTTAGGGCTCCTGTTCGAAAGTCGGTATGACTTCTGAGTTCGCCAGGATTGTCTCACACAACCTTGGTTATGTGACAGCAAACCGCCCAGCGTAAATTCTGGTGAAAACAGTCTCGCATACATTGTCGTGACATTGAGACAGCGACATCTCAATAGGACCTAAGATTGGAGTAAGACAGTTGCTGATTGGGTATGCAAGAACATCCACCTTGGAGCAGGGCTATGGACTGGAAGCGCAGATTGAGGCTTTGACGAAGTATGGAGTCCAATCGGATTTCATCTTTTCAGAAAAGGTATCGAGCCTTTCAGATCGTCCTGAATTGCAAGCAGCGTTGCGAAGCCTTCGTGCCGGCGACAAGCTGGTGGTAACCAAGCTGTGCCGTTTTGCGCGTTCGGTGACGCACCTGGGGAGGCTTTTGCAAGTGGTGGAAGCCAATGGCGCTGACTTGGTTATCGTAGACATGGGTGTGGACAGCTCGACTGCGACAGGAAAGCTCATGCTGAATGTTCTGGGCTCAGTTGCTCAGTTCGAGCGAGAAATCATGCTGGAACGCCAGAGGGAAGGCATTGCGAGGGCCAAGGCAGATGGAAAATACAAGGGCCGTGCTCCAACGGCCCAGAGACAGAAAGAGAAGGTATTGGCGCTTAAGGAAGCTGGCGTCCCCGTCGCGCAGATCATCGATCAGCTGAACATTTCCAGAGCCAGTTACTATCGTCTGGTTAAGGTTCAATAATTCTTGGCCACTCTGAAACAAATTAAGCGGTTGCTGGGAAGAATCGAAATGAGCGTCGGAGGTTCATTTATTCGCTCGCCGACACGTGACCTAGATCGCTAAACATGGGCGGACTGCCGCCATTCGCTGCTCTCTCAACCAACGGCAACTATGCGCAGAAAGCGGACTTTGCAAATTTTCGGCGTGCAGCCCAGAGCTGTCGTTGTACAGGCTATCCGGATGCTGTTGACATAGTTCACGCAGCCGACATTGGAGCACAACCAAGCTGATCTGTGGGACGCTGTAATCTACTCTCTGGGAGCCTAAGCATCTTCGGTAAACTCAGTAGGGTCGACTTTGTTTGGCGAGAACTAATGCTGCCCTTGAAGCTCTCATTCCTACGAGTTGGCGTGCAACATCGATGGTTTCAGTGCAAGTTTGACACCAAAGAGAAGTGTTAATTTCCACAAGCCGTTAAACATCCAGCTGGCTACGGATCCAGCTGAGAAGGGGAGATCGTGCGTCTCGCTCATGCCAAATTGCACGGATTCCCAATTCCGGCAGAGGAAAAGGGCAATCGTGCGTGACTAGGTTTTTGTTGTTGGTAGCAGCTTGGGCGAGCGTCTCCGGCACAAAAGCGATTAGATTTGTTCCTTCCAGGAAGGCCGGTTGCAGATGCAGACTATCCGTCGCCAGCCCAACCTGGCGTGGGGGCAAACCCTGATCCTTTCCATAAAGGTGAACTGGGTCATCTTGTTTAACCATTAGGTTCAGCCGGACGTGTGGATATAAAAAGACCGTCTCGGCGTTCCAGCTGTTCAAAGCTGGGTGGGTTCGGTCCAATAAGCACACTAGGCGCTCGCGCAGTAGAAGCTTTTGAAGAAACTTAGGATTTGCCTGAAGTCCTGCGCCAATGATCAAATCGGCATCCCCGGAATCGAGCATCTGGTAACTGTGATCTGAATAGCTGTGAATTTCGAACACGATCCCTGGAGCTTGATTTCGAATACACCGAACTGCGTTTGCAAGGAAACTGGTGGCGATAAAATCATGGGCATGAATTCGAATAGTTGCGCTCGCGTTTTCAGGTGAGAACGTCACCGGCGCAGTCAGCACGCTGATCTCAGATAAGATCGTGTTCAACCGCGCCGCAAGGTCCAGAGTGCGCGCTGTTGGCACCATTTCGCGCCCTTGCTTGACGAACAGAGGGTCGTCAAACAGGCGTCGCAATCTTGCAAGCGTATGGCTCATGGCAGGTTGCGTTACGTTCATTCGCTGCGCAGCACGTCCAACATGCCGTTCCGAAATGAGCGCTTGCAGAGATTTCAGTAGATTAAGATCAATTCCATCAATTTCATTCATACTAATAAGAAATAATGATAATTTCCAATTATGTCTATCGATTGCCATTTTCCTCTCGACCACAAGAGGAACAGACAGATGAATATTCTGATCACTGGGGCCAGCAGCGGCTTCGGAAAAGAAATGGCCATCAGACTTGCAGACGAAGGTCATTCTGTATTCGCCGGAATGCGTGCTTCGAAGGGGCGAAACGCCGACGTGGCGACCAGCCTAGAGGCGACATCTGCGCGGATTTCATCCATTGAACTGGATGTCGGCAGTGACGCCAGCGTAGACAGCGCAATCGCCGATCTGATGTTAAAGCTGAATGGCCCACTTGATGTCGTCATTAACAACGCAGGGATCTATGTTGGAGGGCTCAACGAGACCATTTCTGCGGCTCGGTTTCAGAACATGCTGAATGTGAACGTGCTGGGACCGGTTCGTGTTCTACGCGCCATCCTTCCCAATGTGCGCGTCCAGGGCTTGGGCACGGTGATCAGCATCACCAGTGACATGTCGCGGTTTGCGTTGCCGATGAGCGGTTTTTACTCAGCCAGTAAAGCGGCGCTGGAACTGGTCGCCGAGACCTATGCCCTTGAACTCGCTCCTTTGGGACTGGAATCCCTTATCGTTCAACCCGGCGCATTTGACACTGGTATCATGCAAAAGTCGCCGCCAACGGATGAACCGGAGCGCATGGCTGGATACGGCCCAACGTTGGAACAAGCACAAGCGATGGCCGGACGCTTCATGGGGTTGGCGCAAAAAAGCTTTTCTGAGGCGTCCCCTGCAATGGTTGCCGATGCCATCGCCGGTCTGTTGAAGCTGCCCTACGGTAAAAGACCGCTGAGAACTGTCGTCGACCCGTCGGACATTGGAGCGTTGGCCAACGCAATGAATGCCGCCGTAGCCACCGCGCAGGAAACGTTTTTAGATGCTCTCGGAGCGGATTTTTCGTGCCCGGTTCAGGAGGCTGCGGAATGACTACGATTACGGTTTTCGTCGGACTGCTGTCCGTCTTCTTCCTCTTCGCAAGCTCGATCAAGATCTTCGGCTGGCAGAAGTTCATTTTCGAAACCCAACTGGCGATGTTCATCAAGTACGGGTTAAACCGCCAGATCATGGCCTTGGTTGGCGTGGTTGAATTGTTTGGCGCAATCGCGATCTGGTTTCAGGGATCCTGGGTCGGAACTTTAGGCGCGCTGGCTATTCTTGGCACATCCATCGGTGCAATTGGTTGCCATCTGATCTGGGACAGCTGGAAAGAAGGCGTTCCCGCCATGGTCACAGGCACCTTGTCCGCTATCGTGGCCTGGTCTGGCCGTGAAACGGTGTTGAGCATTGTTGGTATTAGCTGAAACCATGTCTATGACACAGGAGTGCATGTTGTGACTGACAGTATCCGCGTGGCAAATGCCAAGGGCCTTTATCTGGAAGGCATTCGTGACGGCAAAATGGTCGAAGCGCTCGATAAATATACCGGGGATCGCTACACGCAACACTCAACGGGTGTACGCGACGGTAAAGAAGGTTTCATTGAGTTCTTCACGCCTTTTCTTGAGCGGAATCCAGTGCGCGATATCCAGGTTCTGCGGACTATCGAGGATGGAAACTTCGTCTTCGTGCATGTGTATCAAAGCCTCAACGGTGGTGAAGCGCAGTGGGTGACGGCCGATATCTTTGATACTGACGAAGAAGGTAAAATCGTCGAGCATTGGGATGTGATTGCCGCGTATAAATGGCCAACCGTCTCAGGCCGCAGCATGGTGGATGGCCCAACCGAAATCGAAGATCTCGATTTCACCGAGGCCAACAAGACCGTGGTGCAAGGGTTCATCGACAAGGTCCTGATGGCAGGGCGCACCGATCTTGTGAATGACTACATATCGACCGAGCAATACGATCAGCACAACCCAGAAATAGCCGACGGATTGGAAGCTCTTTTCAAGCATCTTGGAGAGGTGACAAGTAGCGGAAAAACCGTGCAATACGTCAAAGTTCACCGACTACTCGGCCAAGGAAATTTTGTGGTTGCTTTTAGCCATGTAAAACAAGACGAGGACGACTGGGCCGTCTTTGACTTGTTCCGGCTCAAGAGTGGAAAGATCGTCGAACATTGGGATGTTCAGGAACAGATTGGCCCGAAAGAGACGTGGAACAACTCTGGCAAATTCTAATCGGCTAGAAAGCCGGCCCTACACATGCAAGTCGCCAAAGCTACGCACTTTTGCGCGTTGAGTGGGTGATCGCCTTGGGTCCTCTTCCTCGATGTTTGAACAGTGCTATTTGATTGACCCAGCGCGACACCGCAGGTGCACAAAATTTGCAGAATCCAGATTGCTAACGTCTTGAAGATTAAACCCCTTCGGTTGGTATCAGGTGAACATCGCGTTGCGGGAACGGAATGGATATGCCTTCCTGATCAAAACGTTCCTTTGCTTGCCCGGTTAGGTCCCAGTAGACCGTCCAATAGTCATCGGATTTAGACCACGGACGGCAGAATATGTTGACCGAGTTGTCCCCCAATTCTCCAACAAATACCTCGGCTTTTGGCGAGCTGAGGCAAAGATCGTGGTTTTTGACCAGTTCCTTCAAAACGGCAATGGCATGAGCGGCATTGTCAGAATATGCAATGCCAAACACGAGATCGACACGCCGCTCGTCTGAGGCGCTTACATTGGTAATCACGTCCCCCCAGATTTTGCTGTTTGGAACAACGATGATCTGATTGTCGAATGTACGGATCTTTGTGGAAACAACGGACATCTCATCCACAAACCCGGATGATCCGCCGACTTCGATATAATCGCCGGTATCGAAGGGCTTGAGGACCATGATCATCAGACCGCTTGCAAGGTTGCCCAGAGTTTCCTGCAACGCGAAACCCAAAATGAACGACAAGCCGCCGAATACCGCGAATAACGGTGTTACGTTCACGCCGAACAAGGCCAGGACAATCAGGATACCCAACACAAAAACCGCCCAAAAAACTGCGGTGGCCAGAAACCTCTTTAACATTCGAGACAGTGTCGGAACTCTATCAAGACCGCGCTGTGCCATCCTGCGCACGAAGCGGGCAACAAACATCATCATCCAGACAGCAACCAGAACGCCCAATACCCCAAGGACAATTCGCATCCCTCCGTCGAATGCGACCAGCCATGCGAAGACACTCTGCACCAGCGTCGTGAAATCAACCGACGTTATCGCACTGGTTTGAAGCGCCGAAAGGTAATCAAGATGGGGTTTGAGATCCTCAGGGGCTGCTCCTTTTTTTGACCAAGCCTCGATAACAGTCCTATATTTTTCGAGCGTCGCATTTGAGGTCGCGACAAAAGCTGACAGTTCTAATCTCAGTTTGTCTTCGTTTTCCTTATTTGCTTTCTGCAAGTTCAGATTTATCTGGGCAAATTCTTCGGCCTGATTGCGAACATGAGTCTGCCAAGCAGCTGATGCATCGGACAATTCTTCGGCGGTCAATGGCACGACCAGTATTTCGAGTTCATCAACGCTCGTGTTCTCATCAACTGCCAAGGCGAAAAACTCAGTTTCAGCAACGGATACTTCATCCGTTTCCTGGCCAAACGCATTGAATGGAAAGATAAACAGCAACGCGCAAAGGCAAACATGCATGATCCGATTTCGCGGGTTCCGGTTCATTTGAATGCTCCGTGGATGAATTTCGTGGCCACCCGAAGTGCGCCCTGTTTCACAATTTCGGGTGGACTGGATTTTTGCAGTGGTCGACCGCAGACACCCGGCACCTGACAGCAAATCCAGCGAGGATTGCGTTAATCATCGTCTCTGGAAGCCCCGCCAGTCGCCTTGATCCTTCCCATCAACACACGTTCCCTATTGGTCGCAGCCTCTTCGGAAGTCTGGATTGGTCCAAAAGTCTGCACGTCATCGACCTCTAAAGTAAACGCAGCCTTCATCAGGACAGGACCATCAACAACCAGCATTTCCTTCTGCGTCGGGTCGATCCTGATTTGACCAGTTACAACGATGGGTTCGTAGATTGTCGATGGTGCCCAGGAATCACTCAAGCGCAAACGTACCATCTGGTTTGGTGGCGGAGGCGGTACGTGGCTGCACATTCCACGTTCCGGCACGATATATGCCATTTGGGAACCATCTTCGTTGGGGGGTGCCGGGATCACAAATCCGCCCAATGAAACGGTCACGCCATCGATGTCGACATTGGCGGCCGTGCCGGCCTTCTCACGTCTTTCCATCACAACCCAGCGTTGGGAAATCAACCAGTCCGCTTCAACGCCTTCCTCAGCAAGGGTTGTTTCAGTCGCCTCGATATCCACTTTAATCTGGTTCAGTTGTTCTGGCGTCGGCCCGCCTTTCTCTAGCTGCGCGCGCAACCGGACCAATTTGCGAAGCGCGCTAAGCTGTTTGCCAGTCAATTCGACGAAAGGATCTTCGTAGTCTTGAGCGGATTCATCGATCAGGTCTGGCCACTCGATACGTGTAACTTCTGAATGAGCCGGCAATGCTAATAAGCACGCGGTGATTACTGCAAATGAAAAACGCATTGTCATATGCTCCTCAATTCTAGGCAGGACAGCACACCACGCCACCGGCGGGTCATCATTCAGTTCCTCAGACTCGAAATGACGGTGACTTTTGCCCCTGGGCGAAGCAGCAACTCTGGATTCGGGAACTCGGCCCATACATCCATCAGCTGCGTTTTGGGATTAACTTTGAATGCCCCACCAAAGTAATGACCCTCATAGGGGTACAATTGTCCGTCTGGCATCTGCAAAGACAGACTGAGCCCCTCAAATGCTTCTGCATCTGTCTCAAATACCTGACGCCGTTTGGTGAATTCCTCGTAGGGCACTTTGACGACAACGTAGACCGGGTCGATATCCGATAGTATCGCCAGCGTTTCGTCCCCCCGTCTTTCCGTACTCAGATACTGGTACTGCCTGACATGCGGTTGGCTGATAATCCCCGAAAAAGGCGCATGTAACTCGGTGAAGCTATAGGCGAGCTGTGCCCCTTCATAAGCGAGGCCCGCCCGCTCCGATGCGATTTCAGCAAGATCGCGGTTCACCTGGGCAAGTTGCAACTCTGCTTCCGGTATCAGGTCTTTCAGATAAAGTTCCGTTTTCCGCCCCAAGTCCGCATCCGCGAGCCTGAGTTGGGCTTTCGCATTCTTGAGAGCTGTTTCGTTCAGGCGCAATTCAATGAAGGGTCCTTTTTTTCCAAACTCGAACAGCAGGTCGCCCTTCTGAACATATTGTCCGGCGTGAAACGCAATTCGGGTGACCACATTGTCCACCAAAGGCGACAGTTCTGCTTCGCGACTGGGCTGTACAAAGCCTTCAAAGTGTATTGTTTGCGGGACGTCTGTTGCGCCGTTTTCCTGCGCGAGTGGGGCGCGTGCTGACGAAAAGGTAGCAAGCGCAAAAAGAACAAGAAGGGCGATATTCATTTATTGTTCCTTTGTTTCCCAACATCATTCGACCGGAGTTGAAAATTCCGGCACTCGCTTCAGGGCTTCGACCATGTCCGCGCTCGTCATCAGTTCGATGAAGGTGTAGTCTTTCAGAACCCCCTGGCTTAGACGCGAAATATACATGGCCTGCACCATGCCCGGATCGTCCGGGAAGCGGACGGTGATGTAGTTCTTGCCATCGGCCAGTCCCCAGAAATAGCTGATCATCTCACCGCCTATTGCGGCGAGGGCAGCGCCCATGTCCTTTTCCCGGTCGGTCGGATTGTCGATCATGATTTGCCAGGCATCGGGGTTTGGTTCCCCGATCCCCAGGTAGTATCGGCTATGAGACTCCTCCGCCGCTGCTCCGGAAACACCAATCCCAACTGCGCAAAGAGTTACTGCGATTGCCTTATTCATTGATCGCTCCCCTGTTCAGGATCGACGGCGCAAGACGCAGGTGTCAATTTCCTGCATACTCCGCTCATTCGAGTGTATTCTTGTAGAAGACACCGTCTTTCATGATCACACGAATGGTCTCGAACCCTCGATCACGCGCGGGTGCATCAAACCACTTCGGATTTGCTCCAAGAACCGACAGGTCCTCCAGCGGATTTCCATCGACAATCAGGATGTCTGCATAGGCCCCTTCTTCGATCACGCCCAGTTTGTTGGGATAAGGGTTTCGCCGTCCTGTCAGTTGGGCGAGTTCACCGCCAGTCGAGGTCGCTGCAACCAGGAAGGCGTGGTTACCCAGCAATTCAGCGAAGTAGTACTTTTCAAAGTCCCGGTGCGCGCGGCCAAACCCAATGGTGGACAGCACGGTGTCGACGTTATGCACGATCTTGGGCTTGTACTTCTTGATGTACTCAATGACGTTTTCTGACCCGACCAGATATTCTTCCAGTTTTGGTTTCACCGTCGGCATCGAGAAATTGGGGTGATCAAGCAGCGCTGGATCCATTCCAGCCACATTCAGGGCCCAGAAGATACCTTCATCCGCAATGCGCTGCACGGTCTCTTCACTCACCATCTGAGCGTGCTCCAGCGACTTGACGCCTGCGTCCAGAGCCATTGTGACTGTTTCGTCCGTATAGGCGTGGACTGTCACATAGGTATCAAAGAAGGACGCAGCCTCAACCGCTGTCGCAATCTCATCAACGTTGTAGGCAACGGACCAAAGCGGATCGAGCTCGGATGACACACCGCCACCGGCCATCAGTTTCAGGAAACTCGCCCCGTGCGCGAAGTTAAGCCGCGATGCTTTCCGGATTTCCTCGGCACCATCAGCAATATAGGACAGGTTGAACGTATTGGCGACGTCGTCCGAACCCATGTTGAAGGTTCGCTGCTCGGGGTTTCGCCAGTCACCATGCCCAGAAGTTGGGCCGATGGCCGCACCTGACGCATAGATACGTGGCCCGTCGACGATCCCCTTGTCGATCAGTTCGCGCAGACCTGATCCCATTCCGCCAGTATCCCGCACCGTGGTATAACCATCGTAGAGATAGTCGCGGGCATTTTCAGCCGCGGTGGCACCGATCTGATCCCACTTGGCGGCCTGAAGGCCTGAGAAGGATTGCACGAGCCCTGTAGCGTAGAGATGCACGTGACTGTCAATCAAGCCCGGCATCAGCGTGCGACCACCCCCGTCAACAAGCGTTGCGTCGGGCGCATCAATACCGTCGGTCGAGACTGTCTTTATGAGATTGCCTTCAACCAGAACATTTGCGTTTTCGATCCGCTCTTCACTAATTCCGTCAAAGATATGCACGTTGGTGAACAAAGTTTGCGGGAGCGCGTCCTGTGCCAACGCGCCGCTTGCTGCCAAGGAAAAAAATCCAGCGATTGCTGTCAGTGAGGCCAGTGTTTTCACGTGTCAGTACTCCCATTTGTCAAACTAAAGGGGCGCGGGATGCCGAGGTAAATTCACCCCGCGCGACACTCAATTGAGTGTATTCTTGTAGATCACGCCATCTTTCATGATCAGATCGATGTTGTTGGTGTAGTCGACCAGAATCTCGGCGTCCTCGACCGGGTTCCCTTCCACAAGCAGCAGATCGGCGTATGCGCCTTGTTCGATCACGCCCAGCGGGCCTGCTGTGTAGGGGTTGAGTTTTCCTGACAGTGCCAGAAGTGCCGCCGATTTTGACGTGGCCTGTTGCAGGATTTCGTAGGAAGTCCACGCCTCCAGCCTGTATTTGAACTCGTCATTCTGCTTGGTCAGCGCGACGGGATCGCCGATAATGTCCGTGGAGAACGCCACGTTCTCGATCCCGAAATCTTTGATCAACTGCATCTGATTTCGCGCACCCGCTTGCACGCTGAGGAACTTTTCGGCGGACCCAGGCCCAAGTGCAGTAACAATGGTTTGCTCGTCGATCCCCAGAAGAGAATAGAACGGAACAATCCAGGCATCCGCGTCTTTGATCGCTTGAGCCCCGACTTCGGTCATCAGTTGTCCATGTTCAATGCTGATCACACCTGCCTCAATCGAGCGCACGATGGATTCGTCTGTATAGGCGTGAACCATGACATAGGTTCCCCAATCGGCAGCGGCCCGGACAGACGCCTCAAGCTCCTCCGGCAGACCCTGAACGGTGTGTAACGGATCAACCTGAGAGGATACCCCACCGCCAGCCATCACCTTGATCTGGACAGCGCCAAGGCGCAGGGCTTCGCGTGTCGCGCGCAGCGTTTCCGGCACGCCATCGGCCAGGAATTCCAAGTGTTGGTTAAAGAAGGATGGTTGCGCCCCCATGAAGTTGGGATGGGGTTCGGTGTAGACGCGATGCTCTCCATGCCCCGAGGTTTGCGAGATCACAGGCCCAGAAGCGTAGATACGCGGGCCAACGGCCTTACCCCGATCAATCGCTTTTTGTAGGCCAATTGCCGGGCCGCCCGCATCCCGCACTGTTGTGAACCCTCGCATAAGCATTTTTTCAGCTTCAATTGTTGATACAGCACCCCAGTACATCCAGTCGAAGTTATCGCGCAGATCGGCCACGGGTTCCGTGACTGTCATATGCACATGTGCGTCGATCAGGCCCGGCATCAGGGTTCGACCACCACCGTCAATGATCTGGGCATTGGCGACGGCCAGTGGTTCCGCTGATACGTCTGCGATCAGGTTGTCCACGACCAGAACGTTTGCGTTCTCAAGTCGCTGTTCATCGACACCGTTAAACACGTGCACGTTGGTAAATAGGATCGGAAAGCTCTCTTCCTGCGCAAATCCTTGGCCCGCGATTACCAGGCTTGCAGAAAAGGCTGTCGTGGCCACCATGCGTTTGAGTTTCGGCGTCATCGAGGTCCTCCAAATGCGAATCACAGATGTATATTTCTGAATGTGATTTTAGAGTGATCGCCGAATATTGCCTGACAGTATGACGGGCTTCGCCAAATTGATTTTGCATTCTGCAAGCTTTTCGCACCTTTTTGTGTGTTTTCTGTCTATCTGTCGTTAACTTCATGATATTTGAGGGCGACATGGACGCATTTGACCAAAACAAAAAGAAGGCGTTGCCGCTGGTTCGGGCATCGGTTGCTGCACCGGTGGTCGCTGCTTTGCGTGGCGCCGGTGTTGAACCAGCCTTCGTTCTGGACCCTCTTGGCGTGAGCGAAGTTCAGGTGATGGATCGCCAGAATTTCCTTCCACATGAGACGATTTATAAAATCCATCAAGCCGCTGCTGACGCAACTTCACCGGACTTCTGCGCGCAAGTTGGTCAATCAATCGACCTTGTTCGGTTTCTGCCTCTTGGTGACATGTTGGCCGAGGCGTTGACGTTGGGCGACTTCTTTACGCGCTACACTCAAGCCGTCTCGAAAGAATCCAACGCGGTCACACAATCGCTGCTTGTTGAAGGCGAGCACGCTTATTTCAGTGCCAAGCGGAACTTCAACATTTCGGTTTCGCCCGGACAGACCGATGCATTTCTGGCGAGCATCTGGGTATCATTGCTGCACCGGGTTCTGGATTTCAGGTGGGACCCGAGCCAGATCATTTTACGGGTCAGCGAACCTGACGTGCTACCTAGGCACTTTCATGGTGTTCAAGCCATCAAGTGTAGCCCAAAGGGTTTTTCTATCCGGTTTCCTTCACCCTGGCTGAGCCATCAATTGATCCCGGAAATATTGGAAAACCCATCGGACCTTCCTGTCACTGACCCTGACCTTGCGGCACCGCAAGATTTCCTGGCCGGGCTTCAGAGCCTGATCCGAACTCACCTTGGCGAGCCGGGATTTGGTGTAGACGAACTGGCACGCCTATGCGGTTTCCACCGGGAGACATTGAACAATCGGCTTGCTCCCTACGGGCAATCAGCCTCTCAGGTCATATCTGGCGTCAAACTGGAAGAAGCAAAGAAGCTGCTGGGTCCGGCAGGGAAGTCCGTTGGTGAGACCGCACTGCGGCTTGGTTACGCGGACTCCACAGCGTTTTCGAGGGCCTTCCGAAAATGGTCCGGAATGTCGCCTTCGGATTTTAAGAAAGCGGTAAAAGAACTGGGCTGAAAAACCGGCGCCAGTGCGGTCGCATGCTGCTCGCCGTCGTTTCTTCGGGTAAAGGATGAGAACACTGGCCGAATATATCCCAAATTGCGCGCACGTTGTGAAAATCTGGTCGAGCGCTTGCGACACCATTCACTCATGCCCGCTTCATGCTAAAAGCTAGAATTGCAAAGTCTTGGGTTGAATGTCCGGTTTGGGCTGAGGCTGTGTGGAAACCACTTTGGTTTTTTGGCTTCAAAGGATTTCTACTGGTTTCGTCTGGGGTTTTCGGTTTCTGGACCAATTTTGGGGCTTATCGAGTTGAAACGGGTTGGAAGCTGAGCTCTTACGGCGTTTCCCGCGGTGCAATCTGAACGGTTCGCCCCAGTTTAGGCCGGAATGGCGATCAGAAGCCCACGTACTCCGATCAGGGCGATCATCCGTTTGATGTTATAGGCGAGGACATGGAAGGCCATTTCGGTGCGGACTTTCTTCAGTCGCCGCATCCGGAAGTGCGTCGCCCCCATCCAGCTCTTGATTGTGCCGAATGGGTGCTCGACGGTCGAGCGGCGGAGGCCCATCAAGGCCGGATCGCGGCTCAAACGGTCGCGCATCTCGTCGACCAGATGCTCGTGCTCCCATCGGGTGATACGACGCTCCTTGCCGGTCGTGCAGCGCGCCTTGGCAGGGCAGGTCTGACAGGCGTTGGTCCAGTATCGCCGCATCACCAGACCACCTTCTTCGGTCGTGTAGCGGTAAGTCAGCGTCTCTCCTGCTGGGCATCGGTAAACATCTGCATCCGCGTCATAGGCAAAGTCGGCCTTCACATACCGACCCTTCTTGCGGTTGCCGGATGTCTCGGGTCGGGGGAGAATTGTGGTGATACCATCCTCGTGGCAAGCCAGAATTTCCCGGCCGCTGAAATAACCTTTGTCCGCCACCACGCTCATTTCATCGCGTCCGAGAGCGGCCTTCGCCGCCTTGGCCATCGGCGACAGTTGTTCACGGTCATGCCCAGCATTGATCACGTCATGTGTGACAATCAGATGGGTCTCGGTATCCACGGCGGACTGGGCGTTGTAGCCCACAAAACCGCTGCCTTTGGCGCTGGTGGCCATGGAGCGGGCATCCGGATCAGTCAGGGATATCTGTTTGTCCGGGCTCGTTCTGAGCGCCTCGCCCATGTCCACCAAGCGCTCGATCTCCTGCCGGATGCGCTCGCAGCGTTGCGCCAGATTGGCAATCTTCTCGGCTCGGGCCTCGCCTTCTTCCTGACGTTCGATCCGGACCATTTCATCAAGGTAGCGCTCGATGCTCGCAACCAGATGGGCGGTGCGGCTGGCGATCTTGCCTTTGGTGAAGTTCTTGTCTCGGTTGTTGTCCGCCTTGAACTTGGAGCCGTCGATGGCGACACAATCCCCCTTCAGCACCCCGATCCGGCGACAGAGTTCGACGAACTGCGCACAGGTCCGCCGAATGGCGGGGCCGTTATCGCGGCGAAAATCGGCGATTGTCTTGTGGTCCGGGGCCAACCGCCCCGTCAGCCACATCACCTCAACATTGCGACCAGCCTCCCGCTCCAGCGCACGGCTGGAGGGCACGCGGTTCAGATAGCCGTAGATGAAGAGCTTCAACAGGACCGAGGGGTGATACCCTGGTCGCCCTGTCCGCGCCGGTGCTGTCCGCAGGAAACCGATCTCCTCAAGATCGATCTCGTCAACAAAGAGGTCAATAACGCGAACCGGATTATCCTCGTCGATCCAATCTTCAAGCCGATCCGGAAAAAGCGTCGTCTGACCTCGCTCCGCCCCCTCGATATATCCCGACATACCCGCCTCCAGCCTTTGCCGAAAAGCATACAGCATCCGGAGTTTCCACACAGCCTCGGCTGGGAGCAGTCGTTAGACGGATTTCGCACCAAAGTCAGCTAAGGGCCGTCAGTTCTTGCAACTTCGTCGCCGGAAACTAACACGTTTGGCCCATCGACCCTATTGCTCTATGCGTTCTCCCGCTCATTTTCCTGATTATTTCCAAGGACAATTAAAAGGAGAAGCAGATGACCTACCTGACGATGACAGAAGCCAAGCTAGAAAGTGGAACAACCAAGAACCCGATATTGAAGGCGATCAAGAGGGGTTCCGTTCGCGCCTACAAAAATGACCTGGGACACTGGCAAATTGATCCGAGAACGTTTGCCGACTGGCTGGCATTCAGGGCACAGCCCTTTGAGTGTCACTCATCACCAAACGCCCATCATGTGGGATGCTGTCACGAAAGTTCGGTGAGATCCAGGATGAAGGCAAAAGTGGACCATTTATCCGCTATAGAGTGCAAAAACTGGGCTTACTTCCACTCGGCGCCATGTGATGCCCGGCAGGATGTCCTGAACGTAATCTTCGGGATACGGCAGCAAAGAGATCTACTGTCAGAGCTCCTAAATACATGAATGTTACGTATTTCTTCCAGGCTGTATTGAGAATGCCGGCAAGGAAGATTAGATTTAATCTATGAACAGCATTCTTGGCCCCTCCTCCAGCGTTATACGGGCTCTCTCACATCTGCCCTCTTGAGAGAAGCTGTTGAATGCTTGGCGACTGTTCCACATTCCGACAAGTCATATACCGCTGAATTTAGCCGCTCTCTCAAGCCAATAAACTTTGCCTTGACGAGATTAGAATGCGATTTACCGACAAAAAGCCACCCGCCAAACCCTCATCCAACGACACGCAAGCAAACGAAATCTGCCCGGTCGTGAGCGAGACCCTAGACGAATGGGCAAATGCTGGAAACCTTGCAAAGAGCCAACTTTTGAATTGGCTTTCAGCCCTAGAATTCAATGATCTTGCAGAGTTAAAGAGCGCCATTCTGGCTAGTTCCGAGCTTTGGGAACTGCAAGCGGCTTGCCTCAAGTCCGCTCGCAAAGAAGCACCCTGGGCTTTCGAGGAATCCGCCAAGTATCACGACGAATGGGCAAGTTTTCGGAGCGAGCCTGGTTCGAAGTACATGGCAAACTGGATTGCAGCATTCAATGATGTCGAAGCTTTCCGGAATGCGGGGAAGGCTTGCTTGAAATTTCTCCCGATTTCGGTGCTTCAATCGGCCATCACAGACCGCTCGCCAAAGAATGACGAAGAGGCCCTCATGATCGCAGCGGAGAAACTGCATCTGAGAGGTCTTGAGAGGGCTGCAAAGAAACGGAGGAAACAGGAAGCTAGGTATGCGCTGCAACCCCTCTCAGAACTGCCCAAAACCATCGAGAGAGCAGCTAAAGAAGGTGGAGTGCTGGATGCCTTTCGTCCCAAACATTTCTACATCCTGACTAGGCAAAACTTGGAAAACCTCACAAGCTTGAAGACTCGGTTTCCCAACGCCGAAGCAGCAATTGGCTTGGTGTATGATCAGCTCTATCGGCACTGGCAGTTTGGAAATGATCGGTTGCAAATGCGGCCTATCATCCTCGCCGGCGAACCCGGCGTTGGAAAAACCAGATTGTGCCGTGAGATCGCAGAGGCCTTGAATATTGACGTGACTATCAGAAGCGTTGCGGGTCATGCTGACGCAAACATTTTTGGTGTAAGCGCCGGCTGGTCAACTGCAATGCCCAGTGTCATTACAAAGGCGGTTTGCAGTGCAGGAGCGCTCAACCCGCTCATCATGATCGACGAGTTGGACAAAGCGTTGCCAAGCCACAATGGAAGTGTTTGGGCAGAACTTCTCGGGCTCCTCGAAAATACAGAAGCTCAGACGTTCTACGAACGCTTTCTGGCCACAAACGTGAATGCGTCCCACATCTGTTGGCTGTTCACAGCAAACGACTTGAGCAAGCTTCCTCGACCATTGGTGAGCCGTTGTCTGGTCGTTCGTGTCGACGGTCCCAGCATTGAACAGGTTCCTAGTATCATTCAAAGCCTGAAAGCTGACTATGCGCAGGAACTGGGGATTGACGCGCGCATGTTTGGGATGACTCTGGATGACCATGACTGGTTGTTGAACACATGGCCCGAACATCAATCTATCCGCGTTCTTTCAGAACTTTTGAGAAATTTGATTGACAGATCTCAGACTCTAATTGCCTCGGTCTAAAAGGCAGAAAGTGTGTCGACACACATCCGTCGCAGATGGGGTAAATAAGGAACAGTCTGAGATATCCTGTGCGGGTCATCTACGAACAACCAACAGAGAAGGAGACCTGATTGACCGCTGGACATGCTGGTCAGTGGAATATGGCTGCGTAGACAGAAGCGAAGAACAAAACTTGAATATTTGTTGCCAAAATCTTGCCTCTTACGTGCGCGCAATCACGCTTTGTTCTGCTTGGTTTGCACTTTCTGCGGCATTCCCACAAAATTCAATCTCCCATCGTTTTTAGCCTTGTGGGCATGGTGAATAGGGTTGTATACGCGTCGACGGAGACGTGGCCGAGTGGTCGAAGGCGCTCCCCTGCTAAGGGAGTAGGCGGGAAACCGTCTCGAGGGTTCGAATCCCTTCGTCTCCGCCACCCATACCGGGAATCACCTGCGATGCCCGCCATGGTCTGAACGATCTCATAAAATCATCCCACTGAATTCACGACATTTCACGGGCGTTGCACACTACCATTTCTCAAGGCGGATTGGATCGGTCGCATCAACCATTGCACCCTGATGCAGGAGCTTGTTGCGTTGTCTGCAGTACAATTCAGCCCAGGATGTTGGAGGCGGTGAGATATTTATCTTCATCGCCCTAGAGAGCTCAATTTGGCAACCTGGCGCAATCGACACCCGTTACGGATTCAAAAAAAGGCCGTCCCAACTGGGACGGCCTTTCATTCACTGTCTCTCGAAAGAGGTTCAGGCAGCCAGCGCGGCCTGTGCTTTGGCGACGATCGCGCCGAACGCTTCCGGTTCGTGCACTGCCAAGTCGGCCAGAACTTTGCGGTCCACTTCGATACCGGCCAAGTTCAGGCCGTTAATGAAGCGGGAATATGTCAGTGCCTCGTCATGCGAACGGACAGCGGCGTTGATACGCTGGATCCACAGCGCGCGGAAGTTGCGCTTGCGGTTCTTGCGGTCGCGGGTTGCGTACTGGTTGGCCTTGTCTACGGCCTGACGGGCAACCTTGAAGGTGCTCTTGCGGCGGCCATAGTAACCTTTGGCAGCCTTGATGACCTTCTTGTGACGGGCGTGAGTTACGGTTCCACCTTTAACGCGGGACATCTCTTAATCTCCTCTTAGCGGTCGTAGGGCATGTAGCCCTTGACGATCTTGGCGTCGGGGGCGGACAGGGTGGTGTTGCCACGGGCGTCGCGGATGAATTTCTTGGTCCGCTTGATCATGCCGTGCCGTTTGCCGGCCTGGCCAGCAAGGACCTTACCGGTCGCAGTCACCTTAAAGCGCTTTTTGGCGCTCGACTTTGTCTTCATCTTAGGCATTTCCGTCTCCTTTCGGGGTTCGGTTTCAGACGCGACTCGGCATGCCATCTCGGCCGGTCACGCGATCAGAAGCGCCGTTTACGCAAGTTCGGTCATACTGGCAAGGGGGTTTGGGCCAGAATCTGCGCTTTTTGCAGGCTGGCTAGGCACCGGGGCGACGCGCGCCGCCCCGGAGGTTTGGATTAATGTTCGAATTTGCGGATTTCACCGCTCTTCAAACGCTCTGCATAAGATGCCAGTTCCTGACGTACCACTTTCATCAGGAAGTAGAGCGCGAAGACGTTCACAACCGCCATGGCAAAGATCGCCGCATCCGAGAAGTCGATAACGGGGCCAAGGTTAGCCGCTGCACCGATGACTACGAAGATGCAGAAGATGACCTTGAACACCAGTTCCTTGGTGTGACCCTCACCGAACAGGTAGGTCCAGGCCTTGAGGCCGTAGTAGGACCAGCTGATCATGGTCGAGAAGGCAAACAGAACTACTGCGATTGCCAAAACGTAAGGGAACCAACTGAACGCGCTGCCAAAGGCGGCTGAAGTCAGGCTGACACCCGAGTTTCCGTCAACCGTTGCGATGGCATTACCGGCTTCGTTCAGCATATAGTTTCCGGTCTCCGGATCGACGATCAGCTGCTGGGTGATGATGATCACCAACGCGGTCATGGTACAGATTACGACCGTATCAATGAACGGCTCCAGCAGCGACACGAACCCTTCGGTGATCGGTTCTTTGGTGCGAACCGCCGAGTGGGCAATCGCCGCAGAACCAACGCCCGCTTCGTTCGAGAACGCCGCACGCCGGAAGCCCTGGATCAATGCGCCGACCATACCGCCAGCGACACCAAGACCGGTGAACGCTCCCGCGAAGATTTGGCCAAAGGCCCAACCGATCTGATCCGCGTTCATCAGGATGATCACCAGAGCCGCGGCCACATACATCACGCCCATGAAAGGAACGACTTTCTCAGTCACGCGCGCGATGGATTTTAGGCCGCCCACGATCACTGCAAAGACGATGCCTGCAAAGACCAGGCCAGTGATCCAGCCCGGGTAATCTCCGACGATGCCTGCGATCTGCTGATGCGCCTGATTGGCCTGGAACATATTGCCCCCACCAAGCGCGCCAAGGATGCAGAAGATCGAGAACAGAACGGCCAGAATTTTGCCGCCCGGCAGGCCCAGTTCGTTGAACCCTTTCGACATATAATACATTGGGCCACCAGAAACGGTGCCGTCATCATATTCGTTGCGGTACTTTACACCCAGCGTACATTCGGTGAATTTCGACGCCATGCCCAACAGGCCTGCGACAATCATCCAGAAAGTTGCACCTGGCCCGCCGATACCGACGGCGACCGCAACACCAGCAATATTACCGAGGCCAACGGTACCGGACAGCGCCGTTGCCAGCGCCTGAAAGTGGCTAACTTCACCCGCATCATTGGGATCAGAATAGTCACCTTTCACAAGGCTGATCGCATGACCGAAGAAACGCAATTGTACAAAGGCAAAATAAAGCGTGAAGACGGTCGCGGCGATCACCAGCCAACCCACGATCCAAGGGAACCCGGTGCCCGGAAACGGGGCAAAAATAAAGCTGACGAAAGGCCCGGTGAAATCAGCAAAGGCCTGGTTGATTTTATCGTCCAACCCGACCGCCTCCTGTGCGGCAGTGGGGCTCGCAACCAGAGCGGCAAGTGCTGCCAGACTCAGTTTGTTCTGAATATTCATCATAATCTCTCCCCTCAGTTCACGACCGTAACCGGAACATCGGCGTGCATGACAAGGTTCTGGGTCGAACTGCCAAACAGGCGTTTTTTGAACCCATCTGCCGAGGCCCGACCCACAACGATCTGGGAGCCACCGTTTTCAACCGTGATTGCATTCAGCGTTTCCGCCACATCTCCGTGACGGACGATGCCGCGCGCCTCGAATCCTGCAGCCTTCAACGCTTCAACCGCTGGCTCGATGATCCGTGACGTAGCTAACGCAACCTCTTCTTCGCGCCGTTTGTGGCGTAGGGCGTTCTCTTCTGGTGTCTGGAATGTGAAAGGAGACCATTCGATGACGTAAACCGCCAGAAGCTCGCATGAACCGATACGCCCGGCCAAGTCTTTGGCAAAGGCGATCGCGCGTTCTCCGGTTTCTGTCCCGTCCAGTCCTATGACAATTTTCGTTGTCATGCCGTTCCTCCGTTATTGTTGCTTTGGCCGGGGCCCTCGCCCCCGGCAGGGCAGCCGGAACCTGGAACTTGCTTGAGTAGACCGCCCTAAGGGCAAGTATCCCGAAAAAACACGCAAAAACAGAGAGATTATTGCTGGATACAACCCTCAAACTTCTAAGACACTGTAAATAAATATTATTATATGCCCAAATATTAGGCATACGCTTGGTATCAAACTGAAATTAGTAGTGGTGATCCGGGCTTAGCCCGGATCAGTGTTGTAGATCAGCCGTTCATCACAAGGGGCGATACGTAAGATGTTGGTGGTGCCAGGAACATTGAAAGGGACGCCGGCGGTGACCACAATCTGATCAGTCTCAGCGGCGAAACCACCCGAACGGGCGGCGCGAGCGGCGCTGACGACCGCACCTTTGAACCGCTCTTGTTCAGGGGTTAAGACGCAATGACAACCCCAGCTCAGGCAAAGCCTGCGGGCGGTGCCGGTGGCGGGGGTCATCGCGATGATAGGCACACCGGGACGCTCACGGGCGGTGAGCAAGGCGGTGGTCCCGCTTTGAGTGAAGCAGCAGATGGCTTTGATGTCAGTCTTTTCGGCAATCTCGCGTGCCGCAGCCACGATCCCGTCCGCGATGGTCGTACCCTTGGCGGTACGCGACGCGGCAATAATCTGTGTATAAGTCGGGTCGGCTTCAACTTCGATGGCAACTTTGTTCATCGTCTGAACCGCCTCGATGGGATAAGAACCCGCAGCCGATTCCGCACTGAGCATGATTGCGTCGGTGCCTTCATAGATGGCGGTGGCCACGTCCGAAACCTCGGCCCTTGTGGGCATCGGGCTTTCGATCATGCTTTCCAGCATCTGGGTTGCGACAATCACGGGCTTCGCGGCTGTACGGCATTTACGCACCAGACGTTTCTGGATCGGGGGGACTGCCGAAACAGGCAGTTCGACGCCCAGATCACCCCGCGCAACCATGATCCCGTCTGAGGCGTCAAGGATATCGTCAAAAGCTTCGACCGCAGCAGGTTTTTCGATCTTGGACAAGATCGATGCTCGGCCATCCGCCAGTGCGCGCGCCTCGAACACATCCTTGGCACGCTGAACGAAGCTCAGCGCCAACCAGTCCACACCCAGTTGACAGACAAATTCCAGATCGTCGCGATCCTTTGCCGACAGCGCTGCCAATGGCAGCACCACGTCAGGCACGTTCACACCCTTGCGGTTCGAGATCGTGCCGCCGACTTCAACGGTACAATGTGCAAAATCCTGTCCGCAATCCTGCACGATCAGACGAATCTTTCCGTCATTGACCAGCAGGCGCGCACCTGGCTCCAATGCGGCAAAAATTTCGGGATGTGGCAGGCAGACCCGGGTGATATCCCCGGCTGCCGGATCAAGATCCAGACGGAATGCGGCGCCCTCCTCCAGTTCTTCCGCATCATTTGCAAACACGCCAACGCGCAGCTTTGGCCCCTGCAGATCGGCCAGAATCGCGATCGGGCTTTCCAGATCCTTTTCGATCTGCCGGATTATACGGTGCCTCTCGCGAATCTCATCGTGGCTGCCATGGCTCATGTTCAGCCGGAATACATCGGCCCCAGCCTCATGCAGCGCTCGGATGGTGTCATAGTCATTGGACGCCGGTCCCAGCGTCGCCACGATTTTCACATTTCTCAGGCGTCGCATTGATCAGACTCTCCTCAAACGCGTAAATGTTACCGCAAACATTGCTCAGGCTGCTTATTGCGCAATTCCCTTTCCAACGCAACTGTCCTACACCTGCGACAAACAAGATGACAGGCTCATGACATACTCTCCGTTTTTTGTTCACGGCGCGGATCGCTCGTCGCGTTGGCTGATTACCTGTGACCATGCAACCAACATGGTGCCGCCCGGAATCAGCGGCGGAGACCTGGGTCTGCCACGCGAGGATATGGAACGCCATATCGCATATGACGTCGGCGCCTACGAGGTTTCAAAACATCTGGGTGAGGTTCTGAACGCCCCTGTAATCGCAGCCAACTTCTCGCGCCTCGTGATTGACCCCAACCGGGGCGAGGACGATCCAACGCTGCTGATGAAGCTCTATGACGGTTCGATCATTCCTGGTAACCGCCACGCAGATGCGACCGAGCGTGAGCGTCGTCTAAATATGTGTTACCGGCCCTATCACGATGCGCTGGCGCAGCTTGCGGCCCTGCCGCATGCGGTCATCATCTCGATGCATTCCTTTACGCGCCAGCTCCGTGGCCGCGATCCTCGGCCGTGGCACATCGGCGTCTTGCACACACCGGATGAGCGGTTCTCGCGCCCGCTGATCAACCGGTTGAACGCCGAGGATGATCTGTGCGTTGGGGTAAATGAACCCTATACAGGTGTGCTACCCGGCGATGCGATCGACAAGCATTGCAGCAGTTTCGGCCGTCCTAATGCACTGATCGAACTGCGTAATGATCTGATTGCGGATCATGACGGGCAACGCAGCTGGGCCGAACGATTGGCCGTTATTCTGCAGGATGCACTGAACGATAGCGGACTATGACGTAAGGTCACTTCATGCCGCTTCCGATCCTCGAAATATTGTGAGCCAATATACTGACACCCATATATTAAGGGAAAGGAGACGACCATGACTCAGGAATTCCTGACTACTGTCTTCGGCTGGATGACCGCCCTTAACATCGCTGTTTTGTTGTTCAGCACACTTATGATCCTCATCATGCAGGACTGGATTGCAGGCGTGCATGGCAGAATGTTCCAAATGGAGCGGGCCGACGTAAAGAGGGTCTATTTCAGATATCTTGCGAACTACAAAATCCTGACAATCATTTTTTGCCTTGTGCCGTGGTTGGCCCTCAAACTGGCATAAAGCATCCAAACCTGACGTTCCAAGGGGCCTTAGGGCCTCTACTGTTCGTTGTAACATGGCCCACGGATTGCTAGGTCAGGTCCAGAACGCAAGACAATCATTCGGAGCCCGACAATGGACAAGCAAACCGAAATCGAACTTCAGGCCGCAGCGTTTCGCCGTTTGCAGCAGCATCTGATGCAGGATCGCACCGACGTACAGAACATCGATATGATGAATCTGACCGGGTTCTGCCGCAATTGCCTGTCGCGCTGGTATCAGGAAGCCGCCAATGCCAAGGGCATCGACATGGACAAAAACGAAGCGCGCGAGATTTTCTATGGCATGACCATGGATGAGTGGAAGGCCAACTACCAGACCGAAGCGAACGCCGAGAAACAAGCCGCCTTCAAGGTCGCGTTTGAAGAGAACGTCACGAAAAAAGGCTGACGCCCCGAAAACGAAAAATGCCCGCCGTTTTGGCGGGCCTTTGCTTTAGATTGCGGCCTTTCGGCTTTCGTCCAGATAGATCTCGCGAAGGCGTTTGGCAATCGGGCCCGGCGTGCCATCACCCAGTGCCACGCCGTCAATCTCAACCACCGGCATGACAAAAGCGCTGGCCGAAGTGGTGAAGGCCTCATCCGCCTCTTTCGCCTCATCGATGGTGAACAGGCGCTCCTCAATCTCCATCTGCGCCTCGGCGGCCATGCGCAGAACCGCCTTGCGGGTGATGCCGTGCAGAATGTCGTTGGACAGCGGGCGGGTGACGATCTTGCCGTTCTTGACGAAATAGGCGTTGTTGCTGGTGCCTTCGGTGACATAGCCATCTTCAACCAGCCAGGCATCGTCACAGCCAGCCGCTTTCGCCATCATCTTGCCCATGGACGGATACAGCAGTTGCACGGTTTTGATATCGCGGCGGCCCCAACGGATGTCATCGATCGAAATGACCTTGGCCCCTTTCTTCGACGCGGGGCTGTCGGCCAGACCTGGCTTATTCTGCGTGAACAAAACCAGCGTAGGCTTGGTATCCGCTGACGGAAACACAAAATCCCGGTCGCCGTCACTGCCGCGCGAAACCTGTAGATAGATCAGACCCTCTTCGATGTCGTTCAGCTCGACCAGTTTGCGATGGATTTCCAGAAGTTCTTCTTTGCTGCAGGGTTCAGCCATCTGTAACTCGTCCAGCGAGCGTTTCAGCCGCACCGCGTGGCCTTCGAAATCGACCAGCTTACCATCCAGCACACTGGTTACTTCATAGACGGCGTCTGCAAACAGGAAACCTCGATCAAAGATCGAGACGCTTGCCTCGGTTTCAGGCAGGTATTCGCCATTCACATAAACGGTGCGGGTCATGTTCTTCTCCTCAGCCCCAAAGTGCCGCTTTGGGCGGATGCACTCCGGCGTCATCAAAAATCAGGGGTGTGTCGCGGTCTTCTGCCAACAAAAGCGGTCCGTCAAGGTCCGTCACCATCGCGCCCTGCGCCACCAGCGTTGCAGGTGCCATGGCCAGCGAACTTCCAACCATGCATCCGACCATGATGCCATAGCCCTCGGCCAGCGCGGCCTTTCGCAGCTCCAGCGCCTCGGTCAGACCGCCGGTCTTGTCGAGTTTGATGTTCACCACATCATATTTGCCTTTTAGCGCAGGCAAGCTGGCCCGATCGTGACAGGATTCGTCGGCACATACCGGCACCGGACGATCCATGCCGATCAGTGCATCATCCTCACCGGCTGGCAGAGGTTGTTCAACCAGAGCAACGCCCAGTCGCACAAGATGCGGCGCAAGATCGGCGTACACTTCAGCAGACCAACCTTCATTGGCGTCGATAATGATTTTGGAGTCCGGCGCACCAGCCCGCACAGCCTCAAGCCGGGGCATGTCGTCCGGTGTACCAAGTTTGATCTTCAACAAGGGTCGGAACGCATTTTCTGCTGCCTGTGCCTGCATTGCCTCGGGAGTGTCCAGGGAAAGAGTATAGGCCGTAACTTCAGGCCCCGGTGCGGCAAGTTCCGCCAGCTCCCACGCCCGTTTGCCGGAGCGTTTCGCCTCAAGGTCCCAAAGCGCACAATCCAATACATTCCGAGCCGCGCCGGCAGGCAGCAGATCCATCAGGGAATAGCGAGAGAATACGTCGGGCAGGCCGGCAATCTCGGCCTCGACTGAATCCAGCGTTTCGTCATAGCGCGCATAGGGCACGCATTCGCCCCAACCATGATGCACACCATCCGAGATCCGAACCGTCAGGACCTTTGCCTCAGTCCGTGAGCCGCGCGAGATAGTGAATACCTGCGCCAGCCGAAATACATCGCGGGAAACGTCAATCTGCACGCGTTCAACCTTTCATCGAAAGTGGTGTCTGTTGCCGACAGCAAGGGGCGATCGGCAACCTGCTTAGATCACAGTGCGGCCAGCGCATCCACCAGTTTACCGGCACCAAACCGGTAAGGATCGGTTGCTGGGATACCCATCTCGGTCTCAACCTTGGCGATGTATGCGTGTGCGTCGTCTTCGCTCAGATGCTGGGTGTTGATCGACACGCCCGCAACCTGGCATTCCGGGTTAGCAACACGCGCCAGCGGCAGCGCTGTGTCGCGCAACTGCTCCAGCGTCGGCAGCGAATACTCAGGCAATCCTCGCATATGGGTCCGGGTCGGCTCGTGGCACAGGATCAGCGCGTCGGGCTGACCGCCATGAATCAGCGCCATGGTCACGCCAGAATAGGACACATGGAACAACGAGCCCTGCCCTTCGATGTGATCCCAGTGATCCGGATCGTTGTCCGGTGTCAAATACTCAACGGATCCCGCCATGAAATCGGCGATAACCGCATCCAGCGGAACGCCCTGACCCGTGACCAGAATTCCGGTCTGACCGGTGGCCCGGAAGGTGGATTTCATGCCGCGTTTGCGCATTTCAGCGTCCATGGACATCGCAGTGTACATCTTGCCGGCAGAGCAGTCGGTTCCAACGGCCAGGCACCGCTTACCAGTACGCTGGCGGCCGTTTGCGATAGGATATCCTACGGTCGGTACACGGACGTCGTGCAATGTGCAGCCGTGAGTCTGTGCCGCAGCAACCAGATCGCCTTCGTCGCGCAGCAGGTTGTGCAGGCCCGACGCCAGATCATAACCCATCTCCAGTGCTGCGATCAGAACCTCTTTCCAGGCCTCACTGATGACCCCACCTCGGTTGGCAACACCAATGACAAGAGTCTTGGCACCAGCAGCTTTACCTTCGGCAAGTGTCATTTCGGTAAGACCCAAATCAGTCTTGCAACCATCCAGCCTTATTTGACCCACGGCATTCTCAGGACGCCAGTCGCGGATACCAATGGCCACTTTGGCCGCCAACAAGTCGGGCGCATCGCCCAAAAACAACAGGTACGGTGTCTCGATCATTGCGGTGCACTCCTTTGATTCTGGCTTAAGCTAGAGAACCGTTTTGACGAGGGTTTCTCAAATTCTTCTTGCCTGCCCGCCCACAGCGGGAAGTTTTTGCGTATTTGGACTTTCTTGCACAAGATTGTTCGAAGTTTTTAAACTGATCAAACTTTAAGCACCCCATTTTGCCAGTATCTTCAATCATGCTGCATACGCATTGCCGCATATGCACAATCACGCTTGCGCAGCATTGCGCAATTTAATATCCCATGACCAACCCTAAACGCAATTTCCTTACTCTCATGAGGTCCAAATGAGCTTCCGCATCCAACCTGCCGCTCCGGCCCGGCCCAATCGCTGCCAACTGTTTGGCCCGGGCTCGAACACCAAGCTATTTCCCAAGATGGCTGCATCAGCTGCAGACGTCATTAATCTGGATCTAGAAGATTCGGTGGCTCCTTCCGACAAGGATACCGCTCGCGCTAACGTAATCGAGGCGCTGAACACAGTCGATTGGGGCAATAAATACATGTCGGTTCGGATCAATGGGCTGGATACACCCTATTGGTACCGTGACGTGGTTGATGTGCTGGAACAGGCAGGCGACCGTCTGGATCAGATCATGATCCCCAAGGTAGGCTGCGCGGCCGATGTCTATGCCGTGGACGCGCTGGTTACCGCAATCGAGCGTGCCAAGGGCCGAACCAAGCCAATTTCATTCGAAGTGATCATCGAATCTGCCGCCGGACTGGCGCATGTCGAAGAAATCGCAGCCTCATCCCCGCGCCTGCAGGCCATGAGCCTTGGTGCCGCAGATTTTGCAGCCTCAATGGGCATGCAAACAACCGGCATCGGGGGTACGCAGGAAAACTACTATATGCTGCGCGAGGGTGAGAAGCACTGGTCCGATCCGTGGCACTGGGCGCAGGCCGCAATTGTCGCCGCCTGTAGGACTCATGGCGTGCTGCCTGTCGACGGCCCGTTTGGCGATTTCTCAGACGATGAGGGCTATATCGCGCAGGCCAAACGGTCTGCCACACTGGGGATGGTCGGCAAATGGGCCATCCACCCCAAGCAAATCGCATTGGCCAATCAGGTCTTCACACCGTCGGATGAAGCAGTGTCCGAAGCGCGCGAGATCCTGGCTGCCATGGAAGAGGCAAAAGCCAACGGTGAAGGCGCGACTGTCTACAAAGGGCGTTTGGTCGATATCGCCTCAATCAAACAGGCCGAGGTAATTGTGGCACAGGCGGAATTGATCGCGGCGGGTAACTAAGAAAAAAGGGCGCTCAGCCGAGCGCCCTAATCGATCTGATCAGCGTCCAAATACATTGTTTGGTGTCCATGTGAAACGCTCACCCTTCTTTCCTGATTTCATCATCAGGCACGAGGTACCGTATTTCTGAAAATACTTGATTTTGATTGGATACCAACCCGCCTGCGGCACTTCGACCTCGGTGCGTTGGTTGGCTTCGCAGCCCTGACGGCCGTTGACATAGCCAATCTGCTGACCGCCGACCCAGGCGTCAATCCCATCGTTCGACCAGGTCTCAAGCTCGTAAACTCCGGGTGAATCAAACCGGATATATCCGCTGATTTCCGCGGCAACATTGAACGCCTGATTGTAGGTCAGGACAGGATCACCTTCGTTCGTGTCTCTGTAGTCCAAACCTCTGAGGGGCTGACCCGGCTTTGCCTTTTTCAGCAGATGATTGACCTTCGAGAGGTTCTGGATTTTGCGAGGCGGGTTACCTTCCCAACTGTATTTTACGTTCAAACCGGCTTTTGGGCTGGGCTGAGGGCTAGCTGGCTGTAACTTCAAAGGTGCTGCTGTCGCAGCGCCGGCAAACATTGCCAAGGCAGCCACCAGCGCTCCGGTGCGGAAAAATGTCATGGTCTACTCCCTGAATTTGCGCCTGCTTCGGGGTTAATCCCTGCCGACGATCCTGTTGAGATGACACTAGGCGCTGAACTTTGACCTCGCAAGATGGTTAAAAATCACTTTTTAATGGTCACGCACGCATATCCTTGGGCGATCCCATCACAACATATGAGGTGATCGAGGTCACATGCGGCAGTGTACCCAGCACCTCGGTGTGAAAGGTTTTGTAGGAAGGCAGATCGGCACATTCGACCCGTAGCAGGTATTCGATCGTGCCCGTGATATTGTGACATTCCACCACTTCGGGCGCTTGTTGCAAGGCCCTTTCGAACCCTTCCTGCGCCGCTTTTGTGTGCTCGCCCAAACCAACGCCGATATAGGCAACGAAACCCACCCCCAGCGCCGCCGGGTTCAGCACCGCTCGGTAGCCGGAAATGACCCCTGCCCGCTCAAGCTCCTGCACCCGGCGCAAGCAAGCGGATGGGGACAGGCCCACCCGCTCGGCAAGATCGAGGTTGCTGACGCGGCCATCGCGCGAAAGTTCGTGCAATATTTGTTGGTTGATCTGATCAATCTTCGCCATTTATTGCGACATTAGCCTTAGAACGCACGAATACGCAATTTCATTTGCCGGGTTCAGCGAGAAAATGCAGCCATGACCTACGATATCCTGATGGCCCTGATCGCGTTTGCTTTTGTCTCGTCAATCACTCCAGGCCCTAACAACCTTATGCTGATGGCATCGGGTGCGAATTTCGGCTTTCGCCGGACAATCCCGCATATGCTGGGCATTGGTTTGGGCTTTACCTTTATGGTGCTTCTGGTGGGGGCGGGTCTGGTTCAGATCTTTGACCGGTATCCGATCAGTCATACCGTGTTAAAAGTACTGTCGGTTCTGTATCTGCTGTATCTGGCCTGGAAAATCGCCCACGCAGCGCCCGCCAAAGGTGCCGATGCTGCAGGCACCCCGATGACGTTCCTGCAGGCTGCAGCGTTCCAATGGGTGAACCCAAAAGCCTGGGCGATGGCGTTGACCGCGACAGCCGCCTATGCGCCCGACCAAACGATCAACGCGATTCTGCTGGTCGCGCTGGTGTTCGGAGCCATCAACCTGCCCTCGGTCAGCACCTGGACGGTTCTTGGACAGCAAATGGCGCGAATCCTGACGAACCCGCACCGATTGCTGGCATTCAACTGGACGATGGCGGCCCTGCTTGTGGCCTCGCTCTATCCGGTGCTGTGGCCGAATTAGGTTACCTGAGCGGCAGGCAAATTTCGGTCAACAGATCCTCGGGGGCCGTTTCTCGTGGATCGTTGAGATAGATCTCATAACACGGATGGTCCGCAGGTTCTTCGCCAGACTCGGGCAACCAATTGCCAAATAATGCCTGATACGCGCCGTGAAGGCCGGAATAAGGTCCCTTGAAGGTCAGCACCGCTGTTTTGCCACCCGGAATTTCAAGGTCTTCCATCCCCTCGGGCGTATCATCACCGCAGAATTCAGCACCTGCAAAACTGCGCAATTCATCCTCGGGCACATCGTCCGGACTGTCGAGATACAGCCCGATCATCGGGCCGACTTGCGGCCACAGTTTGCGGGATTCGCACAGGGCACCAAAGGCCTCAAAGCTGCGGCCAATCTCGGCATACGCCCCTTTATGTGGCAGCGCTATGACTCGGCGGGACGGTTCGGTTCGGGTTGTTACGGGATGCATCGGATATCCTCCGGTTTTGAACATTGGATGGGCCGGCAGTATTTGCCCCGCACGTCGAAACGCGGTGGGGCTGCTGCCGTAGGCCTCGGAAAAGGCCCGCGCAAAGGATTTTTGGTTCGGATAGCCAATGTCGGTCGCGATCCGCGTAACCGGTCTGTCTGTTTGCACCAGCCAGCAGGCGGCACGGTGCAGGCGTATCCGACGGGTGGCCTGCGCGCAGGTCTCGCCAGTAATGGCGCGAAACACGCGATGCCAGTGAAACCGCGACATGGCTGCGACCTCGGCCAAAGCATCCAGCGACAGTTCCCCGGCGGGGTGATCATGGATGTAGGCCAACACGCGTAACACGCGATCTTCGTAGCTGGCGGCCATCGGTATCCTTCCTTCTCTTTGCCCGTCCGTGGTCGCATATTCCGCGACCACAAATCTTGCTGAGTTGCATCCCGGACCACCTTTGGTCATATAGCAGGGAACTTCCGCGTTGAGAGGCGTCATGACCCAGTATCTGGATTTCGAAAAACCGCTGGCCGAGATCGAAGGCAAAGCTGAAGAGCTGCGCGCGCTGGCCCGTGCCAATGAAGAAATGGATGTGACGGAAGAGGCCGCCGCGCTGGATGCCAAGGCCGCCAAGCTTCTGGACGAGCTGTATGCCGATCTGACCCCATGGCGGAAATGTCAGGTGGCGCGTCATCCTGAACGTCCACACTGCAACGATTACGTGGATGCGCTGTTTACCGAATTCACCCCACTGGCAGGTGACCGGAACTTTGCCGACGATCTGGCGGTAATTGGCGGTCTGGCGCGGTTCAACGATCAACCCGTCATGGTGATTGGCCACGAAAAAGGCAGCGATACCAAATCGCGGATTGAACGCAATTTCGGCATGGCCCGCCCCGAGGGCTATCGCAAGGCTGTACGCCTGATGGAAATGGCAGGCCGCTTTGGCCTGCCGGTAATCACCTTGATCGATACAGCTGGGGCCTATCCCGGCAAGGGGGCGGAAGAACGTGGCCAGTCCGAGGCGATCGCGCGCTCAACCGAGATGTGCCTAAAGATTGGCGTTCCTTTGGTGTCCGTAATCATCGGCGAAGGTGGTTCTGGTGGCGCGGTCGCCTTTGCGACTGCGAACCGCGTAGCGATGTTGGAGCATTCGGTCTACTCGGTGATTTCGCCCGAAGGCTGCGCGTCGATTCTTTGGAAAGATGCCGAAAAAATGCGCGAGGCCGCCGAAGCGTTGCGCCTTACCGCTCAGGATCTGCACAAGCTGGGCGTTTGTGACCACATCATCACCGAGCCCAAGGGCGGTGCACATCGCAACCGCCCGGCGGCGGTCGAAGCCGTGCGGTCTGCAATTGCCTCGATGCTGGAAGAGCTTGATGGGAAAGACGCGGCAGCCCTGATCAAGGACCGCCGTCAGAAGTTCCTGGATATCGGTTCGAAAGGGCTGGCGGCTTAACCCGTCAGCCACCCAACCGCTGCAACAGAGCCACCGAAGGCTGGCCAGTCACGGACAACCCGTTGGCGCGCTGGTAGGCGCTAATTGCCGCCTCAGTATTCTTGCCGATAACACCATCTGCGCCTTGTGTGTCATAGCCCGCGGATGTCAGGCGGCGCTGCAGTTCTTTACGATCCTCCAGCGTCAAACCGGTCGCATCCGGCCCGAATGACGCTTGGAACGGCGCGCCGCCAGCAATGCGATCAGAAAGATGACCCACGCCGATCGCGTAGCTGTCCGAATTGTTGTAGCGCTTGATCACCTGAAAATTGCGGAACACAGCAATACGTGGGCCGGGCGTCTGCGGTTGCAGCACTGCCGCCGGCGTGCCCGAAACCGTGCCCACTTCACCGCCCCAAGGCTGCCCTCGCACCCAACCGGCACGTGCCAGATAAGCAGCCGTTGACGCAAGTGAATCTGCTGGGTCATCGGACCAGATATCGCGCCGCCCGTCGCCAGTGAAATCGACTGCATAAGCAAGGTAGGACGTCGGAATGAACTGTGTGTGGCCCATCGCTCCGGCCCAGCTGCCGGTCATGTTAGCCGGGGTCGTATCGCCCTCTTGAATGATCTTCAGCGCCGCCACCAGTTGCTTCTCAAAAAACGCTCCGCGCCGCCCGTCATAGGCCAGAGTCGACGTTGCCGAGATCACCGGCACATCGCCCCGCCGTGCACCATAACGGCTTTCCAGGCCCCAAACAGCCACGACGACCTCCTTGTCGACACCGTATTGGGCCTCGATCTGCGACAGGGTTCCTGCATGCCGCACAAGCATTTGCTTGCCAGTGTTGATCCGTTCATCCGAGGCAGCAATCGCCAGATAATCCTCAAGCGAGCGTTTGAATTCGACCTGATTGCGATCGCGTTCGATCACGTCGGGTAGATATCCTGCGCCTTGAAACGCTTGGCTAAGGGTCGTCTGTGAAATGCCCTGTGACGCTGCCCGGTTTTTGAAACTGGCCACCCAGGCATCCCATCCTGCGTTCGGAACCGCACGCATCCGCGAAGCCGGAGCACTGTTGGGTGCGGTGCCTGTGGAACAGGCCGCCAACAGGGTTGAACCAAGCCCTAAGGAAAACACTCTTCGATTAATCATGGTTAAATCTGCTCTTGTTGTGATTTGCGTTCAGAATAGCGCAGCCCGGTCGCTCAAGCCAGCAAAGCGACATCCTAAATCAACTGAGTTGAGAGATGGGCAACAAGCCGCTCAGATCACAAGCAGCCGCAAGCCCTGGGTCACATCCGAACGCACTGCTAGTCGCAACCCAGGCTCATCCCCGGCCTTGAGCGCTGCGATGATCAGACGATGGTAGTGCGGTGGCTCGGTCCTCCGCAACCGACCGTATAGGGCACGCATCGTGGGACCCAGCTGCAGCCAGACGGTTTCGGCCATGGCAAGCATCGCGGGGGCCTGTGCGCGTAGATACAGCGTGCGGTGAAATTCCAGATTTGCACGGATATATCCCACTGCATCGCGTTTCGTGACCATCTCGGCTACTGCCATGTTGATGCTTTGCAACCGGTCAATCAGCGCCATATGCGCGCGCGGCAGGGCCCGGCTGGCCAGTTCAACCTCAAGCAGCGCGCGCAGCGCCGCCAGCTCTTCGATCCGATCGCGCGTGAGTTCCGGCGTTGATACCCGACCGGAGGTGGACAGGAACAAAGCACCTTCTGCCGCCAGACGTCGCACCGCCTCGCGCGCGGGAGTCATCGACACACCGAATTCCTTGCCAATCCCGCGCAGCGTCAACGCCTGCCCCGGGGCAATCTCTCCATGCATGATGCGGGATCTGAGGGCGCGATAAACGCGATCATGGGTTGCCGTATGAGACTCGGCGGGGCGTGAGGCTAACATGAGTTTATGTGATCACAAATCGCGCTGAGGTCAAGCGACGGAGTCGAAGCGATATCTGTGCAGTTCAGCCCCGTTGTCTCGCAGCCAGCGGCGTGGTTCTTTGTAAGGGCCAAAAATACGCTCGACCTGCGCCCAGAACGCAGGTGAGTGGTTCATTTCGGCAAGATGCGCCACTTCATGCGCGGCCACATAATGGAGAACCTCTGTCGGGGCGAGGATCAACCGCCAGGAGAACATCAACCCGCCCGCAGAACTGCACGACCCCCAGCGCGAACGCGTATCGCGCAAAGTAAGGCTACTGTACGACCGCCCCAGCATCGCCGCGTAATCATCGCACGCACCGGTCAGACGATCGCGGGCAAGCTCTTTTAGAAACCGCGCTAGTCGCCGTGCTTCGGCACCGGGCGGAACCCCGATCGCATCGCCACTCAGCAAGACCCTCCGCCCCGATGCAGGAACGATTCGCCGCGCCGTACCCTCGATCGGAATGAACTGCCCTACGCCAACTGCTTCAAGGCTAGGTCGATCCTGCAGGTGCCCGCGGATCCAGCCCTCTTTCTGCTGTGCGAAATCCAGCGCTTCGGCTTCAGCCACCCCTGTCGGGTAGGTCAGCGTAACCCGTCCATCCAATTGGGAAATTCGCAAACTGATCCGCCGTGCGCGCGCCGATCTGCGCAGTGTCAGCGGCACCGGAGGTGTTCCGGGCAATGCGTGTCGCCCCATGGGTGGGCCTCCTTTGCGCAAAGGCTTTGACAGTGCCTGCCGCATGTGGCAGGTGACCTGAATCATTGATGAGATTCACCTGATATCAAGGGGATTTGATATGCCCAAGGAAGAATGGGGCGTAAAGCGTGTCTGCCCGACAACCGGCAAACGTTTTTACGACCTGAACAAGGACCCGATCGTCAGCCCCTATACGGGCGAGGTCGTGGAGCTGGACACCGGAAAAAGCCGGATGATCGCCGCGGATGCTGAAGATGCCGCTTCGGTCAAGGCGCGCGAAGCGTCGTCGGACGAAGACATCGTTCTGGATGATGACGACAACGTCGATGTCGAATTGGACGACGATCTGCTGGACGACGATGACGACAGCGATAACGTTTCACTAGACGATATCAAGGACATGTCGTCAGAAGACGAAAACTGATGGATCCCGAGGCGGCCCCGCCGCCTCGACCCGGCCTGCGAAGTCGGTCTGAATTTTTTGCGGATTCCGATTTTAGGACTTGCACTCATCGACGGCGTCTCATAAACGTCCGTCCACCGTTACGACGGTACCTGTATGGGGCCTTAGCTCAGTTGGGAGAGCGCTTGCATGGCATGCAAGAGGTCAGGGGTTCGACTCCCCTAGGCTCCACCAAAATCCCATGATATGCTTTGAACTCAATAACTTCATGGTTTTCAATGGTTTTCCCAAGGGCCTGTTACATTGAGGTGTTACAGTGAGGACTCTTGAGAAGATGCCTGGACACCCCCGTTTGTATCGCCGTGGATCGACCTATTATCACCGCGCAGCCGTCCCGAAGGACATAGCTGACTCGTACGGTAAGGTCGAAGAAACCTTCTCTCTACGCACCAAAAACAAGGCTGAGGCTCTCGTTAGGGTCCGTATCGAAGCAGCCCGCATTGACCGCCTGTTTGAGGAACACCGGAGAGCGCTGAGCAGGCAAACGGAAAAGGACGCAGAGGAGCCTCTGGAAGAACTCACCCCCATCCAGATAGCCCGGGCAAAGCAAGCCTACCTGCATCATCTCTTGGATGAGGACGAAGAGGCTCGGTTGGAAGGCTTCGAGGACCCAGAAGATCCACACGAACCCAACGCCTATGAACCACGCCCAACCTTTGAGGAATGGCAACAGATTAACCAAGACATGAACGAGGTCAACCGAGCCAACCTCGCTCGAGGCAAACGCGATGAGTTCTTCCGGTCAGAGGCCGACGAGATCCTCACGTGGGAAGGCATTGACCTAAAACTGGCCGAGGGTTCCCCAAGTTGGCCAAGGTTGATCAGGGCGCTCCAAGAGGCATCTGTGGAAGCCCATGAGGCGACGAAGGATAGAGACCTTGGCAACCCAGTTGCTACCCCGCCATACCCCGAGGTCACCCCAGGCGAAACTGACGGTGGCACGGCGGGTCCTCTCCTGTCTGAGGCGGTAACGAGTTGGGAAGCCGAGAAGTCACGAAGCGCTTGGTCACCCAAGGTACGCGATGATCATTTGGCTTGGATGGCCGCGTTCACGGAGATCGCAGGCGATAAGGCCCTCTCTCAGTACAACAAGGACGATGCTCGACGTTTCAAGGCAGCCCTGCTCAAGCTCCCGGCGAACTGGAAGAAGAAACCCGAGGTCAGAAACCTCTCGATCCTAGAGGCCGCTGATAAGGCCGCTGAGACCGGCATGCCACCGATGAGCAGTGCTACGCTGAACAAAGCGTTACGCAGGGTCGGTGCCTTCTGGAATTGGGCAGAGGCGCACCATGACGGGACCAGAAGCGGGTTGTTCAAAGGGTTGACGATCAAGGAGACGATCAACGCCCGTGAACAACGTGACCCGTTCAGCACAGAACAGTTATCCAAGCTGTTCAATAGCCCGCTGTACACTGGATGCCGGTCTGAGCGTTTCTGCGCGGAACCGGGGGATCACTCCATGCGTGGAACCGCGCGGTACTGGTTGCCGCTCCTCGGGTTGTTCACGGGAGCAAGACTCAATGAACTCTGCCAGTTGAACGTCAAGGATGTACGCGAAGAGGACGGGATCGTGTTCCTAGATATCACGGACGAAGCAGAGGACCAGAAGGTCAAGTCAGCGAGCGGAAGGCGGCGCATACCAGCTCACCGGCAACTTGTCGAACTTGGGTTCATTGAATTCGCCAGCAAGCGGCGAGACGCGGGTACGGATCGACTTTTTCCAGAACTCAAGCTGGATGCCTCAGGGTATCGCTCAGGTGAGTTCTCGAAGTTTTTTAGCCGTTATCTTGAGCGCATTGGGGCGAAAACCAGGAAAACGTCGTTCCACTCACTGAGACACAATTTTGAAGATGCTTGTCGCAATGGAAATGTGCCGCCGCACATCATTAATGCGCTTCAGGGCCATGCAGAACAAGGCATGGCTGGTAGATATGGAAATGGTGTTTACCGGCTAACACTCTTAAAGAAAGCGATGGATAGCATCACCTTCAGTGAGGTTGGGTTCGGCAATTTGCAAAGGAGCTTCGGTGCCATCGCGCCAAACACCATCCTTTCTGACAGTGAATTGGGGAGCTGAAAGGAATGCAGGTAGTTGTTCTGCCTTTTGAACGTTCAACCCAAAACAACGAATTCACCAAAGCCGACCTAAACCGGCTTTGGATACGTTTCACTAAAGAACTCGAATGGTTTCAGTAGGCAGCTTGTTTAGTCTTCAATCGCCAACAAGTCTTTGGTTTTACTCTTTTCGATTAGCTTTGTAACAGATGGGCGCGGCCCCAGCTTTAGCTGAAAACGCATCGCATCGCCTAGTCGTGGGTAAATGTCGTTGTGCCTTGAGCCAAATCGCACCCAACCGTTGGCAGCATCGTATGTTCCAGCATCCAGGTTAGTTTCTTCCGGTACGTGTATGTAGTCAGAGATGCCCGGGAACTCTTCTTCTCGCTTTTCGGCATCCCAGAACAAGACTTGCCACAACTCATTTTGATGACCGAAATCCAAACCTTTGAATTTTATGGCATCGCAAACCTTTTTGTACGCTTCAGGATCTTTCATGTTGCTGTGGCCATATGCCAAGTCATATGCAAGTTTAGCTAGCGCCTTAATTACGACTGGTTGCGCCAGCACGGTGGTGGATTTTGCTCCTGGTCGACCAAAACCATCGCTGTTTGCGATCAACTTCCAAAAAGTACGAAGGTATTCTCTTCGGCTTTCCACAATCGCTGGTGTCGCAGACTTTGAGTTGGTTTTCCCAAGGCACAACAGGCACGTAACGGTCATGATGTCTTTGCGTGTTATCGCACCATCATCATTTTGCCAGTCGGTCACGTCACGTTCGGAAGGCTTGAAGCCAAGCAGGTTTTCTTCGATCAAGTCTTCAGAAATAAACTTATTTATTGGATCGGAGTGATCGTATTGTTCTCGGTACGATCGACCTACCGCTTTACCTTTTGCGTTAAGGTCGTAAAACAACTGCTGCTCTTCTTCCTCTTTCAGCCCAAGGTGGCACTCAACTGCTATAGTGGACTCCGCCAGGGCGGCTTCGAGAATTTTTGACCAAAAAGCGTGAACACCGTGGTCAATGACTTCACCATGGTAGTCCGAAGGCACAAATAGTCCTTTCGCCGGATACTTATGAGATTGGTTCACCTTCTTTAGGAAATCCAGGACACGATCGAAGCCAGCACGACGATGCTGACCATCGACCACCCACATGATGTTCTGGTGGCCAATTAAAACTTCAAATGACCCCGTCGAAATTCCTATCCGTTCGCCCACGTCGCGAATAAGCAAATCTGATCCATCTGGGGCCGCATTTCTTATGTTGCATACAATGGGTTGAAGCGAGACGTATGCCGGATCACCGAGTTCGTCGCGGATTTTCAGCAACTCAGGCGTAACGGTCGTAGTCCTTTTCAATGCGTGCCTTACTAGCCCCATAAGAGTGTATCTCGCCAAACCGACGGCGTGTTCAGTTATCAGCGTCCTCTGCGCGTGAAACTCTTCAGCGTATGCGGCGTTACTCGAAATAGTGGTCCTATTTGCAACCTCTGAAAGATCGATAAAGTCTCTCAATGACATGTTGAACTTCAGCGTTGTACGCCCAAGGTTTGGCCCAATCATTGCCTGAAACCAGCGACCGGTTGCATCAGCCTGCTTACCTAGGTCGGCCAGGGTTCGTGGGGACTCATTCGCTTCAATGTTCATATGCTGCTCTCCAGTTCGTTCGATCTTGGTTTTACAGGATCGATCCTGGAGGTCAACATAAAAATCACCAGGTGAAAAAACTAAATACGATTTTATTACTTTTTATCTTTCCATACACTTCTCTCAAGCAGCCAGGCCAATATGCGTTTCGAGGAGGCTGTTCAGATCGATTTTCACGCAGGAGCTGAAGTCTGCGCTCCAAGTCTTCATAGGTGGTCATGACGTTTTTGCATTCAAACAGTATCACTTTCGGCGGTCATGAAGCTCCGCGTGAAAGCCCAATAAGCACTAAGAAGAAGCCCCCATTGCAAAGACTGATGCCATACAACGGCTTCGCGTGTCGTAATTAGGCCAATTGTGTAATTTGTCCGCTTTGGGTTTTGAGACAAAAATCCTAGTACATATCAGTATTCACCTTTCCTTCCTACGCCCCCCTCACCCCCCTGTTGAGTCCGTTGAGCTAGGCAAAGTTCACGCCCCAGGGGTACTTGAAACTGTTACGCCCACAACCTTCCTTGCCGATTGCAACGAAGCCTCCTATCTGCTTGAATTGAGCCATCATAGGAAGGCCAATCAATGAAGCAGTACGTCACCTATCGACGAGTATCCACGACCGAACAGGGGCGCTCTGGGCTTGGCCTAGAGGCCCAGACACGGGACATAGACTTGTTCCTGGCTAACTACTCAGACGAACCCTTCGAGGTCATAGGAGAGTTCACAGACGTCCTGAGCGGGACAGACAATGAGCGCCCTCAGTTGACCAAGGCGATCACCCTAGCGAAGCAGGCAGGGGCCGAGTTGCTGGTCGCTAAGTTGGACCGTCTTTCGCGCAAGGTATCTTTCATTGCAACGCTGATGGATGACAAGCAGCTGTCTCTGCGTGTCGCTTCGATGCCTCATGCAGACAAATTCCAACTGCATGTCTACGCGGCATTGGCGGAACAGGAACGTGAGTTCATATCCAAGCGCACCAAGGCTGCGCTGCAGGCCGCCAAGGCCCGAGGTCAGAAGCTCGGTGGTATGCGTGATGCTACAATGAAGCGGAACGAAGCTGTAAAGGCCAACGCTGTTGCAAGGGCTGAGAAGGTGCGGGGCCTTGTGCTACCCCTGAGAGACGCTGGGAGGTCGCTACGAGAGATCGCTGCGGAGCTTGATAAGGCAGGCGTGGCGACTGCGCGGGGCGGTGCTTGGAGTGCCGCTCAGGTGAAACGGATCATCGAGAGGTTGGCGTTGAACACTTAGTTCTCCTCTCGCTTTGCGCTTGTTCTTCTTCCACTGCAGCATTCTGGATTAGGAAACCAAGGGTAGGAAGCTGCAGGTCTAAGGGTTTCTCCCTCCCCCTGAATGAACCTAAAACGTCTCGGCTGGTGTCCATCTGGCTGAGGCTCGGAAACCCCTAAATCAGTGTTTTGTAGACCACCCTACCTGACCCCTGATTTTGGCCCTCTATTTCCCTATAAAATCAAAGGCTCATAGGGACCAAACTAGCTGAACTGCGCGAGGTGGGTCGGAGTTTGAGCCTATCGTTGTGAACCAAGAAGCGCGGTAGTTACTGCCCCTTCTGAACGAACCCAAGACGCTTCGGCTGGTGTTCTGCTGGCCGGGACATGATCATCGAAAACCCAATGAAACAAAGGGTTCTGAATTTCACCCCTCCATCAGATATAGATACCGAAAGTTATACCATTGGGTATCACTTCGTGTGCCACAACGGTCACTCGAATGTCGAAGCAATTCCCCAACACCCTAGAGAAGAAGTAACCCTGAGGTTTACCTCAAGTGAGTTCAGAGGGTGCCTTACCCAATTACAGCTCCCTCATGAGAAAAGATAAAAACCCAAAGATCTACCTGCAGTGTTCAATCACGGGCATCAACTTGGATTTGGCGACCGAAGCTATTCTCCCTCCCTCTAGAGAAGAGAGAACAACTTGAAGCTATACACTTAGTGTAAAACACCAAGTGCCACTAAGCGTCCGACCCCCTGTATCTCCTCTGCGATGATGATCGATGATGGTCATTAACCGGTCGATGACACGCTATGTACATCTCGTTGTAAATCAATGGGTTGGAATTACTGCCCCCTTATGAGTAACAGATACCAAGAGATTTACCTTTAGTTACACGATCAGGTTTCTCTCAAGGCTTCACAGTTTCCCGTGTGTGTACGTCCTGTGAATGCCCACCACCGATAATCAACCATCAATCCTATTTGCTACACCGTTTCGATCTTGGTTCTTGGTCGAACCTGTTCAGGCCTCATACGGATCCCTGTCCTTACTGACGGGTCGATGTAGTGAGACCTTGTACCGTTTCTCCTCGCCCGTGTTGCATTTGGCAGTTTTGCACATGGGCGGGGTGATGAGGACGCCCTCGGCTGTTGTGGTGACTGGCTTCGGGGGCGTCCTCAGTAATCCCAACGCACAACCCAATGAGGCCACAATGACCACCTGTGCCTCTGCTATATGCAACAACCCACTACCAGCCTTTGAGTACACCAAAAGGCTGTCCCAGCGATGGGGCTTATGTTCCCGCTGTCGCTCGGTCGTGCAGAACCGAGGGGTTCCTCTCGGTGGCTACATCCCCGGTGGTGCGGTCAATGCAGTTGCTCGGTCGGTGAAGAGGAAAGCCGAGCCTACATCCTCGGAGGTCGCCGAGGCCGTCCGGTTAACCCGAGGCACAAGGCATCGTGTCGGTGATTGGGCTGATAGGCCCACATACCGCATGGCTGTGTTGAGGCATGGTAGAGCAAGGGAGAGGTTGCAGCATCTGCTCATCGGTAGACGACATGAACCGAACGCATCAGTCATTGTCAGATCATTCGTCCACTACGTTCTTGCCCGAGAGTTCCTCGGTACGGGACACAGATATGGCGTCTACCTCGTTGGCGGCACGTTCATGGGCCGTCAGGGGCTTTGCGTCCCTCCCGGTCGCAAGGATGAGGTGCTGACCGGCGATGTCCGATACTCGAAGTACCGCCTGAGCTACGCCGACTTCGCCATTGTCGGTACACATACCCTGAAAGCTGCTGAGAAGCTCGGTCTACGTCGATCTAACCGAGACCTAACCTCATCGATTGTGACCTCCTATGCTCGCCTCCTCGCTTCTGGCGATGCGTTCCCGCCGGTCTCAGTACCAATCAGATCGATGCGTACAGACTTCCTCGGCGACAGTCTGTTCGATCATGTTTTGCCGAGGTCCCCAGCGATACCCGCGAGATACCACAAGGTGATCCGCAGGTCCTCTGGTCTGATTGCTGGTCAATGCCCTGAGGGCCTCGACCCGATTTCCGAAACGCTGCCACGACCGACAACACTGCCCAAACCACAAGCACCACCGATGCCGTCTACGGATTGGCTGTTTGACACGTAAGGACTACCCGACATGCCGCGAGCAAAACCCAAGAAACCACCTCGGCAGATGTACCTCAAGACCTGCAACGCCTGCGGTGAAGAACATGAAACCCACAAGCCAAAAGCATCGAGGTGCGACCGGTGCATCTCTGAGAACCGCAGGATCAACTACAAGTCTTGCATCTCGTGCGGTGTGAAGTTCCCGGCTCCGTTCGGCGATGAATATAACTGTCCTTCCTGTGCCGAAGCTCATGGGATTGGGCAGGCCGAACTCACCCATGAACAACGCGAGGCTATCAAGGCTGAAGAGACGCTCGCTCGATGGAAGAACAAGGTCGCGATCCTCGAGGCAAAACTCGATGAACGCAGCCACGCAAAACCGAAAAGGACACGAAAGATGGCCACCAAGGTCAAGAAAAGCGCCGTCGGCGTAGCATGGCTCGAGCTTGTAAGCCGCGATGGGCAGGTCTCATCTTTATCCCAACTCCACGAGCGCGAGATCGACGAGGAAACCAAGCTGCGTTTGGCTATGGCGTTCACCCGCCTCCGGCTAAAAGGCTACGCGCTGGACGCACTGGCTCAACTATGCCCCGTCCAACTGATGTCTCTCGATGAGGACAAGGCGATCACTAGCCTGCCCTTAATCGAAAACCCAAACCCACCAACACCACAAGAGTTGGCCGAGATCGAACTCGGTCTTCGATAACCAACCCATTCCAAAGGACACCAGAAACATGGTTGAAAGAGTAACCCTCGGTGGCGGCGATGCCACCGCACAAACAATGCCATCCTCCAAATCATATGCTTCAAGTGCAGACTACGTGAGCGGGGGCGTCACCGTCCGCGACACCAAGAACACGCAGCGCGATGTTCACTCACAAAGCGATCTCAAAGACAGCGACGTAATCAACGTACAAGGGATGTCAATGAAGGTCGCCCAGGCTAAAGAACTTGGATTGCTCGACGCCGTCTTTGATGAAGGGCTTTCAATTGGCGCGGCTCAAAGGGCAGCGCAGGAGCATAGTTCTGCGGTAGTCGAAACGCCCGAAGAACCCAAAGGTAGTGACACAGGCCACGCTGAGTTCGACTCCGTGATCGATGGTCTCAACGCCTCGCTTGATGACAGCATTATGTCGATGGGCGAGGCTCAGACATATGAAGCAGCGTTCGGCCAGATTGCCATGTCCGGTATGACCATCGAGGAAGCTGCCGAAACCATGCGCGGTCTAGCTGACGGGTCGGTATCTGAGATCGATGTACCCGGCGACACCCGCGCGATGTTCTCGAATGTCCAAAGCACGATCACCGAGGCCGCAACTCAGAGCGCAATGCAGGAACTTGGGCAAGATGGCTTCGATTTCCTGAAACAGGCATCCGCCACAAACCCCGGAGTGGACCGCGTGGTCCGTCAGTTCGCCGTAGACCGGGCGGCGGGTCGTGCCGATGGGATTACTTGGGCCGAGTTCGCGCAGCATATCCGTGAGCAACTTGGTCACTAAAATCCTGCTTGGTGATGGCTCGCAACCATCGCCAGCCACGACCCAGGCAGGTTGACGCTCATCCCAGACTAGTTTGCCCGAGGGCGGCTGCGAGGATAACTGTGGGTCACCTGTCGGGGCCGCAAGTATGAATGGCAAGAACATGACCAGCTTAACCGACATGGTTTGGGACACAGACGTCGCTCTGGTCCTGAACCGTATCCAACCCCGCGCCTGCGCTGATCCGGACTACTTTTACGCGACCGCCGATCTGATTGAAGAGGGTCGTTCACCAACTGGGATCGGGCAGTTGACGCTCAGTGAACTCGAAGCATGGGCAGAACGCCTGAATAAAGGATCAAAGGCCGATGCTCAGGATCAAGAGAGCCGATACTTACATGCGAACAACGATGTTCGCTACGTTGCCCCGCGAGAAGACCACCGGCCTATTCGTCAGGTACACCCATCATCCACCTGATCCACGCATCGACGCGGCGATCCTTGATGTCGAACACGCCAAGACTGGCCGCTTCGGCATCGGCTGGCATTACTTGGTGCTGGTCGATGGTACGATTGAACTATGTAGACACCCCCTAACGCGTGGCGCAGTTGGTCGCGACAACTTCACCCTAAGCCATATCCAGATTGGCGTAGTGGGTGGCCGAGACCGGGAGACCGGTAAGTTCTCTGAGACCCTCACGACTGCCCAGCGTGACGCACTCGAGGCTCTCTATCAGAAACTTGCGGAAACACTCGGTGTAGCTCTCGAGATCGACGAAAGCCTCGAGAAGTTCTCGTTTGTCCAGCACGAGCAAACCGAAGCTGCCGACGCTGAACTTGAAAAAACCCTCGACCGCAACGAAGCGATGACGCTAGGCGTCCACTAACGCCGCCAACCCCCCCTCGACCCCCGAAAACACCTCCTGTGATCCATTGATTTCATTGGCTTTTCTGAGGCCAAAATCGACCCTCCGCAGGGGTCGGTAGGGAAGTGCTGTTTTAGGGGTTTTGAGGCTTCCACAAAGGACCCCTCCCTATGGCCAACGCCATCACAGTAGGTGACGCCAAACGTCACTACCAAAAACACACTCCGCTGCACGGCAGAACCCGCCAGCACAAGGCAGACCTCGACGCAATCGCAAAGGCATCCGCCCCGATGCCCAAGGCCGAAAACCTGATCGCCAAACGCTGTGACGAGGTAATCGACCGGAAGATCGACAAGATGCTCACGCGTCTCCAAGGTCGTCGCACCCGGCATCGCTATGACCAATCTGCCGTGGTTGCTCTCGAGCATCTGACAGATGATCCCCTCGATCCCCATACGCAACTACCGATCTGGCGGGACATGCTGCGCCGCTCGAAGGGAACGACCCTGCCAAAGATGGATTTCTATCGAGATGCCCGCGCGATCTTCCAGCAGCACTCAATGTTCAACCCGGCGGCTCAGTGAAGCCGTTCAGATCAAAGGACCCCGAAACCATGACATCCAAAACCAACCCCACACCGGGACCACTAACCGACGACACTGAGGTCTGGCAGCGCACCCTGTCTATTCTCGCAGGTATCAAGCAGGTTGCCAGCGAGGTACGCGCAGAAGCTCGCCAGATCGAAGCGGTTTATCCTGATCAGTGGATTAAACCCGGATATTGGGAACGGGCCGATTTAGTAAGCGCCCTTAACAACGCCCACACGGTCATGAGCGCCGAAGTTCGCGCGATTGCGCGTAGCCGCAACTTAGCCATGCCTGAGAGTTTGAGGTGACGATGGACAAATTCAAAACCTCAAATCAAAGGTTTTAAGCGGCTCAGGGTTAACCTCTTGGCCGCTCTTACTTACGCCACATCAGCTACGGCTTTGGATGTACCGTCAGTTGCTCATTTTCCGAGCGGCCTGCTTCGCGTCGTATTGCTTCCACAGCCCCATGTGTCCGTTTTGCCGCGCGTTTGCCAGCCACAGCTTTTTTCGAGCGTCGGGCATTTCCATAGACCGGTACTGTCCACCGGAGAATTTTGGCCAGTCTATGGCTAAACCAAGTTTGACCATTTCAGCGGATAGATCACGACCATCCTCAAGGTAGCACTTTGCAACAGTCCGTCCGTGGGTGTCTTGCTCGGTCACTTCGGCCCTAATTTTTTGACCCTTGCAAAGCGAAACGAGCGCCCATTTCGCCTTCTTTCCATAGGGATGGTTCATCTCGGGAGCATCGACACCAAACAGACGAACCTGTGTTTTCTTAATGACCAGTGTATCGCCATCTACAACGTAGGCTGAACCCGATAGTATCGTGACGTCGGGTTTCGGGACCGTATGGTCTGGATCAAAACGCTCTGGCTGCGATGTGCGCTGCCGTTGGTTCGTAGTCAATCTAGGTTTCTCATGCCTACCTGACTGACTCGGCGGAGTAGTTGTATCAACTGGCCTGTTACTGCGAATTGCCAAATACACAGCAACAGCCAAAACCAAACCCAAGACTATCAAGATTTCCATGAGCTAGGTCTCCTAGAGTTAGGTCAATCAGATTTTTCGCACTGGATCAGGATCGAACCAAGCACACGTTCGGGTTGATACGCTAGGGACACCTCATATTCACTCAGGGAGATGTGACGGATTTACCCCGCTGAGCGAATTCACGCGTGTGACAACGAGGCATGTGATCCATGCTCATTGCCACTCCCAGAATAGCTATCGGAATTTCAATTGGTTGATGTTTTTCTCGTCTTCTAGAGCTGGCGGCGCAGTTTGGCAGAAAATCGCAGGAGAATGGCAGCTTCGCAAAAGCAATCAATTCGTATCGTCCAGATGTGCAACCCAGGGTGAAAAGTCTTAATAAATGATTAAGTGACGAACTATCGCGTGATGAGTGTGGAGCATATTGTGGTATGACTGAGAACAAGGATCGCTTGACGGCTGAGGAAGCAAAGGGACTTCGGACCGCAAAAGAACTAGAAGGTCATCTCGCGTGGTTGGATACGTTTACCCCCGCAGCCTTGGGTGTCCTCGCCATCGCATCTGGTATCTACACCTATCTCGGTGTGTCCTCATTGCTCGAAGATAACGGTGCGGTATCATTTTTCGCAGCCGTTGCGTACTCAATCGCCGTCTCTGTCGGTATCTTCGTCTTTTGGAGCTACATGCTACGCTTGCTTCCTTCAATGCGTACGGCTAGTGGCTTCATTGGTTTGACGATCTCCACGATTGTTGGCTCTGTCGCCATTATCGCCATGTCTAGCTGGCTGAACGCAGCCGCGCTGGCAGGTTCGGCGGCAGTAGAACAACACTTGGAGAACACTGTCCGTGACTACCAAGCTGCACTCGAACAAGCCCACGACATAGCCCTCAGTGGCCAAGCGTTGGGTCGCGAGGTGGAACGCGCCCGCCAGAGTTTTGAAGAACTGGCTGAACTCGAGCAGTCCGGAGACCTCTCAGGTACCGCCGGTCGGGGTGCCGTGTTTCGTGTGCTGACACAAAAAGCTGAGGAGTTGCGAAACCTTGAAGAGCAGATCGCGGCGCAGCAAGAACCTATCGAGGAAGCCTTCCAACAAGGCAACGAAATCCTCGCAAAGATGCGCGAGCTTACTGTAGCCCCCGGTCCAGTGGATCGCCGTTCGGTTCAGTTCTCCGAGGAAAGTGTGAAGCTGGCGGGTGTTATCTCGCGCCTCAACCAGTACAGCGTGGCACCACTTGTTGCTCGTGCTGCTGAGGACTTGCCATCCTCGGTCGTACTTCCAGAGCTTGATGGGCGCAGTTCCGACGTACGAGACGCGCAATCGTCCACAATCAACTCCGTTTTGAATGCGTTGGACCAACGCAGCAAGACACTCAAGAACGCCGCTGACGAGGTATTGGACATGGAGCCGCCCATCGAGACGGCGTACAACCCGATTTCCAGCGCCGATGCAGTAATCAAGTACGCCCACAACTTCGTACCTTCGTGGGCAGGAGCTATTGCCATCGACTTGTTGCCCGCCGTGTTGGTGTTTGTGCTGGCTATCACACAGGCCGCAATCCGCAGCGGCAAGGACGGCATGAGCATTGAGGATACTCTGACGCTTGCTGACCTCAGAGCCGCAATGAACGCCATGAAGGACGTAGAGGCGACAATGGGCGTGGCCGACGCAGCTATCCTCAACCGCGCCACTCCACAAAAAGATGAAACGTGATGAACTTACTAAGTCGTTTCGATCCTCGTTCTGGGCTGCGCTACGTACTGATCCTGCAGCTCGCGATTGCGGGCGTTCTAATAGCGTCGGACGTTTTTGGTGTCATGCCCAGCCCATTTAAGGAGCGTGTTAAATTCCCGACCGGTCCGATATCCCCCGGCGATCAACGTCGAGAGTATCGCACTGATCGTAGCGATCCGTCACTTGTGCCGCAGGACGGACCTCTGGACGTACCCGTGCCAGAGGCTTTTCCAAACCGATTGGACTTTTCAGTTCAGGAAGTCGAAGGAATGGGGAGAATACTTCTTCTTAGCGGCCAGATAGAGGTGGACGACTCGGCCCGCTTCGCTTCGTACCTGTCCGACATGCAGGAGAAGCCCGACCTTGTGGCTCTCCACAGCCCGGGAGGAGTAGTTTCTGAGGCACTGTCCATTGGTAAGCAGGTGAGAGGTGCTGAGCTTTCTACAGCCGTTCTAGCTGGCTCGATGTGCGTATCGTCATGTCCTTACGTTCTTGCAGGCGGTGAGGAACGCGTCGTCTCTCTTCGCGGCATTGTAGGTATGCATCAGCACTACTACGACCAACCTCGCTTAATACCTGTCGTCTTCGCGGTAGAGAGCATCCAGAAGGGGCAAGGAGAGACGATGCAGCATCTGATTGACCTGGGTGTGGACCCGTCACTGATGCTGTTCTCACTGAACACACCACCCGAGGAAATCTATGCGCTTATCGAGGAAGAACTAGTAGATACCCGCATAGCAACCCAAATTATCGATTAACACGAGACACTGAGGACTTCGCCTTGTTCAAGAAGCTAACCATTGCCTTCGCATTTTTCGCCACTACCGCAGCCGCCGGTGGCCTCCAAGTGCGCGACGCGGACACGATCGTTGTCGATGGCACTCCTGTCCGTTTGAACGGCGTGGATGCGCCGGAGCTTGGCACTCGTTCTGGTCAGGATGCTAAACGCTGGATGGTGAACTATCTTCGCGGCAAGAACATCGAGTGCAGTCTTAATGGCGAACGCACCCATGATCGGTGGGTCGGTGTTTGCTACGCGGACGGACAAGACATTGGTGCTGCTGTGATTGCTGCGGGGCATGCTCTGGATTGCGCGAGGTACTCGGGGGGACGCTATAGGCATTTGGAGACATCCGCGGCCAAATCTCGGTTGAGACGCGCCGGGTACTGCCGGTAAGTACAATCGCTGGCTGGAAAGCGGCCATTCAGGCGAAAACGCTGAAAGTCCGCTTAGAGCCCAAAGCGGCCTATTGTGATCCATCGCGTGCCGGATCGATACGGTGGCAGAGACCATTGTATGACCTCAGCCTTATCCCTTTTTGGAAGGCGGGTTTTCTCCACCTTTCGACGCCCAATTTGGACCAACAATGCTAAGAGCTTTGGGGGGGCGGAAGCTGTGGGACGAGTTGTTCCATTGGTGGCGACATAAGAAACAACAGGTACGCCTTATGAGGTTGCGCTGCGGACGACGCCTATTTTTCAACAATTCCCACAGCGAGACCTTCCGTGAAGCTCAGAGCTACTCTGTCTCCCGGGCTAAGCTGTTCAACAAACTCACGACCAACATCCGTTTCAACCTCGATCATTTGTTCCGTGCCGCTGCTGTCCGTCACAGTGGCGATTGAGCTCGCGGCGTCGAAGGAAACAAAAGTCAGAATTAACGTAACCATCGTTCCGGCAGCCACGCCCGGTGTTGATCCCTCTGCAACCTGGGCTTCCAATTCAACCATACTGTCAACCTCGCCGGGGAACGCCATGCTTGCAGCTACCCCCAGTGTGTAAACCGCTTTGACTGTGTCGCCTTCTTCAATTTGGTCGAAGTTTACGACTTCCGGTCCCGCAACAATGGTCTCTTCTTCGCCCGTCTCTGAGTTTTGCAGCACGATAAGGCGAGTGTCCGGATCGACCGACTTAACTGTCGCATCGGCTTCGATGGTCACGCTGCGCTCAGCTGTTTGAGCGAAACTGAGCGCGGGCAAAATCAAGAAAAATGCGGACGCAAGAAGTTTGATTAGCATGTCTTCTCCTAATGAGATTGATGATGGAAGTCTGCAAAGTAGCACACAGTTTCGCAGGATAGCCAAACGTTGCCACACCGCTTCGCAGTTTCAAAGATGTTTGTCAGTCAGCATCAGCAAGGACCGAAGTTCTCGAGCATCAGATTTCCACCAGAGCGCACACGTAATCTTGAGTGCTTGGGCGGACAACGCTTCAGGTTTCGGTCTCTTGCTTGCCATTCTTGGTCCTCCGTTTCCTAAATATAGCAGTGGACCAATTCAGTTGGGGAAGCTCATACAAGGCTGACCGAACCGAGCCCTTTTCAGACTTTGGGTCAGGCGCAGCATCCGTTTCGAAGGCGGGTATCAGCTATTCGCTTCATCTGAATAAGCAATACTCTTACCGGCTTTCACTTCGCTAAAATAAAGTAATCGGCTTCACTGATGCGACATAATACGCATGCTAAAATCCTACGCAGAGAATGTTGGTTCATGAGAGGTGCGCGGTTTTTTTGCGCACGGTGAAGGATTTGAAACATGGAGCTTCTGGCGTTGAAACCACTGGCCTTGGCCGTCTTGGCGGCAGTGGGGTATGGCGTTGCAACCATCGGAATGAAACTGGCCTCAGCCGAATGGACGGCGGTGGCGCTCGCTCTGATCATTCTGGGTTTTCTTGCCGCCACCCAGTCCGAGGTGGTGCTGATGCGCACAGTTCCACTTTCCGAGCTGTATCTAATAATAATTGCGCTCGAGACGCTGATCGTACTGACCTACGCTTACAGTATCGGCGAAGGGCTAGAGCCGCGCGATTGGACAGGCGGCGCGCTCATATTTGCGGGGCTCGCGATCGTCTCGCACTGACCGGACATGGGGTGGCCGGCGCGATACGCTACGCTCGGGCCAACGATGACTTGTTTGCCCAATGGGGCCGGGAGCAATTTCTAAGTGTTCTGACGGCAACGGCGGGTATGTCCGTAAAGCGGTCGCAGAAGGCATTACATCTAGCGTCCGCTCTGCGGCCATCTACCTGCGTGGTAGAGTAACTAACTGCGGATTTCCTTAGGATGCAAATCGCACCTTGCGTCTCTGCCAACAACTGAAAAAGTGTTACAGTGGGTTGTTACAGCGCAGGAACTCTCTTACATTTAAGCCACTGATTTTATTGAAACCTATCACCTCAGGATCGCATCCCCTAGGCTCCACCAAAACTTAACAATACAATTAGATAGCGAGCATTCGAGCGGTGTGACACAGAGGTGTGACACAAAATGAAGCTGCATGAGTATCTCTCACTGTCCAGACATGGCATCTACTACTTTCGTTGGCCATTGCCCGACACAAGACCAAAACCCCACAATAGACCAAACACCAAACGAAGAACCCTTCGGATGTTTTTGCGTAAACGATGCCCTAAAGAGGCTGGTACTCTGGCACGGCGTCTTGCGGTGCGCGGCGACATAAAAACAAAGCACATAGAAACATAAGGCATAAACCACGGCGAACTGCGCACAAAGGTGCATGAGCACTTCACGGAAGTACCAAAGAAGGCAAACGCATTTAGGGATGAACTCGGCCCCTAGAGGCAATGATGCTGGGCGAAATGAGCTTGGAACTCATTGATCCAGCGTTCGCAGCAGTCGTGCTTGTATGCATTTCGACTTACACAGGATACCGCTTCAGTCGCTGAGTTGAAATGGGGTCTTTGTAAGCTTCCCCGTAGTGGGTCGATTTTGGTAAATACAATCGTTCTTCGTAAAGATCGCCAGAAATAGAACTGTGCTGAGTACGGCGATGTCTGCCGGTGGCGGAAAGGAACTAGCTGTTGGCAAGCCTAGCGGATCTACTTCTGGGCACCCCTGAAAGTGACAAAATGACTACGCCCCCGTTGCCAGATGCACTTGTTCCAGACCTCATCCCTTCGGTCCCGGTGAAGTCAACGCAATTTATGAACTCCTCAATGGCCGTTGCCAAGATTGGCGCGCCGTAAAACGTTGTAACTGTGGAAGATATTGTTGCCAAAAGCCAGTGGACGGCGAATTTCTTGTTTTTCTCTAAATCTTCTTGTTCGGCGTCGAGGTCACTCCGACGATTAAGGTCCGGTGAACACCACGAATAATTCGCCGGGACTTTTGTCTTAGCAGGGAATTCACACGGCAGTTCACCGCAATAGTTCAGGAATTTGCGAGCGCGTGCTTGTTTGTTTCGTGCGATGCGCGCCGTGCGGATATGAGACATTTGATTTCCTTTTTCATATCTCATTTCCTCATCCTCAGACCGGAAAGTTGTCTGAAGGTATCTTTTCAGGCTACACGCCCATCGGGACACTATAGGATAGGTCTACTAGGCCTCACTTAATTGTTGCATCGCCGCAATGACGCTATCAGCTAAAAATTTCCCAAAGAGAAAACTCGTTGTGACATAAGGAAATGCGAATATGAAGTTGTTGTGATATAGTCTATCGAAACAACCGGGTAAAAGTTGATTTGGGAGGTCACAATGCTTCGTATGTTGCTAAGCTTTTTCGCTCTGGGATTGGCACCAACGAGTGTCTTTGCCGACGCTGTGCCCAGTGAAGAAGCAGCCGAAGGCTTGTTCTCAGAGCAACCTTACTCTCCCTACGCAAATCGCAGCTTCCCAGAACGCCCGCTTTGGGGGGACACCCACCTTCACACCGGGCTTTCGCTTGACGCCGGAGCTTTTGGGAACACCCTGCTACCGGATGATGCCTGGCGTTTCGCCAAGGGCGAACAGGTCATTTCTTCGACTGGACTGCCTGTTCGGCTAGCCCGGCCTTTGGACTGGATGGTCCTAACAGACCACACAGATTTGATGGGGTTTGCCCCAGATCTGCAAGCTGGCAAACCGGGCGTTCTTGCCGATCCAAAAGGTTTGGAGTGGTACGAAGGGTACATGGCTGGCGGCGAAGCGGCCGGAAAGGCCGCGTTCGACATTATCACCAACTTCTCGCAAATGACTCTGCCGGAAGTTCTTCTTAATTCTTACAGCCCAGGTGCCGATGCTTTTGCCTTTACTTGGGAGAACATTGTCCTTGCAGCAGATCGACATAACGATCCCGGTAATTTTACTGCTTTCATTGGCTTTGAGTGGACCTCCGTACCAAAAGGATTCAACCTGCACCGGAACGTCATGCTGCGTGATGGGCCCATCAGAGCGCTTCAAATGGTGCCTCCGGTTACGCAACCTCCCTACGGTGATACTGATCCAAAGGCGCTTTATGCCTGGCTTGAAGAGTATCAGGAGAATACTGGCGGTCGCGCGGTAGCTTTCGCCCATAATGGCAACCTGTCGAACGGATGGATGTTCCCGACCGAAGACACCTATCACGGTGGCAAGGTCGACGAGGAATATGTGGCTGCCCGCGCAAAATGGGAGCCCCATTACGAAGTCACTCAGATCAAGGGCGACGGCGAAGCGCACCCCTATCTGAGCCCCGACGACGAATTCGCGGATTACGAAAACTGGGACGTTGGCAATCTCGACATAACCGAGCTGAAATCCGATGACATGCTGGCCGGCGAGTACGCCCGAGAAGCTTTGAAGCGCGGTTTATTGTTGGAAGAGAAGTTCGGCGTGAACCCATATAAGTTCGGCATGGGCGGCGCGACGGACAGCCATACGTCTCTGGCAACTGCTGAGGAAGACAACTTCTTCGGAAAATCCGTCAGCGTTGAACCTTCGGCCACGAGAATAAAGCATCCTTTCATCGCCAACGATCTTGGCGAAATTCCTGGCGACCTCCTTGTAGCTTCCGGGTACACGGCCGTTTGGGCGACCGACAATACTCGCGCAGCGATCTTCGATGCGTTCAAGCGGCGCGAAACCTACGCGAGCACTGGACCGCGGATTGGTCTGCGGTTCTTTGGCGGATGGGATTTCGATGACGCTGATGTTGAAACTCGCTTCCTTGCGGATGTGGGCTACACAAAAGGTGTTCCAATGGGTTCGGATCTGCGACCTCGCGAGGGTGAAGGTCCGCCCACATTCCTGATCGCTGCTCTGCGCGACCCGGTCGGGGCCAACCTGGATCGCGTGCAGGTGATAAAGGGATGGCTCGATTCCGAAGGTGCTTTGCAGGAAAACGTCTATGACGTGGCATGGTCGGACAACCGTGTTGCCGATCAAAACGGCAAGATCCCTGCGGTTGGGAATACCGTGGATCTGGAAACCGCCAGCTGGACCAATACAATTGGAACCGCCGAACTGGTAACGGTTTGGTCTGACCCTGATTTCGATCCAAATGCGCGGGCATTCTATTACGTACGTGCGCTCGAAATCCCAACCCCACGCTGGGTGTTGTACGACAAACTGAGGTTTGGTGCGGAGCTGCCAGAAGATGCGGTACTTACGCATCAGGAGCGCGCGTATTCCTCGCCGATTTGGTACACGCCGGCAGAGTGACCTTACTTCGTGCAGATTTGGGGACCCAGGTCGCAATCACTAACTCGGGACGCTCTTATGATAAGCGGCGCACCTTGAGTTGCAATTCCTTGTGTTATTCAACTGCCTGATGCCAGCATAAAACATAATGCCGTATCGCGTTTCACGCAGGAGCCTTCATGCGAATAGTGAAAGAACCTCTGTTCCATTTCTTCTTGATCGGAGCTGCCATATTCATTTGGTTCCACATAATATCACCAGATAACGACGCCGCTGCAGATCCGGAGACGATAGCGATAAGCGAAAGTGATGCCGCGCTGTTAGCTTCACAGTTCGAAGCGAGGTGGAAACGCCAGCCAAGCGGTTCTGAGCTACAAGCGTTGGTCGACGCTTCAATTCGCGAAGAAGTTTTAGTTAGGGAAGCAAGAAAGCTTGGCTTGGAACGCGGAGATAGCGTGATTAGATCGCGGCTGAGCCAAAAGATGGATTTTCTGACCGAAGCCATCGCCGCTTCAGTTATTCCAGAAGACGAAGATCTAGAGGCTTTCCTCCAACAAAACACGGACCGCTACGCGACACCCAATAAGGTCGCGTTCACTCAAGTTTTTCTTGGTGAAGAACCAAGTGAGACCGAGATTGAAAGGGCACTCGCCGCCTTGCGTGCGGAGCAAGAGACTTCCGGCTTGGAAATCGCGACACTGCTGCCTGCATCAATGCCCCTAACCGCGACACGGGTAATCGACTCGGTCTTTGGAACCGGATTTTCCAATGGTCTCGCCAATCTCGAAAAAGGTCAGTGGATGGGGCCGGTCCAATCAGGTTACGGCATCCATCTGGTGAAAGTGCTTGCCATTGAACCAAGCCGGATACCTCGCTTGCAAGAGATCCACAGTGTGGTGCTTCGTGATTGGCGTCGCGCCATGAGCGAAGATTTGGCGCAGGCGCAATACGAAGCTCTTGCCGACAATTATGAGATCACAGCACCCGATCTCACAGGTCAGGTCAAATGAACTTCTTCTTCAGCTTGATGTTTGCTCTGCTGTTCGCGTGGCCCACGGGGTACGCCAACGCGCATGCGCTTGATCCGGGATACTTGGAAATTCGACAAATCACTACGGACACTTGGAGTGTCCATTGGCGAAAACCAGATGTGTATGGTCAACCAATGGCGATTGATGCGGTGTTACCGGATGGCTGTACGCCCTCACACGGCCCTGACCCAATCTCCGATGGGCGAGCGTGGGTTTCTTCCTGGGTTGTCGAATGCCGTGCTGAGATCGCGGGCCAATCCATCGAGATTGACGGACTGGCGGCACAAAAGAACGACGTTTTGGTCCGTGTGCATCCTCTGCACGCCGAGCCTGCCACGCTTCGTTTCACCCCGGATGCTGCCATCCAAAACATACCTTTTGAACAGACAACATGGTCTGTTTTCATAGCCTATTTTCAGTTGGGTTATGAACACATACTAGAAGGCTGGGATCACCTGCTGTTTGTCTTTGCACTGTTTGTTTTGGTCCGTGATCCCTGGAGACTGGTGGGAGCCGTTACAGCTTTCACGCTTGCGCATTCGATAACACTAGCACTGGCAACACTCGGCGTTTTGAATGTTCCCGGCCCACCGGTCGAGGCGGTTATTGCGCTCTCCATCGTTTTTTTGGCGATGGAGATTGTAAAGGGTAGCGAAGGTCGGCTCCGGCTTTCAGAACAGAGCCCCTGGATCGTTTGTTTCGGATTTGGGCTTTTGCACGGTCTTGGTTTTGCTGGCGCTTTAGCCGAGATAGGACTTCCCTCTAACGATATTCCCGCAGCCTTGCTTGCATTTAACCTTGGTGTCGAGGCCGGACAACTGAGTTTTGTCGGAGCTTTGGCTATCCTGCTTATAGTCTGGCGATTTATTGCGCTTCCTGTCAGCCAAAAGACAACGCTTGTTACAGCCTATAGCATCGGTTCGGTGTCGATGTACTGGCTAATTGAACGAGTAGGCAGCTTTTAATCGTAATGGCTTTCAATGCTCTCTTCTTAAGCTTTCTTAACAACTGCTCGCACAGATAGTGAATGACATTTACTCGCCCATATTTCCCGAATTTGCATATGGTCATCGTTCCAAACGATGAAGGTTCTCTCGTAACGCTCCATTTCCGATATTGATTTCATTAGTGAAGATATTGGAAGTTTGCCCATAAGTTTACGTGGCATTTGCGCATAGTTTTACACGATATGTCCAAAGGTTGGCACACAACTCTATTCGGTGTCCGCTCAAGTGCCTCCGAAAGTCTCTTTGAGTTCTGCGACTTGTTCTGTATCCAACATTCGGGTTGGCATCCCCCGTAGCGCCAGGAGTAACTTGGCTGTTTCTTCCAGCTCTTCTGCTGCAGAGACCGTTGAAAACAGATCCTCTCCCGATACGACGGGACCGTGATTGGCCAACAGAACCGCACTATATTTGCCATCCAGATCGCGGATCAAATCACCAGATTTCGGATCGCCCGGCTTGACGTATGGAACCAGTTTGACTGTGCCGACGCGCATGACCACGTAAGGTGTAAGCGGCGGAATACAGTCATTGGGATCGGTGTCTTCCAGACAGGACAGTGCGGTGGCCCAGGTCGAATGCAGATGGACCACGGCGCCAGCTTCTGGCCGCGTCTCATAGAAGGCTTGGTGCAGAAAGACCTCCTTGGTCGGCTTGTCACCGGAGACGTGGTTGCCATCCAAATCAATCTTAGCGATGCGCTCGGGGTCGATATCGCCCAAGGTGGAATTGGTTGGTGTCATGAGGATGCCGTCGTGCAGACGTGCAGAGACGTTTCCAGCAGTGCCGACGGAGAATCCACGCGCAAACAGCGAGGCGCACAGCTCGGACATCTGTTGTCGCAGTACCTGTTCTTCAGAACTCATTTGCCTGCCTCCATCATTTTGAGCGCCCTAGCGAAAAAGTCCGGAGCGCCGAAGTTTCCAGACTTTAGAGCCAGCGCAATGGGTTCAGTTTTTCCAACGCTCAAGACTGGTACGCCCGGGTCGATCTCTGGCCCTAGTGACATGGCCGGTGATCCCAGTGCCTCAGAAACAGCCTTTGCGACAGCTCCCGACGTCTCCCCCCCTGCCACCACCAATCGCTTGTAGCCCTTTTGGACAAGTTCTCGGGCGGTAACTGCAAAGAGACTATCCAGTTTTTCTGCAACCGCTTCCCGACCGAATTGGTCTTGGATCGCCCGCACATCCTCCGGGCTTCCCGATGAATACGCTAGCGGTGCCTGACCTAAATGCGTTTCAAAGAAATCCAGAAGCGTTTGCATAGTCACATCCCCGGACATAACACCCGGAACGTCAATGGCGAAGGTCGGATGGGATTTCGCATGAACATCGATCTGACCACGGGTCGCACCTGAGCAAGACCCTGCAAGGATAGCGGCGGGCCCAGCGATACCTGTGAATACACTGCCACCTCTTTTGGACGAAGCTTTTCTGACGAAGTTCTTGGGTAGCCCCAGCGCTATCCCAGATCCCCCAGTAATGAGCTGGGCATCCTTCAGAGCCTCGCCCCAGGCCAGCAAATCCTCGTCCGAAATCGCATCACCGATCACAAAGCGTTCGTCGACGTTCCGCAAAGCAGTAGCAATCGCCTCTGGTCCTTGCGTCACGGCGTCAATTGAAACCAACCCAACCGCTTCTTGGGTCTGATATTGCAACCAACGCTTGATGTCGGCATCCGTCATCGGAGTAAGAGGGTGATTTTCCATCCCGGACTCGTTCAACAGCTTGCCGAACACAAATAGATGGCCGTGATAGATGGTGCGCCCCGTTGTCGGAAATGCTGGACAGAAAACCACCTTTTGCGCGCCCAGTTCGTTGGCCAACGCTTCCGCAACCGGGCCGATATTTCCCCGCCTAGTGGAATCAAAGGTCGAGCAATACTTGAAGATGAACTGGCGGCATCCTTGATCTTTAAGCCATCGCAGGGCTCGCAGGCCGTCCGCAACAGCTTCTTCGACAGGTGCAGTGCGGCTCTTGAGTGAGACGACACCCGCTTCGATCTCTTTGTCGGCCGGGGTATCCGGAATACCTGGAAACTGCGCGGTTCTTAATCCACCTTCCGGCTCGACGCCCTTTGCTAAGGTGTTCGCAATGTCGCTCGCACCAGTGAAATCGTCCGCTATGACGCCGATTAGCATATTTTAATGTCCTTCGTCGGCCCTGGATCCAGCCTATGGATGTGCGGTGCTGCTCCGACGGGAAAAATCTCGCGCACAAGTGGATCATGGCCGGGCACGATAAGTCGAGGATGTGAGGCTAACTTCTCGAGTGTCTCGAAACCATCCATCATGTCCTGCAGGTCGACGACGATGGGAAAGGCTTTGCGCGCCATGAAATTCTCGTAATAGTGTGAGGCATCAGAGGCGAGTACCATCCACCCGGCTGCTGTTCTTACACGAACACATTGCAACCCCCGCGAATGCCCGCCGATACAGTGTACGGTCACCCCATCTGCTATCTCGGCCTCTCCGTCGTAGAACACGACCTTGCCTGAATAGAGACGCTTTACGACCTCGCAGATATGGCCCGCCGAGAAAGGCACGCGTAAGTGGTCGTGGCACATGCAGGGACCTGTGGCGAAGGCCATTTCCGCCGATTGCATGTGCAACTTCGCATTTGGGAACATATGCAGCCCCCCAGCGTGGTCATAATGAAGATGGGTCACGATAACCTCGGTCACCGCTTCAGGCATGATGTCCAATGGGCGCAAAGCCTCGCGTGGGTCCATCACAATAGGACGTCCACGGGCGGCTGCCTCGTCGCCGTCGTATCCGGTATCGACCAGTATAACTTTGTTGCCACGCTTGAGCACCCAAACGAAATAGTCCATCGCGTGAGGTGCATCGTGATTGTCATCCAATATGAAGCTGTCGCGTCGAGTGCGGGCATTGCGATCCGCGTATTTCACGGCGTGAATTTCCCAATCGTTCATCGGATGACCTCGGAATACTGGTGAACAGTCTTGGTGGCGATCATATCAGCCACAGCCGTATCGAAGGACTGGAAATGCGCGCTTTCCAGGTGGGCGGAGAACGCCACGCTGTCATCATAAACCTCATAGAGAAAAACTGTCGCGGGATCGTCGCCTAGGCAAACGTCAAACTGCTGGCATCCGGGTTCTTCACGCAAAGAGGTTGAAGCGTTTTCGACCATTAGCGGCAAAAAGGTTTCTCTCGTACCGGGCTTGAGAGTGAAGGTGACGGTAACCACAAACATCAGACGGAAAGTCCTTTCAGACGTGAGAAAGCGCGCTTTGCCACGGGCAGTTGGCTGAGGATCAGACCAACGTTGAGCACAAGTAGAATGGCCGCACCGGGTCGTGAAAAGAAGACCGAAAGATCCCCGTCCGACAAGAACAGCGATCGGCGGAAAGTTTCGTCAAACAGGCTTCCCAGTATAACCCCAATGACCAATGGAGCGATTGGGTACTTCATCAGGTTCATAAAATAGGCGACGGCGCCGACACCAAGCATCAGGTAGAGATCATTGATGCCACCACCGACGCTGAAGGACCCGATTGTTGTCAGAACCATCACAACCGGCAAGAAGATGGTCTGCGGTATGGCGAGTATTTTGATAAAGACCCGAGCAGTGAACAGGCCCATCAAGAACATAGTCAGGGATGCCAACACCAGGATTGCGACTACGCGCAGAATGATCTCGGGGTCTATCGTGGGGCCCGGGATCACGTTGTTGATCTTGAAAGCCCCCATTAAAGCCGCGGCGGGTGGTGAACCGGGAATGCCCAAAACCAAAAGCGGGATTAGCGCGCCCCCAATGCAGGCGTTGTTTGCTGTTTCAGAGCATAGCAGACCTTCCAATGACCCTTTTCCGAACTTGTCGCCCTCGGCAGATACGGTCTTGCCGACACCGTAGCTGACCCAACCGGCGACATCTTCGCCGACGCCAGGAAGCGCTCCCACCCCGGTCCCAATCACTCCTGACCGGCCAATGGTGGGCAGGTAGCGTCGGATGGAGCGTAGGTTCGGAAGGATGCGACCTTTCAGGGCCAGAACTTTCCCGGCCTCAACATGCCTCAAGCCGTCGATGATTTGGGGGATGGCGAAGGCCCCCATCAAAACTGGCACGACCTGAAACCCGCTCAACAAGTAAGACCAGCCGAAAGTATAGCGCGGCTCAGACAGAAGCGGATCGAGCCCCACCATAGACATTGCAAGCCCGATCAGACCGGCGATCCATCCCTTGATCACCAGATCCTCGCTCATAAGTGTGCCAGATAGAAGGATGCCAAACAAAGCCAAGAGTGCTTTTTCCGGACTCGCGATGTTCTTCGAAACCAAAAGCAGTGCCCAGACAAAAATCAAAAGCGTGATAGTCCCGATAACCGTACCGATAAAGCTGGCCGTTGTGGTCAGACCAAGTGCTTCGCCCCCTCGACCTGCTTTGGCCAGAGGGTAGCCATCCATGGCCGTCGCCGCGCTGGCTGCTGTGCCAGGTATGTTCAGCAGAATAGACGGGTAAGAGCCGCCGTAAATCGCGCCGACATAGGCCCCGAGCAAAGCGATAAGCGAATAGTCCAATGGGATCTTGTTGCCGAAAAATCCCGTCAGGATCGTCACTGCCAGCGTTGCGGTCAGGCCGGGCAATGCGCCGAACGTGATGCCTAGGAACACGGATGCAATCAAATACAGATAGGTCAGCGGGTCCACTGCCAGACCAACGAATGCGGTCCCAAACCCAGCCAGTTGCGAAAGGATAAAGTCCATCCGGTCAGTCTTTCCAAAACGGACGAAGCGTCACGTAGTAGTGGTATTCGATTTGCTTGAAGATCAGTCCCCCGCGCGCGGGCACGTTCTGTCGGAAAATAAAGGCCATCGCGCAAACGAGGATCAGCGGGGCCAATATTGCGACGACTGGCACTAACCGCAAAACGCGTTCGGAAGCCGCTTTGGTCAACACCACAAGTGATAGCGAGACCCATAGGGCCAGTGTAAACCAATCATCACTGTGTGCATTCCATTCCGCCTGCGCGGGAAACACGGCGAACGCAAAAACCCCGGCAGAAACAACTGCGATACAGGCTACCAAAGCACGCCGCGCGTGACCGCCGTAGTAGCCGTAAGTCAAAGCTGTAATCAGTAACCCCGAGCACAATATGAAGTCCACTCTGGGAACCAGCCCGACGACGTATGCAAGAAGGATCAGGCCTATTGTTGTTGCTCGATAGGCTTCCGACTTATCCCATCCAATCCCCAAAGCCGTGAGTGCGTTCTGGGCTCCACCTGAGCGGATCGAATTAGCCAGCAAGACGAAGGACAACACAAGCAATCCACAGAAGATGAACAACGGTACAATTGCAGCCGAGTTGTACCAGTCCGACCCACTTACACCTGCGCGGTTTTCACCCCAAAGTGGGATGTCCAACGTCTTCCAAAGGAAAAAGACGGACACTGTTATTAGAACAATCGCAGCCCAGAAATCGCGGGTCCGCATGACCAGTGTTTCGTCGATTTTGTCCATGCCTGCCTCCTAGAGGAAAGGGCGCGATCAGACGCGCCCTTCCAAAGTTGATCGGATTAGGGCTTCTCGATACCCAGCGAGGCTGGATCGACCGTGGCAGCGCCCAAATCTTGCAAGGTATAGGCAAAAGTAGCCTCAAGGTTCGCAAACAATTCTTGAGCTTCTTCGCCGTGTTGACCACCGACATCATAATTGTTTGCCTCAGCCCATTCAGCGACGGTATCGGATGCAATCGCCTGCTCGAACGCATCGCCGAGGGCCGCCTTCACATCATCTCCAGCCGAGCTGTGAACGGCGAATCCGATGGCTTGTTTTAGCGGCAGATACTTGTCGAGACCGTCATAGATGCCAAAGGCAGATGGCACTGTAGCTCCGGCAATCTGCGCATCTTCCGGTGTCAACATCGCAAGTGGCTTCAATTGTCCGCCTTCGATCAAAGGAGCTTGTTCAGCCAGCGAAGTCACAACCAACGCAACCTCACCTGCTATCGCCGCTTCCTGCCCGGGCGCTGAGCCTTTGTATGGAACAAACTTGAACTCTGCACCGGACCCTTTCTCGATGGCGAGAAGATTCAAGTGGTGGATCGAACCCGCGCCGGACGCGGCAGCGGGAATAGTGCCAGGAGCGGCTTTGGCAGCGTCGACCAGTTCTTCCAGAGTATTGTAAGGGCTGTCCGCCGGAACCGAGATCAGATCGGGTGATCCGCCAACAATAAACGGATACCAAAAGTCAAATTTCTTATCCCAACCACCCTGCACAGCAGCGGTGACGTTCGATTCAGACAGACCAACCAATGTGTAGCCATCGTCTGGTTGGTTCATGACGTAGACCATGCCGTTGGAGCCTGCGACCCCACCGGTTTGGTTGATCACATTGATCGAGACTGGAAGGTGTTTTTCCATTTCGGCCATGATCATTCGGTTGATCGTGTCCGTGCCGCCACCGGCCCCCCAGACCACAGCTGTGGTGATATCACGGTAAGGGTAATCCTGCGCGGTAGCAGCCCCTGAAATCCCGGTTGCAATCACGGCTGCAGCCGCCAACTGCCCTAACTTCAGTTTCATTTCCAAGTCCTCCCAAACATCTTTGCGTTTATTATTGCATTTATTTGCGTATACATTAAAGAATGCGTTGTCAACGGACTGTAGTGAAAGCTGCTATCGCGCTATGAATGCGAAACGGGAAGGAAGCGGGCTAAGATGAAGAAAAGTTATGATGTGGCAGTGTTCCACGGGGACGGAATCGGCCCGGAAATTATGGCCCCTACGCTTGAAATTCTGCGTCAGCTCTCGCGCGGCAGTCCTTCCTACGAACTGGTGTTTACAGACGCTCCAGCGGGCGCAGCCCACTACGCCAAAACTGGAGAATCGTTTCCGGCCGGGTCACTCGAAACTGCGCGCCACGCCGACGCGATTCTGCTATCTGCAATGGGTTTGCCGGATGTTCGCTACCCTGACGGAACCGAGATTTCACCACAGATCGACCTGCGGAAGCAACTGGGACTTTTCGCTGGTGTAAGACCAGTAAAGGTAAGCAGCGGACAAATGACCCCCTTGGCGCTGCCTCCCGGAAAAGAGATCGACTTTGTCTTGATACGCGAAAGCACAGAAGGACTGTTCTTCACCCAAGGCGCTGGAGAAGTTACCGAACACGAAGCACGTGAAACTCTGCTGATCACTCGTGAGGTGTCCGAAAAACTGTTCCGGTTTGCGTTTGAACTCGCCCAGAACCGCAAAAGAACCGGGCGCGGTCGGGGTCGAGTTACATGTGTCGACAAAGCCAATGTATTCCGCGCCTTTGCGTTCTTCAGATCGATGTTTGATGCAGAAGCTGCAAACCATCCCGAATTGCAGGCAGACCATGCTTATGTTGATGCCACCGCTCTATGGATGGTTCAAAAACCTTGGGAATTTGATGTTTTGGTCACTGAGAACATGTTCGGAGACATTCTCTCCGACCTTGGCGCCGGCCTTATGGGCGGTCTTGGATTGGCTCCTTCAGCAGATATCGGGTTGAACCACGCCGTGTTCCAACCCTGTCACGGCTCTGCTCCGGACATTGCGGGACAAAACACTGCCAATCCTTTCGCGATGATCTTGTCTGCGGCAATGATGCTTGAATGGTTAGGGTTGACCCATAATCATCCAGAACTGTCCAAAGATGGCGAACGTTTACGGGAAGCCGTGGAAAAGGTGACTGAGAGCGGTCAAAACCTGACGCGTGACCTTGGTGGCACCGCCGGAACGCAGGACGCAGCCTCATCGGTATCGGAAGCATTGTTGGCATGAATACTCAACAAGCCATCACGGTCGCGTGCGTAGGTGCGGGGTATTTCAGCAAGTTCCACTACGAAAGCTGGTCTCGAATGCCCGGAGCGGTTCCGATTGCATCCTGCAACCGTGACATCAAAAAGGCGAAAGAAACAGGACTGGCCGCTTACGATGATCTGTCAAAAATGCTAGAGGCGGAAAAACCAGATCTCGTGGACATCATCCTTCCACCTTTGGCGCAGGCCGATGCCATCCGAACGGCGCTGCACTCTGGAATAAAGTGGTTGATCTGCCAAAAACCTTTCTGCATGTCGCTGCATGAAGCTGAGAAAATTGTTGCAGAGGCCGAAGCGGTAGGAGCAACTATTGTTGTACACGAGAACTTTCGCTTTCAACCTTGGTATCGCGCGATCAAAGAGGCGATGACCGGGGGTCGAATTGGTACACCTCTACAAGCTACTTTCCGGCTTCGGCCTGGCGACGGACAAGGACCACGCGCCTATCTTGACCGGCAGCCGTATTTTCAGGACATGCCGCGTTTCCTGGTTCATGAAACAGCAGTTCACTGGGTAGACACATTCCGATTCTTGTTCGATGCGCCCATCGCAGTTTATGCGGACTTGCGCCAAGTGAACCCCATTATCGCGGGTGAGGACGCCGGCTATATCCTGTTTGATCATCCCAATGGTTTGAAAGCTCTGTTCGATGGGAACAGGTGTCTTGACCACAGCGCCAAAAACCTGCGTCAAACTATGGGTGAAGCTCTCATTGAAGGAACAACAGGATCATTGGTTCTTAACGGCGATGGTTCAGTTGAACTCCGCGCTTTTGGAAAGCAGGCGCAGCAGCAAATTCTACCTCCAAGCGATCATAATGGATTTGGCGGCGATTGCGTCCACGCCTTGCAAAGTCACGTCGTTTCAGGCCTTGTAAAGGGCACGCCGCTGGAAAACACGGCCCGAGACTATTTGGACGTGATCCGCATCGAAGAGAGCATCTATCTTTCGGCTGCGGAGGGACGAAAGATCAACCTGGAGACGCCGTGAAGGGTCAAGACGCAAAAACTCTTTCCAATACGCAACGCGCCGTTAGGGATTTGCGGCAGATGATCCTGTCCGGCGAACTTGCAGCCGGAACTGACCACCTGGAGTCGGAACTCGCCGAAACCCTTGGTATGTCCCGCACCCCGATACGGGAAGCTGCGCTGATGTTGGAAAGCAAGGGGTTGTTGGAGATGCGGCCCCGCAAAGGCGTGCGGATACTGCCGGTTTCATCAGACGATATGCGTGAAATCTACGACATCCTGACGGAGCTCGAGAGCCTCGCTGCACAACGCGCTGCCGAAGCGGGTTATTCAGAAGATGAACTGGCAGTACTTGCTGGATCAATTGCGAAGATGGACCGAGCCATCGAAGCCGAAGATCTTGAAGCCTGGGCCGAGGCCGATGAGTTATTTCATCAAGAGCTCGTTCGGTTGGGCGGCAACAAACGGGTCGAAGCGATTGTCGCCATGATGAGCGACCAGGTGCGCCGCGCGCGCGCAACGACCTTGTTCATCAGACCCCTGCCCGTCAAATCCAATGAAGATCATCGGGTTGTTTTCCAAGCGATTAGTGAAGGTCGTCCGGATGTCGCCCGTGAACGTCATCGAGAACACAGGCTGCAAGCCAAGGCTATGCTTTGCGAGATACTCGAAAAGCATCGGCTCAACAGCCTCTGATCTTCTCGTATCCGGCCATTAATCATCTAAAATATCTGCTTATTTTCGGTACTAAAGGCGCTCCGAATACTTGTCGATAACGGCAACCCGCAGTTGCCTCCGGCTGCTCTGATATTCTTTTTTCTAGTCGCTCAAACAATCACTGCATCGATTGGGGTTGAAATAGTACGATTTCGTATTAATTTAGTTCGATATCGTACTATTGGAGAGTCAAGATGCCAAACCGAAGACGTTTTCTCAAGATTCTAGGCGGAGGCACAATACTGGCGGCAACGGGCGCGGCTGGGTTTCTCACGACACGTACGCCCCATGAAGCTTTAGCTCCGTGGACGCCAAAACCGTATGATGACCCACGCAAGGCTGCTTTGTCCTACGCAATTCTCGCCCCCAATCCACACAATTTGCAACCTTGGCTGATCGAGTTGGTTGGGCAAGACAAAGTGCGCATCCACCGTGATCCTGAACGTGAGCTTCCTGAAACCGACCCTTACCACCGCCAGCTCTATATTGGCCTCGGCGCATTTGTTGAGACGATGGTTCTGGCAGCAGGTGCACAGGGGTTTGATACAGAGGTCGAGTTACTGCCAGATGGGAATGACGGACCTATCGCAGAAGCGATGTTTGTATCTGGCGGGGCATCCGATCCACTCTCAGATCAAATCCTCAAACGGCATTCCAACAAAGAACCGTACACAGAACAGCGCCTCTCTGCCGATCAAGTGTCTACGCTTGGCAACTATGCAACTTTGATTACCGATGAAGATTTGGTGGTCCGTATTCGAGACCTCACGAAACGCGCTTTTGAAATCGAAATGCGAACACCGCAGACCTTGAAAGAATCCGTGGACCTCATGCGGATCGGGAAAGCAGAAATCAACGCCAACCCGGACGGGATTGAGTTACGCGATCCGTTTCTGGAAACGCTGCGACTTACCGGCCTATTGGACAATGAGACCCTGATGAACGTTGATCACCCAGGCACTCAGGCGCACATGCAAGACTATTTCGCTATGCTAGACGCGACACCGCAGTACGCAGTTCTCACGACAGCTAAAAATACGCGAAGCGATCAAATCGATGCAGGACGTCAGTTGATGCGTTTCTACCTGAAGACAACCGAAATGGGCCTAGGCGTTCATCCGGTCAGCCAGGCACTTCAAGAGTATCCTGAGATGGCCGATGAGTACGCTCTGGCGCATGAGCTTCTTGCGTCACCGGGCCACACGGTGCAAATGTTGCTGCGTTTGGGGTATGGACCTGAACCAATTGCCACACCCCGCTGGCCGCTGGAGACACGAATTCTGAATGAAGCCTGAAGATGAGACCAAAGAAGTTTACCGGTTCTTCACCGAAGTCGGGATCATCAATCAGTTGATCTCGACCAAGCTGGAAGCGTTCTTGCCTGGTAGAATGACGGCGACTCAATTCGGAGTTTTGGGCCATCTGGTACGGCGTCCCGAGGGTGAAACTCCACAGCAACTTTCGAACGCGTTTCAAGTGCCTAAAACTTCGATGACGCACATGCTTTCCAGTCTTGAAAATCATGACCTGATTACTCTTGAAGCCAACCCCAATGACAAGCGTTCGAAAATTGCTCGGCCTACACCGCAAGGCGCGGAGTTTTTGAAAGCTTGTATGGAGCGGATGTCGGAATCCCTGGCTCCAGTTTTGTCCGAACTCGGGCCTGAACCGTTCCATGAATCATTGCCTAATCTGACGCTCATACGCGAAACTTTGGACAGCGAGCGCGACTAGCCGAAACCTGCGCCAGCCGAATCAAGCAACCAAATTTTCAGAACATCATGCAATCCGCGCCCGGCGGGAGCGGCGGCGATCCTTCAGGCAAAGTGGGCGTGTAGTCAAATGTCACAATCTTCGCGCCACCGTCGAATGCAACGAACAGTTGATTGGACCCCGGCCTAATGGCGATGCCTTCTGGATCGGTTCCGAATTCCAACAAACTTTGCTGGGCGAGAAGTTGGCCATCTGCCGTGAACTCATACAGGCTGTTTGACCCTTCCCAGTCATCAACAATCAACATGTGGCCGGTACGCGGATCAATCGCGATGCCCTGCGCCTCACTCAAGGGAGGAGAGAGCTTCATGGTATCCAACCTCGCCGTCAAAGCACCCTCTGAAGTGAACCACGACAACCGTTCGGGGTCATCCTCGACGGTCACGATCTGTCCCTTGGCGTTGATCGCAATTCCTTCCGTATCCGCGAAACCACCTTCCAATTCGAAGGGTGCTCCCAGGCGTGATCCGTCCTTGGTGACACGTTGAAGACTGCCGAGACCATCGCCCAGCAACAAGTGATCCCCTTCAACAGCAATTGCTTTGATCCGAAAGAGATCGCTGGATATACGGCGCAATTCATCACCTTGCAATGTAACGAGAATTGCCTCGGGCCCCTCGTTCGCAATCCACAACCCACAAAAGGTCGGATCGTAGTCAAGACTTGCGGGCTGATTAAGTTCATAACGCCCTGTTTCGCGAAGCTGCAATGCCGTGGCCGGGGTCGACACAGCAAAAATCAATAAGGCGGTTGTCCTCACAAACACTCTGGATGCTCCGAAAATCTGCGTCAAAACTGTGGGGTGGAATCGTAACACGTCAATGCTAAGAGCACCTAAACTTCCAAAATCAGAGAGCATCATTTTACCTGATCAGAGACTTATAACACGGAAACTGGTTACGAGCGGTGTGGTTCGACGCATCTGGGTTCTGCCATAGTCCGTTGGAACTAGGGGTGTGTCGAAATCGCAAACCAACAACATGGCGCTTGTGAGAGTTACGAAATCAACACTAGCGAACGAAACAACCTCAGGCTTCATAGAACAAACTTGCAATCGCGTGCTCGGGCGTAGTCACCTAGGGCATAGGGTTGGAGAAAGCCAATGGCGCTGTGGAAGTTCGTGATTAGTGTTTGTTGCGCGCTGTTTCTTGTCGCTTGCGCTCCGAAAACCCGCACGTATGAAAAGACGGTATCAGCTGCGCTACCGGCAAATTCCAGCACGGCTCTGGGTCAGGCGGCCAATCGCCTTGGGGATCCTAAAGACGGTCGGTCAGGCATCAAGCTGATCAGTGATGGAGAAGAAGCGCTCGTATCACGGCTGTTGTTGGCCACTGCGGCCGAGCGAACGATAGACGCGCAATACTATCTTCTGCACGACGACCCAACCGGTCACCTGTTCGCTGCCAGTCTCTTGCAAGCGGCGGATCGAGGTGTTCGTGTCAGGCTGTTGTTGGATGATATGGATACGTCCGGCTACGACGCGATGACCGCTGCGTTGGACAATCACAAAAACATTGAAATAAGGCTGTTCAACCCGTTCTGGCGAGATCAGAGCCTTTTGATCGCGGGTCTGACTGATTTCAAACGCATCAATCGCAGAATGCACAACAAGTCCATGACAGCAGACAACGTGTTCACGATTGTAGGTGGGAGAAACATCGGTGCCGAGTATTTTTTGGCGCGGGAAGAAATGAACTATGCTGATCTGGATGTGCTGGCCGCAGGCCCAGTTGTACGCGAAGTGTCACGTAGCTTTGACGCTTACTGGAACAGCGAATTCGCTGTTCCGGCTCGCGTGGTTGTCGGAGAACCCGAAGAATTTGACCTGAGCGATGCGCGCAGCAGGTTGAATGAACTCGTCGAGGAAGCGAAGCAAACGCAGTACGGCGCAGCGCTCAGAAAGTCGGCAAAAGAGAACTTCGCGGATGGCGCCCTGTTACTGGATTGGCTGCCAGCGAAACTTTATGCTGATCCGCCTTCAAAGGCCGCGGGCCTCGAGAACTCAGGTCCCGTTCTTGCATCTCAATTGCTTCCGTACTTTGAGAATGCCAGCAGTGAAGTGAACATCGTGTCCGCCTACTTCGTGCCGCGCAACAACGGTGTGAAATGGCTGACCGAACTCGAGAACCGTGGGGTCGACGTAAAGGTTGTAACCAACTCACTTGCATCTAACGACGTCGCACCCGTTTACGCACACTACGCCAAGAAACGCCGAGCACTACTACGCGGTGGAGTAGAACTCTACGAGCTGCGACCCGACGCTTATCAAGTCCAACGCCGCGGTATTAACTGGGCTCAATCCAGGTCAGGCCTGCACTCCAAGGCATTTGCAATTGATGACCAGTACTTGTTCGTGGGTTCATTCAACTGGGATCCGCGATCTGTCAACATCAACACCGAGATGGGAATTCTGATTGACTCGCCAGCATTGACTGCACAGACGATGGGAGCCTTGGACGACGCACTACCCGCATACACATATAACGTGACGCTCGAGCAAGCTGGCCAGCTTAAATGGACGACAAGAGCCAATGATGGCACCATTCTTGAGTACCAATTCGAGCCGACAGGATCGGCCTGGGATCACATAGTTGCCGGGTTATTAAGTATTTTACCAATTGGGTCCCAGCTTTAGGTTTCTGCAAACTACCTGATCGCTTGGCCGTCACCGACGCCTGCGAAGATGGCGGCAGAAAAGACATAGGTCATCAGTCGCAGATATTTCCCAATATCCAATTCTTAATACAGACTAGATATTCATTTTATCAACTGCTGGCGGGAAAATGCCTGCTACCAAAGTCAATGGCCATGTTCATCATTCCAGGGAAGCTGAACGTTAACGGGCAAGTCCCGGTTTCCGGTTACTCTAACAGTTACGTTCAGCTTGCCGTGCCTTAGTGGATTTTTGCGCTTTGTGTTTCATTTCTAGCGATCATCTAATGTCGTAAGATGCCGAAGGTAGATTGTTTTGAATAACTATAGCTGATTATTGTGCATCTTCAGTGAGAAAGAACAATTCAATGGGCTGCGCAAGGCCACGTATTTCGTGATCCCCACAGCTAACGAACATGTTCGGAGCAGCACTTGCAACGGCTGACGTCGCCAACACTCTCCGACCAGTTGATTTTGTTAAACCTTCAATTCGGCTTGCAACGTTCACCGCCCCGCCCAGAACTGTGAAATCAAGCCTGCCGGGGCTGCCGATATTACCATAGCTGACCTGCCCAACGTTAATTCCAATACCAACATCCAAAGGCGGTTTTTGAAACCCGTCTCGTCTGGTGTTGATAGCGTTCAAACCACTCAGCACACTCTGCGCTGCAAGAGCCGCCATTCTGCAGCGGTCGGCATGGTCTTTTTGAGCTTCAATAGTAAAGATCGACAGGATGCCATCGCCCATGAACTTGAGGACGTCTCCACCGTTGTCCTCTACGGCTTTAACCACCAGATCAAAATAGTCGCTAAGCGTGTCGAAGATATCTTCTTCCGGGGAGGTCTCGGAAAGTGCTGTAAAGCCTCGCAGATCAGTGAACATAACCACGGCATCCAAAGTTGTTCGCTCTCCGCGCTTTATATTGCCGCTCCAGACGGCCTCGGAAGGTCCATCTCCTAAATAAGTTCGAAGCAGACCTTTAGACGATTTTCGCATCGTGACAGGTTCCAAGGCGGAAGAAAGGGCCGGTAAGGCCGCTTCAATCAGCCTAAGATGTTCGGGCGAGAATCCATCCTTTGCCTGAGTAACGAACGTACATCCATGCAGCGATCCATCGCCGTAATAGAGCAAAGTAGCGTAGTAGTCGGTGCCACCCTGCTCTGCAAATTCAAGATAGGATGAATGCTCTGTTTCCAAGTCCAGTCGCCGTAGACTTTTGTGAAGTGGCTTTCTGTTCGCAAGAATATACTCGAATGAACTCCCGACATAACCATCTGTCAACATCGTCTCATGAGTGACGTCGTAGCTGTCGGTGCCTTCAGGCGTCCAAACTACCCCCCAGGCAATAAGCAATGGGTTGGCAAAGCGCTGGCCAATGTTTGCCCGCCATAGCGGCACTCCGGCTTCGATCAAGGAGGAACAAAACTGTGACACCACCTTTACAGGATCACCGGAGCGACGACCTTCTGTAATCATCCATTCGGTCAGTCGAGTGACTTCTTCCATGGACCCAATTTAGTCGCTTGGAAACGATGAGCAAAGACAATTGGATTGGCAATGTCGGTTGCTGTTGTTGAGCAGCCTGATCAGACCTGTCCAAATTGATGCTCGGGCATCAACGGAATGTATTCCATCGGGAAGATGGTTTGTAAATTTAGATCCCGCGCGGTTCCAAACAGACCTATTTGAAGATTGCAGCCCTCTCTTGGGAAACCTTCAATAGAAACCAATCTCGCTGACATCTACGCGGGCCTCGTGATCTCTCCCGTAGGCTACAACTCCAACTGAGGTGATTTCGTCAGCAACGGGAATAGCGCGCAACATGGCGCCTGAAGCCTTGAAGCCTGAGAGAGGTAACCAGAATTCGGTCCAGTTGTCAGAAGTTGCGAACGCGGCCTGATAGTATTGCCATGGAAGCACCGTGCCACGTGTCCTGAGGTGGACGAAGTATTGCTCGCCATTCCCCCGTACCAACAGCCTGACGCCCGATACACCCTCATCTGGTCGAACAGGCAACTTGCGTCGGAACTGGATGAAGCCGCCGTTGTTTTCTGTACTCACGGTTCCGGTCAACCGCGCGAATGCAACATCACCTTCCGAATGAAACTGCACCTGCCCTGAAGAGACCCCTCCCATGACGGTGTCGGCAATGTAGTCCCAACGCGTCTCCGGAGACTCGGAGAAGTCCTCAGCAAGATTTCCATCAGCCTGCGCCATTGTAGATCCGATAATAAATAGACCTGAAACAAGCCCAACGAAGTTGCCACGCATATTGTTCTTCCTCAGTTCAATATCGCAATGGAAAGGTTCAGCGCCGTGGCAAATGCAACCCACGAGAAGTAAGGCAGAAAGGCCAATGCGGAAACCTGATCTGAATTCCTGACCTGAGCGATGAACATGAAGATTACGGCCAACAACGCGACAATGACCACAAGGGCAAACCACGGCAGTTGCAGTACGAAAAAGGCTGGGGACCACAAAAAGTTCAGACCCATCTGCGCCCACCACAGCTTCATTGCGGTCGAACTTCGGTCTGTTTCAAACTGACGCCAACCCGTCACAGCAATCAAGACATAGAGCGCCGTCCAAACTGGGCCAAAAACCCAATTTGGTGGGTTGAAGGCGGGTTTAGAAAGCTGCGCATACCAATCGCCGGGTGCGGTCAATATCCCGATCAGGATGCCGCCTCCCATCACGAGGGCAAGAAATGCTATGCGGACCATCCAGTTCGACATTGTAAGGCAGCTTTCAGCAGTCCTTGGTCGCTACGTTGACAACTGCGTCGGAAGAGAAGGTTGCAGTTTTGGTCTCAACTGCGTCGGCATATGACACTGTTGCGCCTTCGATCTCGGACCCGGTTACGGTGATTTCGCGTTGCCCGATTGTATCATCAACATCGATGGTAAAGGCGAGTTTGTCCCCAGCCGCGAGGGAGGCTATCTCAAGTTCAATTGTGTTTTGCCCGTCCACAACCGAAGGAATTTGACGCAGTGCATCAGCACCCTCAACGAATTCGAGAGGTTGGAATACCTCTACACCCGCGCCTTTTTCGGTAACGTCGAAAATCAAACGTCCGGCAGATTGCGACAAGTCGATTTTGAGGGTCGAGGCATCTACTTCGCACGCTCCGACGTTTGTCAGAACAAAACGGTCCTTGGGTGCGCCTTCTATGAAGCGAATTTGTACACCAGCTTGAAGCGAAGTAGCTGCAAACAATCCAAGGGTCGCCGCAAGAATGCTGGTCGGGAGCATATTTATCTCCTTGCTAAAGGGTTCTTGGTAGATACGCTTTGGCGGGTTTCTTGGATCAGACTTATGCCCTTTGACTATGGTGGTTTAGCCGACAGGGCCTTTCGAAGTTCAATGCACCGCTGTCAGAACGGTTAAGTCAAAACATGCCGTTTTTATTCTCGCTGTTTGCTGGAACTTCCTGAAGAACGTCCCAGTGTTCGACAACCTTGCCATCAGCATCCAGGCGAAAAATATCGATCCCTGCGTACTCGAGACCATCGGGCCAGATTTGATGGCAATGCAGAACAACGTGATCGCCTTCAGCAAACGCACGTTTGATTTCCACACGCTTTCCCGGGTATTCGGCGGCCATGCGCTCGAAATATTCGATAAACGCTTGCTTTCCGTCGCCAACATGCGGGTTGTGCTGCGTATAGGTATCACCAACAAAGGTTGCTATGGCCTCGGCAGGTCGACACTCGTTGAACATCATTTCGTAGAAAGCGATGACGTTTTTCTTGTTTGTTTCGAGGTCCGGCATGCTGATCTCCAAATCGACGTTTGTACCACCCAAAAATGTTGGCCCACGCAATTCCGGGGAGCAACCCGGCAAGAATCTCAATTACTAATCGACAAGAAGTTGCGAGCTTGATTTTGTGCTCCGACTATTTCGAAAGTTGACCAATTACTCGGTGTCATCGAAGTCAATATGAATGTGATTTCCATCAGGATCGGCCACATGGATTTGGACCATTCGAGTCCCAGGGACTTCAGTTTTGCGATACTGGATCTGACTCGAGATCAGTTTTTCTTCGAATGCGCTCAACCCCGTGGCTGAGAGCGCAAAATGCTCGAGCTTGAGCTTCACTTCGGAGCCAACGTTAGGTGTTCCTTCATGACCCACAAGATGAACCACGGCGTCATCACCCGTATACAACCATGCTCCGGGAAACGGAAAATCGGGGCGGGCCCCGGGTTTCAAACCCAGGACATTTTCATACCAAGTAACCATCTCAGGCAACCTAGTCGTCACAATATTCACATGATCCAGCCGTTCAATTCTCATTAAAAACCCTCAAGCACAAGCTTACCTTTGGCTTTTCCGCTTTCGAGGATAGCATGCGCTTTCATTAAGTTTGTAGCATTGATCCTACCAAGTGTATCGGTCGCTGTGGATCTGATCTTTCCATTGTCTATCAAACCGCCGACCTGATTCAGGATTTCGCTTTGACGGTTCATATCTTCAGTCCCAAAAAGCGACCGAGTGTACATGAACTCCCAATGCAATGAGATCGATTTGGGTTTGAACGGCGCGATGTCGAAGGTTTCAGGATCATCGATCAACCCAAAGCGACCTTGAGGTGTCATCACCTCTCCAGCTTGGGAAGCATACAGCTGGGACTGGTTTGTTGAATAGATGAAATCCACGCTTTCGATACCTAGCGCCTCGAGTTGTGAGCCAAAAGGTTCCGCATGATTGATGACATGGTGTGCCCCAAGCTCTCGAACCCAGTCTTGTGTCTCGGGTCGGGACGCCGTCGCTATCACTGTCAATTCAGTGAGAGCCCGCGCCAATTGAATCGTGATTGACCCGACACCACCTGCGCCACCAATAACCAGCAACGTATTGGTTCCGCCGTAAACGGCATCTTGCACTCGCAAGCGGTCGAAAAGCATCTCAAAGGCAGTAAGCGTCGTTAGCGGCATCGCCGCAGCTGCCTTTGCAGGTATCGATTTTGGCGCAGCTCCGACAATACGTCCATCTACCAGATGAAACTCGGCATTGGTTCCCGGCCGGTTTATTGCCCCGGCGTACCAAACAGTATCTCCCGGATTGAAAGTCTCAACCGTTTCGCCAACTGCTTCGACGATCCCTACTGCGTCCCACCCCAGAATATCAGGTGCTGGACCTACAGGAGCACGTTTTTGCCGAATTTTCGTATCGACTGGGTTCACTGACACGGCCTGCACCTTCACCAACAAGTCGTGCCCTTTCGGCGTCGGTTTATCGGCCTCGAAGTCGATTAAGGCGTCCGCCCGATCAATCGACCCTGTCTTAAGGTATCCCACGGCTTTCATAACGTGCTCCTTTGTCCGGTTCTTTATCAACCGATGACTGTCATCTCATTTAGCGTGAATTCTGCAACGGCGCCTTCTGTTGCTTCCAGGTAAGCCGCAAGGTGCTGAGCACCCATGTGGGTTTGCCAAAGCTCTCGGCTTTCCCAATTTTCGTAGAACACGAAATGAGCCGGGTTGTCGTTGTCCTGGTGCAGGTCATAGTTGATGCAACCCTCTTCGGCTCGGGTTATGTCGATGAGCTTGATGAGCTCGGCCTTTACGAGGTCAATTTTGTCAGGGTTGGCTTTGATGTTGGCGACGATTGTCAGCTTGGCCATTGGAATAGGTCCCATGTGTTCTTGAGCGATGCGCAAGATTTACGCCGCAGTTCTTTCGGGATAAACAGGGCAAGATCGAACATATAATCCGGAAATTCCGTTTAATGCTTTTAGACAATCTTCGCTTGTTTCTGACCATAGCCGAGAAAGGCAGTCTTGTGGCCGCAGCGCGTGAGACAGGGTTGTCGAGTACGACAGTGTCCGAACGGCTCGCGGCTCTGGAGGTACATTACGGCGTGGTTTTGTTCAACCGCACCACCCGTTCTATCAGCTTGACCGAAGAAGGCCGGACACTCGCTAATGGAGCAAGAAACGTTCTCAGTGAGGTTGCGGACCTGGACACACTTGTTCGGCACGGCGCCGAAACTCTGTCTGGTCCAATTCGCATAAGCGCGCCCATTGACTTGGGACGGAGCTTTGTTTCCGAGGTTATTGCCGAATTCACCGAAAAGAACCCTGCCGTCTCAATCGAACTGTCCCTCTCGGACGGTTATGTCGACCTCGTAGGCCAGGGTTTCGACCTCGCCGTTCGCTTCGGCAACATTACGGACAGCTCACTCAGGTTGAGAAATCTGGGAAGCTACCAACGTTTCGTTTGTGCGTCCCCAAGTTACCTGGCCTCATTCGGAACGCCTAAAAAACCAGAAGATCTATTAAACCACAACTGCTTGGTGATGAGGTTTGGCGACATGATCGACAACGTTTGGGAGTTTGGATCAGGACCAAATGCCCAGCGCGTATCGGTAAAGGGAAATCGAATTGTCAATGATGGTTCACTCATCCGCGATTGGGCGATTGCAGGCCATGGGGTCGTCTTGAAGTCCGAACTGGATGTGGGCGACGATGTTCGATCTGGCAGACTTGTTTCTGTCTTGCGCGACTTCCTCCCATCGCCGAAACCTTTGCAAATGATGTTTCCACCGAGCCGGGCCCAACCACGTCGCATAACAGCCTTAGCTGAGCATTTGCGTCGCAAATTTGGTGTGAGTTGAGGCCGCAGGGGAAGACACTAATCTGATAGCCGCTATGTCTGCTCAATGAATTTCAAAGTCGCATGTGCTAGCTCTGTGCCGGCATCTTCTTGAATGAAATGCCCGGCTTTTGGCACAACTGTATGATTTTGACCAACTGCCCCAGGGATCGACTTTTGGAACAGTTTGTCTACTCCAGCCATGACCCTGTCATCTTCTCCAAAAACAGTCAGAAACGGAGTGTTGAGGGTCTTGAAGGTTTTCCATGCGGCTCGGTTGGCTTCTGAAGCTGGATTGTCGGGCGAGTCGGGCACCAACACTGGAAACTCTCGAGCGCCTGCCAGATAGCGCGCATCTGGGAACGGTGCGTTGTATGCTGCGACTTCTTCATCGGAAATCTTGGATGATGTGCCGCCGAATACAATGCGTCCCGAATTAAATTCAGGCACGGACTGCGAGTATTCCCGCCAAGAAAGAAATGCCTCACTCAAGGGTGCGTCACCGGTGGGCAAGGCCGTGTTTGCCACAACTACGCGCGAGAACCGCTCGGGCATACTTGCAACCAACCGCAAGCCTATTAGACCACCCCAGTCCTGGCAAACCAACGTGATGCCCGTCAGGTCAACTTTCCGCAACCACTCGGACATCCAGTCTACATGGCGTTGGTAGGTGTAATCGGATCGCTCTGTTGGTTTATCCGACCGTCCAAACCCAATCAAATCAGGAGCCAGAACTCGATGGCCCGCGTCCTTGAATAACTGAATCATGCACCGGTAAAGGAAGCACCAGGTTGGCTCTCCATGCATCAACAATACTGGTGATGCATGGGCCGGTCCCTCGTCCAAATAATGCAGTCGGAGAAGACCGCCTTCGGTATCATCCACATCAAGATAATTCGGGCCGAATGCGAAATCTGGCAACCCGTCAAACCGATGGTCAGGTGTTCGAAGGAACTTCATTGTGAACTCTCCAATATGCCGACGGTATTGGCCAAGCAACAGTGATCGATAAAACAGAAACGGTCCAGTACCAGCGTATATCGACGTCAGGTTTGCATTTTTGTTCGCCGCCCTTCTTCTCTTGCTCGCAGCGAAGGTCCATTTGTATAGATCTCGGATTTGCCGCTCCAACAAAAGGATTGGTCTCAAAGACCTCATCTTGCCAGTTCTTCTGAGCTGAACCAGATTTCATCAATGCGGATCGCCAAGAAGCGCATCAGAAGAAGAGCGCAAGTCCGGTCATTGAGACAACCAAGAAAAGTAGAGTCATGATTCCACCTGAGCGAACGAAATCGACCACCCGGTAGCCTGCCGGGCCCATGATCAACGCGTTCACTTGGTGTGTTGGGATCAAAAATGAGTTGGACGTTGATATTGCCACCGTGAGAGCAAACACAGCCGGATTGCCACCCGCGGATACGGCAATAGAAACTGCTAGTGGTACCAGCAGGACAGTTGCGCCTACATTGGACATGACCAGCGTGAACGCCGTTGCCAAAACGGCAATCCCTGCTTGCAAAGACCAGATCGGCCACCCCTTCAGAAGGGTCAACACATGCGCTGCAATCCAATCCGCAGTGCCGGTGTTCTGAACGGCCTGACCTAGCGGGATCAGTGAAGCGAGTAGAAAAACAGTACTCCAACTTATCGACTCGTAGGCTTCGTCAATCGAGAGCACCCGGCTCATCACCATCCCAATAGCGCCGATCAACAGGCATAATGACAAGCGCAGATCGGAAAACAGAATTAAGCTCAACGCTATTAGGAAGAAAGCAAGCGCCCAGCCGACCTTGTGTGGCCGTAGCTCTTCTTGGGGAAAGTCTGAAGTTACGACAACAAAATCCCTGTCCGACTTCAGTCGTGTCAGACGGTCCCACTGCACGTGAACCACACACGTATCACCGACCTGCAAAGGGACTTGCCCGATATGCGTTGCTGAATGATCTTCGGTTTCAACATGGCTCAGTGTTTCTTCGCCGCGCTGAATGGCCAGCAGAGACAAACCATGTGTCTGACGGAGGCGCAGATCAATCGGAGTTTGGCCGATCACTGAAGAACCGGGTGGAATAACAACTTCTGCCACCCCAGACTGCGTCGCGGCAAAATCATCCGCAAAGACATCTAGTTGGGGTAGGATCTCCAAGCCGTAAGGCTCAGCGAACTGTTGCTCAACCACCCGACGCAGGCCAAGTACTGCAAGCCGCGCCGGGGCTTCGATCTTGGTATCTGCCATCGGCGCGATGACCTTGTGGCCGCGATAAGATGTGCCAAGAATGTACATGTTATGGGCGACCATTAGATCTGCGAGCGTTTGCCCGATGATGATCGAACCTTCAGGAACACGTATCTCGAACATATCAGCCCTTAGCCCATAGGTGTTTTCGACATAGGTCTGCATGGACCGGGCTGAGCTTGCGTCTTCTCCACGATCGCGCCGTGCAGGGAGAACCCAACGACCAAAGAGCACAAAGTAAAGCACCCCAGTCAGCACTAGCATCACACCGATAGGCGTGACTGAAAACAGCCCAAATGTCTCCATTTGCTGGTCAGAAGGAAGGGATGAGTTTGCCGAAACAATCAGGTCATTCAACAGGATGAGGGGGGACGACCCGACTAGTGTGATGGTACCACCCAGTATCGCGCAAAACCCCATGGGCATCAGCAACCTACTCATTGGGATTTCCGTACGTGCTGAGAGGCGGCTCACAACAGGTAGAAAAAGCGCAGCAGCTCCCACGTTCTGCATGAAAGAGCTGATCACACCAACCGTAGTTGAAATAATCGGGATTATCCGAGCCTCTGTCGTGCCTCCATTCTTGAGGATCAGGGCCGCAACCTTTGACATGAGCCCCGTCTTATCAAGCCCCGCCCCGATTATCATAACTGCGATGATAGACATCACAGCGTTCGAGGAAAAACCTTCAAAGAGCTTGGATACATCTGCAAGATTACCTAGCCCCGGGAGATAGCTCAGTGCACCAAGCAGAACCATAACAAGAATTGCTGCAACATCGATCCGTATGATTTCGGTAACAAAAAGTAAGACCGTAAAAGACAATAGACTCAGCACGGCTATCATTTCGTACGTTAGTGTTGGTAATTCCATATCTTACTCCCAAACTAACGTTACCTGACTACCAGCAAATACGAAGGACCAACTCTGCGCGGCAGATAAGGCCAATAGACATCGGGCCTGCTTACGCCGCTGTTTTCTCGGACGAGATATCTGCTGAAACCTGGATTCTGCCAACCCAAAGAGAGGTAGATGACAAATTCATAAGCCTATCTAAGCATTGAGCAGCCTCATCTGACTGGTCCAATTTGATTGTTAGTGCATCATCGGCCTGTGATCCATCGGGATGATGGTTTCCGGCGCTGGCGGGCG
>NZ_JBQFXC010000004.1:0-361478 GCF_056540645.1 Ruegeria sp. AM5 | reverse complement strand
ACCAACAGGCTGAGAGGAACATCCCAAGCGGCTTTTGCCATCGCTCATCGGCAGTTCCAACGTCGACTTTTTCAACACTATCCGGACAAAGCGGACTTTCGCCAAGCCTGTGTGAACGGCTGCTTGTTTACTCATTCTTTGCTCGTGTTGAAGCGCAATCAAAGACTTAGTTTTTGCGTGAGGGTTAGGTTTCACGCTAGGGTATCCGGTACTATCTGGGCAAGTTTTGAACTCAACCGCGATCAATTCAGTTATGTTTAAAGGAAGAGAGGCAAATGAGAACGGCAACAGGAATCTTCATTCTCGCACTGATCGGTGTGCCTGCGGCCGCATTCGATCGTCAAACAACAGAGGCGTTGACTGCGTGTCATGATTACGTTTGGAACGTCCCACATTTTTCTAGTCTACCAAATGCCGCAATAAGTGTTTTCCCTGGTTGGGAAAACGAAAACCAGTATGTTGTTTTCTGGAATGTGTATTGGGACGACCCCAGGGTCAGACGGGCGGGAAACTGCACCATTAAGGATGGTTCCGTAGACGGTTTTGAAGACTATACTGAGATGAAATAGTTGAGTTCTTTTTGTGAGGGAGGTCGGGCATTGGGAAACATGATTGCTGCCACAGGGAAAGTTCTTTCCAATTATGCCACGTTTTCAGGGCGCGCGTCGCGACCAGAGTACTGGTGGTGGTTTCTTTCTCTTCTTCTGGTCTTAATTGTTGTTGGCATTCTGGACGCTTTGTTCATTGCGCCATTACTTGGCTTTCAGATTGGCGATGAGAATGCAGGTCAACCGCTGTCAGTTTTGGTGAGCCTCGCAGTAATTCTTCCCAACCTTGCGGTAGGTGCAAGGCGATTGCACGATACCGGCAGATCAGGATGGTGGCTGTTGATAGGTTTCGTTCCGTTGATAGGTGTTCTGGTGCTAATTTACTTTTTCGTACAGCCAAGTGACCAAGAAGCAAACGCGTTTGGCGATAAGCCGAATTGGCGATAGACATTATTACCAGATAAACTTCGGACGAAAGTTGCGGCGCAGAAACTAAACCTAAGTTTTCGCGGTATATGGGTCGCGACACGATAGAACCACCATCAATGTAAGTCTTGTGTCGGCATTGGGCTCGAAGCAGTCATCCGACGGCATTAGCGATGAGACTGGTTTGTGGTTGCGAGCGGTCATTGGGGCCGCTCTCAGGATTGGTCCGACATCGGCCCTCCCAGCAATATTCAACGAGTTTTCAAGCTTGACGCTGAGGTTCTACCGCCGTCTGACCCTCTCTCGATTGCGCTCCCGACGTTCGATGTTGATCCGGTGGTCCCGGCCCAATGCCCGGTAGAAGCCCGGTCCCTTGGACCAGTTCAGAAAATGGGTAAAGCTGTCGACCTGATCGTCGTTGCGCCCGCGTGGAAAGGACTGAAGCTCTCGTTTGAATACCGGCAGCCAGGGTGCGTCTGCAGGCAGATACACCTTGCCCTCTTCGACAGGACCGCAAGCGGACTGGAACCGGGTTTCCTTGTCTTTGTCGGGTTTAATGCGTTCGTAGCGCCGACGGTTATCACGAAACAATTCGTCCAGAAGCGGTTTGCCGGAGGCCGCATCTTCGATCAGAACACGATCGGGATCCCAACGACCGACAAGCTGCAGTGCCTTGGCTTTTAGGTCTGGGTAGTCTACCTGCCCGCGCCAGACGTCGAGAAGGTACCACGCGTTTTCTCGGAACCCCCAGGTCGTACAGTCCGAGAAGTCGGATCGCGGATCCGCAGACATCCCCGTATCCCAGCTTTGAACAACCAGTTGGAACCAGCGGCGATCTCCGATGGTCTCATAGGTGCCGAACCACTCCCAGCGCAGCGGCGAGCCATCTGGCGCAATCGGGTTCTGCTGATACTGGCAATTGAACACAGCTGCGCCCATTTCACGACGTTTTGTATCCAGCGTGTTCTGATCCAAACGGGACGGGCACAGGAGATCACCCGGTTTGCGGCACATGACCCTTCCACGCCCGAGAGGCACCTTCTCATGTTCTTCGGCGATGGCAGGCAGATTCAGGTGCCGATAGGTCCCACGTTCAAGCAGATAACCCGGCGGATCCATCTCGTGCAGCCGTTGTGCAACCATGACCACGCGCCCTTCGGCCGGGTTGTCGAAGCGCGACAACAAGGTCCCCTCAATGAACTCCTGTGCCTTGACCAGCTCGGCCTCGGAGCCCGCATCTCCAGCTTTCAGCAGGTCATCGATGATGATGTAATCAGCGCCATGACCGGTGACAGAACTTCCGATGGAGACAGCCTTACGGCTGCCTCCCTTTGTGGTGCGGATTTCTTCTGAGGTGTTGCCCTTTTTAGCCAAGACCGTTTCAGGGAACATTTCCCGGTACCAGCGCGCAGACATGATCCGACGACAATCCTCGGAATGTTTACGCGCCAGATCCAGCCCGTAGCTGGCAACAATGATTTTGGCGCTCGGTGAGTGCCCAAGAAGATAAGCGACATATGCAACGGCAACGGTGACCGATTTCAGGCAACGTGGCGGAATGTTGATGATCAACCGCTTGTTCTCGCCGACGCGAACGTTGTCCAACTCTTGCACATAGCACGCACATGCCAGGCCGGATCAAAGCCGCGGTCAGTCCCCTGGTGCAGCGTGCCAAACACACGCCACACGAAGGGAAAGAAATTATCCCGGCAAACCTCGCGAGCGACCTGCCGGACCATTTTGGGATCAGGAGCTGACATCATTGGCCTCCTCATCTTCCGGACCGCCGTCACCATCCGGGTGACTGGAAAAGAAATCCCGGAGGATGTCGTAGTCGACAGCGTCCGGCTCAACCGCACGGACGGTTTCTTGCGCGTCCATGTCACTTGTGTTGAACAGATCTGCGTCCAGCTTCAGCAGCGCCATCAACAATTTCGTGTCGCCCTTCAACGCGCCAGCCGTGAGCCGCTTGGCAATTGCCTCCGCCTTGGAAATCCGGATTTCGTGGCTGCCTTCGCGAACCGTAATCTTGGTTTCCAATTCACGTTTCAAGCTGGCATTCACCCCTTTGGCACCTTTCGGCCGCCCTTTCGGATTGCCGGATCGGCCTTTCTTGAATTGGGTTGCTTTAGGCGGTTTGCCGTAGCCCACTTCGTAATCTTTCGTATCGTCAGACATGATCCGCCTCCTGCTTCGAGGCGGTGTCGCTGGCCGCAGAACGCGCATCGAACGTTTGCCCCGTGACGGCATGCACGGCGCTCTCACCGGTCATCTCCTGCCAACGACGGATGGCGACGTCGACGTAAACAGGGTCGAACTCAATAAGCCGCGCCCGGCGTCCGGTTTTCTCAGCGGCCAGCAAGGTTGCACCGGACCCGCCAAAGGCGTCCAGCACGACATCGCCGCGATGACTCACATCCATGATGGCATCCGCGACCAGGGCCGTTGGCTTCACCGTCGGATGATCAGCGAGATCCGCTTCACGCCCTGCCCCAAAGCTGTTCACACCGGGATAGTCCCAGACATTGGTCCGGTTGCGACCATGTTTTCCCAGTTCGACATTGTTGACATGTGGCGCACCGGGCTTCTTGAAGATGCAAACCAGCTCGTGCTTGGACCGATAAAGGCTGCCCATGCCTCCTTTGGTCTTATTCCAGACACAGAGATTGATGAGTTCCAATCCAGCTGCCTTGCCGGCCGCAATCAACTCTTCAATGTGACGCCAGTCCATGCAGATCATCGCGATGCCTCCGTCCGGCAAGCAGTCAAACAGCCGGTTGATCACGTCGGTGAGAAAGTTGCGGAACTCGCTGTCCGACATTTCTCCCGACGCCATGGCAAATTCGCGATGATCGCCGCCGGTGCCACAGCGGACATGCCCATTGACCGGTACGTTATAAGGAGGATCGGTGAACACCATCTGCGGGCTCTCGCCATCCAGGAGCATCTCGTAGCTCTGAGCTTGCAAAGCATCCCCGCAGAAGATGCGGTGATCTCCAAGAATCCAGAGGTCGCCCGGCTGCGTAATTGCCGGTACCGCGGGGTCAGGCGTCTCAACAGATTCCGCTTCAGTCTTCGTGGCCTCATCCGTGCCATCGATGATAATGTCGATCTCCGGCGTTTCGAACCCGGTGATATCCAGATCAAAGTCCAGTTCACCATCAAGGCTGAGGTCCGTCAGCTCGGCAAATTCGATCTGCAGCGCTGCTTCGTTCCAGTCCGACAGTTCCGCCAGCTTGTTATCCGCGATGCGCAAAGCACGAACTTCTGCATCTGACAGGTGACCCGCGACAACCGTCGGCACGGACGTCAACCCCAGAGCCTTGGCGGCCTCATAGCGGCCATGGCCCGCGATGATTGTGCCCGAACCATCCAACAGGATCGGGGTGACAAACCCAAACTGGGCCACCGATGCCTTCAGTTTGTCGACATTCTTGGCCGCGTGCACGCGGTTGTTGTTGGCTTAGGGCTTGATCTGGCTGATCTGGGATTGGATAACTTTTTCGGCCATCCAGATAGGCGTATTGGACGCCTGAACGTCGCTGTGTGTGTTTTTGGCAGGCATAACCGCCTCCTTTTGCGTGACGCCGCGCGGACGTCGAGATGGAGGGATCGCGTTGGAAAATCGGAGAGAGCACAAATCGCAACTCCCCGGACCAATCGATCCGAGACGTTGCTCCTTTGAATGCTCTCTGCGGAAACCTGTGTTCCAATGAGTGCTGCCTGCGGGAGCAGTTTCCCGCCCTGATAGTACGGGCGATTAGGTCGAATGTAGGTGCCATCAATACGAGACGCACCCCCCCAAACTAAAAGTAACCAATTAAGATTGTTGCCGAATAATCGGGGGTACGGCAGCGTCGCACTTCAAAACACACGCCTCCAGTAATCGTTTCAGAAAGAGCTGGACTGTTGACGTAAACCACGCATCACTGAACCTACGCCCGAGCCATTCGGGCGCTCCTCAGTACCAGGGTTCGGCATTCCGCCAGCCCCAGATCAGAGGAGACAATATATGTCCAAATCCAATCAAACCAAAATTGACCGGGTGCAAGCTTTGTTGCGTCGCCCGAGCGGCGCCAGCCTTGAGGCGCTCTGCAAAGCAACGGAGTGGCAGCCTCATTCGGTCCGAGCAGCTCTAAGCGGTCTGCGGAAAAAAGGCGCAACGATTGAACGGCGGACATCCGACAAACCAAATGGACCATCCATATATCACCTGACGGCGGGAACAGGAGAAGAGACATGACCAAGACCAGCGATGTCGCCGATCTCGCCGCCATGGGTCGATCGGCTCTGGTCACGCTTTGGCAGCAACTGTTTGATCAACAAGCCCCCGCCATGCTCAGCCAACCCTTCATGCGCCGTTTCATTGCCTTTGAGATGCAGTCCCGCCGTCATGGCGGGCTACCCCGGAAGGTCAAAGTCACGCTGGAAAAGGGCTCTATGAAGAAGCCCCGGCCTACATGCCCTGCCCTAAAACCCGGCGGGCGCCTACTGCGCGAGTGGAATGGCGTGACCCATGTAGTCGACGTTACAGATGACGGCTTCACTTGGAACGGTCGGTCCCATCGCTCGCTCTCGGCCATCGCCAGAGAGATTACCGGCGCGCATTGGTCAGGGCCGCGTTTCTTCGGACTCTCTGGCAAGGGGGCCAAATGAGCCCGCGCCGCAAAACCCGATGCGCCATCTACACGCGCAAGTCCTCCGAAGATGGTCTGGATCAGGACTTTAATTCGCTGGACGCGCAATTTGAGGCCTGCGCAGCCTATGTCGCCAGCCAGCGACACGAAGGCTGGACCCTACTGCCCGGGCGCTACGATGACGGCGGCCTGTCCGGCGGTACACTCGAACGCCCTGCCCTTCAACGCCTGCTTGATGAGATCGATGCCGGGCGTATTGACATGGTGGTGGTCTACAAGATTGACCGGCTGACCCGGTCGCTTACCGACTTCTCCAAGCTGGTCGACCGGCTGGAACAGGCAAACTGTTCCTTTGTTTCGGTTACACAGGCCTTCAATACCTCATCTTCCATGGACCGGTTGACCCTGAATATGCTGTTGTCCTTTGCTCAGTTTGAACGGGAAGTCACCGCCGAACGTATTCGCGACAAGATTGCAGCGTCTAAGAAAAAGGGGCTTTGGATGGGTGGCAACCTGCCTCTCGGCTATGACCGCCACCCCGATCCAAAAGCAAGAACGCTGGTGGTGAATGAGGAGGAGGCCAGAACGGTCCGACATCTCTTTGGGCTTTATGACGAGCTGGGTTGCCTGCGCAAAGTAGAAGAACGGGCAACAGCAGAAGACCTGCGATCAAAACGGGCTGTTCGGTCGGATGGCAGCATAAAAGGGGATTATCTGCTGTCACGGGGTCAGATCTATTACCTGCTGCGCAACCCGGTTTATCTCGGAAAAATTCGCCACAAGAATAAGATCTGGGACGGACAACATACGGCGATCATCGACCAAGGCGTTTGGGACCGGGTACAGGAAAAAATGCGACAGGCCTCCAATCGCTCCCGTGCACGCGGCGGCTCCGATACGCGCCAACACTCCAATGACCCCGGCGCCTGGCTCACCGGTCTGCTGCAGGACGAAACAGGTAATCGGTTGACGCCAACCCACACCACGCGCAAAGGCCGACGGTTGCGCTATTACGTCTCCAATCGGTTGATCTCGGGTGGCAAGGATATCTCCGGCTGGCGACTGCCCGGCCCGGCGCTGGAACACGCTGTCATTGATGTCATCGTCAGACATCTGCAAGACGCCGCCGCCGCGCACCAGGTGCTGGCGCAACCGGAGGCCGGGTCAACGGAGGCAGTTCAGACTTCAGCTGCGGATTTAGTAACTCGGCTTCGAGGCCAAGGCGCTCAGGTCGGTGCTGATATTCTGGCCAACGGCAGAATTGCACGCGGACAGATCGACCTCGAATTGAACCCTAAAACTCTGGCAAGCGCACTTGGCATCGCGGCCGATCATCTGAACCCGGATCTCACACACATCACCTCATCCTTCGATCTGCGACGACGCGGCGTCGAGGCCAAGGTCATCGCTGGAGACATGGCACCCCAACCCGATCCCCACCTCCGGTCCATGCTGATCCGCGCTCATGGCTGGGCGCGTGATCTAAAAGCCGGCGTTCAACTGATGGAAATTGCCCGCCGCGAAAACCTCCCCGGCGCCTTCATCCGTACCCGTGCTCAGCTCGCGTTTCTTTCACCGAAGATTCAGGTCGCGATTCTCGACGGCGCTCAGCCGACCGAATTCACACTCAAGCGTCTTGTCAGCGTGACCCACCCACTAGACTGGTCTGAACAGGAACGCCTGTTCGGCTTCTGACATCTCCAAGTCCTTCGTCCCTGTTACAGGGTTTGCCCTCCCTGATCCGTAGGCACAATTCCCTGTTCCCACGAGAAAATTCCCTGTTCCACCTTTTAGGGAATTTGCAACATAAACCTCTGGAAAACATGCAGTTCCGATAGGAGAAATGACGGAACTCAGACCTGTTTCACGAAAATTCCCTGTAAATTGCCGGGTATCAGGGAAATCCCACCCAAAGCGACCCCGCCAAAATGCGCCACAGAGACTGCGGCCGGAATTGCGCTCTGAGTGTGCGATCTGCTCCGTCTCTGATTGAAAGCGCATGCGCCAACTCGCGGGAATTGCGGCACAATTCCGGGTCAGAAAACACAACTGAAGTGAGACAGGTATGAGTGGCGGGGAGACAGGGATTCGAACCCTGGGAACGCTCTCACGTTCAACGGTTTTCAAGACCGCCGCATTCGACCACTCTGCCACCTCCCCGCGTGAGGCTGGGTCTATGACGAGTTGAGCGCGGAGGCAAGCCATAAAGCGGGAAATCTTGCCGAAGCGAATGTAGCAGTCTTTCCATGGCCCGATGCCCGCGCTATGATCTGCGGGAAAGACCGCACAAGACTGGCAACAAGAACCAGCAATGACGCGGTGGGGCGCGGCCGGAATGGCCTTGTCAGGCAAGGGATTGAGAAAATGGAGCGAGCTACGGGCACACGCTTTGGGCCACAACGGCTGGCAATTATGGTCGTGACCATGGCAGCATTGGCTGGATGCGAAGAAGGGCTACTTACAACAGAGGACCCGCCTGAGGATACGGCCGCCGAAGATGCGGACAACACAAACCGGTTCGAACTGTTCCCCGAGGCTGCCGCGACCAATCAGCGCGATGTTGAAGCCCCCGAGGTTTTTCAGGTCACCGAAGCAGGGTTGTGGGACGGGCGGCCATCGCTGGGTGGTATCTGGGTGGCGCACCCTGATGTGACTCAACCCGAGCGGGTGCTGATCAAGAATACAGCCAACAACAAATCGGTAACGGGTGCCCTGTTCCGCCGTGAGCGGAATTTGCCGGGACCCGCGCTGCAGGTCTCGTCATCCGCTGCCGAGCAATTGGGAATGCTGGCTGGTGCTCCAACCAGGGTGCAGGTTGTCGCATTGCGACGTGAGGCTATTGAAGAACCCCCTGCACCTGTCGCCGCGGAACCTGCCGAAGAGACAGATAGTGCAGAGAGTTCGGAAACAACCGACACCACAGAAGCGTCGGAAACGGGCGCTGCTGAAAAGCCTCAAAAGCGGAAATGGTGGCAGAAAAAGCCAAGCACCGAAGCAGCGACCGGAGCTGCGGTCGTTGCCGGGGCGGCGCTTGTTGCATCGTCGAATGAAGATGCGCCCAGTGCAGAAGCCCCGACCAATGCAGAAGCCCCGACCAGTGAATTGGCCGCGAATGAGACCCCAGCCCCAGAGAAACCGGCCAAACGCAAATGGTGGCAGAAAAAGCCAAGCGACGAGACTGCAGTCGCAGCAGCTGGCGCAGCAACCGCAGCGGCTGCCGAGTCCGAATCCCCTTCGTCAGAAACACAGACGGCAGCATTGTCGGATCCCGAACTGACGGCACCGGCTGAAAAACCGGCCAAGCGCAAGTGGTGGCAAAAGAAAGACCCTAACGCAATCACCGAAACGCCTCTGGACCCGATTGCCGGAGCGGCAGCGGCCATCGAGGCCTCTGAACCAACGGCGGCGGCACCAGCGACGGCGAGTGCTGCGACGACAAGTGGGTTGGCAAAACCTTTTGTTCAGGCGGGCACCTTCAGCGTAGAATCCAACGCCAAGAGCGCGGCGGACAAGATCCGGCGCAATGGCATGGCCGCCGAAGTCATGGAACTGAAAAGCGAGGACAAGTCGGTCTGGCGCGTTTTGGTTGGACCCGTTGCAACCCGCGCGGAACGTCGGGCGATGTTGAACGATGTGAAAGACCTTGGGTTTACCGATGCTTTCACGGCAAAGAACTGATCAAACAGGAGGCCCATGATGCTTTCCGCTTTGCGATCCACCACACTGGCCCTCGGGTTGGCGCTGTTGACACTGCCTGCCCATGCCTTCGACACCACCGCGCGTGCGGCTTATGTGATGGACCAGAAAACCGGTACTGTGCTGTTGTCTAAAGACGCCGATCAGCCTCTGCCCCCAGCGTCCATGTCGAAGCTCATGACGCTTTATGTGGCGTTTGAAGCCTTGCGCGATGGCCGTTTGACGCTGGACGAAACTTTGCCCGTCTCGGAACATGCAATGAGCTATGGCGGCTCGACCATGTTCCTCAACACGCAGGATCGTGTCCGGGTCGAGGATCTTTTGCGCGGGATCATCGTGCTTTCGGGCAATGACGCCTGTGTCGTGATCGCCGAAGCGCTCAGCCCCGACGGAAGCGAAGCCGGATTCGCCCGTTTCATGACTCAGCGGGCGCAGCAGATGGGCATGAACAACTCGAACTTTGCCAATTCCAACGGCTGGCCTGCTGCTGGGCACATGATGTCAGTGCACGATCTGGCAGTTCTGGCCGACCGGCTGATCACCGATTTCCCCGAGTACTATCCCCTGTTTGCCGAAGAAGAGTTCGAATTCGATGGTCGCGCGCCCTCGAACGCGCGGAACCGCAATCCGCTGCTGAAGCTGGATATCGGGGCCGATGGCCTCAAGACGGGCCATACTCAAGAGGCAGGATATGGTTTGGTCGGTTCTGCCAAACAAGGCGACCGACGGGTTGTCTTTGTTCTTTCAGGGCTCGACAGCACCGCCAAGCGCGCAGAGGAGGCTGAGGCCGTGGTTAACTGGTCGTTTCGAAATTTTGTCGAGAGGACAGTTGCCAAATCAGAAGAACCGGTAGCCCAGGCCAAGCTTTGGATGGGGGCGGAAAAGACTGTGGGATTGGTGCCCGAGGGTGATCTGACCCTGCTGTTCCCCGTTTTGGGCGACAAGGACATCAAGGCCGAGGTTGTCTATGACGGCCCTATCAACGCACCGGTCAGCAAAGGCCAGCAATTGGCCGAGCTGGTGATCCAACCCGAAGGATTGCCCGAAATCCGCCGCCCGCTGGTGGCGGAAAAGGATGTTCCCTTGGGCGGGTTTGTCGTGCGTATGTTGACCGTGGGTGGCATCGTTCTGAAAGAAGTGATCAACACCCCGCTGGAGCAAATGTGACAGCGCGCGGAACGTTTCTGACCTTCGAAGGCATTGACGGATCAGGCAAGTCCACGCAGGCGCGCCTGCTGGCCGAGCACTTGCGGCATCAAGGCCGCGACGTCGTTCTGACGCGCGAGCCCGGCGGATCGGACGGGGCAGAAGAAATTCGCAGCCTTGTGCTGCAGGGTGATCCGGACCGCTGGTCGGCCGAGACCGAGATCCTGCTGTTCACCGCTGCCCGGCGCGATCATCTTGAGCGCACGATTGAACCCGCGTTGGCAGAGGGCAAGGTTGTGATCTGCGATCGCTTTGCCGACAGTACCCGGATGTATCAAGGTCTGTCGCGCGGCAATCTGCGGGGTTTGGTGGATCAGTTGCACAGCTTGATGATCCGGCGAGAGCCAGATATGACCTTGCTGATCGATATGGACCCGGAAACAGGCCTGTTGCGCGCCAAAGGTCGTCAGGGCACCGAAGAACGGTTCGAAGATTTCGGTTTGGATCTTCAACAACAGATGCGGGCAGGTTTTCTGGGTCTGGCTCAAGAATTCTCTGACCGTTTCCACGTGGTCGACGGCAATCGGGACATGGACAGCGTTGCGCGGGATGTGACAGATATTGTCATGGCGTCCCTGCAATTGAGCTGACATGAGCGACGATATCCAAACACCGGATCAGGCCCCTGGTGCCCCGCATCCGCGCGAAACTCTCAAGCTGTTCGGACAGGATGCGGCCCAAGAGGCGATTTTAACCGCGTATAACTCGGACCGGCTGCACCACGGCTGGTTGCTAACGGGGCCGCGCGGCGTGGGCAAGGCTACCCTTGCCTGGCGCATTGCACAGTTTTTGTTGGCCACACCTCCGGCAGATGAAGGCGGGTTGTTTGGTGCCCCTCCTGCGCCTGAGACGTTGGACATCGACCCGGACCACCCCGTCGCACACCGTATCCAGGCGGGGGCCGAGCCCGGCCTTGCCGCAATCACCCGGTCCGTCAACGATCAGGGACGGCTGCGCAACGAAATCGTTGTCGATGACATCCGCAAACTGGGCAAGTTCTTCGGCCTGTCCTCTGCCGATGGTGGTCGCCGGATTGTTATCGTCGATTCAGCGGATGAAATGAATGTCAGCGCCGCCAATGCGCTGCTGAAAATGCTCGAAGAACCCCCAGCGCGCACGACGCTGCTGCTGGTTTCACACCAACCTTCGCGCCTGCTGCCGACCATCCGTTCGCGTTGCCGCACGCTGCGGCTTTCACCCCTTGGCGCAGATGACATGCAGGCCGCGCTAGCGCAGACCGGCACAGAAATCCCTAGTCGGGCCGAGCATTTGGCAGCCCTCGCCGCCGGTTCAGTGGGTGATGCCGTCCGCTTGATCAATCTCGGCGGGCTAGAGCTTTATGCCGAGCTGATTGCAATTCTGGGCTCCCTTCCCCGGCTCGACCGCCAGCGCGCCCTGAAACTGGCAGAAGCGGCTGCTCAGCGAGGTGCTGCGGAACGGTTTGATCTGCTGCTTTCGCTGATCGACGTTGCGCTCTCGCGTTTGGCGCTGACAGGTGCAAAAGGTGCCGCCCCCATACCCGAGGCCGCCCCGAATGAGGCTGAAACTCTGTCGCGCCTCTCTAACTCGCAGCACAAGGCCCGCCAATGGGCGGAGGTCGCCGCGCTCATCACGGCGCGCGCACGACACGGGCAGGCGGTGAACCTTGACCCTGCCTCGCTTGTCCTAGATACGGTGTTCAAGATACAGGAAACCGCCGGTCACAGCTGATGAGCCTCACCCCCGAAATTACCGACAGCCACTGCCATCTGGATTTCCCTGATTTCGACGGTCAGTTGGATGATATCGTCGCCCGCGCTGCCGAGGCTGGCGTGACCCGCATGGTGACCATCTGCACCCGGCTGCGCAACGAACCCGCTGTGCGCGCCATCGCCGAGGCTCACGCCCCAGTCTTCTACGCTGCAGGCACCCACCCGATGAGCGCCGCTGATGAGCCGATGGCCACGGTCGATGAGCTGGTCGCATTGGCTAAGCATCCCAAGTTCGTGGGCATTGGGGAAAGCGGGCTTGATTATCACTACACGGCCGAGTCGGCAGATGTTCAGAAACAATCGCTGCGCATCCATATCGAGGCCGCCCAGCGCACTGGCCTGCCATTGATCATCCACGCGCGCGCTGCTGATGACGACATGGCCCGCATTCTGACCGAAGAGCATCGTAATACGCCCTATTCCTGTGTCATGCATTGTTTCTCTTCATCGGCTGAACTGGCGCGGGCCGCGCTTGATCTGGGCTTTTACCTGTCCATGTCCGGCATCGCGGCCTTCCCAAGAAGCCAAGAACTACGCGATATCTTCGCTTCAGCTCCGGTTGATCGTATTCTGGTCGAAACCGATGCGCCCTATCTTGCCCCCCCACCATATCGCGGTAAACGGAATGAGCCCGCCTATACCGCACACACCGCCCGTAAAGGGGCTGAGGTCTTCGGATTGGATTACGCAGATTTCGCCGCAAAAACGCAGGCCAATTTTGATCGGCTCTTCACTAAAGCCGCCACATACAAGGCGGCTGCATGAGCGAGCTGCGCCTGACAATCCTGGGCTGCGGGTCATCCGGTGGCGTCCCCCGTCTCGGGGGGCATTGGGGCGATTGTGATCCGGAAAACCCGAAAAACCAGCGGCGGCGATGCTCGTTACTGGTCGAACGGGACGGGCCGGATGGGACTACGTCGGTTCTGATCGACACCTCACCTGATATGCGTAGCCAATTGCTGGACACCGGGACTGGGCGATTGGATGGTGTCGTCTATACGCATTCCCACGCGGACCACATGAATGGGATCGACGATCTGCGGATGATCGTTTTCAATATGAAAACCCGCGTCCCCGTCTGGGCCGATGGTGACACGCAGAACGATCTGCTCAGCCGGTTTGGCTATGCCTTCGTTCAGCCCGAAGGATCGCCCTATCCGCCCATACTCGACCTCAAGACAATCAATGGGCCGTTCGAAATTCCCGGCCCAGGCGGCACGATCTCGCTTCGGCCATTTCGCGTGAACCACGGATCGATTGATGCGCTTGGCTTCAGAATGGGAAACATCGTCTATCTGCCTGATGTAGCAGAGCTTTATGATGAGAGCATGACTGAACTGGCGAATCTGGACTGCCTGATTATTGACGCTCTACGTCGTTCCCCGCATCCGACACATGCCCATCTGGAAAAGACGCTGGAGTGGATCGACCAATTGAAACCAAAACGCGCCGTTTTGACCAACATGCATATCGATCTGGATTATGCGACGGTCGATGCGGAAACACCGGATCATATCACGCCTGCCTATGATGGCATGGTGATCCGGCACGCCCTGTAAGGCATGCTGCTGCACGCGCTTACGATACCCCGTATGGCGCCGCCATGTTACAAAGCCTGATTGATGTCATCCTGCCGGTGTTTCTGGTCATCGGTGCCGGATACACGGCGACGAGGTTCGGCTATTTTCGCGAAAGCCATATCGATGGGTTAATGAGTTTCACGCAGAACTTTGCCATTCCCTGCCTACTGTTTCTCGCCATTGCCAATCTCGATCTCGGCACCAGCTTCGATCCTCGGCTTTTGGTCAGTTTCTATTCAGCAGCTGGTCTGTGTTTTGTCGCTGGTATGATCGGTGCGCGCCTGATCTTCGGACGAGCGTGGGAGGATTCGGTTGCTATTGGATTTTGCTGTCTGTTTTCAAACTCGGTCCTCTTGGGGTTGCCTATTACCGAGCGCGCCTATGGGGTCGAAAATCTAGTTGGCAACTTCACAATCATCGCGTTCCACTCACCCTTTTGCTATTGCCTCGGCATCACGGTGATGGAGGTGCTTCGAAACCGCGGAAACGGCGGAGTGCGGATGTTGAAATCCGTGCTGTCGGCCATGTTCAAGAATGCACTCATTCTTGGGATCTCGTTGGGGTTTGTCGTAAACCTCACTGGACTGGCCATACCCGGAGTTGTGAACGAAGCCTTGAACCTGATCACCCGCGCGGCCTTGCCCGGTGCCCTGTTCGCGCTGGGGGGCGTGCTGGTTAAGTACCGACCCGAGGGCGATCTGCGTACCATTATTTTCGTCTGCTGTATCTCATTGATGCTGCACCCGAGCCTGGTTTGGTTCTTCGGGTCATCTCTGGCGTTGCCGCAAGACCTGTTCCGCTCGGGCGTTCTTACCGCAGCGATGGCGCCGGGGATCAATAGCTACATCTTCGCAAACATGTACGGACATGCCAAACGTGTGGCCGCGTCGTCGGTTCTGATCGGAACGACCGCGTCAATATTGACGGTCTGGTTGTGGCTGACTCTACTGGGATGACGAAATTGCCAACACCGCATTGACTCTGCCCACCAGCAATACATCTATCGCAGAACCTATCCGGAGCCCTGCATGACACACGCCGTTATCGTCGCCCATGGCCAACCCTCGGACCCTGCACCTGCAGAAGCTGCGCTAGCAGCCTTTGCGCGAGAGGTAGATGAGTTATGTCAACGGGTTTCGGTATCGTCGGCCACATTGGCAGCCCCGCAGGCGTTGGAAAATTGCCTTGATGGATTGACCAGCGACACGGTTATCTACCCCTTATTCATGGCGCGCGGCTGGTTTGTCACCAGCGCTCTGCCAAAGCGGATTGGTCAGCGTTCTGTCACGATTCTGGACCCCATGGGTATCGATCCCGAACTGCCAGCCCTGATTACAGCGGCCATACATCAGGAACTGACGAACAGGGTTTGGAGCGCGGCGGACACAGATCTTGTGATCGCTGCACATGGCTCGGGCCGCAGCGCCAATCCGGCCATTGTCGCAAAGGGTTTCGCCGAGAATCTGGGTCGGCTTACCGCGTTCAATAGCATTCGCACCGGGTTCGTTGAGCAAACCCCATCAATTGCGGACGCCGCCACCGGGTGCGGTGGCAAGGCGCTGTGCCTGCCGTTTTTTGCCTGCACCGGAGGCCATGTTTTGGAAGATGTACCCGAGGAACTTGCCCGCGCCAACTTTCACGGACACGTAATGCCTGTGATTTCAGAGCTTCCTCAGGTCAAGCGACACATCGCGGCGATGTTGGATACACTGTAGCGAAGCAAAGGGGGGCCACCTGCGTCAACCGGAATGCTGCGCATCCGATAGCTCGCAATAGAAACGGTGGCAGGATCGCCCGCTTCGTTTCGCTGCGTATAAAGCCAGATCGGCGGCATGAAGAATATCTTCGGCCTTGGGCACTCCGAATTGTGTCGAGAGTGCTGTACCAATACTTGCCGATATACGGCAGGTTGCCCCATCGAACTGCATCGGCTTGCACAGGCGTGAAATCAGGCGCCCTGCAATAACATCAAGCTTTGTACGATCGTTCATGCCCTTAAAAATCAAGACAAACTCATCACCCCCGACTCGGGCAACCGTGTCGTCGCTGCGTGTGACGTCCAGCATGATCTTTGCGGCTTGCTGCAGAACATAGTCCCCTGCAGCATGCCCCAATCGATCATTGACCGATTTGAAGAAATCCAGATCCAGATGCATCATTGCAAAACTCGATTTCGACGAAATCAAATGCCCCAGTATATGATCCATCGCGCGTCGATTTTTCAGCCCGGTCAACGTGTCCGTATAGGCTTGTTCTTCTGCCGCCAGCATCGCACCTTGCAGACGCAAGTTCAGCGAGCGTGACGCTTCCATCGCGGCAGAATTTGCCTCGACCAGATACAACAATTCTATGGCCAGATCAGTGCCCGGGAAATCGGTGCTGGTCAGAGAATAGTCGCGTACCGCATCCAGTATCGAAATTCCAAACGACAGGTTGATGACCGCCCCGCTTCCGCCAGGAAACGGCGCGATCAGACCTTTGAACGCAGTCTGCGGCCGGTCTTGAAACCTGAGGTTTAGCTTTCGGTCCGGCACCATCATCAGCGCAGCTACTGTCGTGATTGAGCGAGGGCGCACCAGTTCAAAGACATCCAGAAAGCTTCGGCCGACCATAGGCCGATCCGGACGTAGCTTCTGCAGAGTTGGTCCAACCTGCCCGATCCGCCCCATGTCATCTACAAGGACGAACATCGGACATAAGGTGTCCAGCAACTGTCCAAGATCTGCGGTCTTGATCATGATTTACGTGCCCCAAGATCAAAGTGACGCCCTTCGGCAAACGCGCTTTCGATCAATGTGATTGAAATCAACTCAGCCCCGTTTTGGCACCCTTCATTGGAAAGGATCACCAACGCCCCATAGTCATCCGCCATGGCTCGTAGTACACCTGTCATGACGCTGGAATACCCCGGCAAATCAGGAGTACAGTGCAGGTGATATTCCCCGGGCGAGTGTTCTTGCAGTTCCAAATCCGGCAATCTCAGATCGGACACAGCGAGGCGGACGCGATCCGACAGATCATCAAGCGAATGCAGAAACTCCAAATAGGTGACCCCGCCAAAACGCAATAACCTGCGTAAATCTTCCATGTTCGAGTGTGAGACCAGATAAGTGCCCAGATCCTCAAGAAATTCGGATTTTAGGCGGTTCAAGTCAGCGCACAAAGCGTCGAGCACTCGGGTCGATATCTCCGCGTCATAGATCAACATCGCCTCGAACTCGTCAAATCCCAGCCCGGCCGTATGAGTCGCGCGCAACCAGCATTGACGTCCGTAGGTGGCGCAGACAAAGGATTGGATCGCCCTGTTGATCAGCCCGTGCATGAGTCGCCTCAGATTGAAAGACACTCTCAAGTGATCGCAGAAAACTTAACAAACACCCAAAATCCGATACAGGATTATGAGAATCCGATCTAATCCCAAACTGAAGTGCGGATTGGGCAGCGATCAGAAATCGGTCGGCGCACCGCCTTCGGCCTTGCGGCGCTCAACAAACTCGGCCAGCTCCTCGCGGATCGCCTCATCCATCTTCGGGGCTTCGAAATTGTTCACGATCTCTTTGAACATCCGATGGGCACGTTCCGCAGTCCAGATACCACCAGCTGCTTCCCAGGCTTCGAAGTTTTTCCAGTCACTCAGGAACGGCTGATAAAATGCGGTGGTATAACGATCTTGCGTATGTTGGATGCCAAAGAAATGCCCGTCGTTTCCAACAGACCGGATCGCTTCAAGGGCGATGTCATCCGGGCCCGTTGCTGTCAGTTCCGGCTGCATATACCTCTGAATCTGCTGAAGGATTTCGCAATCCATGATGAATTTCTCGGGGCTTGCGATAAGGCCTCCTTCCAGCCAGCCTGCCGCATGATATACCATGTTGGTGCCTGACTGCACCGCCGCCCAAAGGGAATTCGAGGTTTCCCAAACCGACTGCCCATCGGGCACATTTGCCGCGCAAACGCCCGAGGACCGCATAGGCAAGCCATAATACCGTGCCATCTGCCCAGTCATCTGGGTCGAGCGCATGTATTCCGGTGTCCCGAATGCAGGCGCACCGGATTTCATATCGACATTCGAAGTAAAGGTCCCGATCACGCATGGAATACCCGGGCGAACGTACTGAAACAACGCAATCGCGCACAGCGCTTCGGCAAGCGATTGTGCCACTGCGCCAGCCATCGTCACGGGGGCCATCGCCCCGGCCAGAGTGAAAGGTGTCACGACAATTGCCTGCCCACGCCGCGCAAGCCGCAGGCAGCCATCGATCATTGGATGGTCGTGTTTCAACGGTGAGGTCGAGTTGATGTTAGTGTACATCCGGGGCGTGGCCTCGAATTCCTCGTGGCTCAGGCCACCCGCGATACGCACCATCTCCATCACGTCTTCGACGCGCTCTTTCCCCAGCGAATAGGCATGCATTGCCTTATCAGTCAGGGTCAGCTTGTCATAAAGCACATCAAGGTGCCGTATGCTGGCATGGATATCGACCGGCTCAACCGGATATCCACCTGCAAAGTGGATACAGTTGAAGTATTGCGTCAGCTTCAGCAGGTCCTGACACATCCGCCGGGTGCCGGGCACTTTTTTTCCGATTTCCATGTCCCAATAATTTGGTGGGGATGAAACATTGCCGAACAGAATGGTCTTGCCACCAATCTCGATCTGATGCTCCGGGTTGCGCGGCGTGATGGTAAATTTGTTGGGCGCCTTGCTCACCATTTCCATCACGAAATCCCGGTCCATACGGACGTTGTCGCCGGAAATTGTACAGCCCGCCTTGCGCAGGATCCCGATGGCTTCTTGATTGTAGAACTCGATGCCGATCTCTTCGAGAATCCGCATGGCACCTTCGTGAACCGCTTCGATTCCCTCGGGTCCCAACGGCTCGATTGGCTTGTCGATGTTTGTGGGCGGGTTCCAGGGCATCTGCTCGATCACCGCCGCGCCGCGCCTCGCGGCTGCGCCCGCGCGTCCACCACCGCGACGTTTGCGTGTCTTGCTCTCAGCCATCACCATCCTCCGCGCTTTCACTCCTATGAAAGCCCCGAAGACTCAGCATCGCCGTTCTGTCTGCGACAAGAGTTGTCGGTTTTATTACCCAACCCGGCGATTTGGAACCGAGGTTATTCGGTTTTCGACAACCAGCCGGGAATGTGCCCGATGTTGGGCAAGACGACATCCGCCAGCGGTTCGAGTGTTTTGGCCGTCGCCATGCCGGTCAGAACCCCGATGGTGACCATCCCTGCGGCGCGTCCCGCCTCTAGATCGTGAAGACTGTCACCAACTATCGCAACACGAGATGGCGCGACCTCGACATGCTGAGCAAAGGCCAATAGCTGCCCCGGACCTGGCTTGTAACCATGTCCGCTGTCATATCCGGCTACAAAATCAAAATGGTCTCGCACACCAACGGACTGCAGGTGCTGCAGGGCCGGCATTTCAGCATCGTTCGTCGCAACGCCCAGTTTCAGCCCGGCGCGACGCAGCTCGGCAAGGAATGGTGCCAAGGGAACGGCTTGGATCTGCTCTGCGTTCGCTGACGCCCGGTTGAGTGTTTCGATCAGGTGCCCCAGAGATACCTCAGGCAAATGCGGTGTAAGGGCTGCAGCAACTTCATCGACCGTTCCGGCGATGACTACGCTATTCGGGTCGTAGCTCTCTTGTTCAAAATCAAATCCGATGGCCTTCCCCAACTCGGTCGCGCGCTGCACATCTCCATCAGAGAGCTGCAGCATCGCGATACGCCCGAACGCACCCCAAGTGGCTGCAAAATCAAAAAGAGTACCGTCCTTGTCGAACACGAGGGCGTCGATTGCCATGAAACAAATTTCCTTTGGGTTAGGTCCAGTGCATATCCGAAATTCCGGACAACGCGGCACGGGCTTGACCCGGCTCTTCGTAGGGCACGGAATTGGCGTCACAAAAAGCGATCACCCATGAATCGTCAAGCAGCAGAAAGTCCAACACAGACCCAAGAAATTCAGCCTCACCCGCACGGTCGCGCAAATCTTGTTCCGAGGCACCTGTCGCCCCCAGGAAAACGGGCAGCAACTCATCATTTCCCACCAGCCAGCCCAGCACATTCAGGGCCAGAGTTTCAGCGGAATTGGCGGAGATCGGCATAAACTGGCCTCGGACACTGTGTTGGAAAGGGTTTGTTAACCAGACTCATAAACACTTTAGCAACGCATGCAATCAAACGGTGAATGGCTATGTCTGTACAAGGCACCATACTCGTCCTCGACGGTGTTTCGACCAATCGTATAATGCTCAAGGTTCAGTTGACGGCCGCCTGGTACCATGTCGTGCAGGGTGAGAAACTGGCCGGGCTTGGTGCATTGCTGCGGCGGACACGGCCTGATCTGGTTCTTACAGCGCAAACTCTGCCCGACGGAACCGCTGTGGATGTTAAGAAAGTGATGACGGCAGATCCTGCCCTGATCGATGTGCCGATTGTGGCGATTGCACCGCAAAACGACAAAGCAGCGCGGTTGAAAGCACTGTCGGACGGGCTGGACGATGTGCTTGGCTATCCGTTCAAAGATACTCTTCTATTGGCCCGCGTGCGCAGCTTGTTACGTACGCGCGCCGAACGGCAGGAATTAAACATCGAAGGTTCGGTCCAAACCATTGGTTTTGGCGAGGCGCCACAGGTGCTGATCGCCCCGCCATCGACGGCAGAGATCGCGATCCTGACGCAAACAGTTCGAACCAGCGCGTTGTGGAGTAATGCTCTGACCCATCAAACCCGGCATCGTGTGACCGGCCATACTCTGCCTGATCTCAAAGGCATCCTGTCCGGAACGATCCCGGACGCGATTGTTGTTGAGCTTGCACCGAATAGCTCGGGGCGGAACCTTCTGGCAGATCTTCGGTCGCGCGGTGCGACACGAAATACGGTGCTGATCGGTGTGTTGCCGGATGATAATCCCGCACTTGCGGCCGAGGCGCTGGACCGAGGTGCTGATGCGGTCTGCATGGGCGGGTTTCAGACAGATGAGATATGCTTGCGGCTTGAAACTCTGATCGCCCGCAAGACCCGAGACGACAGATTGCGAGCGACATTGCGCAGGGATTTGGCCGAATCCCTGATCGATCCGCTGACCGGACTGTTCAATCGCCGCTATGCGATGCGCGCGCTGGACCAGATCGCGCATCAGGCCCCAGAAACGGAACACGGATTCGCCGTGATGCTGGCCGATCTGGACCACTTCAAGGCAATCAATGACCGTTACGGTCACGCCGCGGGGGATTTGGTTCTGACCGAAACCGCGAAAAGGCTGCGAGTCGTGATAGGAAAAACCGGTTTTGTCGCGCGTATCGGCGGCGAAGAGTTCATGATCGGGCTACCGAATGCCTCAACCGACCAAGCGCTGAAGCAAGCGAAGCAGATCTGTGAAACAATTTGCGAAACACCTTTTCAGCTGCCGGATCGTCCAGCCCCAGTACCCGTAACGATCAGCGTGGGGGTGAAATTATGTACCCCGCCCGAACTTTCTCATCCAGGCGAAACAGACCCGGTTGGTCGATTGATCAGCTCGGCGGACAAAGCACTTTATGCCGCCAAAAAAGCGGGCCGCAACCAGGTACAGATTCGGCAAAGCGCAGCGTGACTAGTCAGTCCCGTTTTTTGTGTTTGCGCGGGCCGCGTTTAACTACGTCCTCCAGCCGGTCCGCGTAAGCGGCACGTTGGTCATCATTCATGGCCGAGATCTGGGCCAGCCATTGCTGATGAAGCGCAGTCTGCAGATCAGCAGTTGCCTTCGACTGCTGTGCCAAAAGACTCGCAACCGCTGCGGGATCGAAAGGCACGGCCCTAAGCACTTGACTAAGAGCAGTAAAATCCTGCTTGCGCCGATGTGATCCTTTTCCGCGCAGGTCCGACAACTCACCTCTCAGAGCCTTTCGATCCGACTTTGGCAGCGCATAATACAGCGCCGGGCCAAATCCCGGAGGCGCATCGGCATGAGCGCTTCCTTTGAAGCGCAATGCCGCACCCAAAATGACTCCGACAATCAGCAGATTCAAAGCAAGAGAGACAACCAGCAATATCGGCATCCATTTGCGTTTGGGTGCGGGATGATCGCTCATTCTGCGTCCTCCAGATAGTTTTCGTCTAAATTCAGATCGGCCATCAGATAGGTCGTCTCTTGTGAGATGAAATAATCAACAGGGTCCGGCAAGAAGGCCGGAGCGGAGAACCCGATCCAGACGCCAGCTGCGCTTGCGGCCACAAGACCGCTCAACCCTTGCCACCCCCCGATAACGCCTATCTTTTGCCGCCATGTCCGCCGCTGCGGTCTTGCGGTTCGGGCCAGACGTATGGCTTCAGCATCCGTTTCGATGCGAACAGCAAGATCGTCAGGAAACGTATCCCGCGCCGCACGCGCCCGTGCAAACAGATGGTCGAGTTCGTTATCTTGATCAGCCATGTTCGTACCCCAGTTCATCCCGACGCCCCGCCAGTATCGCGGTCAGAGATCGTTTGCCACGCGCGGTCAGGCTTTCAACCGCCTCGACCGAAATATCCATGATCCCCGCGATTTCGGGATTGGACAATTCTTCGATGTGCCGCAGAACCACAGCCTGCCGCTGCCGGTCCGGCAAATGCTCCAATGCAGCCTGCAACGCGTCCTTGCGGGCACTCTCCTGCATCTGGTCGACCACACTGGCAGTCTCATCTTCGGGTTCGGCCACATTGTCCAACGCTTGAGGCCGCTTTTTCCGGCGCAAGTCCACACATAGATTCAGTGTTACGCGATAGAGCCAGGTCGATAACTGCGCCTGCCCCGGCACCCAGTCAGGTGCCATCTTCCAAAGGCGCATCATCGCTTCTTGCGTCACGTCCTCTGCTTCTGCTGGGTTTCCCAGCATTCGCAAAGCCACGGAATAACTTCGCGGCCCCAACCGCCCGGTCAGCAGGCGGGCCGCCGTAGCATCGCCATCAGAAAACCGGCCCAGCAACTCTTCGTCGCTGGGCTCGGGCATGGCAGGTGTTCCGCCATGCTCGATGTCGGGATAAGAGGTCAGATCCTCCATCCCGCATCAGTTGTTGTCGGTGTCCGACTTCTGATGCCGCTTGTGTTTCCGGCCCATTTTGTCTTTTGCATCCGCGTATTCCTGTTCTGAGATCGAACCGTTGCCGTCGGCATCGATGCGCTCGAACATCTTGGAGGCGCGGCGCGGTTTCGGCAATTCATCTTCGCTAAGGAAACCATCCGCATTTGCGTCGTGCTTTTCGAACATCTTGGTAACACGCTCGTTGGCCTTGGTCTGCGCCGCGGCCTGCATTTCTTCGACGCTCAGTTGGCCGTCGCCATCCGTATCGGCAGCGGTGAATTTCTGGTTGCGATGTGTCTCGATCTCGGCCTGAGTCACCTGCCCGTCCCCGTCGGCATCCAGTTCCTGAAATGTCGCACGCGGGCCCTTGGCCAAAGCGGAAGTGCCGGTCACAGTAACTGCAGCTACGACGATTGCCGAAATGAAGCTTTTGGTTTTCATTACATAGTTCCCTGAATTTGGCGGCCATTTGCCGCTGTTGATACCTATTCAAACGCGGCTTGGGCGGGTTTCCGTCGCTTCCGGCACAACTTTTTTTGCTTTATTTGAAACGCCAATAGAAAATGATACGCTAAGCAGCAGCGCCACAAAGCGACGCACCCCCCTTTTCCGTTGGGTCTGATCCTGCCTATATGCCTCCAGGAAAGATGCGCGAGATACATATGATTGACCAAACTATTGACAGTTCGCTCGAAGAAGACCGCCCAACAAAACCCGCATTGATCCGAGGGTTCCGGTGCAAATGCCCGAATTGCGGTGAGGGTGCGCTGTTGCACAGCTATCTCAAGGTGAATGACACCTGTTCGGAATGCGGGCAGGAATTGTTCCATCATCGCGCTGATGACGGCCCGGCCTACCTGACGATCCTGCTGGTGGGGCACCTTCTGGCACCCGCCCTTCATGTCTCTTACGTGCAGTGGCGTCCCGATCCATGGACCATGGCGATTGCATTCTCGATCGGCTGCGTCGCGCTATCCCTGTTCCTTCTGCCCCGTCTCAAAGGGGCCGTTGTCGCCTATCAATGGGCGCGGCGGATGCACGGGTTTGGCAAGGCCGGATGACGGCGGATAAAACCGCAATCCGGGATGCTGCTACCGTAATCGTATTGCGTGATCGGTTCACAGACCCGTCGATCCTGATGGGCCAACGCGGTGCCAAGGCTGCGTTCATGCCGAACAAATTCGTATTCCCGGGCGGCGCGGTTGATGCTTCCGATGCAGGCATCCCGCTCAGTACGCCATTGCCCGATCTATGCACCGATCGCCTGTCACAACAATCAGCGCCAAACTTGCAGGCCTCTCTGGCTGTCGCGGCGATCCGAGAGTTGTGGGAAGAAACCGGGCTTGTTCTGGGACAACAAGGGAATTGGCAAGGCGCGATCCCGGCCGATTGGCAAAGCTTTGCGGCGATGGGCTACCTGCCGTCTGCGGAAGCACTGCAATTTGTCTTTCGCGCAGTCACACCACCGGGGCGACCCCGCCGGTTCGACGCCAGGTTCTTTCTGGTCGATGCGGACGCGATTCAGGGGGATCTTGACGACTTCACCCATGCCTCGGACGAGCTATCGCATTTGCAATGGGTCAAGATCAGCCAAGCGCGGGAGTTCGACCTGCCCTTCATCACCGAAGTTGTTCTGGCCGAAGTCGCTGCCCGTGCAGAGGACCCGAACCCGCCTGAAACCGTTCCCTTCTTTCTCAACAACGAAGAGGCCAGCCTTTTCCTGCAGCTTCGGGGCTATCCGATGCCCTATGCAGATTAACGCATTCGGCTAACAACCACTGTTACCTCGGGTTTCTTGCCGATCTCGGCCTGCGCGGTCTGACGTGCGATCCGGCGCAACCCTTCTTCCAGTTTGTCGTCATCACGCAGCGTCTTTGCGCCCGCACGCATCAGGAACTGGTTCAGGTCCTCTTCCAGCACCTCAATCAGCCCCGCGCGGGATGATCCCATTTCGGGCAGGCCCATCGTATCGCACCACGGCTCACCCAGCGGTTCGTCTTCTTCGTCCAATATCACCGTGATGGTGATATGGCCGTTCAGCGCCATGCGAATCCGGTCGCGCACCACGCCGTCCAAGGCGCCGATTTTGACTGTACCATCCAGATAGGTCCGGCCAGTCTCGATATAATCCGCCACTTTGGGCGCATTCCCAGTCAGATCCAGCATAGTGCCGTTAACAGCGAGAATCCCAGTACGTCCGCCCGCTTCGGCCAGTTTGGCATGCTCACGCAAGTGGCGGTGTTCGCCATGCATCGGGATGACCATCTGCGGATCGATCAGAGCGTGAACCTTCTCAAGATCAGGCCGGTTGGCGTGACCCGAGACGTGATACAGACCAGAGCTGTCATCGACCACATCCACGCCCTTCTCACTGAGCTGGTTCATGATGCGGATCACGCCACGTTCATTGCCGGGAATAGTCTTGGACGAGAACAGAAACAGATCGCCCTCTTTCGCTTCTAGTCCGCGATACTTACCGCGCGCCAGTTGGGCGCTGGCTGCGCGGCGTTCGCCTTGGCTGCCAGTCACAATCAACATCAGGTTCGCGCGCGGCACGTCGACGGCCTCTTCGGCGCTGATAACCTTTGGAAAATCGGTCAGGATGCCGGTCTCGGTCGCCGCCTCGATCATACGCCGCATCGCACGACCCAGCAGAACGACCGAACGGCCGGCTTTCTGTCCCGCCTCTGCCAGCGTTTTCACGCGTGCCACGTTCGAGGCAAACGTGGTTGCGATGACCATGCCGCTGGCCTCTTGAACCAGACGGGTGATCTCGGGGCCGACTTCGGATTCCGAACGCCCGGGATGGCTTGAGAACACATTAGTACTGTCACAGATCAACGCTTTGACGCCGGGCTTTGCCACCTCGGCCCACAGATCGGGATCGAATGGTTCGCCCACGACCGGGTTGGAATCGAGCTTGAAATCCCCCGTATGCACCACGCGTCCGGCAGGCGAGTCGATAACGAGCCCTGCACTTTCAGGGATGGAATGCGAAACCGGCAGGAAACCAACGGTAAACGGGCCAGCCTTGATCTGTTCGGGCCATGGAGACGCAGTTTGCACCGCCTCGGTCGGGTGGCCGCGTTCTTCCATCTTGCGACGCGCGATATTGGCGGTAAAAGCGCGCGCGTAGACCGGCGCGCCTAAAGCCTCATAACAGTGGGCCACCGCCCCGACATGATCTTCGTGCGCGTGAGTGACAAAAACTGCTTCCAGCTGATCGGCGCGCTCTTTCAACCAGGTGATGTCTGCAAAGATCAGATCCACGCCGGGCGAGGTGTCCATGTCCGGGAAGGCAACGCCAAGATCCACAAGGATCAACCGCTCTTGCCCCGGCTTACCGTAACCATAGACATAGGCATTCATGCCGATTTCGCCTGCACCGCCCAGCGGCAGATAGATCAGTCGTTCACTGCTCATGTTGAGCCATTTTCCTTGTTATAGCGATGTATCACGGTCAACCCGTGCATCGTCAGATCATCCTCGATAGCGTCAAAACCCACGTCAGCCTGGTCAAACAGAGGCGCCAGGCCACCGGTACCGACGACTTTCATCGCCATTCCGTATTCAGCTTTCACGCGCGAGATCAGCCCTTCGATCAGGCCGGAATATCCCCAATACACGCCGGACTGGATACAGCCAACCGTGTTTGTTCCAATCACTTTATCGGGCCTCGTGATGTCGATATGCGGCAACGCCGCGGCACCTTGATGCAGTGCCTCAAGGCTCAGGTTCACGCCAGGGGCGATGATACCACCGACATAGGCGCCGTCGGCTGCGACTACGTCGAAATTCGTAGCCGTCCCAAAGTCAACCACAACCACATTGCCGCCATGGCGGTCGAACGCCGCCGCCGCGTTGGCCAACCGGTCCGGACCGGGCACGGTGCCTTCGTCCACGCGCGGATTGACCGGCAGCAGGCAATCTGGCTTGCCAACAACAATCGGCCGGCATCCAAAAAAGCGATCAGCAAAGACCCGCAGGTTGAACACCACGCGTGGCACGGTTGAGGCGATGATCACATCCGAGATATCAGCTTCGATACCGTAGTGTTTCACCAAGGTTGAATACCAAGTGAAATATGCGTCCGCTGTGCGGGCATGATGAGTTGAGGTGCGCAGGGTGCACAGAAACTTTTCGCCATCCCAGATCGAGAAAACGGTGTTGGTATTGCCGCAATCAATCGCCAGAAGCATCCCGCGCCCCTTTCAGAAGTACACATCCGCAGCCGGAATGCTGACCCGGCCCTTGGCGGTGTTTAGGACAAGGCTACCACCCACGTCTACCGTTTCGAAGGTTCCAACCGTTTCGGACGTGGCTGTACGAGCGGTTATGACTTCGCCCAACCGCGCTGCTCGGGATAGCCAGGCGGTGCGGATCGGTTCGAACCCGTAGGTCATGAACTGGGTCTCATAATGCGCATAAGCTACCGCCAGTTCGGTCAGAAAATCCTCGGGGGTGGTGAGCGCGCCGGTTTCCGAGAGCAGAGAAACAGGTCGCACCGCTCCGGCTTCGACGCGATCAGTGCCCGGTGCCTCGGACAGGTTCACCCCAACCCCTATCGCCAGATGTGACACCCCCCGGCCCTGCCCCGTGCTTTCTAGCAGGATACCCGCTAGTTTTCCGCCGTTGAGCAGCACGTCATTGGGCCATTTCAGTGCCAAACCTACTGCGCGCCCCGTTACCGCCACACAGGCATCATACAGGGCGAGCGCTGCGACAAAACTTCGAAGGGCCGCCTGTTCCGGATCACCCGGCGGGCGCATCAGCAAAGTCGCTGCCAGATTACCTTTGGGGTTGGCCCAGGCTCGCCCGCGCCGACCACGCGCGGCGGTCTGATGATGTGCCATGATCCAGACCGGACCGGTCGCTGTTGGCGCAAGCCGCACCGCCTCATTCAGAGTACTGTCGACTTCTTTCAGTATATGCAGGCCATATCCCTGCGGCCATTCGCTCATGTCAAAAAGGCCCGGTCGCGCGACCGAGCCTCGGTTGATCGAAACGCGGCAGTATCAGTTGACAAGCGTCGCCGCAGCAGCTGCAGCTGCCCCTTCCACACCGAACTGATAAAATACGCCAATCAACATCAGAGCCGCAGAGCCCATCAGCGCTGCCCACAAAACCGGGGTCGAGCGGATCTCGATCGGGTCTTCATTCTCCGCCCCGAAATACATGTAGAACACGATCCGCAGATAGTAGAACGCACCAATGACCGAGGCGATGGCCGAGACGATCACCAGCCCGAACAGGTCGGCATCGATACCCGCTTGCCAGACGCCGAACTTGGCGAAGAAGCCCAGCATCGGTGGCACGCCCGCCAGACTGAACATCAAGATCAGGACCGCCAGAGCTTTGCCCGGATCGCGCTTCGAGAACTGACGTAGCGCATCAATATCAGTGACCGGTTTGCCATCACGCTCCATCATCAGGATGAATGCGAAGGTTCCGATATTCATCGTCACATAGATGGCCAGATACATCAGCATTGCCTTGATGCCCATCTCGGTCCCGGCGGCCAGTCCGATCAGAGCATATCCCATATGGGCAATCGACGAAAACGCCATCAGCCGCTTGATGTCACGCTGCCCAATGGCCGCAACCGCGCCCAGCAGCATCGACAGGACCGAAAGCAGCACGATCACTTGCTGCCAATCCTTGATCACGCCTCCGAAGGCATCATGCATCAGGCGCGCGAACAGGGCCATCGCAGCCACTTTCGGAGCGGTGGCGAAGAACGCGGTAATCGGGGTCGGAGACCCTTCATACACATCCGGCGTCCACATGTGGAACGGCACGGCTGAGACCTTGAAGGCCAGACCCGAGATCATGAACACCAGGCCAAACAGGAGGCCAATCGAGACATCTCCATGATGCACCGTTTGGATGATGCCCGAAAACAGCGTGGTGCCAGTGAAGCCGTAAACCAGCGACGCACCATAGAGCAGCAAGCCAGAACTCAACGCGCCCAGCACGAAGTATTTCAGACCGGCTTCGGTGGATTTGGCACTGTCGCGCCGCAAGGCGGCCACGACGTAAAGCGACAGCGACTGCAGCTCAAGCCCCATATAAAGCGACATCAGATCGCCTGCGCTAACCATCATCATCATGCCTACAGCCGCAAGTGCGACCAGCAGAGGATATTCAAAGCGCAACAGATCGCGGCGCGCCATATATTCCTGGCTCATCAGCAATACCGCAGCGGCAGACAGCAGAATCGCAACCTTTGCAAATCGAGCAAAGCCGTCATCCACAAACATGCCGTTGAAGGCCACGTTGGTACCTTCGCCATTCATCGCAATCCAGATTGCCAACACTGCCATCAGACCTGAAGTGGCCCAGACCAGCATGGGAGCCAGAGCATCCTTGGTGGTGTAGACAGCCCCGATCAGCGCCGCCATCGCATAAATTGCCAGAACAATTTCCGGCAGGATGATTGTCAGATCAGCCTGGATCATGTCTCCAAAGCCCCCTTAATGCGAAGCGGCTGTCTGGGTTGCGGCTTCAGCCGCGGCCAGAGCCGTGTCATAGTTCGAGATTAGCGCTGCGGTGGACTGCCCGATCACATCGGTCACCAGCGAGGGATAAACCCCAAGCAGAATGGTCATCACGATCAGCGGCGCGAAGATCAGCCGCTCGCGCGAACTCATGTCTGTGATGGCCTTGAGGCTTTCCTTGATCAGATCTCCAAAAACTACCCGGCGATAGAGCCACAGCGCATAGCCCGCTGAGAAGATCACACCGGTTGCAGCCACAGCCGTCACCCAGGTGTTGACCTGGAATGCGCCCATCAGGGTCAGGAATTCCCCGATGAAGCCCGATGTACCAGGCAAGCCGACATTGGCCATGGTGAACAGCATGAAGACCAGAGCGTAAGCCGGCATCCGGATGACCAAACCGCCATACGCCTCGATATCGCGGGTGTGCATCCGGTCATAGATCACGCCAACACACAGGAAGAGCGCTGCGGAAATGAACCCATGACTGAGCATCTGGAAGATCGCGCCATCAATGCCCTGCTGGTTCGCTGCAAAGATACCCATGGTCACAAAGCCCATATGCGCGACCGAGGAATATGCGATCAGCTTCTTCATATCCTCCTGCACCAACGCGACCAGAGAAGTGTAGACAACCGCAATCGCCGACATCCACAGCACCACATCGGTCATCACCGCCGAACCCACCGGGAACATCGGAAGACTGAACCGCAGGAAGCCGTAGCCGCCCATCTTCAACAGGATCGCCGCCAGAACGACCGAGCCCGCCGTCGGCGCCTGCACGTGCGCATCCGGCAGCCAGGTGTGGACCGGCCACATCGGCATCTTCACCGCAAACGACGCGAAGAAGGCCAGGAACATAAGCGTCTGCATACCGCCGACGATATACACGCCCAGCACGCTGAACCCATCCGACGAGAACTGATGGCTCATCAGAGCTTCGATATCCGTGGTGCCCGCATCCGCATACATGGCAACCATCGCCACCAGCATCAGCACCGAGCCGAGGAAGGTGTAGAGGAAGAACTTGAAGCTGGCGTAAATGCGGTCTTTGCCGCCCCAGATACCGATGATCAGGAACATCGGGATCAGGCCTGCCTCGAAGAACAGGTAAAACAGCACCAGATCCAGCGCCATGAACACGCCCAGCATCAGCGTTTCCAGCAGCAGGAAGGCGATCATGTATTCCTTGACACGATCCGTGACGTTCCAACTGGCCAAAATGGTCAGCGGCATGATGAAGGTGGTCAACAGGACGAACAAAACGCTGATCCCATCCACACCCATCTTGTATTTCAGACCCAGCAGCCACTCGCCCTCTTCCACCATCTGGAAGCCGGTGTTGGACGGATCAAAGCCGGTATAGATGCCGATCGAGACCAGGAAGGTCACAGTTGTGGCAACCAGAGCGACCCATTTCGCGTTGCGCTGTGCGGCTACGTCCTCACCATGCAGGAACAGGGCCAGAATGCCTGCTGCAATGGCGGGGATGAAGGTGACAATAGATAGGATATTGTCCATTAGTGTGCGCCTCCGCCGATCGACATCCAGGTGACGAGGGCAGCAATGCCCAAGACCATCCAGAAGGCGTAAGTAAAGATGTAACCGGTCTGAGCTTTCCCGGCGAGGCGGGTGAAGAAGGGCACGACACCCATCGAAACCCCGTTCAGGAAGCCGTCAATCGTGTTGCCGTCGCCGCGTTTCCACAGGAACCGGCCAAGCGCCACAGTGGGTTTGACGAAAATCGCGTCGTAAATCTCATCAAAGTACCACTTGTTCAGCAGGAACAGGTACAGCGGACGCTGGTTTGCAGCCAGACGTGCAGGCAGTGAGGTGTTCACGATGTAGAACCAGTAGGCCACGATGAACCCAAGCAGCATCGCGACGAAGGGCGAAACCTTGACCCATTTCGGGGCCGCATGCGCATCGTCCAGCACATGGTTGTCAGGTGCCATATAAAGCGCACCTTCACCCGGTTCTCCGGCAAAGACATAGTGGTGATCGCCGCCATGAGCGTCTTTCTCACCATGCCCGTCATCCGCATGGCCGGTATCGGCATGGCTATCATCTGCGTGGCTGTCGTCGGCATGGCTATCCTCGCCATGCGAATCTGCTTTGGCGTGATCGCCCGCCTCTGCATGCTCCGACGCCTCGGCCACCGGAATACCGTAGAATTTACCAACCTTGTCCGCATGTCCGAAGAACTGACCGTACCACAACATGCCCGAGAACACGGCGCCCAGTGATAAAACGCCAAGCGGGATCAGCATGGTCATCGGGCTTTCATGCGCATGCTCGTGCGTGTGCTTGTCACCACGTTCTTCGCCATAGAAAGTCAGGAAGATCAGGCGCCAGCTATAGAACGACGTGAACATCGCCGCGATCACCAGCATCCAGAAAGCGTAACCCGTGCCGCCTGCAAAGGCGCTTTCGATGATGGCATCCTTGGACAGGAAGCCAGCAAAGCCAAAGGTGGTCAGAGGGATACCCACGCCGGTGATGGCCAGCGTACCGATCATCATCGCCCAGAACGTATAAGGGATCTTCTTCCGCAGGCCACCATATTCGGTCATTTCCTGCTCGTGATGCATTGCATGGATGACCGAGCCCGCGCCAAGGAACAGCAGCGCCTTGAAGAACGCGTGGGTCAGCAGGTGGAACATCGCCGCTGAATACATGCCGACGCCAGCGGCCACGAACATGTATCCCAGCTGAGAACAGGTCGAATAGGCGATGACACGCTTGATGTCGGTCTGAACCAGACCCACGGTCGCCGCGAAGAATGCGGTCGAGGCCCCAAGGAAAGTGATGAACCCGGTCGCGCCCGGCGCGAACTCCATCAGCGGCGACATGCGGCAGACCAGGAACACACCGGCGGTCACCATGGTTGCAGCGTGGATCAGGGCCGACACTGGGGTCGGGCCTTCCATCGCGTCCGGCAACCAGGTGTGCAGGATCAACTGCGCCGATTTACCCATCGCGCCGATGAACAGCAGAACGCATATCACTTCGATTGCGGTCCATTCGCCCCACAAGAAGTGTAGCTTTTCTTCTGCCAGCGCCGGAGCCGATGCGAAGATGTCCGAGAAATTGATGCTGTCCGTCAGGAAGAACAGCGCGAAGATTCCAAGCGCAAAGCCAAAGTCACCTACTCGGTTGACGATAAACGCTTTCATCGCCGCTGCGTTGGCGGAAGGCTTACGATAGTAGAAACCGATCAGCAGATACGAGGCAACGCCCACGCCTTCCCAGCCAAAGAACATCTGCACCAGATTATCCGCCGTCACCAGCATCAGCATGGCAAAGGTAAAGAAGGACAGATAGGCGAAGAAACGCGGCTTATAGCTTTCGCCCTCACGCCACTGCGGGTCGTGATCCATGTATCCGAAGGAGTAAAGGTGCACGAGCGCCGAGACGGTCGTCACGACGATCAACATGATCGCGGTCAGCCGGTCCAGACGAACAGCCCAGCTAGTCGACAGCGAACCGCTTTCGATCCAGCGCATGATCTCGATCTGCTGGGTGTGGCCGTCAAATGACAGGAAGACAATCCAGCTGAGCAGACACGCCAGAAACAACAGGCCCGTAGCGGTCCACATGGCGGCTTTCTCACCAATGAAGCGCCAGCCAAAACCGCAGATCAACGCACCCACGAGCGGGGCAAAGAGGATGGTGGTTTCCATGTTCTCTTACCCCTTCATCATATTGACGTCTTCAACCGCGATGGTGCCACGGTTGCGGAAGAAGCAGACCAGAATGGCCAACCCGATCGCAGCTTCTGCCGCCGCCACCGTCAGCACGAACAGCGTAAACACCTGCCCGACCAGATCACCGAGGAAACTGGAAAACGCCACGAGGTTGATATTCACCGCCAGCAGCATCAGTTCGATGCTCATCAGCAGGATGATGACGTTCTTGCGGTTCAGGAAGAGACCGAAGATGCCGATGACGAACAGCGTCGCCGCGACCGTAAGATAGTGTTCAAGTCCGATCATCGTCTCAAAGTCCCTGCCCCGGTTTCACGTCCTTCAACTCCATCGCTTTGGCCGGGTCGCGCATCATCTGGCCGATGATGTCCTGACGCTTGATGTCCTGACGGTGGCGCAGTGTCAGCACAATGGCACCGATCATGGCCACCAGCAGGATCAGGCCCGCCAGTTGGAACAGAAGGAAGTATTGATCGTATAGAATGACGCCGAGCGCCTCAGTGTTGTGGCGGTCGCTCGGTACCGGCTGCGCCAGATTGGCGGCGGCACCCTGCGCGCTGTCCCATGCTCCGATGGCCATGACGAACTGCATCAGGATCACCAATCCGATCAACAGCGCCAGCGGCATGTAGCGCGCCATCTCGGCCTTCAGCTCGGCAAAGTCCACATCCAGCATCATCACCACGAAGAGGAACAGAACCGCGACCGCGCCGACGTAAACGATAATCAGCAGCATCGCCACGAACTCGGCCCCCAGCAGCACGAACAGGCCCGCCGAGGACAGAAAGGACAGGATCAGCCACAGCACCGAATGCACCGGCTGGCGGCTGATCACCGTGAACAGCCCGCCGGTGATGGCGCTGATGGCAAACAGATAGAAGGCAAAGACGGTCATTGATCCTCATCCTCGTTATCACCCATGACCTCTTGCGCCAGATCCAGCGCACGGGTCATGGCCGGGATGCCGGCAAAGACCGACATCTGACCGATCGTTTCCACGATCTCTTGTTTTTTGGCGCCAGCTTCCAGCGCGTGGCGCACGGTCTGACGCACCGCCGAGTCCGCCTGAGCGCCCTGACAGGTCAGCCCGGCCAGCGTCAGCAGAAGGCGCGTTTTGGCGTCCAGCCCGTCCTTGTTGACGGTATTGCCGAACATCATCTCCATGACCTCTTTCGGCATGGTCGGCCACAGCGCCTCGAACCCTTTGGGCGAGAAATTTTCCATCGCCGGGTTCATCGCCTTGGCCATGTCCTGAGCTTGCTTCATCATCAGCTCGAACGGATTTGTCGGACTGTCACTCATCTGTACGGCGCGTCCATTTCCAGATTGCGAGCGATTTCGGCTTCCCAGCGTTCGCCATTATCCAGCAGTTTCTGCTTGTCGTAGAACAACTCTTCCCGGGTTTCGGTGGCGAATTCGAAATTCGGGCCCTCGACGATGGCATCAACCGGACATGCCTCCTGGCAGAAACCGCAATAGATGCATTTGGTCATGTCGATGTCATAGCGCGTGGTGCGGCGGCTTCCGTCTTCGCGCGGCTCGGCATCGATGGTGATGGCTTGTGCAGGACAGATCGCTTCGCACAGTTTGCAGGCGATGCAGCGTTCCTCACCGTTCGGATAACGGCGCAGGGCATGTTCACCCCGGAACCGCGGGGACAAGGGCCCCTTTTCATGCGGGTAGTTCACGGTGGCTTTTGGGGCGAAGAAATACTTCAAGCCCAATTTCATTCCGACCCAGAAGTCCTGCAGCAGGAAATATTTGGCGGCGCGGGTGTAGTCGATTTGAGTCATATCAGCCTCCTACGCTCCAACGGGCAAACGCGCCCCAGAACCAGTCGAATTTCGCCGCGAAGGCCACGAAGACGACCCAGACGAGGCTGAACGGCAAGAACACTTTCCAACCCAGGCGCATCAACTGGTCATAGCGGTAGCGGGGTGTGATCGCCTTGACCATCGCGAAGATGAAGAAGAAGAACGCCATCTTGGCAACCATCCACAATACGCCGTCAGGCAGGCCTGGGATCGGGGACAGCCAACCGCCAAAGAACAGCAGTGTGGTCAGAGCACACATCAGGAAGATGGCGATGTATTCACCGGCCATGAAAAGCAGGAAAGGCGTGGCCGAGTATTCGACCTGATAGCCTGCAACCAGTTCCGATTCCGCCTCGGGCAGATCGAAGGGTGGCCGGTTGGTTTCAGCCAATGCCGAGATGAAAAACAGGAACACCATCGGGAAATGCGGCAGCCAGTACCAGCTGAAGAACCCGAACGCGCCATCCTGTGCGCGGACGATATCACCAAAGTTCATCGAACCGGTCGAGATGATGATGCCGATGATGATCAGACCGATGGATACCTCGTATGAAATCATCTGCGCGGCAGAGCGCAGCGACCCAAGGAATGGATACTTTGAGTTCGACGCCCAACCACCCATAATCACGCCATAAACCTCAAGCGATGAGACTGCGAAGACATAGAGGATGGCGACGTTGATGTCCGACAGGACCCAGCCATCGTTGAACGGGATCACCGCCCAGGCGATCATCGCGAGGACAAAACTGGTCAATGGTGCGAGGATAAACACTGTACGGTCGGCACCTGCGGGAATGACGACCTCTTTCACCACATATTTCAGTGCGTCCGCCACCGATTGCAGCAGGCCGTATACGCCGACAACGTTGGGGCCGCGACGCATCTGGACGGCGGCCCAGATCTTGCGGTCGCCGTAGACGAGGAACAACAGCGAGATCATCACGAACGCAACAACAGCAAGCACTTGCGCCAGAATGATGATGGCTATTCCGCCTGGGGTGTTAAAGAAGTCAGCCATTGGTCCTCACACCGTGGGTATTTTGGTTTCCGCGTGCGATGCAAAGGCCAGATGCCTGCGCAATCTGCGGCTGGGTCGGCGCGTTGGTGTAAACAGCATCTGCCGTCTGTACGCCACCCTTAATCTTCAATTTCACACGCAAATCCGGCGCGGCTATCTGCCACCCGGGCACCGCGTACGTCTGCGATATGAAACGTTTCTGGTTCATTCAGCCGCAATCTTCTCAGTCTTGCGGGTCTGCGCCTGTGCCGATAGTTCGGCCATCAATTGCGAGGCGCGGGCAATCGGGTTGGTCAGGTAGAAATCCTTGATTGCATTGCGGAAGCTGGCTTCACCCAATTTTCCGGCTTGTAGCGCCACTGCTTCATTCTCAATCACCTCATCAATGCGCGCCAGATGCGGAACAGATTCGAGCAAGGAGGTGCGCAATTGAGCCAATGTATCATAGGGCAGAGTAGCCCCCAGCTCGGCAGACAACGCCCTTAGGATTGCCCAGTTTTCCTTGGCCTCTCCCGGTGCAAAGCCTGCGCGCATGGCGAGTTGAGGACGCCCTTCGGTGTTCACGAACAGACCGTTTTCTTCTGTGTAAGCCGCCCCCGGCAGGATCACATCTGCGCGGTGCGCGCCACGATCGCCATGACTGCCCTGATAGATCACAAAAGCACCCTCGCCGATCTCGACTTCGTCAGCACCGAGGTTATAGATCACATCGGCCGCGTTGACCGCCTCCATGCCACCTTCGTTGGTTGCATCCACATCCATCGCACCTACGCGCGATGCCGCGGTGTGCAGAACGATCAGCCCACTTTCGGTATTGCTTGCAATGGCTTGCGCGGCGGCCAGAACGGCAGAGCCATCAGCCTCCTGCAGCGCGCCCTGCCCGACGATGACAAGAGAGCGCTTGCCCTTGATCTCATCATCACCACCCATATCAACGATGGTCTGCAGCGCGGCACGGTCGCTGCCTACATGGTGATACTCATAGGTCAGATCGACGGCAGGCCCGACCAGGGCCACCTCGGCGCCGTGTGCCCAGGCCTTGCGGATACGAGCATTCAAAACCGGAGCCTCGTCACGCGGGTTGGTCCCGATCAACAGGATACGTTCAGCCGCATCAATATCTTCGATTGCCGCGGTCCCGGCATAGGCTGCTCGGTTACCCGCAGGCAGTTTGGCGCCGTCGGTGCGGCACTCAACGATACCGCCTTGCCCTTCGACAATCTGTTTCAGCGCATAGATGGCCTCAACCGGAGCCAGATCACCTACGATCCCAGCCGGTTTCTCGGCCCCCTTAAGAACCTCAGCAGCTTTATTCAGTGCCTCTGGCCATGTGGCAGGACGCAGCTTGCCGTTTTCCCGCACATAAGGCCTGTCCAGTCGCTGACGCCTTAAGCCGTCCCAGACAAAGCGGGTCTTGTCGCTGATCCATTCCTCGTTCACACCGTCATGGTTGCGCGGCAGAAAGCGCATCACTTCACGCCCTTTGGTATCTACACGGATGCTTGAGCCCAAAGCATCCATCACGTCGATACTCTCGGTTTTGTTCAGTTCCCAAGGGCGCGCGGTGAAGGCATATGGCTTCGAGGTCAACGCCCCTACCGGGCACAGATCGATGATGTTGCCCTGCAGGTTCGAATCCAGCGTCTGGTTCAGGTACGAGGTGATCTCGGCATCCTCGCCCCGCCCGGTCTGCCCCATCTGGGTGATCCCGGCGACCTCTGTGGTGAAGCGCACGCAACGGGTACAACTGATGCAGCGAGTCATCGCGGTGCCTACCAGCGGACCAAGGTCCAGATCATCCACGGCACGCTTGGCTTCTTTGAAGCGCGTGCCTGACAGACCATAGGCCATGGCCTGATCCTGCAAGTCACACTCGCCGCCCTGATCGCAGATCGGGCAATCCAGCGGGTGGTTGATCAGCAGAAACTCCATCACCCCTTCGCGGGCCTTCTTGACCATGGGCGAGTTCGTCTTGACCACCGGTGCCTGCCCTTCGGGACCCGGACGCAGATCGCGCACCTGCATCGCGCAGGAGGCCGCCGGTTTCGGCGGGCCGCCCACGACCTCGACCAGACACATCCGGCAGTTCCCGGCAATCGACAGACGCTCGTGATAGCAAAAGCGCGGCACTTCGACCCCGGCCTGCTCGCAGGCCTGGATCAGTGTCATCGCGCCATCGACTTCGATTTCCTGCCCGTCGATATTGACTTTGCGGAGGTCAGACATCGCTAGTTCGCCCTCAAATACACGCCGATGGCGCTGTTTCTTTCAATCTCTTTCCGCCCCAACGTGCAGAAAGAATTGGGATTTTCATAAGACACGCCGTTTTGGGTCAGATACGCCTCACCCTTGGCACGCATCCTGTCTTTCTCGGCATCCGAGTCCACATAGGCGCGGATTTCCTTGTCCGAATATCCCAGTTTGTTCGCCTTGGACCGCAGATCCCACATCACTCCAATCGCCTTAAGTCGACGCCCGCTGATCGACGGACAGTACTCCGAAATCTCATTTGCGATCGCGATGTAGTAGAGTTCGTTGTCGATCTCTTTGACATCCCTCAAGGGTGGTTTGGCTTCGGCCATTACAGGCATCGAAATCGCGCAAATCGCGGCCAGAAGTCGTACAACAGTCATGACATTTCCTTTCGTCTTGGGATTCCCAAGACGGCGGTCAGCCGGGCTGCTATGCAATAACAGCCCATGGGTTTTGCCGTGATATGCGATACGGTGGCTCATGGTCGCTGACAGCTTCCGGCATACGTCAGCTTATCGTTTTCGATCCGTAGATTTTGCGGCTCGGTCTCCGGCCCAACCTTCCATACAATTCTGGACGATCCAAAATTCTGAATGCAGAATTTTGTCGCCTCATAGCGGCCCGCTTCGCGTGCGCCTTCCAATGACTGCGAAACGCCATTCACAGTCACAGTGAAATCGGTAGGTGTCGTCTTCTTATCCACGTGTTTAGCGTTGGCGTTGAAGAAAATGCCGTCAAACGCCACGCGGGTCGCCCTCGATTTCGCTGTACCGCAGGCAGATACAAGTAAGCTTCCCACCAATACCATTGTCATTACGAATACGCGTTTCGCCATCATGACCACTCCTGTTTCGTGGCTGGCGCTTGTGGCATCCGCTGATGCGCAGGAGAAAGCGTATGAATCAACATCCCGTTCACTCCGCCGCGACCTGTACGCAACGATTGTCGCGCCACTTGCTGGCCTGTTTCAATTCTGCCCACCCAAAGGCATGCTCGCTGGGACCTTCCGAGCGCAGCTTTTCCAGACGATCCAGCGCTTCGGCCAAACTGGGGCAATGCCCTTCCCGCACCCACCACATGACAAAATGTTGTTCGCCAAGGATTTCGAACCACTCTTGCCGACGCTCGTAGAACTGTTTGTGGATAGTCCCCCAAACAAATTTCTCAAGGCTGGCGACGTCTTCCCAAACCGTCAGGTTCGCGACGAATTGCGGATCATCCCCGATGCTGTTTTCGGTGTTGCCTGTTCCCGGCTCGCCCGAGCCTTCCATCATCCAGACAAAGCCAGACATCCGCTTGCCAAGCCCGTTGACGCGATCCAGGTTGGCCATGAATTCAGCCACACGCGGATCGTCTGTTGGCGCCAACAAACGGCCGACATTCAACTCGGCCAGATGATATCCTTCGGGCTGGATCAAAACGCGGCCACCAAAGCAATAAGGCCAAGAATGAACATGCAGGCCCATCCAACCACATAAGCAACAGACCGGACCCCGCTATGCGGCTTGCCGATCCCGCGCAGGTGAATCACCAACATAACAACCCGCGCCAGCAGCGCTATTGAGGCCAGCAGGTTCACCCAGAACGGGCTGGCCCCCAACAGGATCGCCGCGACTGTAACAGTCAAAAAGGCAGGCAGTGTTTCTGTGCCGTTCAGATAGGCGCGGTTCAAACGATAGGCCCTGTCCGAATAATCCTGATCCGGAGTTGCCCCCGGTGCCAGCCCCTTGCTCGCCTTTGCAAGCGCCGAGAACGGCGACATGAACAGAACGATCAGGGTAAAGATCACCAAAGCGGCGATCGCGTGGGAATATTCGGCATAGACTTCCATCGATTTTACTCCGCTGCCATCGCACCCATGCGGCCCGATTTCTGGGCCTTGATGCGGTCCTCTATTTCTTCTCGGAAATTGCGGATCAGACCTTGGATCGGCCAGGCCGCCGCATCGCCAAGGGCGCAGATCGTGTGGCCTTCAACCTGTTTGGTGACGTCAAACAGCATGTCGATCTCTTCCAGTTCGGCTTCACCGCGTACAAGACGATCCATCACGCGCATCATCCAACCGGTACCTTCGCGACACGGCGTACACTGGCCGCAGCTTTCGTGCTTGTAGAACTTCGACAACCGCCAGATTGCCTTGATGATGTCGGTGGACCTGTCCATCACGATGACCGCTGCCGTGCCCAGACCCGAGCCCAGTTCTCCGCGCAGATAGTCAAAATCCATGATCGCGTCGCGCATGTTCTCACCGCGCACGCATGGCACCGAAGACCCGCCGGGTATTACCGCCAGCAGATTGTCCCAGCCGCCACGAATGCCGCCGCAATGGGTTTCAATCAGCTCTTCGAAGGAGATCGACATCGCCTCTTCGACGACACAGGGGTTGTTCACATGGCCCGAGATCGCAAACAGCTTGGTGCCCGCGTTGTTCTGACGGCCAAAGCCTGCGAACCAGTCGGCACCACGCCGCAGAATCGTGGGCACAACGGCAATCGATTCCACATTGTTCACCGTGGTCGGGCAACCATAAAGACCCGCACCCGCCGGAAACGGAGGCTTCATGCGCGGCATACCCTTCTTGCCCTCAAGGCTTTCGATCAGAGCAGTTTCCTCGCCGCAGATATAAGCCCCAGCGCCGTGATGCAGGAACAGGTCGAAATCCCAGCCGGAACCAGCAGCATTCTTCCCGAGCAGACCCGCGTCATAGGCTTCGTCAATCGCGGCCTGCAGAGCCTCACGCTCGCGGATGTATTCGCCGCGCAGGTAGATGTAGCAAGTATGCGCGTTCATTGCGAAAGACGCGATCAGGCACCCCTCGATCAGCGTGTGCGGATCATGACGCATAATCTCGCGGTCTTTGCACGTCCCGGGTTCGGATTCATCCGCGTTCACCACCAGATAAGCCGGGCGACCATCGCTTTCCTTGGGCATGAAAGACCATTTCAGACCGGTCGGGAAACCCGCACCACCACGGCCGCGCAGACCTGAATCCTTCATCGTCTGGATGATCCAGTCACGGCCCTTTTCAATCAGGCCAGCGGTGCCGTCCCAATGCCCCCGGGCCTGCGCGCCTTTCAAAGTGCGCTCGTGCATCCCGTAGATGTTGGTAAAGATCCTGTCCTGATCCTTCAGCATCGCTCAGTTACCTTTGGCTGTCCTGACGCATGCGCCAGAGTTGAAAAATGTTGACGCCCGCATAGATGAAACCTGCCAGAGCGGCAAAATCAAACAGCAGCGCATAGCGCGCGGTCAAGCCCAGCGCCGGGCCGATGAACAAATTCATGGCCAGCCAAATCACCATCGTCACGGCGATGACGATGCCGATATGTCGGCCCTTGCGGGCTATGGCCAGTTCCTTGTCTTTATCCATCTCGTCCTGATGCCCCAAACGGGCACCCATCTAGTCCTCGTAAGTGCCGTCTTCCTTGGCACGTTTGGCGAAATCGGTCTCTTCACCTGAAGCCAATTTCGCGGCTTGTTCGATCCACCCGTCCCGCTCGATCCGGCCTTTGAATTTCAGCCGTGCATCCACCCAGGCCACTTGCTCGGGTGTCCATGCAGCGATCTGGTCATAGTGGTAAAAGCCCAACTCGTTCAGAGTCTCTTCCAGCTTCGGACCTACGCCCTTCAGCATCTTCAGATCATCGGGCTTGCCATCGCGCGCACTGCTCAGCGTTTCCGGCTGATCCTCTTTCGCTGCTTTCGCCTCAGCGGCTTGTTTCACCGCTGGCTTCGCCGAGGCTGGCGCTTTGGGCGGCTTCGGCGCAGCTTTTGTAGCAGCAGCCTTGCCATCCTTGCCCAGCCACGGCGTCAGGATCGGAACTTCGGTTCCGTCGATGCGCTTGACCGTATCGCCCAGATCGCTCGCAAGCTGAACACTTGCGTTATACTGCGTTCTGCCGCTGTCATACTCCGTCAGGCTGGTCAGCCCCTTCAGAGGTTCCGCCGCATAGCGCCCGTTCTGAGGACCCGGAGTCGGCACTTTGCCCGCCACCAGATCATCGAGAATCTTGCCAAAGCTCTCGGTCGTCAGATCTTCGTAGTAATCCTTACCGATCTGCGCCATCGGGGCATTGGTGCAAGATCCGAGGCATTCCACCTCTTCCCAGCTCAGCTTGCCATCAGCAGACAGTTCATGCGGCTTTGCAGCGATCTTTTCCTTGCAAACCGCAATCAGGTCCTCGGCCCCGCAAATCATGCAGGACGTAGTGCCGCAGACCTGAATATGCGCAACCGAACCAACCGGCTGCAGTTGGAACATGAAGTAGAACGAGGCAACCTCAAGAACGCGGATATAGGCCATACCAAGCATGTCGGCGACGGATTCGATCGCCGGACGGCTCAGCCATCCCTCCTGCTCCTGCGCGCGCCACAGCAGCGGGATGACCGCACTGGCCTGACGCCCCTCGGGATATTTGGTTATTTGCGCTTCGGCCCATTGCTGGTTGGCAGCGGTGAAGGCGAAGCTTTCGGGTTGTTCGGCGTGAAGACGGCGGAGCATTAGCGGTCAATCTCTCCAAATACGACGTCCATGGTGCCGATAATCGCGGCGACGTCGGCCAGTTGGTGGCCTCCGGCGACGTGGTCCATGGCTTGCAAGTGCAGGAACCCCGGCGCGCGGAGTTTGGCGCGGTAGGGCTTGTTGGTGCCGTCGGCGACCAGATATACGCCGAACTCGCCCTTGGGGGCTTCGACAGCGGCATAGACCTCGCCTGCGGGGACGTGGAAGCCTTCGGTATAAAGCTTGAAGTGATGGATCAGGCTTTCCATCGAGGTCTTCATGTCCGAGCGTTTCGGCGGAGTAATCTTGCCGCGTGCCAGAACGTCGCCTGGGCAGTCGCGAATTTTGGCGATGGCCTGACGGATGATCAGCAGCGACTGGCGCATCTCTTCCATGCGTACCAGATATCGGTCATAGCAGTCGCCATTTTTGCCGACGGGTATCTGGAACTCGAACTCGTCATAGCATTCATAGGGTTGCGCGCGACGCAGGTCCCAGGCCAGTCCCGATCCTCGCACCATAACGCCCGAGAAGCCGTATTTCTGAATGTCATCCTCATTCACCACACCAATGTCGGCGTTACGCTGTTTGAAGATGCGGTTTTCGGTCAGCAGACCGTCGATGTCGTCCAGAACGGCGGGGAACTCGTGGCTCCAAGTCTCGATATCGTCCAGCAGTTCCGGCGGCAAGTCCTGATGAACGCCACCGGGGCGGAAATAGGCGGCGTGCAGACGGGCACCGCAGGCACGCTCGTAGAACACCATCAGCTTTTCGCGCTCTTCAAAGCCCCAAAGCGGAGGGGTCAGCGCACCCACGTCCATGGCTTGAGTGGTCACGTTCAGCAGGTGGTTCAGGATGCGACCGATCTCGGAATACAGTACGCGGATTAGTGAACCTCGACGCGGCACTTCAACCCCGGTCAGTTTCTCGATGGCCAGACACCACGCATGCTCCTGGTTCATCGGTGCCACGTAATCAAGACGGTCGAAATACGGCAGGTTCTGCAGATACGTCCGGCTTTCCATCAGCTTTTCGGTGCCACGGTGCAGCAGGCCGATATGCGGGTCGCAGCGTTCGACGATCTCGCCGTCCAGCTCTAGCACAAGACGCAAAACCCCGTGCGCCGCAGGGTGTTGCGGGCCGAAGTTGATGTTGAAGTTGCGGATCTTCTGTTCTCCGCTCAGCGCGTCCGTGCTGCCGTCATCGTATCTTGAGCCGTCCATCAACGCCCTCGTTTCTTCTTCGCTTCGGCCCGTACCCGGACCTTTTCCGCCTCAGCTGCCTTGGCAGCGGCCCCAGCCAACAGAACCCCAAGCGCCCCCAACGCAATCAGTTCCCCCAGACCCATCAACGGCGCTCCATCTCTTGCAGTTTCATGGCCATGATCCAAATCAGGATCAGCGTTCCAATCGGGATGACGCAGGCTACGACCCAGTATTTCTCGATCCCGAAATGCGGTAGCAGCTTCAGCATCGGGATAATCGTGGCAACCGTGACGGCAATCCAGATCAGGAACTCCATGACTTACGACTCCTGTTTTTCATCCCCCGGAAGAATGTAGTTCGCACCTTCCCACGGGGACATGAAATCAAATTGACGGTATTCCTGAACCAATGAGACCGGTTCGTAGACCACGCGCTTTTGCGCTTCGTCATAGCGGACTTCAGTATAGCCAGTGGTCGGGAAATCCTTGCGCAGCGGATAGCCGCGGAAACCATAATCCGTAAGGATGCGTCGCAAGTCTGGATGACCCGAGAACAGGATGCCGAACATGTCGAACACCTCGCGCTCGAACCAATTGGCAGAGGGGTGCACGTCCACGATTGAAGGCACCATGTCATCTTCTCGGATCGAGACTCGCAAGCGAATGCGCTGGTTCTGATACATTGACAGGAAGTGGTAGACCACATCGAACCGCTTGGCCCGTTCGGGGTAGTCGACGCCGGTGATGTCAACCAGGGTCGAGAACTGGCAGGTCCGCTCACTTTTGAGGAACTCAATGAATTCCACCAGATTCGAAGGAGCCACATCGACGTTCAGCTCACCATGGGTCACATCCCAGGACAGAACGCAATCGGTCCGTTTCAATTCCAGTTGCGCGCCGAGTTCTTTGAGTGCTTCGCTCATCTGCCCTCTCCCTTAGCGTACAATCGTGCCGGTGCGGCGGATTTTGCGTTGTAGCTGCATCAGTCCGTACAGAAGCGCCTCAGCGGTTGGCGGGCAGCCGGGCACGTAGATATCCACCGGAACAACCCGGTCACAGCCACGAACGACAGAATAAGAATAGTGATAGTACCCACCGCCATTCGCGCAGGAGCCCATCGAGATCACATAGCGCGGCTCGGGCATCTGGTCATAAACCTTGCGCAGCGCCGGGGCCATCTTGTTGGTCAGCGTTCCAGCGACGATCATCACATCAGACTGGCGCGGAGACGCACGAGGCGCGATGCCGAACCGTTCCGCGTCATACCGTGGCATCGAGGTGTGCATCATCTCTACCGCGCAGCAGGCCAGACCAAAGGTCATCCAGTGCAAGGATCCGGTCCGCGCCCAGTTGATGATGTCCTCGGTCGAGGTCAGCAGAAATCCCTTGTCCTGCAGTTCTGCGTTCAGGGCCTGGGTGGCGACTTCCTTGTCGACGCCGGCGGTGTTTGCGCCCGTCATCACTCCCATTCCAGGGCCCCTTTCTTCCATTCATAGGCAAAGCCGATGGTCAGCACCGCCAGAAACACCATCATCGACCAGAACCCAACATCGCTGATGTCTTTGAAGCCAACGGCCCAGGGGAACAGGAAGGCGATTTCCAGATCAAAGATGATGAAGAGAATCGCGACCAGATAGAATCGGACATCAAACTTCATTCGCGCATCGTCGAAGGCGTTGAAACCACATTCATAGGCGCTGACCTTTTCGGGGTCGGGATTGCGGACAGCCAGGACCACAGCAGCCAGAATCAGTACGATTCCAAGGCCTACGGCAACGGCCAGAAACACCAGAATCGGGAGGTACTCCCGCAGCAGGTCTTCCACGTATAGCTCCTTTCCTGCGCAAGTCCCGAAAGGGTGCGCCGTCAATTGGCGATTTGACTGGACATTCTCTATCCCTGTGGGGTCAGAGGGTCAACCGAACAGAAACGCGCAGGTCGGCATTGTTACAATCATCCAGCGGGCTATTGCGGAGAACACTTCTGGAACAAAGTGATCGGCTAAACCTAACTAATCCATGCAGGTTTTCGTTTGTCGAAGAAGGCGCCGATTCCCTCTTGCGCCTCATCAGTTTCCCAACGCGCGACAAGCTGTCGAATGGTGTGGTCAATCACCGCGTCATCAATTCGCGGCCCCAGTGACTGGATCAGCTGCTTGGCCGAAGACACCGCACCGGGTGCACAGGACAGATAGGGAAGCACTTCAGCTTCGACCGCGTCAGCCAACGCCACAGCGGGCACCGCGCGGGTCAACAGGCCCAGTTCGACCGCTTCCGCCGCTTCGAACAGGCGGGCAGACATAAAGACGCGCCGCGAACGTGCTTCGCCCATTCGGGCAATGACATAGGGTCCAATCGTCGCCGGGATCAGGCCAAGCCGCGTTTCGGTCAGACCCATCTTCAGGCTTTCCACGCCGATCGCCACATCGCAGACCGAGGCCATCCCAACACCACCACCAAACGCGTTTCCCTGCAACGCGCCGATCAAGGGTTTGGGCAGCGTATTTAAGGCATTCAGCATCTCAGCCAGCTTGCGCGCTTCGGCAAAACGCGTCTCGGGATCGGCAGCCATCTGCGCCTGCATCCAACCCAGATCTCCCCCGGCGCAAAAGCTCTTGCCCGAGGCGGCCAGAACCACCACCCGCACCGCATCATCATTTGCCAATTGCCCAGCGGCCTGGGTTAGCTCTGCAATCATCTGCGCCGACAGTGCGTTGTGCTTCTCGGGTCGATCCAGCGTCAGAGTGGCCACGCCACGCGCGTCTGTGTTCAGCGTAATGGTCTCGAACATATCTTATTCCGCCCGCATTGCCCGCGCCATGCGCGCCGCCTGTTCCAGAACCGGCACATCCAGACCGGTCTCATATCCCAACCGTTCCAGATGTGCGGTCACGGCTTCGGTTGCGACATTACCGGCCGCACCCGGCGCATAAGGGCAACCACCCAGCCCGCCCACGGCGGTATCAAATACCCGCACACCCAAGGCAAGCGAAGCGTCTATGTTGTCGATTGCCCGCCCGTTGGTATCATGAAAATGTCCTGCAAGCCGGGTAACCGGCACTCGTTCGCGCACGGCCAGCAGCATATGAGCAATCTTGTCCGGTGTTCCCTGCCCAATTGTGTCCCCCAGCGAAATCTCATAGCAGCCATGGGCAAACAGCGCGTCCGCCACCTCGGCCACCTTCTCGGGTGGGGTCGGGCCGTCATAGGGACAGTCGGTCACGCACGAGACATAGCCCCGGACGGGCAGATCAATATGTCGTGCCGCTTCAAGAATGGGCACAAACCGTTCGATGGATTCGGCAATCGTCGCGTTTATGTTCGCTTTCGAGAATCCCTCGGACGCCGAAGCAAACACCGCGATCTCATCTGCCTTGGCTGCCAACGCGTCCTCATACCCGCGCATATTCGGCGTCAGCGCAGCGTACCGCACGCCTTCGGTCCGTGTGATTCCAGCCATAACTTCACCGCTGCCCGCCATTTGCGGGACCCATTTCGGTGAGACAAAACTGGCAACTTCGATCCGGTTGAAACCGGCCCGGCTGAGGCAATCGACCAAGGCGACCTTCTCGGCCACCGGGATCTCGCGCTGTTCGTTCTGCAGGCCGTCGCGTGGCCCGACCTCGAATATTTCGACCCGTTCTTTCATCAGCGCATCCCTTCCCGGTTTCTTATCGTTTCAATTGCGGATGGCCCGACTTTGCCACGCAATCCACGGGCCGAACAGATCAATCCTCGGCCAACCGAACCAACGCCGCACCTGCCTCGACCTGTGCCCCCGCTTCGGCCAGCACTTCTGCAACCACGCCATCGCGGGCGGCTAATAGAGAATGCTCCATCTTCATGGCTTCCAGAATGGCCAGCCGGTCGCCCTCTTTCACCTCCTGCCCCGCCGAGGCGAAGACGGCCTTGACCAGCCCGGGCATCGGCGCCTCGATCACGTTGGTGTCACCTGCAGCACTGGCATCGCGGTCCAGAGGGTCAATGACCTCAAATACCTGCCCATAGTCGTCGAATACAGTGACCTGTGACCCGGCCATGACAACATTGGGCATGGGTGTCCCATCGATGGTCCAGCCAGCGCCACGCCGCCGCGCAACAAGCTGCGCACCTTCGATCTCCCAAATCTGCCGATCCGGGCCTTCGACCTGGACATCCAGATCAACAACCTCTCCGTCCCGCAGTAACTGCACAGCGCGATGTAACGGTGCCCATAGCGTAAAGCCCGTTTCAGAGACCGTCTCGGCCAGACCCAACGCCGTCATCGCCGCAGCCACTGCCGAAGCGTTGCTTACGCCAGCTTCCTGCACCAGATCATCAAGATCCCGCCCGATCAGCCCGGTATCCACGTCGCCCGACGCAAACCCGCTGTGCCGCGTCAGAGCACCAAGGAAGGCGAGATTTGTGACAGTCCCGGCGACCTCGGTCTGGCGCAAGGTCCGGTGGAGATTTTCCAAAGCGACCGCGCGTGTCGGGCCATGCACCACGACCTTGGCGATCATAGGGTCGTACCATGGGCTGATCGTATCCCCGGCGCGCACGCCACTGTCGGCACGGCAGCCTTCCGGGAACTGTAGATGAGTCAGCGTACCCGTCGCAGGCAGAAAGCCTTTGGGCACATCTTCGGCATAAAGCCTCGCCTCAAAGGAATGCCCGCGGATCGACAAATCGCCCTGCCGCTTCGGCAGGCTTTCACCCGCTGCTACGCGCAATTGCCATTCGACCAGATCGACGCCGGTAATGGCCTCGGTCACCGGGTGCTCGACTTGCAGGCGCGTGTTCATCTCCATAAACCAGAACCGATCCGGGCGTAGCCCGTCCGAGGCATCGACGATGAACTCAACCGTCCCTGCGCCCTTGTATCCAATCGCCTCAGCCGCACGCACGCCCGCCTGCCCCATCGCCTCACGCATCTCGGCAGTCATTCCAGGGGCTGGGGCCTCTTCGATCACTTTCTGATGTCGCCGCTGCAACGAGCAGTCGCGTTCAAACAGATGCACCGCATGGGTGCCATCGCCGAACACCTGCACCTCGATATGGCGGGGCTTGGCGACGAATTTCTCGACAAGTACAGCATCGTTACCGAACGCCGTCTTTGCCTCACCGCGCGCGCTGTCCAATGCAGCCGAGAACTCCTCGGGCGCCTCGACCAGCCGCATCCCCTTGCCACCACCACCTGCAACGGCCTTGATCAAAACGGGATACCCGATGGTATCTGCCGCGCCAGCCAGATGTTCAGGGTCCTGATTGTCGCCATGATAGCCGGGGACGACGGGAACTCCTGCGTCCTCCATCAATACCTTGGCTGCATCCTTAAGGCCCATCTTGCGGATCGCGTCCGCCGATGGCCCGATGAAGGTCAGACCTGCAGCCTCGACTGCATCCACAAAATCCGGGTTTTCGGACAAGAACCCATAACCAGGATGGATCGCCTGCGCTCCTGTATCCAGCGCCGCCTGAATGATCACATCACCCTTCAGATAGCTTTCGGCTGGGGCCGCGCCACCAATATGCACCGCTTCATCCGCCATCTGCGCATGCTTGGCCGATGCATCAGCATCCGAATACACAGCCACACAAGATACGCCCATCTTCTGAGCAGTTTCCATGACTCGGCAGGCGATCTCGCCGCGGTTGGCAATCAGGATTTTGTTAAACATAGCTTACCCCTTAACCGCCAGATCTTCGACAAGGCGGAAGCGTTCGCACAGCAATTCCATCTCGGGATCGAACCCGCCATTGCGTTCGAAATACCGGCGATGATCCTCGCGCCATCCCTCAAGCGTTTCATTCTCACCCTCGGCCAACGCAAAGTCTTCGGTCACATCGCAATATCGGCAGGTCGAGACCTCGACCGTTTCGATCACCAAAGCGGGGCGATCATCCCATTCCAGCGCAATATCCTGACGCCCAACGACCGGGGTATCAGCACTGCCTTCTGGGTAGTCTCGCAAAGCACCACATGTCGCCGTTTTTCGGCCTAATCTTACCAACGCCAGCAGCTCGGCGCTTAGCGATGCGCTGTCTCCAAACTTGAAGGTCTGCGCGCCCGGGTAGCGGGCCATTACTTCATTCAATGAAACGCTCATCTTACATCCTGAACACGCCGAAACGTGTCTCCTCAATCGGGGCGTTAAGTGCGGCACTCAGCGACAATGCCAACACATCGCGCGATTTGCGCGGGTCGATGATGCCGTCATCCCACAACCGCGCCGACGCGTAGAGCGGGTGGGATTGTTCTTCGAACATGTCCAGCGTCGGGCGCTTGAATTCAGCTTCTTCCTCAGCCGACCATGTGCCGCCCTGTCGTTCGATCCCGTCGCGTTTGACAGTCGCTAGGACACCTGCAGCTTGCTCGCCCCCCATCACTGAGATACGCGAATTCGGCCAAGTCCACAGGAACCGAGGCTGATAGGCGCGTCCTGCCATGCCGTAGTTTCCAGCTCCGAAGGACCCTCCGACAAGCATTGTGATCTTTGGAACGCTCGTCGTCGCCACCGCCGTCACCATCTTGGCCCCGTGCCGCGCGATGCCTTCGTTTTCGTATTTGCGGCCGACCATGAAGCCGGTGATGTTCTGCAGGAAGACCAGCGGGGTTTTGCGCTGCGAGCACAGTTCGACAAAATGCGCACCCTTCTGCGCGGCCTCAGAAAACAACACACCGTTGTTGGCAATGATCCCGACCGGGCAGCCTTTGACATGGGCAAAACCGGTCACCAGCGTCTCACCAAATCGCGGTTTGAACTCGTCGAACCGAGAGCCATCGACCAGCCGCGCAATCACCTCGCGGATGTCATAGGGCGTCCGCAGATCGGCCGGAACTACGCCCAAAATTTCCTCGGGATCATAGGCAGGCTCTTCCGGTGTTTCGAACTGTAGGCTAGGCTTCAGCACGGCACCCCCCAACGACCCGACGGCCCGCCGAGCCAGGGCCAACGCATGCGCATCGTCCTCGGCCAGATAATCCGCCACGCCGGACAGGCGCGTATGCACATCGCCACCACCCAGATCTTCGGCTGTCACAACCTCCCCCGTCGCGGCCTTGACCAGAGGCGGCCCAGCCAGAAAGATCGTGCCCTGTTCTTTTACGATGATCGTGACATCGGACATCGCAGGCACATAGGCCCCGCCCGCCGTACACGAGCCCATCACGACGGCTATCTGAGCGATCCCCTTCGCGCTCATCCGCGCCTGATTGTAGAAGATGCGGCCAAAGTGATCGCGGTCGGGGAAAACCTCATCCTGATTGGGCAGGTTCGCGCCGCCGCTATCGACCAAATAGATGCAGGGCAGATGGTTTTCCTCGGCAATCTCCTGCGCGCGGAGGTGTTTCTTGACCGTCAGCGGATAATATGTGCCGCCTTTCACAGTGGCGTCGTTGCACACCACCATGACCTCGCACCCCTGCACCCGGCCAATCCCCGCGATCACCCCGGCACAGGGCGCGGCATCTCCATACATCCCATGTGCCGCCGTCGCGCCGATTTCCAAGAACGGAGAACCCGGATCGAGCAGGTTCGCCACCCGACGACGCGGCAGCATCTTGCCCCGCGATTCATGCCGCGCCCGCGATTTTTCACCGCCACCCATGCGGGCCGCTTCGGCGGCATCCGCAATATGTGCCAGCGCATCCAGATGTGCGGCTCGGTTCGCCTTAAACCCCTCAGAGGTCGGTATGGCTTTGGATTTTATTTTCATTCCATCTTCCCCAAGTCGCGCAATTCCACAGCGCGTTCAGCGGTTTCGGTCAGCAGGCAATTTGCGGCAACAATCGAGCGTATCGTTCCATCAGACCATATGCCGTAGGCCAGAGCACATTCAGCATCCCGAAACCCAATCCATGCGCGTTGAGCATCTCGCAACTGGTCCGAAAGTTCGGGACTTTGTTCAGCCAGTTCTGCTCTACGCAGTTTATACTGTTCGTTTAGATATGAATCCCAAATTTGGGTTTCGGCTAGAATACACTCGGTGATGCCAAGGGTTGTTTCATTTCCCGGTATCGTTTGGCAGGCATTGGCAGCTGCGCCGAGACATGATGACATGCTATCGCCCTGCTGCGTCTGAGAAAAACATTGTTGAATATACGACTGGTCTACCCAAGCGCCCTGAGCGGAAACAAGCGATGGTACTAGCATCGCAGCAAGTGCAATTCGCATCATGTAATTGCCTCCCCTGCAGCCCGCGCCTTCAATTCCTTCCGGATCACCTTTCCCGTCACCGTCATCGGCAACTCTTCCAGAAACGACACCTCACGCGGATAGGAATACTGCGCCAAACGGTCCTTAACCCAATTCTGCAACTCAGCGCCCGACGCCTCAGCCCCCGGCTTCAATACCACATAGGCCTTCACGATCTCGGTCCGCAGCTCATCGGGCTTGCCGACCACGCCCACAGTTGCCACTGACGGATGGGTCAGCAGGCAATCCTCGATCTCAGCCGGGCCAATCCGGTATCCTGCCGAGGTGATCACGTCATCATCGCGACCGACAAAGCGCAAATAGTCCCCTTCCCACACGCCACGGTCACCGGTGATCAGCCAATCACCTCGGAATTTCTCAGCCGTTGCTTGCGGATTATTCCAGTATTCCAGCAGCATTGAGGCCGAACCGCGCCGGATGGCGACGTCACCTTCCTCCGTCGTCGGTTGGCCATGATCGTCAATTACCGCCACCTCATGACCCGGCACCGGTTTACCGATACAGCCGGGGCGAACGGGGAAGTCCTCGGCGCAGGAGGATACGACCATGTTACACTCGGTCTGGCCATAAAACTCGTTGATCGTCAGACCAAACGCCTGCTGGCCCCAAGCCAACATCTCCGCGCCCAAAGGCTCGCCCCCAGACGCCACCGACCGCAATCCCGGTATCGACTGATCCGCAGCTTTGAGCATCCGTAAAGCCGTCGGTGGAAAGAAGACGTTCCGCACCCCCGCCCGCGCGATCACATCGGCGCAGGCCTGTGGGGTGAATTTGTCCAACCGCGTGGCGACCACCGGAACGCCCAGCGCAAGCCCGGGCATCAGAACGTCGAACAAGCCGCCGATCCACGCCCAGTCTGCTGGCGTCCACAGGCAATCCCCTTCACGCAGGTGGTTGTGGCTGATCGAGACGCCCGGCAGGTGGCCCAGCAGCACACGATGACCATGCAGCGCACCCTTGGGACTGCCAGTGGTGCCGGACGTGTAGATCAGGACCGCCGGATCTTCGGGGCCGGTATCGGCAAAGGGCACCGGTTCCCCCTCCTGCCTGATCTCGTCAACCAAAAGTGGCTGGGCCAGATCCCCCAGCAACGCGGCCCCTTCTGCATCCGTCAAAACGATCCGCGCACCTGCATCTCTGACGCGCGATGCCAGCGCATCGTGTTTGAACAGCTTGAACAACGGCACCGAAATCGCACCGATCTTCCAGATCGCCAGATGCGCGGCGGCACACCACGGCGACTGGCTGAGCAAGACGCCAACCCGGTCTCCTGGCTGGACCCGAGCTATCAACGCGCGAGCGATGCCATCAACCATAAGCTCCAGTTCGCCAAATGTTACCACGCTCGGATCGCCCCGGGTCAGATCCAGCAAAGCAACCCGATCGGATTGTTGCGACAGGCATTGCTGCGCCATGTTCAGCCGATCAGGCATCGCCCAGCTTTGGTCGCCGCGCAAACCCGGTATGCGCTCAGCGGGATGCATGCTGATTTTCCCTTATTTCATTAGCAGTTGCAGCTAGCCTCCCCGCTTCAGCAATTTCCGGAGTTTGATGCAGATCAGAGCATTTCTGCGCCGCGGCATCCAAAACATCGGCATCAACGCAAGCAAAGGCACGAATATGACAAAGAAACTCGCCGCTTTGACCCTTTCTACCGCACTTGTCGCTCTGGCTGCCCCAGCCTTCGCCCAATCCCAAGGCGATTGGACAGTCGGTGTTGGTGTCGGCTATCTGGACCCCAAATCCGACAATGGGACTCTGGCCGGGTTCGACGCCGAAATCGACTCGGACACCCGTCCGATTTTCACCGTCGAATACTTCGTTCAGGACAATCTCGGGATCGAGCTCTTGGCCTCGACCCCCTACAAGCATGACGTCACTCTCGGTGGCAGCGTTGACGCGGGCAGCGTCAAGCATCTTCCGCCTACTCTGTCGCTGAACTATCACTTCCCGACCAATAGCGCGTGGAAGCCCTATGTCGGCGCCGGTCTGAACTACACCATCTTCTTCGAGGAGGACTCGCCTTTGGGCGATCTCGATCTGGACAACTCCTTCGGCGTTTCTCTGCAGGCCGGTCTGGATTACATGGTCACGGAAAAAGGCGCGGTGCGTCTGAACGTGCGCTGGTTCGACATCGACTCGGACGTCAAACTTGACGGCAACGACATCGGCACCGCCGAAATCGACCCGTTCCTGATTGGCCTGTCCTACGTTCATCGTTTCTGATCCAATCGCAAAAAGCCCCGTGGTTCAATGAACTGCGGGGTTTTCCGTCACAACATCTCGTTCATCATTTCGCGCCCAATCAGCATGCGGCGGATTTCGCTGGTGCCCGCGCCGATCTCCATCAGCTTTGCATCTCGGAAAATCCGGCTGACCGGCGAATCCGACAGGAATCCGGCACCACCCAACGCCTGAACGGCTTGATGCGCCTGCACCATCGCCTGTTCCGAGGCATATAGGCAGCACGCTGCAGCATCCTGACGGGTTACATCCCCGCGGTCGCATGCCTTGGCAACTTCGTAGACATAGGCCCGCGCCGAATTCATGGCTGTGTACATATCCGCGATCTTGCCTTGCATGAGCTGGAAGCTCCCGATCGGTTTTCCGAACTGCTTACGCTCGGCCAGATAGGGCATCACTTCATCCAAGCAGGCGGCCATGATCCCGGTTCCAATTCCCGCAAGAACCACACGCTCATAGTCCAGACCGGACATCAGAACGGCTACACCCCGCCCTTCTTCGCCCAGAACATTCTCGAACGGCACTTCAACATCTTCAAAGATCAACTCAGCGGTGTTCGAGCCGCGCATGCCAAGCTTGTCGAAATGAGGCGAAGTCGAAAACCCGGTCATCTCTTTCTCGATCAGAAAAGCCGTGATCCCCTTTGACCCGGCGTCCGGATCGGTCTTGGCATAGACGACCAGAGTGTCTGCATCCGGCCCGTTAGTGATCCAGTATTTGTTGCCATTCAGCCGATAGTGATCGTTTCGCTTTTCTGCACGTAGCTTCATGGAAACCACATCCGACCCAGCCGAGGGCTCGGACATAGCCAACGCCCCGACATGCTCACCCGAAATCAGACGGGGCAGATATTTTTTCTTCTGCTCATCCGTTCCGTTCAGCTTGATCTGGTTCACGCACAAGTTCGAATGCGCCCCATATGATAAAGATACCGAGGCCGAGGCGCGCGCCACTTCCTCAACTGCCACCGTATGCGCCAGATAGGACATACCGGCCCCGCCATATTCTTCAGGGACTGTGACGCCCAACAAACCAAGCTCACCCATCTCTTTCCACAGCTCATTCGGAAAGGCATTGGACGCGTCGATCTCGGCCGCCATCGGCTTGACCCGTTCCTGAGCCCAGCGGTGCACCATCTCACGCAGGGCGTTCACGTCCTCGCCCAGATCGAATTGCATTGTGGCCATAAACATGCAGGGCTCCTCCGATTGCATTAATGAACAAGCGTTCAATAATCAGATAGCAGCGTTTCCTCCTCTGGTCAATGACGACACGCAGGCCAACGCAAAACGCCGCCCGGCAAGGGGCGGCGTTTTCAGATAAATCGAGCGTGCGCTGAAAGCGCACTCCGCTGGACTATGATTGATAGACAGCGCTGACTTCAGCCCGGATAATGCGCGCAATTTGGGCACAATCTTCCAGCGAAAAGGTCAGTGGAACGCGCATATCCATGATCCCTGCCAATATCCGATCACTGACCGGCATCGGGGCGCTGTCGGCATAACGCCAACTGTCATAGCGTGAGGTAAAGCCCGACGGTTCAGCCCCCCCGAACCACTTCAGTTCGACCCCGCGCGCGGCGCAACGCTGGATTACCTCGGCAATGCGCGCGGGCGTCCAGTCCAGCAACAGGAATTGTATCGATGAACCGACATAGGTCTCAGCATCAGGCCGCTCCACCATCGTCAAACCCGGCGTTTCACGCAGGCCATGCTCAATCTCAACATAACGTTCATTCCAACGCTGCACCTGCCGATCAAGATCACGCAACTGCGGACGTAAGATCGCTGCACGCAAATTATCCATCCGACCCGAGACATTGGGGGTTGTGTACTTGATCTGCTCGAACACCTCCGGCCCAGGCGCGGCCAGATGGCGTTCATAAAGCATGTAAGACCCGGACAACATCGTAGCCTTGGCGGCCAGTTCCGGATCATCCGTGATCAGCAACCCGCCCTCGCCCGAATTGACATGTTTATAGGTCTGGCACGAGTAGCATCCGATGGCCCCCTGCCGCCCAGACAGCTGCCCGCGCCAGGCGGCACCCATGGTATGGGCGCAATCTTCGATCACGATCACACCCGCCGCATCACACATCTGCATCAGGCGATCCATATCGCACAGATGCCCTCGCATGTGACTAAGCATTAGTACTTTCGCCTGATCCAGCTTGACCTCAAGATCATCCAGATCGATGGTCAGGGCTTCGGTCACACCAACGAAGACCGGCTTTGCGCTTACCGACGCAATCGCCCCCGGCACCGGCGCCAGAGTGAACGCGTTGGTTAGAACCGGATCGCCCGGCTTGACCCCCACCGCACGCAACGCAGTGGCCAGAGCGTAGCCACCCGACGAGACCGCCAGACAGTATTTCGCCCCCATCTGGGCGGCGAATTCCTGCTCCAACAAAGCCGTCTCGCTCAACTCGCCAGGGGCAACATTGTAGCGGTGCAAACGACCATGGCGCAAAACGGCCAAGGCGGCCTTGATCGCCTCTTCGGGAATGGGTTCTTGCTGGGTGAAATTACCTGTGAATGTCTCAGTCATGAATCCGTTTTTATGCTGAGTGTTAAGCGGGTCAAGGGATCAGGCCGCCGCTCCGATCAAATCGGAGACCAGTTTCGGTAAATCATCAAAATGATGCAACAACGCCTCGGGCTCCAGCGCAGCCATCTCATCGCCCGACGGGCCGAATGTCACCAGTACCGACGGCACTCCTGCAGCCCGCGCCGTATTTCGGTCGGTATCTGAGTCGCCGACCAATACACAGTGGTCAGGGTGCCCTCCCGCGCGACGCGCTGCTTCGCGTAACGGTTCAGGGTCGGGTTTCCGCACCGGTAATGTGTCTGCACCGATCAGTGAAGCAAAGTGATCACGGACACCCATCCGGGTCAGCAGCAAATCAGCCAGGCCTTCGGGCTTGTTGGTGCAAATCCCCACGCCATAACCTGCATCTTTCAGTGTTTCGACGGCTTCAAGCGCACCGGGATAGAAATAGGTATGCGTATCGATCGCCTGCCCATAGACGTCCAAAAAGACCGGATAATAGGCTTCGACAACATCCGCATCATAGGCGCCGACCCGCTTCAATCCATGGGACAACATCAAGCGTGCACCGCGTACCGATACCGCCGCATCAAGCTCGGGCGACAGAACATCCCCATGACCCATCTCGCGAAAACAATGGTTTGCAGCGGCCAGCAAATCACCAGATGTATCCGCCAAAGTTCCATCCAGATCAAAGATTACCGTTCGCATGCTCACCTCTTGAACCGGCGGGATTCCGCCATGTCGTGTTGCAAACGGCAATCTTCTTTGATGGCTGAACCGCTTGCGCCTTTGCCCACAGCGGATAAAACGGGCGGCGACAAAACAAAAGAGAAAACGATTTCATGAGCACTGCCCTTGTCATTCTTGCCGCCGGAAAAGGCACAAGGATGAACTCTGATATTCCCAAAGTCCTGCATCCGATCGCTCAGGCCCCAATGCTGGTTCACGCCATGCGCGCCGGTGCTGTCCTGTCGCCCGAGCGCACGGTGATTGTTACCGGCCACGGTGCGGAAGCAGTCGCGCGTGTGGCTGAAGCCGAAGATGAAAACGCCAGCATTGCGGTGCAGGAAGAACAACTTGGCACCGCCCACGCGGTTGCGCAGGCGCGTGCAGCGCTGGAGGGCTTTCAGGGGGATGTGGTCGTCCTCTATGGTGACACCCCGTTTCTACAGCCCGACACCCTGCAGCGGATGATCGAAGCGCGCGCAAAAAACGATCTGGTCATTCTTGGATTCGAAGCTGCAGACCCCGCCCGTTATGGCCGCCTTGTGATGAACGGGGACGCCCTAGAGCGGATCGTCGAATTCAAGGATGCCACAGATGAAGAGCGCACTATAACCTTCTGTAACTCAGGACTTTTGGCATGCGATTCCGAGACCTTGTTCTCACTGATCGATGCAGTTGGCAATGATAACGCTTCGGGTGAATACTATCTGACCGACGTAGTCGAGATCGCCCGCCGCCAAGGGCTGTCCGTAACTGCGGTTGCCTGCGACGAAGCTCAGACGCTGGGCATCAATTCGCGCACTGACCTGGCGGCGGCTGATGCGGTGTTTCAGGTGCAAGCACGGTCTGCATTGCTGGATCTGGGAGTCACTCTGATGGCCCCTGAAACCGTGTATCTGGCCGCAGATACCGTCATTGGCCGCGACACCGTCATTGAACCCAATGTGGTTTTCGGCCCCGGAGTGACCGTGGAAAGCGGCGCAACGATCCGGGCGTTTTCACATCTCGAAGGCTGCCATGTTAGCCGAGGTTCGGTGGTCGGACCCTATGCCCGGCTGCGTCCGGGTACAGAGCTGGCTGAAAACGCCAAAATTGGCAACTTTGTCGAGATCAAAAATGCCGAAATCGCCGAAGGCGCAAAGGTGAATCACCTTAGCTATATCGGCGACGCTTCGGTCGGGGCGGCGACCAATATCGGCGCGGGAACCATCACATGTAACTATGATGGCGTGATGAAGCATAAAACAACCATCGGGGAAAACGTGTTCATTGGATCGAACACGATGCTGGTGGCACCGGTCACTCTGGGTGATGGCGCGATGACCGCCACGGGGACCGTAGTGACCAAGGATATTGAGCCAGACGCATTGGCCGTAGCGCGTTCCAAGCAGGAAAACAAACCCGGCTATGCGCGTAAATTGTTTGAAATGTTGAAGGCGAAGAAGGCTCGCCGCGACAAAGGAGCCTGAGTTATGTGTGGAATTGTTGGTGTTCTGGGCAGTCACGAAGCTGCCCCTATCCTGGTCGAAGCACTGAAGCGGCTTGAGTATCGCGGTTATGACAGCGCCGGTATTGCGACCGTGAACGATGGCGCTTTGGGCCGCCGACGGGCCGTCGGCAAGTTGGTGAACCTAAGCGACCTTCTGGTTCATAACCCCCTTCCAGGTAAATCCGGTATCGGTCACACACGCTGGGCCACCCATGGTGCCCCATCGGTTAACAATGCACATCCGCACAAGGCCGGGCCTGTCGCCGTAGTGCACAACGGCATCGTTGAAAACTATCGTGAACTGCGGGCCGAACTGGCCGAGAATGGGGTCGGTTTCGTGACGGATACCGACACTGAAACCGTTGCCCTGATGACGGAACGCTACATGTCCGAAGGGCTGTCTCCGGTCGACGCCGCGTTTAAAACCATTGATCGACTCAAAGGTGCATTTGCGCTCGCCTTTCTGTTCGACGGTCAAGAAGACCTGATTGTCGCAGCGCGCAAGGGTTCACCCCTGGCAATTGGTCACGGCGACGGTGAGATGTTTGTCGGGTCTGACGCAATCGCTCTGGCGCCTTTGACTGATCGTATTACATACCTTGAGGAAGGGGACCGTGCGGTTCTGACCCGCACGTCGCTTGAGATTCGAACCGAATCGGGAGAGCTTGCCAACCGCGAAATTCGGCAAATTCAAATCGATCAGACCCGTGCCGACAAAGGCGGCCACAAGCATTATATGGCCAAGGAAATTGCCGAACAGCCTGTTGTGGTGGCCGAAGCCATCCGCTCGTATCTTCCGACCGCAGGCGATCAGGTCGTATTGCCCGGTGACGGTCTGGATTTCACCAAGCTGGACCGTCTGACCATGGTGGCTTGCGGCACCGCATTCTATGCCTGCCTGACGGCGAAATACTGGTTCGAGCAGCTGGCCAAGATGCCGGTTGAAGTCGATATCGCCAGCGAGTTCCGCTATCGCGAACCTCCCATCTCTGACCGGACGTTGGCGCTGTTCGTAAGCCAGTCGGGCGAAACCGCCGACACGCTTGCTGCCCTGCGCTTTTGCGAGGGCAAGGCGGACAAGATTGTCTCGGTCGTGAATGTCGCGGAAAGCTCGATTGCGCGCGAAAGCGATGTGGCGTTGCCGATCCATGCGGGTGTTGAGATCGGTGTTGCTTCGACCAAGGCGTTCACCTGTCAGCTTAGCGTGTTGCTGATGCTTGCTCTCAAGGCCGCTGCAGATCGAGGCACGCTTAGCGATGAAGAGATCGCCGATCACGCGGCCGCCCTTCGCGGTTTGCCGACTGTTCTGAATGCTGCGCTGGATCAGAACGACGCTATTCGCCAATCCGCCCAACGCCTGTCCGAAGCGCGCGACGTGCTGTTCCTGGGCCGTGGCCTCATGTACCCGCTGGCGATGGAAGGCGCGCTGAAACTCAAGGAAATCAGCTATATCCACGCCGAAGGCTATGCCTCGGGTGAGTTGAAGCACGGCCCCATCGCCCTGATCGACAAGCATATGCCGGTTGTTGTCATGGCACCACGCGACGCAGTTTTCGACAAGACAGTTTCGAACATGCAGGAGGTGATGGCGCGCAAGGGCAAGGTTGTACTTGTCTCGGATGATGACGGTATCGCTGAGGCAGAAGATGGAGTTTGGAGTACGATCCGTATGCCACATGTGCACACCAGCCTTGCCCCGATTCTCTATTCGGTGCCCGCGCAATTGCTAGCCTACCACACGGCGGTGGCCAAAGGCACAGATGTTGATCAGCCCCGTAATCTGGCAAAATCCGTCACGGTTGAGTGATCAGGCATGCAAGCCTATCTGGATCAGATCAAAGCCCATGCCGATCCCGAACGCGCAGAACAGGTGGCGGCCTACCATAAGGTAGACCGCACCTATCTGGGCGTTCCGAACCCGGTTTTGAATGATCTGACCAAGGCTTGGCGGCGCGAACTTGAAGTCATCGACCGCATCGCTGTCGCCGATGGCTTATGGCAGACCAACATTCATGAAGCGCGGGTCGCGGCAGCAAAGCTGCTGACCCAAGCCCGTATCCGACCGGATGACGCGGTGTGGGACCTGCTGCAAAGCTGGCTACCGGATTTTGACGCCTGGGCAGTGGCCGATCATGCCTGTATGGCGATGCAAAAGCGCCTTTCGGCTGATCCAACCCGGCTGGATCAGGTCGAACGTTGGACCACGTCGGGCCACATGTGGACCAAACGCGCCGCGCTGGTCGGCACCTTGCCCTGGACCAAACAGAACCATCCCAAACCGGAAGACCTGGCATGCCGCGACCGTATACTCGGCTGGGCTGCCACGTATGTCTCCGATCGGGAATGGTTTATCCAGAAGGCCATCGCATGGTGGCTGCGCGAATTGTCAAAGCATGATCCAGAGCGCGTAGTCGCGTTTCTGGAAACGCACGGCGCAAACATGAAACCCTTTGCCCGCAAAGAGGCTGGGAAATACCTGCGCGCTCAGTCGGAATAGACTTCCAGTTCCACCAACTCGTCATATGGCACCAACAGCGCGCGCATGGCTTCAAGCGACAGCCGTCCGCCACCGCCTTCGGGGCCTGGTGCGGGAACAAGCGTGACATAGGCCTGCGCACCCGTGCGCGGCACAACCACGCGGCCGTTGATTTCAGTTTGTACCAGAGGCGTCTGCAACCAGCGCCCCGGTGTGTTGGGATCGCCCAGCCCGGCAACGGTCGTTTTGGCGCCAGACCACCCTGCGGCAGCCACAGGTTCAGGAGTTACCTCCGTCGCCTCTGCTGTAACGGGTTCAGCCGCCGTCTCGTTGGATGAACTTCCGAACACCCGATCCGTCGTGGACCGAACGGCATCGCAACCGGCAACGAGGCTAAAAGCTAAAACCAAAGCATATTTCATAACACAAAACCTAGAGCGCTGCGCCTAACGGTACCAGTCCAAAACGCAGATGGCACTTGCCGCGAACATGCCTCCGCTTTACCTATGAGCCATGACAGCTCCGCTTATAGACCCTTTTGCCCGCGCCATCACCTATCTTCGCGTCTCCGTTACGGATCGCTGCGATTTCCGCTGCGTCTACTGCATGTCCGAAGATATGAAGTTTCTTCCCAAGAAAGACCTTCTGACTCTGGAAGAGTTGGATCGTATGTGCACGACTTTCGTCAATTTGGGCGTCGAGAAATTGCGCATCACCGGGGGCGAACCACTGGTTAGGCGAAACATCATGTCATTCTTCAACAGCATGACCCGACATCTGGACAGCGGCGCCCTGAAGGAGTTGACGCTGACAACCAACGGATCACAATTGCACCGATTTGCGGATGATCTTTACGCAGCGGGCGTGCGGCGCGTGAATGTATCGCTCGATACGCTGGATGAAGACAAATTTGCCAAGGTCACCCGATGGGGCCGCCTGAAACAGGTACTGAACGGCATTGACGCAGCGCAGAAGGCTGGCCTGCGGATCAAGATCAACGCTGTCGCTCTGAAAGGGTTCAACGAGCCCGAGCTACCCAAGATCACCGAATGGTGTGCCGAACGTGATATGGATCTGACCTGGATCGAGGTGATGCCCATGGGCGACATAGGCAACGAAGACCGGCTGGATCAGTATTGGTCGCTCAAGGACGTCCGCAAGGAATACCAGAACCACTATACGGTCACTGATCTGGCCGAACGGACAGGTGGCCCGGCGCGGTATGTCAGGCTTGAAGAGACCGGTCAAAAGATCGGTTTCATAACGCCACTCAGCCATAACTTCTGCGAAAGCTGCAACCGCGTGCGCCTGACCTGCACTGGTGAGATCTACATGTGCCTTGGCCAGGAAGATATGGCTGATCTGCGCGCACCCCTGCGCGATCATCCCGATACCGAGAAACCGTTGGAAGACGCGATCCGCGCAGCCATCAATCTCAAGCCCAAGGGCCATGATTTCGACTATTCCCGGCAAGCCGTCGACGGTCAGATGAGCCGCCACATGAGTCATACGGGCGGCTGAGATGCCCGATAGATGCGCGCAGCCGACGCTGCTGTACAAACTGTACTGCGGTCTCATATCTATTGCCGAACCCCTGATTTGGCGGAAAGTACGCAACAAACTACACGCTGCGGGTGTTCCCGAAAGCCGCCAGCAAGAACGGCTTGGCCATGCCAGTTTGCCGCGCCCAAATGGGCAGCTGATCTGGTTTCACGCGGCCAGTGTGGGTGAAAGCCTATCGGTTCTAAGCCTGATCAACCGTCTGGGGCAGCGCCTGCCGAATGCTGAGTTTCTCATCACCTCAGGCACCCCGACCTCGGCGACGTTGATTGCTAAGCGCTTGCCTGCCCGGACGCGCCACCAGTATCCGCCATTGGACAGCGCCGCTCCGGTGCGCGAGTTTCTGGACCACTGGAAACCCGATGCAGGCATCTTTGTAGAAAGTGAAATCTGGCCTCGCCTGGTCGTAGAGGCCGCAAATCGCGGCACGCCACTGGCGCTCTTGAATGCCCGGCTGTCGGACAAGTCGGTAGACGGTTGGAATAAGCGCCCCAATACTGCGCGCTTCATTCTGGATCATTTCAAGGTATTCCTAACGCAAAACTCCAAAACAGCCGATAACCTGATCGCCATGGGCGCTGATGCTGAGCGCGTCCAACCCGGCACCAACCTCAAGGCCATGTCTGACCCGCTGCCTGTGGATCAGAAGGTCCTGACCAAAACACAGGTTCAGATAAATGATCGCTCTCTGTGGATTGCCAGTTCGACCCATGCAGGGGAAGAAGAAACGGTTCTGGCAGCCCACAAAACGTTGCTGCAGCGCTGGCCCGACTTGTTACTGCTGCTGATCCCTCGCCATCCGGAGCGTGGAGACGACGTTGCTAAATTGGTGAGTGATGCTGGTCTTTCGCATGCACGACGCAGCGCTGACCAACAGATAACATCAGACATACAGGTCTATGTCGCGGATACATTGGGTGAAACCGGAACCTGGTACGCCCTCTGCCCCATTGTTTTCCTGGGGGGGTCGCTGAAAGAGATCGGCGGCCACAACCCGTTCGAACCGGTTCAGGCGGGGGCTGCGGTGATCACCGGTCCCGGCTATTTCAATTTTGCCGAGACATTTGAGCCGCTCATCAAAACAGGCGGCGCCGTCCGGATCAACTCGGCCAACGCATTGTCAGATGCCGTCACCCTCTGGCTGTCGGACAAAGCCGAACTGCACACCGCTCGAATGGCAGCCGATGCCTGCGTGAAAACACAGAGTTCGGCGTTGGATGCGGTGATCGAAACGCTCTGCTCCCGCCTGTCTCTCGGCTGACAAAACACACTGATCCCTCTTCATCTGGCTAAAAATATCTCGGGGGCGTGGGGGCAGAGCCCCCACCCTTCCCATCAAGCAGCAGGCATCCGCTGCTCAACAATCTCGGCCCACCAACTACACCCGGCAGGAATAGCCTCGTCGTTGAAATTATACTCGGGATGATGAACCATGGCCGTATCTCCATTGCCCACCAGAATATAAGCCCCCGGACGCTCTTCGAGCATAAAGGCAAAATCCTCACCCCCCATGACAAGGGGCGCCTCGTCACAGCTGCCCGAGACCGATTTCGCCACCTCGGCCGCGAAATCGGTCTGCTCGTCACTGTTCACCATCACCGGATAGCCACGAATATAGGTCACATCCGCCGTGCCACCAAAGGTCGCTGCAACTCCTGCGCAAATCTCGTTGATCCGTTTCTCGGCAAGATCGCGCATCTCTTTGCTCATGGTACGTACGGTGCCTTTGATCTGCACAGTTTGAGGAATGACATTGAACGCCTTCGAGGATGTCTCGAATGATGTCACAGACACCACGACCTGATCGATCGGGTCGGCATTGCGCGAGGCAATCGTCTGCAACGCCAGAACCGCCTGCGCGGTCATCACGGTCGTATCCACGGTCTCCTGCGGTTTCGCGGCGTGGCCACCGCGTCCTTCAAAGGTGATGTCGAACTGATCGGTCGCGGCAAAGAACGAACCCGGACGGATCGAGAAGCTGCCGACCGGACGGCCCGGCCAGTTGTGCATGCCGTAGACTTCCTGAATGTTCCAGCGCGCCATCATGCCGTCTTCGCACATTTCGCGACCACCGCCGCCACCTTCTTCAGCGGGCTGGAAGATCACCACTACAGTACCGTCAAAATTACGCGTTTCCGAAAGGTATTTCGCCGCCCCGAGCAGCATCGCCGTATGTCCATCATGGCCACAAGCATGCATCGCCCCATCGGTTTTCGAGGCGTAATCCAACCCCGTCGCCTCGTGAATCGGCAGCGCATCCATATCAGCACGCAGACCGATGACTTTGCCACTCGAGTCTGATTTGCCCTTGATCACACCGACAACCCCGGTGCGACCGATCCCGGCAACGACCTCGTCGCAGCCGAACTCTTTCAGTTTGTCCGCGACCAAAGCACTGGTGCGGTGGGTTTCAAACAGAATCTCGGGGTTTTCATGAATATCCCGTCGCCATTCGGTGATTTCGGCCTGCAATTCGGCAAAGCGGTTCTTAACTGGCATGTCTTCTCTCTCCTAATTCAAGCCGCCGGCATCCGGCGCTCGACCATTTCGGCAAACCATGAGCATCCCATCGGGATGATCTCATCGTTAAAATTGTATTCAGGGTGGTGCAGCCCGGCGCTGTCGCCATTGCCCAGCACGATGAACGCTCCGGGGCGTTCTTCCAGCATGAACGAGAAATCTTCGCCACCCATCACCATGGGCGCTTCATCACAGCTGCCACCTACGGAAATGGCGGCCTCAGCGGCAAATTCCGTCTGTTCTTCGGCGTTGATCGTCACCGGAACTCCACGCGTGTATGAGACTTTGACAGTGCCACCGAAGGTTTCAGCAATACCCTCAGCCACCTCGCTTAGCCGCGTCTCGATCAGGTCGCGCATTTCGTTCGAATGCGTTCGTACAGTACCGCGCACCTGCGCCGATTGAGGGATCACATTGAACGCTTTGGATGAGGTCTCGACCGAAGTCACAGACAGAACCGCCTGCAAAATAGGGTCCGCGTTACGCGACACGATGGTTTGAAGTGCCACGATCAGTTGCGACAACATTACTGTAGTATCAATTGTTTCATGCGGTTTCGCCGCGTGGCCGCCTCGACCTTCCAGATGAATGTCGAACTCATCCGCAGCCGCCAGCAGCGGGCCAGTCCGGATCGCGAACTGCCCCGTCGGCACACCTGGCACATTGTGCATGGCATAGACTTCCTGAATGCCGAACCGATCCATCAGACCGTCTTTGCACATCGCTTCGGCCCCATTGCCGCCTTCTTCCGCTGGTTGGAAGATCACAATGGCCGTGCCGTCGAAGTTCCGCGTCTCAGACAAATATTTCGCCGCGCCCAACACCATCGCCGTATGGCCATCATGGCCACAGGCATGCATGGCGCCATCGGTTTTCGAGGCATAATCAAGGCCCGTCTGCTCCTGCATCGGCAGCGCGTCCATATCGGCACGCAGGCCGATCACACGACCCTGCGTGTCGGTCTTGCCCTTGATGACGCCAACAACACCGGTGCGGCCAATGCCCGTCACAACCTCATCGCAACCGAACTCTTTCAGCTTTTCAGCCACCAAGGCGCTGGTGCGGTGGGTGTCATAGAGGATCTCAGGATGTTGATGAATATCCCGCCGCCAACCGGTGATTTCTTCGTGCATTTCGGCAAGTCGGTTCTTGATTGGCATCTGATCCTCCCAAATCAGGCGACGGGTAATCGTCGTTCCACCAGCTCTGCAAACCAGCTGCAACCGGCGGGAATGGCGTCGTCGTCGAAGTTGTATTCCGGGTGATGGCACATGGCCGTGTCCCCGTTTCCGATAAAGATGTAGGCTCCGGGCCGTTCTTCAAGCATGTAAGCAAAATCTTCTGACGGCATGATTGGATCGGTGCTGTCATTGACCTTGCCTGCCACGGCCTGCGCGGCCTCAGCAGCATAGATGGTTTCATCGTCCGAATTCACCGTCACCGGATAGCCCGGTGTCCACGTCATCTTAGCCGAAGCTCCAAAGGCCGAGGCAGTGTCCTCGGCGATCCGGCGCACGCGTTCTTCAGCGACCTTTCGATATTCTGGGTCAAGTGTGCGAACAGTTCCCCGCAACCGCACCGTATGGGCAATCACATTCGAGGCCACACTATCGGTTTCAAATGTCCCGACGGTCAGCACCACCCTTTTGATAGGGTCCACGGTACGCGACACCACTGATTGCAAAGCTACAACAATGTGCGACGCAATCAGCGTTGTATCTACCGCCTCATGCGGGGCGGCAGCATGACCGCCTTTACCCGTTACAACAATTTCGAATTCATCCGAAGAAGCCAGCAATGCGCCTGGTCGAATGGCAAACTCACCAACCGGCATTCCCGGCATGTTGTGCATGCCATAGACTTCTTGAATACCCCAGCGCTCCATCAGCCCGTCCTGACACATGGCCAGACCACCTGCCCCGCCTTCTTCGGCAGGCTGGAAAATCAACACAACGGTACCGTCAAAATTCCTCGTCTCGGCCAGATACTGCGCGGCGCCCAACAGCATCGAGGTATGACCGTCATGACCACAGGCATGCATCTTACCAGAAACGGTCGAAGCATAGTCCAGCCCCGTCGCCTCTTCTATGGGCAGCGCATCCATGTCGGCACGCAGCCCGATAACACGGCCTAGTGTATCCTGACGTCCCTTGATGACGGCAACCACGCCAGTCTTGCCGATGCCGGGCGCGATGTCATCCACACCGAACTCCTTCAGTCGGTCGACCACAAACCCTGCCGTTTCCTCCACATCATACATCAGCTCGGGATGCATATGCAGGTGACGACGCCATTTGGTGATCTCGCCATGCATTTCGGCGAGCCGGTTCTTGACGGGCATCTTTAACCTCTCCTTTGAGATGTTATTCGCAGAGCCTCTTTACCAGACGCTCCATGAATTTTTGACCTGCGTTGAATTGAGAAATCGTAATGAACTCATTCGGCTGATGGGCCTGCGCGATATCACCGGGGCCGCAGATAACAGCGGAATAACCGGCTTCCTGAAACTGCCCCGCCTCAGTGCCATAGCTTACCACATGTGTCGCATTGTCACCGGTGAGCGCGCGCACCAGCGTCTCGGCCTCGCCATCTTCTTCAGGCACAAGACCTGGGATCGAAAAATGCTCGGACAGCTCGATCCGGGCATCGGGATGAACCGCTTGCATCCGCGCCTCGACCTCACGAACCCTATCGAAATAGGCCTTCTGCCAGACCGATTTTTTATCGTCCGGAACGGTGCGGAAATCCATCATAAAGCGACAGTCTTTGGCGGTGATATTATGCGCGGTTCCGCCTTCAATCATTCCCACGTGGCAGGTTGTCCAAGGGGGGTCGAAGACCGCTGCAATATCCGAAGGTTGTGCCGCCATGCTCTCGGCATTGCGCTGGTTGGCCCAATTGATCAGCGGCGCGGCCTCCATAATTGCGTTGACACCCGTATGCATGATCGAGCTATGCACCTCAAAGCCAACGATATGAGTGTCATAGCCGAACCCGCCCTTATGGCCTGTAACGGCCCGCATCATCGAAGGTTCACCCACAATCACAGCCGAGCCCTTGGGTAATACGTCCTGCATGCGAGCGATCATTGGCGGCGCGCCGGTGCATCCGACCTCTTCATCAAAGCTCAGCGTCAGTTGAAGCGGACGTTTGATACCTGAATGATGTGCCTCGACCAAAGCCCAAATCGCCAGAGCGTCGAACCCCTTCATGTCGCAAGTACCGCGACCGAAGTATTTGCCGTCTTTCTCGGTCACAACGAAAGGATCGGTGTCCCAGGGCTGGCCATCGATGGGAACAACATCAGTGTGACCTGATAGGACAATCGCGCCCTCTTCCCACGGGCCGACATGCGCGAACAGAGCCGCCTTATGCGGCTGATCCGGATCAGGCCAACGATGCGGTTCGATCCCGTGGCTTTGCAGATACGCCTCGACCCAATCCACCAGCGGTAAATTCGTATCGCGACTGACAGTCGGGAATGAGATCAGCTTAGTCATGATCTCTAGCGGAGACAGGCGCTCAGCCATGAGGGTCAATATCCGCTGTCAGTGGTCAAAACAAAATGGCCCGGTTCAACCTCGTTGTATTGCGAGGGTTCGGGCGCGTATCCAATTGGATGAATTGGCGACGGGATCGGTTTGAAGTTCAAGTCTTTTTCCGACTTGCGCTTGTTCGGGTCGGCAATTGGTACCGCCTTCATCAGTGCCTGCGTATAAGGGTGCTGTGGGTTCTCAAAAACCCGAGCACGCGGGCCCAGTTCGACAATGCGGCCCAGATACATCACACCGACATGGTGACTAACCCTCTCGACCACCGCCATGTCATGGCTGATGAACAGATAGCTGAGGCCAAGCTCGGACTGCAGCTCCATCATCAGATTCAGCACCTGCGCCTGAACCGAGACGTCCAGCGCCGAAACGGCCTCATCCGCGATGATTAGCTTGGGATTCAGCGCCAGTGCTCGCGCAATCGCAATCCGTTGCCGCTGACCACCCGACATCTCATGCGGGAAGCGGCGCATGAAGCTGCGCGGCAGTTGCACCTTGTCGAACAGTTGCGCCACGCGGTCCTGCAGTTCTGACCCCGAGGCAACCCCATAGTTCCGCATCGGTTCAGCGACCTGATCAACCAACTGCATCTGAGGGTTTAGCGAGGCGAACGGATCCTGAAAGATCATCTGCATGTCCAGCCGCGCTTTGCGCAGGCCGGCCTGGTCCAGCTTCATGATGTCGACACCGTCCAGATCAACCTCACCCGCCATCGGCTCCACCAATCGCAGGATCGAGCGCCCTGCCGACGACTTGCCGCACCCAGATTCGCCCACGAGGCTGAGTGTCTGCCCCCGGTTCAGCGTGAACGAGACATCTTCGACTGCATGCACGTTCGAGATGGTCCGGCGCAGCAATCCGCCTTTCACCGCAAATCGCGTGGTCAGGTTCTTGACCGTCAGCAACACTTCGTTCGTGCCCGGGATCGGAGCGATCTTCTGGCCTTCCTCACCCAGCAGTTTCATTGGCTCGGGCGCGGCTTTGCCCTGCATCTCGCCCAATTTCGGAACCGCCGCCAGCAACGCCTTGGTGTAATCGTGCTGCGGGTTTTCGAAGATTTCTTTGACGGTGCCTTCCTCGACCTTGTTGCCGCGGAACATAACCACCACGCGGTCCGCCATCTGCGCGACCACAGCCATGTCATGGGTGATAAACATTACTGCCGTTCCGGTCTCGCGCTTGAGGCGGTCCATCAGCGCCAGAATCTCGGCCTGAATGGTCACATCCAGCGCGGTGGTGGGCTCGTCCGCAATCAGCAGGCGAGGCTCACACGCCATGGCCATGGCGATCACCACACGCTGGCGCATGCCACCGGACAGTTCATGCGGATATTGCTTCAAACGTCGCTCGGGCTCGGGGATGCGCACCTGACGCAATAGTTCTAGCGCGCGCTCTTCGGCCTGCGCTTTGTTCATGTCCTTGTGGATTCGCAATCCTTCGGTGAGCTGCCGTCCGACGGTGAAAACCGGGTTCAAGGCCGTCATCGGCTCCTGAAAGATCATTCCGATCTCATTTCCGCGAATCTGCTTCATCAGATCTTGATCGGCGTGGGACAGATCCATTTCCTCGCCGCCGCGGCGATCGAAAAGCAGTTGTCCGCCAGCAATTTCACCGCCGCCGAACTCGACCAAGCGCATCAGCGATAGAGATGAGACTGATTTGCCCGACCCCGATTCGCCCACGATACAGACGGTTTCGCCTGGGTTAACCTCGAACGAGACGTCCTCGACGCCCACCACTGGGCCATCTTTAGTTTGAAATTCGACCCGCAGTTTTTTGATCTGGGCAATTGGCTGATCCAGCACGCGCGCTCTCCCCTTGGCGGCTTTTCGGATTGGGTGCCAAACGCTAAGGCGGGCAGATGTGAAAAGTCAAACCGATAGGTCAAATTTCGCAAGGCAAGGCTTGCAATTTTCCAAAACTCTGTTTCGATACGCCGCGTAACCGTTCTGGGGAGAGGTCTGAATACACGAAGGCGATACAGTCGTTTCCGTTTGATTCCAAATCCTTATCCCTTTTGACGGCCACGCCTAACCCGCGGGCATCGCGGAGATAATCGAGACACGTATGTGTCCAACATGGAGTGTATGATGAAAATCAAAACCCTTTTGCTTGGTGCGATTGCAAGCACGGCAATGGCCCCGATGGCCATGGCCGAGCGTGGATCGGACGGCAATGTCAGCATCATTTACTGGCAAGCCCCATCGATCCTGAACCCGTTCCTTTCGGGTGGCACCAAGGATGTGGAATCCGCGTCGCTAGTGATTGAGCCGCTCGCCCGGTACAATCAAGATGGCGAAATGGTTCCGTTCCTGGCATCCGAAATTCCGACAGTTGCAAATGGTGGCGTCAGCGAAGACCTGACCTCGATCACTTGGAAAATCGCGCCGGGAATCACCTGGTCAGACGGCACGCCATTCACCTCCGCTGATGTTGTGTTCACTGCAAACTATTGCATGGACCCAGAAGGCGGTTGTGCGCAGGTGACCAAATTTGAAGGTGTCACCAATGTCGAAGCTGTCGATGATCTGACCGTCAAAGTCACATTCGATGCGCCGACCCCGTTCCCTTACGGCCCGTTCGTGGGTGGTGAGAGCCCGATCATCCAGGCAGCACAGTTCGCGGATTGCATGGGAGCCAAAGCGCCCGAATGCACCGAGCAGAACTTTAACCCGATCGGCACAGGCCCATTTGTTGTCACCGAATTCAAGCCGAATGACGTGATCACTTTCAAGGCCAATGATAACTACCGTGACCCGGCAAAGCCTGCGTTCGCAACGGTAACATTCAAAGGCGGTGGCGATGCAACTGCTGCTGGTCGTGCGGTCATGGAAACCGGCGAATTTGACTATGCCTGGAACTTGCAGCTTGCGCCTGAAGTAATCGCGCAGATGCAGGAAGGCGGCAAAGGTACTCCGGTCGCAGGCTTCGGCCCGCTGGTGGAACGCATCATGCTGAACCAGACCAACCCGTCGCCAGATCTGCCGGAGGGCGAGCGTTCGACTGCAACGCATCCGCACCCGTTCCTGCAGGACCCTGCTGTTTACAAGGCCATGTCGCTGGCCATCGACCGGCCGCTGCTGGTTGAAATCGGCTACGGTCAGGCCGGTAAGGTTACCTGCAACTGGGTACCTGCGCCTGCCGCGGTGAATTCCGACACATTCAGCTGCGATACTCAAGATATCGAAGGTGCCAAGAAGCTTCTGGATGACGCGGGTATCGTAGATTCCGATGGCGATGGCATCCGTGAAAAAGACGGTGTACCGCTGAAGATTGTCTATCAGACATCGACCAACGCAGTTCGCCAGGACTTCCAGGCGCTGATCAAAGAATGGTGGAGCCAAATCGGTATCGAAACTGAGCTGCGCAACATCAATGCTTCGGTCTTCTTTGGTGGTGATCCGGGTTCGCCTGACACCTTCCAGAAGTTCTATGCCGACGTTGAAATGTATGCCAACACCTTCAACGGCACTGACCCGCAGTCCTATCTGGGCAACGGCCTGTGCGACAAGGCACCCAAGCCTGAAAGCCAGTGGCAGGGCGAGAACATCAGCCGTTTCTGCAACGAAGAGTTCGACAAGCTGCATGGCAAGCTGGCCGAAACCGCAGGTGCGGATGAGCGCGCGCAGATCGCGCGTCAGCTGAACGACATCATGGTTGAAAATGGCGGAATGATCCCGCTGGTGCACCGTGGTCGTCTGTCGGCGCATGCAAACACGCTGGGTGGTGTTGTCCTGAACGTTTGGGACAGCGAGCTGTGGAACATTGCGGACTGGTACCGCAAGACCGGTTCCTAAGCGTTAATCCTGCAAGGCCGCGCCCCGATCTTCGGGGCGCGGTCAATTGCACACCACTCCAACAAGAAGACGCATATAAAGGCGCCTCTTAATGCTTAATTTTACAGTCAGACGACTGGTGTTGGCCGTACCCACGTTGCTGTTCATCAGTCTCGTCATCTTCCTGCTCCTCGAACTCGCACCCGGCGATCCGATGGCGCAGGTCCCGCTCACCGTCCCCCCCGAAGTCAAAGAGAAGATGCGCGAGGCGCTTGGCCTCGGCCAGCCGATGCATATCCGGTTCTGGAAATGGATCGTGCAGTTCTTCTGGATCGAACCACAGGTTCTGATCGACGCGATGTTCGGCACCACCTTTTCGGAAGGTGATCTGCGCGTGATTTCGTGGCAAACCCGTTCGCCCGTTATGGACATCGTCGTTCAGCGTATCCCGCAGACCCTGTGGGTTGTTGGCACCGCTTATGTCGTCGCCATCCTGATCGCCCTGCCCATCGGCATCTATTCAGCCTATCGCCAGTATTCTTGGTTCGACCAGATGGGTACGTTCGTGTCGATGGTCGGCTTCTCGGTCCCGCCGTTCTTCTCGGGCGTGCTGGTGATTGTGATCTTCTCAGTCCAGTTGGGCTGGTTCCCGTCGATCTATGACACCACGCATGTGGTAAACAGCTGGGACAGCTTTGTTGTGCAGTTGAAACAGATGATCATGCCGGTCATGGTTCTGGCGCTGCAGATCACCGCGCAGCTGAGCCGGTTCATGCGCGCCTCGATGCTGGACAACCTTAATCAGGATTACGTCCGTACCGCCCGCGCCAAGGGTCTCAGCGAGTACACTGTGGTCATGGTTCACGTTCTGCGCAATTCGATGATCCCCGTGGTCACCGTGATCGCGCTGGGTATTCCGGCCATCTTTGGCGGCGCCATCATCACCGAGCAGGTGTTCAAAGTGAACGGCATCGGCCAATTGCTGATCGGCGCCATTCAGGCCAATGACCTACCAATGGTGCAAACCCTGACCTTCATCTTTGCCGTGCTGATCGTGCTGTTCAACCTGATCGCCGATGTTCTCTACGGCATCCTGGACCCGAGGATTCGTTATGACTGATCATGATCGTACCGATACGCTGGTCCCGGATGAAGGGCTCGCACCCGCATCGACCGCACTGCCCACCACCGATGTGATGGAAGAACTGGCCACCCCACCCCGCAGCCAGTGGCGCGATGTTTGGGATCAGTTCAAAACCCACAAAGGCGCGATGATCGGAGCAGTCCTGTTCATCTTCATCGTCGCCGCAGTGTATCTCGGGCCGTATATTTGGACCATCGACCCGACGCAGATCGACATCCGGTCACGCAACCAAGGGCCGAGCCTTGCGCATCCCTTCGGCACCGACCAGTTGGGCCGAGATATCCTTGCTCGCATGATGTCAGGTGGTCAGACATCGGTGTCAGTCGGCATCACCGCAATGCTGTTGGCGCTGTTTCTGGGCTCATTCATCGGTGTTCTGGCAGGGTTCTTCCGACGCCTTGACGGCCCATTGATGCGCCTGACCGATCTGTTCCTGGCATTGCCGTTGCTACCGCTACTGCTGGTCATGATGCTGCTCTTCCGCGAACCGCTATCTGCCGCCTTCGGGTTGGAGCGCGGGATCTTCATCCTGATCGTCTGCGCCATCGGCATCACCTCGTGGATGCCCACAGCGCGGATCGTGCGTGGTGATGTGCTGGCCATCAAGGAGCGTGAATTCGTTCTGGCCGCCCGGTCCATCGGCACCAGCAATAGCCAGATCATCACCCGGCACATCCTGCCGAACGTGCTGTCTCCGATCATGGTCTCGGCGACATTGGGGATTGCGACTGCGATCATCACTGAAAGCGCGTTGTCGTTCCTCGGTCTCGGCTTCCCGCCGGACTTTCCGACCTGGGGCCGCCTGCTGTTCGATGGAGTCGACTATCTGCAGCAATACCCCGAGCGTGTGTTCTGGCCCGGACTGGCGATCTCGCTGACCGTTCTCAGCGTCAACTATCTCGGTGACGGCCTGCGCGACGCGCTGGATCCGCGTATTCGCGGACGTTAATCAAACTTAGTCGGCGCGCTTCAGCGCGCCGGCCAACACGATGATCAGAACGGCCAGCGGCAAAAGAACCGCAAAGGCCAGCCTCAGCGTCATCAACTCGGCCAGAAACCCGATCAGGGGCGGCCCGATCAACAACCCTCCGTACCCCAAAGTCGCCACGCTTGCGATCGCCTGCCCCGGCGGCACATGCGGGTCGTTGGCCGCGCGGCTAAAGGCCAGCGGCATGATCACCGCATAACCCACGCCCATCAGGGCAAAGCCTGCCAAAGCCAATCCGGCCTCTCCGGCCGATACCACGCCAAACACGCCCAGCGCGGCGCAAACGCCCCCAAATCGTGCCGTCGCAACCGGTCCGAACCGCGCGATCACCACCCCGCCCGCAAGCCGGAACGCAACCATCGTGACAGAGAAGACCGCATAGCCCAACGCCGCGATACTCTCAGCCGCGCCGGTGACGTCGCGCAGGAAGATCGCGCTCCAATCCGCAACGGCCCCTTCGCCCAAAGCGCCGCACAGCGCAGTGAAACCCGCAAGGATCAGGGCACCCGACGGCAAAGCGAACACCGACCCCGGTTTCGAAGCCGATCGTTTCGACGTCCAGCTCACCCAGGACAAAGCAAGCGCAAGCGCGACAACAACGCCGCCCGCCAGCAGAAAGTGCTGCAACACCGACAGCCCCATCTGCACGGCACCATATCCGCTGAGCGCCCCCAGTCCGGCCCCAAGGCTCCACATCGCGTGAAAGGACGACATGACCGGCTTGTCATAGGCCTGTTCGACCTCGGCCGCCCAGGCGTTCATTGCAACATCCATTGAGCCATGGAAGGCCCCGAACACAAACAGAAACGCCGCAAGCGACCAGAACCCGCCTGCGAGGGCCAAAAGGATCAGGGAAAAGGTGTAGAGAACCGCAATAACCCGCGTGATCGCAACTGCGCCGAACTTGTCGGTCAAACGGCCCGTGATCGGAAACGAACACACGGCACCCGCTGCCATGAACAGCAAACCAAGCCCCAATGCCTCATGCGTCAGATCCAGCCTGTCCCGAACCGCAGGGATGCGCGAAGCCCAGATGCCGAACAGCGCGCCATTCAGGATGAACATTGCGGCCACAGCGCGCCACGCAGCGACAATACCGATCACAGGGAATCCTCATAAAATCTGCCAAACGCCACCCGTTCTACAGATCATTCGTCGCCCGGCATAGACCGCTTATTCAATTCGCTTCCGGATCTGGCGCACCCCGAACCAAACGGCAAGGATGACAGGCACGGTCACAATTGCCGTCAGCATCCCTTTGCTAATCCCGGCCTGCGTCAGTGGGTATAGCAAGTAGCTGACCAGAGACACCGCATAGTAGCTGATCGCCACCACAGATAATCCCTCGACTGTGTGCTGCAATCGAAGGGCCAGATCAGCACGCCGGTCCATGCTTTCCAGCAAAGCCTGATTTTGAGCGCTGCGTTCGACATCGACACGGGTACGCAACAGGTCGCCGGCGCGAATAGCCCTGTCGGACAAGGCCTGCAAACGTCGCTCGGTTGATTTCACCGTCCGCATCGCGGGGTCATAACGACGCATCATGAAATCGGCAAAACTCTGACGTCCATTGAATCTTTGTTCACGCAACACTTCGATGCGCTGATTGACAATCGCCTCATAGGCACCCGTGGCGCCGAACCGAAAAGAACACCGTGCCGAAAGTGTCTCAAGCTCGATCGAGGTAGACAGAAGATCCGGCAACAATTCGTCCGGGTGGGCTGTTTCGTCGGACATCTGCCCCATCAGGCGGGTCAATTGACCATCCAGTTCGCCGATGCGCGGCATCAGTTGCTTGACCCTCGCAAATCCCAGCATCGACATTGCCTTGTAGGTCTCAATCTCGCACAGCCGCTGAACGATCCGCCCGGTCCGACGCCGCCCGGTGCCTTCCTTGACAAACATCGCAAGGCGCATATGCCCCGCAGGATCAATTCGGAAATCACAAGCGCAGATCGCGGCATCATCCAGCACCCGCGCCACCGCAAGGCTTTCCGGCTCGAACCACTGAGCCAGCGAAGCCTTTGCCGCCTCATCCCCCTCGTACTCGACGACGCGAATTAAGGCCGATGTCACGCGCTGCCCCGGGCTCGCCATCAACCAATCTGGCGGAAACACCTCAAAGTCTGCCGGATTGAATGCACGTTCACTGACGTTCGGAGTGATCGCGGTATAGGTCACAAACTCGGTATGTTGTTCCCATTTCAGCCAATGACGCCCGATCTGACCCGCGTAGTGAGTGGCTTCTGGCTGAGGGTGCTGCGCGCCGTGGCGATCCAGCAGATTGATCAGGTGGGCCATATCCTCGCCACGATCGCGCGTAACCGCTTCTTTGGGCTTCTTGATCGCCAGAAACACAACCGTGCTGGGCAAGGGTGCAACCGGAAATGGGCGTGCATGCAGTTCATTGGCCAGCGTATAGCGAAGCGGATGATTGTCTATGGGCGTCATGTAAGGCTCCGGTGTATCACCAGCACTATAAGGCAGACCGATACAACATCAATTGTTTATTTATTTCAATTACTTACAGGGACACAACGGTATACAATCCCGCTATCTTATTGATTCGGCTCCCATAGCTCGATGGGATTGCCTTCAGGATCGTGGATGCGGGCGAATTTCCCGACCTCGCTGTCCCACTCCGGGTTCGTCTCGACGGTGATTCCGGCGATCTTTAATTGGTCGATCAACGCGCTCAGGTCATCGACACGAAAATTGATCATCCATTGCTGCTCGGAGCGGCCGAAATACTCGGTGTCCTGCGCAAAGGGTGCGAACACCGTATATCCTTCCCGCTGCTTCCAGGGCACAGGATCGTAGTGATTGACGCCCAAATGCTTCTCATACCAAGCACTCAACGCCTGCGGATCACGGGCCCGAAAGAATATCCCGCCAATTCCATTTACCTTCTGCATGGTCTGCCTCCGACTATCCCGAACACTCGCCAAGTTTAACACAGCCCGCTTGCTTCATATGGCTAAAAAACCTTGAGGGGGTTGGAGGCAAGCCCCCATCTCATCACAAAAGAAAAGGGCGCCCTCAGGCGCCCTTTGCAATCAGATTGTCCCTTCTGATCAATCGATCATGGGCAACAGCTTGTCGAGCGAAGCCTTGGCGTCGCCATAGAACATGCGGGTGTTCTCCTTGAAGAACAGCGGGTTCTCGATGCCCGAATAGCCGGTGCCCTGACCACGCTTGGACACAAACACCTGCTTGGCTTTCCAGCATTCCAACACCGGCATCCCGGCGATGGGGCTGTTCGGGTCTTCCTGCGCCGCAGGGTTCACGATATCGTTCGAGCCAATCACGATGGCCACATCCGTATCCGGGAAGTCGTCGTTGATCTCGTCCATCTCCAGAACAATGTCATACGGCACCTTCGCCTCGGCCAGCAGCACGTTCATGTGGCCCGGCAGACGACCGGCAACGGGGTGGATCGCAAAGCGCACGTTCTTGCCCTTGGCGCGCAGCTTGCGGACCAGCTCGGACACCGACTGCTGCGCCTGCGCCACGGCCATGCCGTAGCCGGGGATGATGACGATACTATCTGCATCATTCAGCGCCGCCGCGACACCATCTGCCTCGATGGCGATCTGTTCACCCTCAACAGCCATCTGTTCACCCTGCGGGCCACCAAAGCCGCCCAGAATTACGCTGACAAAGTGACGGTTCATCGCCTTACACATGATGTAGGACAGGATTGCACCAGACGAGCCCACCAATGCACCAACCACGATCAGCAGGTCGTTGCCTAGCGAGAAGCCGATGGCCGCAGCCGCCCAACCCGAATAGCTGTTCAGCATCGACACAACCACCGGCATGTCGGCCCCGCCGATGCCCATGATCAGGTGATAGCCGATGAACAGCGCTGCCAGAGTCATCAGGAACAGCGGGAAGAAACCGCCCGAATTGGTGTACCAGATCAGGCAGATGAACGACAAAGCAGCCGCACCCGCGTTCAAAGCATGACCGCCCGGAAGCTTGGTCGCCGCCGAGGTCACCTTGCCCGCCAACTTGCCATAAGCCACGACCGATCCAGTAAAGGTGATCGCACCGATGAAGATACCGAGGAACAGCTCAACATGCAGGATCGCCAGTTCGGCCGCGGTCTTCTTCGCGATCAGCTTGGCGAACGCCCCGAGATCGGACAGGTCTGCCTGAGACGCACTGTCAGCAATCGCCATGACTTGCGCCACATTGCCGATCTCGAAATGGGCATTGAATCCCACGAACACAGCCGCCAGACCAACCAGCGAGTGCATCGCGGCCACCAGCTGTGGCATCTCGGTCATCTGGACGCGCTGTGCCACGTACTGGCCAATCAGGCCACCGCCCGCGATCAGCAACAGCGACAGCAGCCACAGGCCCGAACCGGGGCCAACCAGCGTTGCAAAGACTGCCAGTGCCATACCGACGATGCCATACCAGACCGCGCGTTTGGCGCTTTCTTGGTTCGATAGACCACCCAAAGAAAGGATGAATAGAACAGCCGCAACAACGTAGGCGGCAGTGGTAAAGCCAAATTCCATCTACCCGGCCTCCCTTAAGATTTCTGGAACATGGCAAGCATGCGCCGGGTTACGAGGAAGCCGCCGAAGATGTTGATCCCGGCCATGAAGACGCTAAGCGCCGCCAACAGAATAACGAGGAATGACCCCGATCCGATCTGCATCAAGGCTCCAACGATAATAATCGATGAGATCGCGTTGGTGATCGCCATCAGTGGTGTGTGCAAGCTATGGCTGACATTCCAGATCACCTGGAAGCCCACAAAGATCGCCAGCACAAAGACGATGAAATGCTGCATGAAGCTGGCCGGAGCGATCAACCCCACCAGCAACATCAACGCACCGCCGACGCCCAGCAACGTGAACTGTTGCTTGGTCTGCGCTTTGAAAGCCGCGATTTCCTGCGCCCTTTTCTCTTCCGGTGTCAGTTCCTTGACCTCGGCCTTAGGCTGTGCCGCAATCGCCTGCACCTTGGGCGGAGGTGGCGGGAAGGTGATCTCGCCCTCATGGGTCACGGTCGCGCCACGGATCACGTCATCTTCCATGTCGTGATTGACCTTGCCGTCCTTCTCGGGTGTCAGGTCAGCCATCATGTGACGGATATTGGTCGCGTACAGAGACGATGACTGCGCCGCCATCCGGCTGGGGAAGTCGGTATAGCCGATAATGGTCACGCCATTGTCGGTCACGATCTTCTCATCCGGCACCGTCAATTTACAGTTGCCGCCCTTTTCCGCTGCAAGGTCAACGATGACCGAACCCGGCTTCATGCTCTCGACCATATCTTTGGTCCAAAGCTCAGGTGCCTCACGGTTGGGGATCAGCGCCGTGGTGATGACGATGTCCATCTCGGGCGCCAGTTCCCGGAACTTGGCAAGCTGGGCGTTGCGGAATTCTTCCGACTGGACCGATGCGTAGCCGCCAGTCGATGCACCGTCCTGCTGTTCTTCCTCAAAATCCAGATAGACGAACTCTGCCCCCATGGATTCGACCTGCTCGGCCACTTCGGGGCGCACGTCGAACGCATAGGTGATCGCACCCAGCGAAGTTGAGGTCCCAATCGCGGCCAGACCAGCCACACCAGCACCAACGATCAGCACCTTGGCAGGCGGCACCTTACCGGCCGCCGTCACCTGACCGGTGAAGAAACGGCCAAAGTTGTTGCCTGCCTCGATCACAGCACGGTACCCGGCGATATTGGCCATCGAAGACAGCGCGTCCATCTTCTGCGCGCGCGAGATACGCGGGACCATCTCCATCGCGATCACGGTCGCGCCCTTGGATTTGGCGGCCTCCATCCCATCTTCATTCCCAGCCGGGTTAAAGAAGGAAATCAGGGTCTTATCCTTGGTCAGACGCTTCAGTTCGGTGGCATCAGGCTGACGCACCTTGGCAATAATATCCGCCGCCTTCCAAAGCGAGGCGGCGGTCTTCATGACCTCAACGCCTGCGGCTTCATAAGCGGCGTCCGAAAACCCCGCAGCAGCGCCTGCGCCCTTTTCGATCAGGCACTCATAGCCCAGTTTCTGCAACTGCACAGCCGAGTCCGGAGTCATCGCGACCCGGTTCTCGCCCTTGTACGTTTCCTTTGGCGTCCCAATTTTCACCAGTCGGTTCCCCCTAATTTTTGATTCAGGCCAGGTGGGTGTTCAGCATAGAATGACAAGCAGACATGTATCCTGCGCAAGATTATTTCGCAAGCGCAGCAATTATGACGCTGTGTCATGATGACCACACCCTTATATCCATCGTCTGGTCTTGCGTTCATACCGGGCGAAATCGGCGCGGAATGTGCGGCGCAGACGGTCTTCCTCGGGTATGATAAAGCGGCGTTCCAGCACCCAGACAAAAACCGGGATCAGCACCAGCGACAACACCGCGTCAAAACGCAGGATCAGCCCGGTAAGGATCAGCACATCGCCCACATAGATAGGATTGCGGCTGCGCTTGTAAATCCCGGTCTGCACCATGGTCGAGGGTGTTTCGTGCGGAAAGACCGTGGTTTCGTGCCGGCGGAACTCAATCACCGCCATCACGGCCAGAATGATACCGCCACCGATCAGTATGCCGCTGAGCAGATCTGTCACCGCCCCATCCAGAGACAACCCCAGCGGCAACACGCGGGCCTGGACCCAGGCGAGCAAGGCAAAGCCCACAAGCCAAACAGGTGGTATGTCGATCAGGCGCATGGCTGTCCCTTCACGCGGCGACACATGGTGGCAAATGTCGCTTCTGATCGCTCTCCTATCGTTTTCTGACCGCATTGGCAAAAGCGCAGGGTGTCGCATCGACCCAGGGCGCTGGACAACCCGCACCAATAGACAGACACAACGGTATCAGATAGCCAGTTACAACCTGACTGTTTCAGAAAGACAAAGCCTCGCCATGACCGATTTCGCCAAAACCAAATCCATGTTTCACCTGCCCGAGGGCGTTCTTTATCTCGACGGTAACTCTCTGGGCCCATTGCCGAAATCAGCCGGTGACCGTGTCGGAAGCATGATGAAGGACGAATGGGGTCAGTTGCTGATCACCGGCTGGAACAAAGCCGGGTGGATGGGCATGCCGACCGGCCTGGGGGATCGGATCGGACGGCTGATCGGGGCAGAGCCCGGCAGCGTCGTGGTGGGCGATACTCTGTCGATCAAGGTTTATCAGGCGGTCGCCTCAGCGCTGGAACTGAACCCGACCCGCAAGCTGGTCCTGTCGGACAACGGCAACTTCCCGTCGGATCTTTACATGGCAGATGGGCTGTTGCGATCACTGGGGACGGATTACGAACTGCGCGTGGTCGATCCCGAAAACGTCGCTGCACATATCACCGAAGAGGTCGCCGTTCTGATGCTGACCGAGGTCGATTATCGCTCCGGCCGTATGCATGACATGAAGGCTTTGACCGAACTGGCCCACGCGAACGGTGTCGTGACCGTCTGGGACCTTGCCCATTCTGCGGGGGCAATCCCGGTCGATCTGTCCGGTTGCAACGCGGATTTCGCTGTTGGCTGCACGTATAAGTACCTCAATGGCGGTCCCGGCGCGCCAGCGTTCGTCTATGTCGCTACGCGTCTGTCGGATCGCGTGCGCCCGGCGCTTTCGGGCTGGTTGGGGCATGAAGCCCCCTTTGCCTTCGATCTCGACTATCGCCCCGGCGCGGGAATCGAGAGGATGCGGGTCGGAACCCCTCCGGTCATTCAGATGGCAGCGCTGTCGGCAGCGATGGATATCTGGGACATGGCTGAAATGGCCGATGTGCGCGCCAAGTCAATCGAATTGACCGAATTATTCATTACCCGGGTTGAGGCTACCTGCCCGGGATTGACACTCGCAAGCCCCCGCGATCCAGCCCAGCGCGGAAGTCAAGTATCGTTTCATTTTGATGAAGGATACGCTGCCATGCAGGCTTTGATCGCGCGTGGCGTGATCGGCGATTTCCGAGCGCCCGATATCATGCGGTTTGGCTTCACACCGCTATATGTCGATGAAGGGGATGTAGAACAGGCCGCCCAAATTCTGGCCGATATCATAACCAACAAGCTGTGGGACAAACCGGAATACAAAATCCGTCAGCGCGTCACCTGACCTCAAGCGCCGCGCCCAAAAGCGTGGCCAATTGCGAAATGCCTTGTTCGAACTCTTCAGCGCTGGAGGCTGTCATCTTGACGCCCTTCAGCGATGTGGTGATTGTCTTTGCGGCCTCATCCGGGCCGACAGGCAAATGCGCGCGACCTGCCGCATCCTCGCGCCGTAACCATTCGGCGTAAAGTCGCGTCAATTTGGCCTCGCCCTCCTGAACGATATCCGTCGACATGGATTTGGTCGCGTCCAGCATTTCAAGCCCATGAGGTGAGGCCAAAATTTCAGCCATCCCGTTTGATTGCGCCTCGATCGCCTGAGCGAGGATCTGAGGCAAAGGACCTTCGCTGGCCAAGGCTTCAGCGACTAGGGTAACTTTCTCGCCATAATAAAACTGCGTCAGTTCGCGAACGATGGCCTCTTTATTCTTGAAATGCAGATAGACCGCAGGCCGGGACATCCCTGCCCCTTTGGCAATGTCATCCATCGAAGTTTTCTTAAACCCATAGGTCGCAAAGGCCTGAAATGCCGATTTCAGAATGGCCGCTGTCTTGGAATCTTCACTTACACTCGTCATGCGAGAACCTCTGACACTTCTTGTTCATTTTGTCAATTGACAAACTGACACTTTTCATTAATTATGTCAGAAACCAGCCAAAGCTAAGAGAGGTGCGCCATGGCGACGGCCCTTAAGATCAACGGAAAGACCCATCAGGTTGATCTGCCTGATGATGTGCCCTTGTTATGGGTTCTGCGTGATGAGGTTGGACTAACCGGTACCAAGTTCGGCTGTGGTGTGGCTGCCTGCGGTGCCTGCACCGTTCATATTGATGGTGAGGCCGTGCGGTCCTGCCAGGTAGCGCTCTCGGATGTTTGGGGTGATGTCACCACGATCGAGGGGCTTGGCACGCCTGACGCCATGGCAACGATCCAGAAGGCCTGGGTTGACCACCAAGTGGCCCAATGTGGTTACTGCCAGTCGGGCCAGATCATGCAGGCCGCATCGCTACTGGCTGAAAACCCGGCCCCAACGGACGAAGACATCGACGATGCGATGCAAGGCAACCTTTGCCGCTGTGGCACCTATCCTCGCATCCGCGCGGCCATCCATGATGCCGCTGCCAAGTTGAAGGAGGCTTGAGCCATGGGACGTATCGGTAAAATCGTTCGCCGCACATTCCTGATCGGAACTGCCGCCATCGTAGGTGGAGTGGCCTTCGGTGCCTACTACGTCACGCGTCCAGCTGCGAACCCGCTGAAACCGCGTGACGGGGAAACCGCGCTTAGCCCCTTTGTTCTGATCGACCAGCAGGGCGTGACCCTGTTCGCCCCCCGCGCTGAAATGGGTCAGGGCGTTATGACCACCTGGGCAGCACTGATCGCCGAGGAGCTGGATGTTGAGCTGGACGAAATCCGTGTGCTGCACGGACCTGCTGCTGCCGCCTATTACAACCATGCTCTTATGGGGGAAAGCCTGCCAGGCAAGGGCTATGACATCTCGGATTTCCAGCACAATCTGGGTGAGGCACTGGGTGTTCTGGGCAAAACGTTAAGCCTGCAGGTTACCGGCGGCTCAACCTCGATGAAAGACGGGTTCGAACGGATGCGGATGGCCGGCGCTACTGCGCGAGAAACCTTGAAGCAGGCTGCCGCGGACCAACTGGGGGTCGATCGCGATCAACTCATGACCGAAAATGGTGCTGTGGTTGCCCCGGATGGCACGCGCATTCCCTTTAGCGAACTGGCCGAGGCCGCAGGCCAGATCGAACCGCCCGAGGTTTCCCTGCGTGATCCGTCCGAATGGCGTTTGATCGGCAAATCCCTGCCCCGCGTCGACATTCCGGGCAAATCCACCGGCACCGCCACCTTTGGCATCGATGTACGGCCAGAGGGCCTGAAATTCGCCTCGGTCCGCATGAACCCCAAGCTGGGCGGGGCAATGAACGGCTTTGACGCCAGTGCTGCAGAAGCCATGCCCGGCGTTGAAAAGATCGTCGATCTGGGCACGGGCGTCGCGGTGATTGCCAACAACACTTGGCTTGCCATGCAGGCGGTCGAGGCGATTGACGTGGATTGGGGCGATGCCCCCTATCCGCCCGATACTGATGCGGTATTCGCGCAAATTGCCAAGGCGTTTGATGACGCCCCGAACTCGACCATGCGCGATGAAGGCGATGTCGAAACGCTTCCTGAAGGTGCCACCGAGATTACGGCAGAATATACCGTGCCCTATCTGGCCCACGCCACAATGGAACCGATGAACGCCACGGCGCTCTATACCAGTAACAAGCTGGACCTGTGGTGCGGCAATCAGGCCCCGACCCTGATCCAGATCCGCGCAGCCAACACCGCCGGTCTAGATACCGAAGCGGTTGAGATTCACACCACCTATCTGGGCGGCGGTTTCGGCCGCCGGGGCGAGTTGGATTTCGGCGAGATCGCCACAAAGGTCGCCATGGCCATTCCAGGCACCCCTGTGCAAACGACGTGGAGCCGCGAAGAGGATATGCGTCACGATTTCTACCGCCCCGGCGCGATGGCGCGCATGCGGGGGGCAGTGAAGGATGGCAAGGCCGTTCTGATCGACGGTAAGGTTGCTTCGCAATCCCCGACCCACCAAGCGGTCGAACGTGTGACGGGTTTCTCTGGCGGCGGCCCCGACAAGGTTCTGGTCGAAGGCTTTTTCAACCAGCCCTACGCGGTGCCGAACTACAGAATGAGTGGTCACGTTGCCGATTTGGCTGTACCGGTTGGTTTCTGGCGCTCGGTCGGCAACAGCCACAATGCCTTCTTCCACGAGACCTTCCTGGATGAAATGGCCCATGCCGCCGGGCGCGACCCGCTGGAGTTCCGGCTGGAGTTGGCAAGGTCCGAGTTCGCCCCGGCTGCGGGGTGCCTGGAGGCCGTGAAAGAGATGTCAGGCTGGACCGGCAAAACCCCCGATGGTGTCGGACGTGGCGTGGCAATGGCCTACAGCTTTGGCACCCCTGTCGCACAGGTCATCGAAGTGGTGGACGAAGACGGCACCATCCGCATCAACAAGGCCTGGATCGCCTGCGATGTCGGCTTGGCTTTGGATCCGGCGACGGTCGAGGCGCAGATGATCGGCGGCATGATCTACGGATTGTCTGCCGCCGTTCAAGAAGAGATCACCTTTGCCGATGGTGAGGTCGAACAGTATAATTTCCCGGATTATGATGCGTTAAGGATGCAAAGCACACCGATCACGGAAGTCCGGATACTCGAGACCAACAAACATCTGGGCGGTGTCGGTGAACCGGGGACACCGCCGTCGATGCCCGCTTTGGGCAACGCGCTGTTCGACCTGACCGGCCAACGCGCGCGCAGCTTGCCGCTGAACAAGCAGTTCGACTTGCTCGTATGATCAATTTGCGCCGACCCGGCTCTGGGTCGGCGCTCGCTCTTTCTGATGGCCTTAGAAGTTGACAGAGAGAAAGATTGCAGCTTCCGTCGCTTCAAAATCACTTTCGAACATGTCGAGATATCCGATTGAAGCCTCCAGAAACACCGTCTTGCTTGTGCGTCCTCTCACACCCAAACGGGTTGACCAAACAACATCATTGTCAGTGTTTGCAACTGTTCCACCCCCTAAGTTCTCGCGTTCAAACCAATAGGTCGCGCTGAGCGATGCATAAGGTGAAATGACAGAGCTGCCATTGAAGAACGGACGACTTACTTCGACCTCGGGCGTTAGGGCACTGTATTTTGCTTCTTGGATTTCACCAATAAACTCGGCTGGATTTCCCAGATACGTCCCGGTGAGATCGTAATCCTCGGCACTGTAATTATAGTAATCAAACGAGATCGACGGACGAATTAAGTAAGCTCCAGCCTCATATTGTCCGATTGCCTCGAGATTCGCGCGCCAACGGGTGCGATCAAAATCACCGCTCAGCTCCAGCACATCCACATCCGTGGAGAAGCGACCGATCGTGGCGAGACCGTTTAGAACCCACCTCTCAGACATCCGCCAGGCGAAATAGGGTCCGATCGCGAATCCCGAAGTATCCTGAGAAAACTGCCCCTGAAAGCCGTCCAGCTGAGTGTTTTCGTATTCAAGCTGCAAACCAAGCACGAGGTTTTCTTGGACAAGACGGTCGATCCCAATTTCGAAAAAGCTGTCGTTCACATCCAGTTCGCTGTTTCCACGGGTGTCTTCAATGTCTGTGTAGGTGAAATTGGTCCATACATTCCAAACAGATTCTGGCCCAAACTCGCGCCCCTCCGTCAGCGGAGGGCCGACAACCGGATCGCACAAGGCAGGGTCAAGCTTACCCGTCGCATCCGCCACGCAGGCTTGGTCATCGCCCGATGGTCGCCCACTTACGTAGAGCGGATTAACGGGTCGACCTGTCTCGCCTATGTTGCCAATTCCACCGCCCGACCCTCCGGAACCGCCACCAGAGCCACCACCGGATCCGCCACCAGAGCCACCACCGGATCCGCCCGAGCCGCCGCCACCGCCGAAGCCACCCCCGGAACCGCCGCCTCCAAAGCCGCCCCCGCCTCCGAATCCGCCACCTGATCCACCCGAGCCGCCGCCACCGCCGAAGCCACCCCCGGAACCGCCGCCGGATCCACCCGAGCCGCCTCCGTTTCCTCCCCCGCCGCCACCATTGCCACCACCCCAACCCGGCAGCGTCCAATCTCTTTTTTGGTTTTGCGTATCGATCAGACAGTCGCGCCCATTTGGTGCCCCTCCGCGTTTGAACAGACGATGAACGCCCCCTGATCCATTAGATACGAAGGGAGACAAGCTTAGATGAACTCCAGGCCGAGATCGGCTCCAGGTATCAACGGTCGTGTTGCCCTGTGCAGCCTCCAGACGAAAAGCACCGCTTTCCGTCTGCGATAACCACAATGAGGATGAAGAGTCAGGTGTTCGCCCGATGTAAAGCAGGTCTCCGGCCGAGCTGCATTGTTGCGCATGCCCAGCAGTTCCCAGGACCGCCAAAAAAAGTGCCGCAGGAACGAATTCTCTTAAACCGCGAGGGTACTTTCCTGAAAAGCTGTGCATGAACTTCTCCGAACCCAGTCAGATTTGAATATGGCCAAGGGTATCTCGGCGCAAATTCGCGGTTCAGGGAAGATATCCAATTATCTTTTTATTCGAATGTTGCCGGCAAACCTTAGAACGATCCATCGACAGATTAGCGTGACTATGCAGACTGCCGGATCGCCCCGACCGTTTTCGCGTTTTTCCAATCGTATACGGCGCGACCAAATTCCTTGAACAATGGCCGCGAGACCGGGTCATTCGCCGCGTCCCATTCAGGGTGCCATTGGACCGAAAGGGTAAAGCCGGGGGCATCCTCGACATAGATCGCCTCAGGCGTGCCATCAGGCGCGTGGCCATCGATCACCACATTCTCGCCCAGCGTCTTGATCCCTTGTCCGTGTAACGTATTGGTCATAACTTCGGCCGCGCCCAGCAGGCGGTGGAACACACCACCTTCGGTTAGCGACACAACATGGCGCAGAGCAAACTTCTCCTCCAAAGTGCCGTCGGGTGGCATCCGGTGGTTCTGACGCCCCGGGAGGTCACGAATCTCAGGGTAGAGCGTACCACCCAAGGCGACGTTTACTTCTTGAAACCCGCGACAAATCCCAAAGAACGGCTGACCCCGCTCAGCACAAGCCCGGATTAAAGGCAGCGTGATTGCATCCCGCGCGCGGTCAAACTCACCATGCGCCTCGGTCGCGGGCTCGCCATATTCTTCGGGGTGAACGTTCGGACGGCCGCCGGTCAGCAGGAAGCCGTCGCAAACCTCGAGCAACTCATCAACCGCTACATAACGCGGGTCGGCGGGGATCAGTAGCGGCAGACAGTCAGACACGTTCGAGACCGCCTCGGAATTCATCGTTCCGCCCGCATGGGTCGGATACTGATCATTCATCAGATAAGAGTTGCCGATTATTCCAACGACGGGGCGCGCCATTCCAAGTCCCTTGTATCGCTCATTTCCTGCAAAACCTATCGGCAGGTTTGGCCGCGCGCAACGGCACAGACCCTGCATGGTAGCGCAAGCGCGTGTTCAGCGACGCACATCCCTGATGAAGTTCGATAAAGGGGTCAGATCTCGCCCGTCAACCCAGCGGCTTCGATACCTGCCAACGCGGCCGCTGCGTCATTATCCGAAGTGTCGCCGGTTACACCTACGGCACCAACCACCGCACCCTTGCGGTCACGCAGCAGCACACCGCCAGGAACCGGAACAACCTGACCGCCATAAACCCCGTTCACGGCCGCCATGAAATAGGCCTGCCCTTCGGCCCGCTGCATCTGCGCGGTCCCCGCCATACCTAGCATTACCGATCCGTAAGCCTTGCCATGTGCGATTGCAAAACGCCCCGGCGCGGCGCCATCTTCGCGTTCGAACGAGATCACGTGGCCTCCGGCGTCCAGGACAACAACCGAGAGCGGTTTCAGCTCCATCTCGCGCCCTTTTTCCAGAGCTTTACGAATGATGGTCCGCGCTTTGCGCAATGAAATGTTCATGCCCGATCCTTTTCATCTGGCCAAAAATACCTTCGGGGGAGCACGAGGGGGCAGACAGCCCCCTCGTTCCTGCCCTTGCCCCTAGCTCAAACTTGCCTTCAGTTCCAGGCGACGGGCGTGCAGCACAGGCTCGGTATAACCCGAGGGCTGCACCCGCCCCCGGAACACCAGATCACAAGCCGCCTGAAACGCCACCCCGTCAAAACCCGGTGCCATGGGCCTGTAGGCCGGATCGCCTTCGTTCTGACGGTCCACTACCGCGGCCATTTTCTGCATGGCCGCCATCACCTGTTCCTGACTGACCACATCGTGGAGCAACCAGTTGGCCAGAGCCTGCGAAGAAATCCGGCAGGTCGCGCGGTCCTCCATCAGACCTATGTCGTTGATATCCGGAACTTTCGAACAGCCAACACCCTGATCAATCCAGCGCACAACATAGCCCAAGATTCCTTGTGCGTTGTTTTCGATCTCACGGGTGATCTCACCAGCGCTGAGATTACGCCCGCCCAGCAGAGGTATGGTCAGCAGATCATTCAACGTACCACGAGCCCCACCAGCGGCCAATTCATCCTGGCGCGCCATCACATCGATCTTGTGATAGTGGGTTGCGTGAAGCGTTGCCGCAGTAGGTGACGGCACCCAGGCGCAGGTTGCACCGGATTGCGGGTGGCCGATCTTGGTCGCCAGCATGTCCGCCATCCGATCGGGCATGGCCCACATACCCTTGCCAATTTGCGCTCTGCCTTTCAGGCCGCAGACCAGTCCGATATCCACATTGCGATCCTCGTAAGACGCAATCCATGGCGTATCCTTGATATCGCCCTTCGGCAGCATCGGGCCTGCTTCCATAGAAGTATGAATCTCATCCCCAGTCCGATCCAGGAATCCGGTATTGATAAAGGCCACGCGCGATTTTGCGGCCCGGATGCATTCCTTGAGGTTGGCCGATGTGCGCCGCTCTTCATCCATAATGCCCAGCTTCACCGTATTGCGCGGCAGGCCCAGGATATCCTCGACCATGTCGAAAATCTCGACCGAAAACGCCACCTCCTCGGGCCCGTGCATCTTGGGTTTGACCACATAGACAGACCCCTTGACCGAGTTCCCGCCCTCGCGCTTCAGGTCATGCATGGCGATCAGCGTTGTGCAGAGCGCGTCCATCAAACCTTCACCAATCTCGCGCCCTTCGGCATCCAGCACTGCGGGGTTCGTCATTAGATGGCCCACATTTCGCACCAGCATCAGCGACCGACCTTTCAGAGTGGCTGGCGTGCCATTCGGAGCCATGTAGGCCAAATCCCCGGCAAGCTTGCGCGTGAAGGTTGTGCCGCCTTTCGTAACCTCTTCGGTCAGGTTGCCGGCCATCAAGCCAAGCCAGTTTCCATAGGCCAACACCTTGTCGGTCGCGTCGACACAAGCAACAGAATCCTCGCAATCCATGATGGTCGAAAGCGCGGATTCCAAACGGACATCAGAAATACCTGCAGGATCGGTGGCGCCAATTGTGCTATGCGCATCAATCCTGACTTGAATGTGCAACCCGTTGTTGCGCAGCAGTACAAACTCCGGTGCTTCAGCTGCGCCAGCGTAGCCTGCGAACTGAGACGGGTCGGCGAGCTTCGGTATTAGCGCACCGTCCCTAACGCTTAACCCGGAGACCTCCGCCCAGGACCCTTCGGATAGCGGCACAGCCTCATCCAGGAACGCCTTGGCCCAGGCGATGACCCGCGCACCGCGCCCGGCGTCATAAGCCTTGCCTGTCGGCAGATCGCCTAACGCATCTGTTCCATAAAGCGCATCATATAAACTGCCCCAGCGCGCATTTGCGGCATTCAACGCAAAGCGCGCGTTGGTGATCGGCACAACCAATTGCGGTCCGGGGATTAGCGCGATTTCAGGGTCGACACTGGCTGTCTCGATCTCGAAATCGTCGCCTTCCTCTACCAGATACCCAATCTCACGCAGAAAAGACTGATATTCAGCCGCGTCAATGGGCAACCCCCGCCGCGCCGCGTGCCAGCCATCGATCCGGCCCTGAATGTCAGCCCGCTTGTCCAGCAGCGCCCGGTTTTTCGGCCCAAGTTCATTGGCCAAGCGCGCCAGACCCGCCCAGAAATCAATTGCCGAAACTTCCGTGCCCGGCAGCGCCTTCTGTTCGATGAAATCCACCAGAACCGGGTCAATCTGCAGCCCGTTGCGGGTCTCTCTGCTGCTCATATTCCGAATCCCCTACGATTGTGTGCCATTGTATGCGCTCCTCAATTAGGGCGTTCGTTTCCGATAGGCAACTTCTGTCCCGACATGAGGGGCATTTGACCCAGCGCGAACCGTCTCAAATGAACAGCGGCAATGGCACATCGGTTGCAGCGTCCGCGCGAAGCCCATAACGTCTCGCCAGATTCCCAGTCGATGAGGCCCCCGATGCGCGACGCCGCCCCCACAACGATTTATCTGAAAGACTACACTCCGTTCGGGTTTCTAGTGGACAGTGTGCATCTGACCTTCGATCTGGCCGCACACGCCACTCGCGTCACTTCCCGCATCGCCTTCCGTCCGAACCCCGAAGCGACCGACCGCACGTTTTTTCTGCATGGCGAAGAGCTAAAGCTGATCCGTGCCGCAATTGATGGCGACGTGATCACGCCTGAGGTGACCACCGAAGGCCTCACCGCACCGGTTCCAGACGCGCCTTTCGTGTGGGAGGCCGTGGTTGAGATCGATCCCGGCAATAACACCGCGCTTGAGGGGCTGTATATGTCGAACGGCATGTATTGCACCCAATGCGAGGCCGAAGGGTTTCGCAAGATCACCTATTACCCCGACCGCCCGGATGTGATGAGTGTATTCACCGTACGCATTGTATCCGACACACCGGCGGTTATGCTGTCCAATGGCAACCCGGTCATTTCTGATTGGAACAGCGCGGAATGGCACGATCCTTGGCCAAAACCAGCCTATCTCTTTGCACTCGTTGCTGGAAATCTGGTGGCCACGTCAGACAACTTCACCACCAAATCCGGTCGCGACGTCGAATTGAACCTCTGGGTCCGCCCTGGTGATGAAGGCAAATGCGCCTTTGGCATGGAAGCCCTTAAAAAGTCAATGAAATGGGATGAGGACGTCTATGGCCGCGAATACGATCTGGACGTGTTCAACATCGTGGCCGTGGACGATTTCAACATGGGCGCGATGGAGAACAAGGGGCTGAACATCTTCAACTCCTCCGCCGTTCTGGCCAGCCCTGAAACCTCGACCGACATGAATTTCGAACGGATCGAGGCGATCATCGCACATGAGTATTTCCACAACTGGACCGGCAACCGCATCACCTGCCGCGACTGGTTCCAACTGTGCCTGAAGGAGGGGCTGACCGTGTTCCGCGATGCGCAGTTCACCTCGGATATGCGCTCGGCTCCTGTGAAACGTATCCATGATGCCATCGACCTGCGCGCGCGGCAATTCCCCGAAGATAACGGGCCACTTTCACACCCGGTCCGGCCCGAGAGTTTTCAGGAAATCAACAACTTCTACACCTCAACCGTCTATGAAAAAGGCGCCGAGGTGATCGGGATGCTGAAACGGCTGGTCGGAGATGAGGCCTACAGCAAAGCACTGGACCTGTACTTCGATCGCCACGACGGGCAGGCCTGCACGATCGAAGATTGGTTGAAAGTATTCGAAGACACCACGGGCCGCGACCTGACCCAGTTCAAACGTTGGTACAGCCAATCCGGTACCCCCCGTGTCTCAGTTGCCGAAGACTGGACTGATGGCACCTATACCCTGACGCTGCGCCAACGGACCGAGCCGACGCCGGGACAAGAGGACAAGCAACCTCAGGTCATCCCTATCGCTGTGGGTCTGCTTGGCCCGAACGGGGACGAGATACGTGCGACCGAAGTTCTGGAACTGACCGAAGCCGAGCAGAGTTTTACCTTTACCGGTCTCGCGGCCAAACCTGTGCCCTCGATCCTGCGTGATTTCTCGGCCCCTGTGATCCTTGAACATGAGATCAGCAATGCCGAACGCGCCTTCCTTCTGGGTCATGACACCGACCCGTTCAACCGCTGGCAGGCAGGGCGGTCGCTAGCCGAGGACACCCTGCTGCGCATGATCACCGATGAGGCAACGCCTGATACCGACTACCTTGACGGCTTGCTGGCAGTGCTACGGAATGAGGCGCTGGACCCGGCCTACCGGGCACTGATGCTGGGTCTGCCGACGCAATCGGAACTGGCCGCAACACTATTTGACAAGGGCATCACCCCCGACCCGATGGCGATCTGGCGAGCGGTTGAGACTTTGCGTCAAGCCACGGCGCAACACGTTCAAGACCTGCTCCCCCGTCTGAACAGTGAAACTCTGGTGGACGCGCCTTATCAGCCGGACGCTGAACAATCAGGCAAACGCGCCTTGGGCAGCGCGGCGCTTGCGCTGACCTCGAGACTGGATGGAGGTGCCAAGGCCGCAGAGCAATATGCAGGTGCTGACAACATGACCCTGCAGTTGGCCGCGTTGTCTTGTCTGCTCCGCGCGGGCAAAGGCGAACGTGAGCTGGCCGCCTTCTATGATCAATGGCAGCATGACCGGCTGGTCATGGACAAGTGGTTCGCCATGCAGGTCTTGATGACCGGACCGGAAAAATCGGTTGAGACCGCGCACAGGTTGACCGAGCATGCTGATTTTAATTGGAAAAACCCAAATCGTTTCCGCGCCTTGATGGGATCCCTGGCAGGCAACCACGCAGGCTTCCACCAAGCGAACGGAGCAGGTTACGCGCTGCTGGCAGACTGGTTGATCCGACTTGATCCAGTAAACCCGCAGACCACCGCCAGGATGTGCAGCGTGTTCCAAACTTGGAAACGCTATAACGCCGACCGTCAGGCCTTAATACTTGCACAACTGAATCGCATTGCCGACACGCCGAACCTGTCCCGGGACACGACCGAAATGGTCACGCGCATCTTGGGCGCATGACCGCGTTTACGTTCACTCGACAGAACCGAAATCAGCGAACGGTTCTGATCCTGATCGGCGTTTACGCGATGTTGATCGCTTTGATGATCCTGCTGAACGCGGTCTGGTGGCTGATGGCGCTTCTGGCCCTGACTACCCTGCCCGCGCTGTGGGATGTCATCAAGGACACCAGCGCAGGTATGGAGCTGACCGATGAAACCCTGCGTTGGCACACCGGCCAACGTCAGGGACAACTCAAGCTGTCCGAGGTGGATCGATTCCGGTTTGACACGCGGTGGGATTTCTCGGTGCGCGTCTCAGCGGTTCTGAAATCCGACAAACGCGTGCGTTTACCCGATGAATCACTGCCACCACACAAGCAATTCGAAATGGTCCTGAATCAGGCGGGATTCGCGGTCGAACGACATCATTTTAGAGTTTTCTGAAACGATTCATGGAGTCTGGGCCACATTGGCACCTGAATCGCGGGTTCTCCGCGACGCAGTCTTGATTTGAGCAGATTTTTTGGCAAACTGGACGGGTTACAAGTTTGTTCCAGTTCGAGTTTTGCCATGTTTTGGTCTTTGAAGGCTTTTGCCGCCCGTATTGTCGGTTCTTCTGATCCCACCCCTACACCTCTGCCTGCGTCCGTCGCCGATGCTACTGCATGGCTTGTCGCCTCGGGGCAGTTGAACATCCCAATCGCAGAATCAGATGAAAATGATGCGATCGGGCATCAGGTGATCGAACGTGGCCGCCATCTGGCGCGGCAGGATATGTGGGCAGAACTGTCGCTGGAGATGCGCGCTGCAGATGAGGGGCGCAAGGCTACCCCTTGCGGGCAGCCGATCTCCGAGCTGTTGGCATTTGGGGCCCGGTCCGATGTGGTTTTGGCGGCCGAGCACGCGCTGTCGGACGGCAAAGCACTGTCAGACTATGATCTGCTGGGCGGGATCTCGGAATTGGAAGGCGAGATTCAGAACCATCCCGATGATCCGATGATCACGCTTGTGGTTGCCTTGGCCCATATCGATTTGGCGTGGGCCTGGCGCGGGACGGCGCACCCGGACACGCTGCCGGCGCTGCACCAATCCCGTTGTGCCGCGCATTTCGACCGGGCTGCTGCGCTGCTTCCGAAATGCCGCGCTGCGCTGCCCGACAGTCCGGCGATTGCTGCAGCGGATTGCGCCTTGCTGGCAGGACACATTGATCCGCGCACCCGCGTTGCTGATAAATACGAGGCCCTGATCACGCTGGATCCCCAGAACCATCGCCACATGCGTGCGATGGGCAGCCACCTGCTGCCGCGCTGGTTCGGCAGCTATGAACAGCTTGAGGTGCAAGCCTTGCGAAACGCCGCACGGACCCAGAAAAATTGGGGTGCGGGTGGGTATACCTGGGTGCAATTCGACGCCATCGCGCTGGATGACGAGGCCTGCGCGCGGGTGGATGTCGAATACTTCATTGAAGGTTTGCGCGATATCGTTGCACGTCGTCCGGATCAGCAGACAATCAACCTGCTGGCGGCCTATTGCTCTGTCACACTGCAGAACAGAATGGGCCAGAACCCGCGCGCCGATATCGCCCGCAAACAGATTTGCGAGGCCGCAAACTGGCTGATCCGCGATCACATGACCGAACTGCATCCGCTGATCTGGGCCCATGCGGCTAACGGGTTCAATAACAGCCTTCGCGTCAACTCGGCCGAGCGTTTTGCCGCCCGTGGTCGCCGCGATGCGCTGAAGGCGATCGCCAATCTGTTGCGGGATGAGTTGCGCAGTGGGCAGAGTGTGACCTTTACACCGTCGGGGCTGCAGTTCTCGGGGAACTAAAGCGCCATTGCCCCTTGCCCCTTTGGCGCGCCGGGCCTAATACGCAGGCTTAGACTTCTGCGGAAATGAGGCGCGCCATGCTCGACCTGACATACGAAATGCCCAAACCCAAAACCATTGCCGGGGCCAAGCACGATTGGGAACTGGTGATCGGGATGGAGGTGCACGCTCAGGTCTCATCCAATGCCAAGCTGTTCTCGGGTGCATCAACCCAATTCGGGGCCGAGCCGAATTCGAACGTGGCCTTCGTGGACGCTGCGATGCCCGGCATGCTGCCAGTGATCAACGAGTATTGCGTTGAACAGGCCGTGCGCACCGGGCTGGGTCTGAAAGCGGATATCAACTTGAAATCGGCGTTTGACCGCAAGAACTATTTCTACCCAGACCTGCCGCAGGGTTACCAAATTTCCCAGCTTTATCAGCCTATTGTGGGTGAAGGCGAAGTGCTGGTCGAAATGGGTGATGGAACCGCGCGTATGGTACGGATCGAGCGTATCCACATGGAGCAGGACGCGGGCAAATCGATCCACGACATGGACCCGCATATGTCCTTTGTCGACCTGAACCGGACCGGTGTGTGCCTGATGGAGATCGTTTCGCGCCCCGATATTCGTGGCCCAGAAGAGGCCGCGGCTTACATCGCCAAGCTGCGTCAGATCATGCGTTACTTAGGCACCTGCGACGGCAATATGCAGAACGGCAACTTGCGGGCGGACGTAAACGTTTCGATCTGTTTGCCGGGTGCTTACGAGAAGTATCAGGAAACACAGGACTTTTCGCACCTGGGCACGCGCTGCGAGATCAAGAACATGAACTCGATGCGGTTCATCCAGCAGGCGATTGAGGTCGAAGCCCGCCGTCAGATCGCAATCGTCGAAGCGGGTGGCGAGATTGATCAGGAAACCCGTCTGTATGACCCGGACAAGGGTGAGACACGCTCGATGAGATCTAAAGAAGAGGCGCATGACTATCGCTACTTCCCTGACCCCGATCTGTTGCCGCTGGAGATCGAACAGGCATGGGTGGATGACATCGCCGCCAATCTGCCCGAGCTGCCAGACGATAAAAAAGCTCGTTTTATCAGTGCGTTCGGCCTGACCGACTATGACGCATCGGTGCTGACCGCCGAGGTGGAATCAGCGGCTTATTTCGAAGAGGTCGCCAAGGGGCGCAGCGGCAAGCTGGCCGCGAACTGGGTCATCAACGAACTGTTTGGTCGCCTGAAAAAAGAAGACCACGACATCACCGAGTCTCCGGTGTCTCCGGCTCAGTTGGCGGGTATCATTGATCTGATTTCGTCGGATGCCATCTCGGGCAAGATCGCCAAGGATCTGTTCGAAATCGTCTATACCGAAGGCGGTGACCCGGCGCAGATCGTTGAAGACCGCGGCATGAAACAGGTGACAGATACCGGCGCGATCGAGGCCGCTTTGGACGAGATCATCTCGGCCAATCCGGCACAGGTTGAGAAGGCCAAGGTGAACCCGAAACTGGCCGGATGGTTCGTCGGTCAGGTGATGAAGGCCACCGGCGGCAAGGCCAACCCGAAGGCCGTTAACGAACTGGTCAGCAAAAAGCTGGGTTCGTAAATCTTCCGAGTTGTACAAACACCGGACAGGGGTTTGTTCGACTTGTACATAACGAAAACTTAATTTCAGAGCGCTCAAATCGGGCAAGCCATCGGCTTGACTCCCCGCCTGAATGCGCATTCTCATCTCGCCAAGTCAGAGAGGTGAGCATCTATGAAAAATCGTTTCGATCAGGAACTGGAAACCCGGCTGGTGCGCTATGCCGCCATCGACAGCCAGAGCGATGAGACCTCGCCATCGACCCCCAGCACCGAAATCCAGTTCGACATGCTGAACCTGCTGAAGCAAGAGCTTACCGAAATCGGTGCGCAGGATGTTGAGATGACTGGTGACAGCGTCGTGGTGGCAACCATCCCCGGTACGGCCGAAGGACCGACCATCGGGTTTCTGGCGCATGTCGACACCGCGCCTCAGTTCAACGCAACCGGGGTCAAGCCGCGGGTGATCAAGGGGTATAATGGCGGCGAAATTACATTCCCCGATGACCCCGATCTGGTGCTTTCGCCCGAAGAACACCCCTATCTGGCCGAGAAGATCGGGCATGACCTGATAACCGCCTCAGGCACCACGCTACTGGGGGCTGATGACAAGGCGGGCGTTTCGATCCTGATGACGATGGCGCGACACCTGCTTGAGAACAAGGACCTGCACCATGGTCCGATTCGCATCGCCTTTACCCCGGATGAAGAGATCGGACGCGGTGTTACCGAACAGCTGCCCAAAGATCTGGGCGCGGATTTCGCCTATACGCTGGACGGGCAGGAACTGGGTGAAATCGAATACGAAAGCTTCTCGGCCGACCGAGCGGTGATTAAGATCACCGGCGTGTCGATCCACCCGGGACTGGCCAAGGACAAAATGGTAAACGCGGCACATCTGGCTGCAAAGATCGTGCAGACCCTACCTCAGGCAACGATGACGCCCGAGGTGACGGATGGGCGCCAGGGGTTCATCCATGTCACCGATATGAACGGCGGCTCGTCCGAGATGGAGATAAAACTGATCCTGCGCGATTTCGAGATGGATGCGCTGGAAGCCCAGCGCGAGATCGTCCGACAAGTCTGCGCCGCCGTACAGGCCACCGACCCGCGTGCGACCATCACCTGCGACATCTCCCATCAGTATCGCAACATGCGCTATTGGCTGGAAAATGACATGACGCCGGTTGATCTGGCCCGCGAGGCCTGCCGTGAACAAGGGATCGAGCCGGTCTCGGTGCCGATCCGGGGTGGCACCGACGGCTCGCGCCTGACCGAATTTGGCACACCGACACCTAATATCTTCACGGGTATGCAGTGTATTCACGGACCGCTAGAGTGGATTTCGGTGCAGGACATGGCAGTCGCTACAGAAACCTGCTTGTCACTCGTAGGCAAAGCAGCGCGGAGCTAAGGCCACAGTGCGGGCCGAAATTCGCCAATGCGCGATCTTGGCTTTCGCCCGCCTGTCAAAATGTTAATTTGCCCCGACACGGCAATCAGGACCAGTTGATGCAGCGCTACGAATACAAAGTTGTCCCCGCTCCGCAAAAGGGCACCAAGGCGAAGGGCGTGAAAACGCCCGAGGGCCGGTTTGCCACCTCGATCGAGCAACTGCTGAACCAGATGGGACAGGATGGCTGGGAGTATCAGCGCGCCGAATTGCTGCCCAGCGAAGAACGTTCGGGGCTGACCGGGTCAACCACCAACTGGCGCAACGTGTTGGTTTTCCGCCGGGCTCTGGCGTTGGAAAAACCTGAACAGCCCGAACTCGTCGAAGAGGACACCGCCCCAACCGCGCGCGCAGTCCCGGGACCCGAAGAGGTTTTGGCCAAAACTCCTGCCGCCCCTGCCCCAATCTCGGAAGAGCCCGAAGACCCGCCCTTGTCTTTGAAGCCTTCGGACGAAGTGGCAGATGACGAAGTGCGCCCCGAGCAAGCACGCCCAGCCGAGCCGTGATTGGATAACAATCAATCGAAGGATACCGCGCGAACGGGCAAGGCCCTTATAACCTGCCCCATGACGGTTATGCTTTGTCAGTTCCGACCCGCGAACCCCATCGGCGAGAAACGACGCAGTAAGGGGATTGCTGCTGAGCCAGTTGACCTTGAATTTGGCACATCTAGGAAGCTAGGCGCGCAACCGCCAGACAGGGCAACTAAATGACCTGCGGAACCAATAATTGCGGAGCCAAAAACGAGCGTGGGGTAAGAGGGTTTATTGCAAGGTTATCAATTGCATGCTGATTGCCCTGCATACATCCCAGCGCCTGCACCTGCTGCAGTCGCGAGTGTCTTGCCTGTACCGCCACCGAACCGATTTCCAACCACTCCCCCAAGGGCAGCGCCACCAAGGATTCCCGCAGCGCAGCGAGCGTCTTGCTGTACCTGCGCCTGAGTTGGCGTCGTCGGAGCCCCGCAAGCAGCCAAGAGCAGTGAGGTCGCAAGCGCACAGGTTAACAGTGCTTTGTTCATCTCGATTGCCTCTCAAATACCAAATAGTTATCTGAGTAAGTGGCTCTGGCGCGTCTAGCGTACAAGATATCAGCGTCTGTTTGATTTGAGATTAATCAAAACTTAATAAAGAAGACTAAGGGTCGAGCGCTTAATACGATATTTGCTGGTTTCCGATGGTTGCGGGTGCCGGGTTCCTGGTAAACCCCGACATTGGATGGCCGCGTACTAATTGTAGAAAACGGGCGATGAGCGCGGAGCATCACAGTAAGATTTGACGCACAATAAAGCGCGACTTCTGAGTCTTTTGTTCCCCTATGTTTCCCCCAAGACCACATAGGTCGCGAGCCAGATCGAGCAAATATACATAGATATCTGAAGAGATGGTGCCCCCACACGGACTCGAACCGCGGACCTACTGATTACAAATACTGTGACCCTACTTAGACTGCAGTTGACTAAGGTATAGTTATTCCTTGTTTCTATGGATATTCTTTACTCCTTCACATATCTTGGTTGATGAAGGTATATAGAATAGGGAGCCGTGAAGGAGCCGTGGCGTTAGTTTCTAAAGAGCTGAAGACCTTACCAGTGGGCGATCATCGTGACAGCCAAGGGCTGATGTTGCGTGTGAACAAGAATGGCTCACGCACATGGACACTGGCCTATGCGCAAGGCCCTAAGCGCAGAAAGATGAAGCTGGGTGAATATCCCGGCATGACGCTCTCTGAGGCCCGCCAGAGGACCGCTGAGGTGCGCATGGCTCTGCACAGGGGTGAAGACCCGCAGGCGGCGGCTGAGGGCGTTCCTACAGTGTCTGAAGCTGTTGAGCTGTATCTCTCTCATCTGAAGGTAAAGAAGAAGCGCAACGGGGCTGGCATGTCTCCTCGCTACATAGAAGAACAGCGGCGCGCCCTGCTTCTTTTGACTGAGGCGCATGGTCATAGAAAGATCACTGAGCTGACAGCAGTACATGTGGACGCCGTAGTCACCCCGCATGAGAAAGCTGGCAGACAAGCCAGAGCCTCTGCACTGTTCCGGTATTACTCGGCTTTCCTCAGTTTCTGTAGGGCAAGGCCCCAGCGCTGGATCAAAGAGAATGTTCTGATCGGTGAAGAAGGACCTGTGCAACCTCGTGCGCGTGAGCGTGTCCTGTCAGACCAAGAAGTCTCAGACATTCTGAACTGTGGTGACAAGACAGCAATCATGCTTCTGGTGCGCCTGCTCTTTTACACCTGCGCGCGTCGCACTGAAGTGGCCAACATGAAGTGGAGTGACATCGACTTTGAACGCTGTGAGTGGACCATTGAAGACACCAAGAATGACAACGTGCTGGTGGTTCCACTGGTTCCAGCTGTCATGGCTCTGCTCAGTACCCTGCCTCGGGATGGCGAATACGTGGTTGGAAACAAAGACACAGCTTTCTCTGGTTTTTCAAAGGCTAAGCGGAGAATTGACCAGCTGTCAGGTGTCTCTGATTGGAGGCTTCACGACATCAGAAGAACCTGCACAACCATGATGAGCAAGCTCGGAATACCAGCGCATGTGAGGAAGGCATTGCTCAATCACAGCGAGGGTGGAGTACATGGAATTTATGACCGTTATGACCTCATGATAGAGCGGCGAGAGGCACTTGACGCCCTTTCGCGTCATCTTTCTGGCCAAAATCAAATCACATCAGCGGCGTCTTAATCTATCGCCGCTGAGAAAATATTCTCAAAACATCGGGAAAGTAGCTTGCGCGCGAGGCATATCTCACGCGCAGCTGGCCTTGGTTCTATCTGACATATCTGCTTACGCGCGAGGGGATAGGTTTTTTCCTTCTTTTTATATTAATCCCACTCACTCTCTTCGCGCGCACAAGCAGATGTGTCAGATGGGCGGGGTGCGGCGCTATCCTCACCGATCATGGCGCGGACATCTGCGTTCTCCTTGACCCAGCGCTCACGGACATGCGCATACGAGGTGTGAACCTCTGGATTGACCGCATACCGATTGTCTGCGCCCCATATCCATCCATAGAGCGAGAGGGCGTGCAGCGCGCGTTCCACCAAGTCTTTGCGCCCTGCCTTGGCTGCGCCTCGGCACAGGCGCACGTTGGTTGTCATGTCGCCATATGTGAACTCAGCCAGCTCCTTGGTGACAATGTATCTGCCCATTGTCTTCACCATGTCGCCAAAGCGCTTGACCTTCTCACCTTCCACTTCCATTGCCCTGTATGACAGCCATCGTGCGTTCTCACGGTAGTACCGTTCCCACAGGTTCATTGCTGCCATTAGGCAATCCAAGCCGATGCGATCAGGGTCAGACGCATTCCCGCACATGACATCCCAACTGTGCAACACCACAGCGATGCGCCAAATCTGAGACTGAGCTTTGCCGCTGAACTGCGTAAACAGATCACCGCCCGTTGTGTCACTGGCTTGCGCTGATTGGTATGAGCGCAGCGTTTGGCCAAGTTCATAGGCATCATCTGTCAGCGTGAAGTGAGGCTTTGCCATTGGGTCGCAACGATCCGCAAACAGGCGCTTAATCAGCTCATCATACCCATCGGCTTTGACCTCAATATCGCTGTCAGTCTCCATCGCTGAGATGGGCGACAAAAGCATACGAGGCAGGAAGCCATCAGGATTGAACATCTCGCGCTTGGTCATAAGGACATCTGTTTGCATGGTGCCAGCCACTGACACGGCACCAAAAGCCAAGTGCAAATGGCCATGCGTCTTGGTGTGTCTGGTGACTTCGCTGCCATTCCACAGCTCAAGATAGTTCTGACGATCATCGCCATTGCCACCCCGATACTGGTTGAACCCAGAAATCCAGCCGATCAACTCATCACGCAGAATGGCACCAGAACCAAGCATGGTTTCAACGTGCTGGAAGACAGCTTCAAAGGTGTTGGCAGACGTATACATCTGGAACTTGGAGGGAGGCTTATCCTTATTGTCATTCATCACCTCCCATTTTTCCAAATCACCCTTGTACTTCAGTTCAATCCCCTTCTGGATTGCGAAGTGCGGCCACCAACCTGTCTTGTTGGTTGATGACTTGTTTGCGCTGGCCTCGCCCAGAATGGTCATCCAGATTGTGGGTGACATGACATGCGAACCACGCCGCTTGGTTTCTACGCCGCGCCTCTTGTCCATCGCTGCGCTGGTGGCGGCGAGGTGGGATGAAAACACCCCACCCACATCACCGCCAATCATCTCAGCCTTGGCCATGATTGTGTCTTCCATCTCAGGCCATCGGCTAAGCAATCCCACCGGGAATGGCACCTGAATAGGAGAGCCAAACGGATCAAACACAATGGGGTTGGTTTCGCCGAACTCTATATTCATACTGTCTCCCCCATCAGCACGTCATTCCAATCCGCACCTCCTTGATCCGGCTTAAAAACTTCAGAACCGGGGAACTTCTCCTTCAGTTCTTCTGCTTTCTTTAAACCAGCCCGATCACCATCAGCAGCAATGAACAGCTGATCCGGTTCGCCGTGGTTCCAGTTAGGGAGATTGCCTGAGTGACCCGCTGCCCAGATCGTCACGTCAAAGCCTGACAGCTCAGCGGTGTGCAGCTGCGCAAACGACAGAGCATTCTCAATGCCCTCACCAACAACGCACAGCTTCTGACCATTCCTTTTGACTTTGCGCCCCACCCGACAGGCGGAGCCTTTGTGCTGGCCTCCTTTGACGAAGGGTTTGACCCCCGGCAGGTGCGGGTAGATTTTCTGAACAGTCGAAGGGGAGCCATCAGGCAGCTCGTAGAGGGCCACAATAGCCTTGGCCTTGGTGTTGGCCCTCAGAGCCACGTACCGCGAATCTAGCGTGATGCCACGGCTGCGCAGATAGCGGCCCACGGCAGGGCCACGGGCTGAGCTTTCCCATACCCGTCTGGCTACGGCTGGCCAGACTTCGGTTGGAGGCGTGAGCGGCACAACAGGCGCTGGGGCAGATGAAGGTGGATCGCCAAGGAAACCCCGTATCCAATCCTTAGCCGCAGCGAAGTTACCGCCGACATGATCGACCACAAGATCAACCATGTTGAATGTTTCACCTTCGCTGTGATCGTGCAGCACCCCATGAGGCAGCAGCACTTTTGATCCCTTCCGGCCCCAGCGTGGATTGCCTGAGTAATTCTGATTGGGCGGGCCAAGGATTGCGATGCAGACTTCCACCGCACGGTTGCTCAGCTGGTCCCGTTCATCGGGCGTCAGATTGGTATACCTCACAGCAAATCCTCCGTATCGGAAGACTTGTCATGGCCAACAGGCGTAGTACCTTTGGGGGTGCTACGTTCTTCCTGATGAGTGGCGCTTTTGGTGTCGGGGCTGTTGGCGTTGCCCCGACGCTTCTCCGGCTCAGGAGCCTGCGCACGGCGCAGAGCGTCCAAGGTGGCCCACGATGGGCGACGATATGACCTCCGCATGACTCACGCCGCCTCCTGCTGAGACAGACCGATCAGAAACCAGCAGTACATGTAGAGCGCCAGCTCAGTAGAGAACCTGTTCTTGGCTACCTTAAAGCCGTGCACGATCTTGCCGTCTGGCTTGTAGACTTTGACCGTGTTGTCAGGCAGGCCAACGTATTTGTGCCAGTTGGCATACTTCACCAAGTTGGCGGTTGTTATGCCCCCGCGCACTGCATCACGCGCAGCGGTGACAGCAGGGTCTTCATCCGGTTTGTAGGGTTTGGCTACAGCCTCAAGGCCAGCAAGTGTGTTGAAGAATTGCGCACGTTCCGCAGCTTCCCTTCGAATGTCCTTCATTTTTCCACTTTCACAGCGCAGCAGACACACCAATGCCGCCGGTTTCATACTGTGTGTGGATTTAGCCAACCCCATACTGCCCATTTAGAATGGAACTATCAACTACATTTTGGGCTAAGTCGTTATCACTTCAGGTTTTTTGTCTATATCTGGTATTTGTCGCACATGAGCGATTTAGAACCTGTCTCCGAGCTTACTCCCAACCAGATGACTGCCATTGAGATGATGGCCAACGGCACGAACATTGACGAGATTGCCGACCATCTCGGCGTTCATCGCAGCTCTGTCTATCGCTGGCGTAACAGTGAGGCTGGCATCAGGTACTTCGACACCCTAATGACCAATCGGTTCCGCGATGTGCTGCCCGGTGTACTGGGTGTCATGGTTCAGAAGATACATCACCCCAAATCCAACCTGATGGCTGTGGTGAAAGGGTTTGAGGCTCTGAGCAACCGTGCTGGCTTTCCAGAGGAGAAACACCAGCAGGACATCAACGGCGGTCAGCCGCTTGGCATTGAAATCAATCTCGGTGACGGCGTGAACGTCAACTTGGACGGCAAGCGGACTGAGATGGATGAGCTGCGTGAGGAGAATGAAAAGCTGCGGCAGATGCTGGAAGCGAGAACCATAGATCATGTCAGCGATGAGTAGCTTGGACCTTTGGCGTGGACGCCGGCAAAAACCCCTAATCAATGGCAAGGCAACAGAAGCCAAGAGCTTCAATGAGCAGCTGATCCATGAGGATCGTATGCGCCGGATTGAGACCCCACCCAATCACGGCCCTGATCCCAAGCCACAGCGGCCTGAGAAGCTCAGAGAAACCACCTTCCAGCCGCTTAAACTGGAAGAGCCACCCTCGCCTCCTGCGGCCAGCGTATTGGCTGAGAACAAGCCCAGTGAGGCGGGGGCGGCACCCAAGTGCGGTTGCTCAGTAAAACATCATGAACGCCCACGTCACATCGAAGCTGAAGCCCGCAAAGCGGAGACTGAGCGCCTCAGTCAAAAAGAAAGATCGAAGCGCAATAAGTACACACCGAAACGCAAGCTCACACCGGGGAAAACCAATGGCCCAAAAACACGTACCCGTTAAGGAGGAAACTCCGAAGACACTTCTGAAACCCGAACACATCAAAGTGCCTGAGAGGGGATTAAAGCGTGAGCCTGCTTTGCCGCAGCAGCGCATTGTGAGCCCTCACGCTCCATTCGGCGGCAGGGACACAAGAGGGATGAGGAAATGATGAAGACGTTTCAACAGCTGGTCGCCAGTGGAGACAGTGAGGCTCAGTTCATTCAGGGCGTGATGGAAAGCCAAGACTATCGGTCGATGAACAACACGGTCCACAGCCAGAATGCGCGTGAAATCGTGACTTCCTACTTTCGTCGCACCTTTGGAACAGGTGACGCAGACGGAATGCGTCAGAACAACACAGTGTCGCGCGGCACATGGGAGGAAGAATAATGCCAAGTGAATATCAAACGCTGACTGCCGCCTATGACGCCGCAGTCAAAGCCGTGGCCGATGCGGACCTGCAAGTCACTGAAGTGGAGGTGAAGCTCAAGTCTGCCAAAGACGCATCCAAAGTCACAAGCCTTGATCTGAAGGATGTAGACGCAGCCTCAAAGCGCCGCGCAGACGAGCTGAGCAAAGTGATTGTACTGCGTGACATGCTGGACAAAGCCAAAGAGGCTCACACCGAAGCACAGCAGGCAGCCAAGGCTGCGCTGGATGCGGTTGCTGAATATGAGTATGCGCAAGCTCAGCGTGACATTGAGATGTGTCTGAATGAGCTGATGCCTCACGTTGTCGCCGCCCATGACATCATTCGGGACATGGCGCTGTGCTACCACAAGATGCTGGATCGCCAGCCTGTGGCCTCTGTGCAGTCGCCGCTGGATCAGATGCTGACAGACGTTCTTGAGATCGCCCGACGCGGTGAGAATTACAAAGGCAGCACCTCGCACCGGAACCTGAATACCTTTGAAAAGGTGCGTGAGTTCTATGCGGGCAAAATGGGCAGTGCGCATGGATTGCAGGTACACAAACACATGTCTGCCAATGACAAGTGGCACCAGCAGCCGCGTGACAGTGAAGCCTTCAGGAAAGGGCTGAAGGGTTACATGGATCAGAAGGCCAAGAGGGGCAAGAAGTGCGCGTAACTGAACAGGTCGATGCCTCCTAGACTTTCACGGCGGATTCGAACTCAACTCACATTGGCAATAGTGATCTAAAACTCAGTCAGAGTGGGGTGTTAGGTTGAATTCGATGGCAAAGTCCTTTTGGCTTTTTGTCGCCTTTAAAACTGGCCAATCGCTGCCGAGGGAAGCATCTAGTACCTCTTCAACTTCTTTCGCGCAGTTTATTCCCAAAACTACTCCTTCAAAGGTGTAGTCACCCATGTGGAGATACCCAGACCCTTTATTATCGAAAGATATTAGCCGCCACTCTGCCTCGCGCTTCCATTCGTCTGATTTGATGCCTCCGAACTTTGCAGTGGATTGCTCCGCCTGATAATGATCCAAAAAACCATCGTCCTCCGGAAATGAAGAGCAAGCGATCATATTGGACAGTTCGGTCACAGAGAGGTTTGGCCGTTCTCGCTGATAGTTGACGGGTACAACAAACCCTAATCCCTGAGCATTGTGCAGATGCTTCGCCTTTCCTTGAGGTCGTTTTTTCCAAATTTGGCAGTAACCTGCGTGGTTTGCACAATAGAGCGCCCACATTGAAACCGAAGTTCCAATTTCAGAAAAAGAGCACGATGTTCCCCGCTGCCTCATTTTCTCGCACATTTCATGAAAGGTACCAATTTCTTGATCCGCGGCGAGAGTTGGCGTGCCAAATTTCTTTCTGACTTCGGATTTTGAAATCCCCTTTTCTTTCGCCAAGTCGTGGTAAGATTGCCCCGTTGTCGACACGTAGCCATGCAATCGGCGAAAGCTCTTGATCCAATCCGCCACGTCTTTCCGGTTTTGCGGCTTTTGAGACGGATGCGCTTCAAATGGGTCATTGAGAGCATCGAGCGTATTGCACCAAACCTCATTTCGTTTGGCCGCTGCTTCGATTTCGGTTTTCAAAAACGTTGTAGATGCAGGTCGATATCTGAATAGTCGGTTAGGCAAAATCATTTTGTTTCTGGCTTCATTTTCTTGGCACTACGTTGGCGGTAAACAAAAAGCGGTTAGGTCGCTCGAATGCGGACTAACACCACATTGGCCAAAACCGAAAAGGCCCGTCAAAGCGGTACCCATTCGACAAAAAGAGGCGGCTGTATTAGGTGCTTTTGGGTCCCAGATTTGCTTTCAGTTTGCGGCGAGGATTTTCAGAAATTGATCTTCGGACAGTATTTCGACGCCATATCCCTCATTGATTAACTCTTCAGCCCGCCTGTGCTTGCTGCTTTTTTCGTCCACCACGAAAGGCGAGTCTTGCGTGCCGACGACTAATATGGTCGTCTTTCTTGTCACGCCGTTTGTTACTGCTGCACCGAGGTTGTTAACCAGTTCCGCGGCCTCTCTACGGACCAAGCTCAAGGAACCGGTGAAGCAAACCGAATGCCCAGACAAGGGCCCGTCTTCGCTTCCCTCCATCTTCAACGGCTTGTAGCTTCTGGGTGTCAGCCGTTGATCTGCGCGAACCAACAGTTCTGGAAACGTCATTTGCAGTTTGTCAGCTGCAAGTAAAATTGCCTGCGCCAATACTAATGCGTCGCTTCCCGCATCATGGGCCACAAGTTCTAGACCTAACACTTCAGCAACGTATCCCAAGCGATAGCGTTTTCCAAAATGCTCAGGCCAAGCGCGACGCACAATTCTCTGCCCATTGACCCACACAGTTTCTGACACGAATGAAGTTTGGGAATTGCCGTCGTCAGCCAAATCAAATGCAGCCCTGTCAAACAATCCGTAGCTGATAACCGGCATACTATTCATTAGAGATTTGAACTTACGTCGGACTTCCTCAAAGGTTGGCGCTCCTGCAACCATATCTGCGGTTATGCCGTGAATACTTACGTTGAACGGGTCAAAGTACGTCTGCGGATCGATTAACATCGAGTCGCTTTTCGAAATCACACCGTCTTCCACCACAGCCCAACCAACCTGACAAATAGACGACACGTCCCAGTTGGCCGTTTCAACATCCACAGAAATAAAGTTCACAGACCAATCTCCGAAGCCATTTTCACATGATCGAGCGGCTCAGTCTCGCGCTCAAGATAAGTGTCGTATGCACCCTGTAAATAAACTCTTGTTCGGATAAACATGCGCCAGAATCCCTCTAATTCTGCGGGGGAATACTCATATCGGCGACCCTCAAACTCTTGCGCTCTGCGAATACCATCTTTCTGAATGAATTGGTCGTAAGAGACCTCCTTCAAATCGAGCATATTCCAAAAATCGCTACCTTTTGCTCTGCAAATATGCAGTTGTGCGGCATCTTTGAGAAACCCAACGAAGCCTTCATCTTTCAGATCGTAATCAAAAACATGTACAGATTGGATCATCTGATCGTCGAAGTCATAGAGCGGGCCAGGACCAATACGTGACCATGTCCATGGCTTCGTAGCGCGTTCACGAGAGTATGTTGAGGAAGATGTTTTACCCTCGGATTTTGCTTTTGCATGAAGACGTTTGACACGATCACATTCGCGCCGTCCTGCCTCAACCCACATTTGCCTTTCAGCAGTCATTCATAATCCTTTTCTTTGCCTCGGTTTATACAATCGCTTCGAACCTGCATTTCCGCAACAACCACGATTCCTGATAGACTGCTGCTGGTTAGGCTAAGTTAGGCGGTGGAACCTATGGCCAAGAGATTGCGGAGCTGACTGGGCCGCATTGGAGACCTGCATCATAAAGCCAAGTGCCGCTAGAATCTGACATGAACCAAGGGCGGGGTTTCCAAATTCTATTCTTCAACAGGCCCCAGCCAGAACCGCTTTAGCGGCGGAGATTGCTGAACCACATCATCAAATGGCTTTGCTGCACCCCAAATCCGCGCTTCACAAAACGATCGTACACGCGCGGATGAGCTAGGAAGTCGCCCCCAGTTTTGAACATCTGGCGCTTGGTACCCAGCATCTATCGCGGCCTTGAGCCAAGCGCCCTCAAGCATAGTGGCGTATCGAGCCGTTTCGCCCTTTGTGGCCGCTTGCCTACACAACTCCAACAGCGCCACGTTTACCTTCGCTCCATGCGTCTCTGACCAATGAAAAAATGCACCTGATGCGCGCTCGTCGCGTGTACGCTTTGCGTGTTCGGCCATTCGCCGCATCACAGCCTTCGACTGACCCACGTAACACGCCTTTCTTTCTGCTGACCTAGCCAAAAGGGCATAAATCCATATTCCGGGCTGTTGAAATTTGAATGAACCAAAATCGAAAGATGCTTCAATCTGAAACCCTCGCCAGACCCCCGGACTAACAATCAAAATATAACGTCCATTCTTTGAAACACGCTCGGTCAGGCGCAGTCTCCATCCGCGACGCCATATCCACGTCTGCAATTCGTCCGCAGTTTTGATCTCCCCGTCGTCGATTTTCTGCTGCAAACTTTGTTTTTCGTCTTCACGTAGCAGTGCGTCGATCCTTTTTCTGCCTCTCGTGTCATATTGATATAAAGAGAATTTTGTTGAAACTTTGCAATTTCAAGGTGATCTCAAATTTTTCGTCAAACAGTGAAGGCTAAAAGCAAATGAGAGCAGTCTTTGTATTCATGCTTATTTTCCCAACCCTTGCACTTGCTGCGCCACCGGCTGAAGCAACAGTACAAACTTGGTACGATGTCACAAAAGACTTCCAGACCCTAATCGCCGCAGCACTCGGTTTCACAGGCGTTATCTTTACAATGATCGTGCAGGGGAAACAGGCGCGTGCTCAACGCCAATCTGAAGCTGAGAACGCGGCTCAAAGCATGAAACAAGCTTTGGATGCAGAAATCAAAACTCTGGCTGCGCAGCTAAGAAGCAATGCCCAAAACATCGAAGACAGGCCGAAACATCCAGACACTGTGCCAGCTTTGCCTATTCGTCCCTTAAACCATGTTTACAGAGCCTTATTGCCTAAATTCGATCTCTTGCAACCTAGCGACGTAACAAGGGTTACGCGCGCAAATCTGCTCTATGAACAGTTCTTTATGAGATTACACTTCCTAGGCAAAACCAAAGAACAATTCCCAGATCAAATAGGCATCTTTCCTGAGTTCATTGATACGGTGGTGGACTTTCAACGAAACACCGCAGACTGGATGGAAAATCCGCCAAAACTGTAACGTAAGCACCGCTGTCTCGTGGATCAGAAACTCAGAAACCTGCGCGAGAATTATCCAGTGTGAGGGATAGTATCCGTAGGGCACGTACAAAGTTTTGACCCCCGGGGCACTCATCAGCAATGGACGCATACACACGGGGAAATCCTAAGAACGATGTGAGCGCTCACCGCAATTCGTACAGCTGTGGCTAACCGACCGACCAACCCGCTCACTTTGCTGTTGGTCCTGACAACGAGATAGGGCAAGCCGCAACGCGTCAGCACCACTACAGCGCCTGCAACAAAGGTGCCTAAGGGAAACCGGGTATGGCCAGCGCTAAGCTGAACTGAAGCCACCTCCACCTCACAGCCCCTCTCAACTGAAGCTAGGGTCTGAATTGTTTGAGCTGGAACTCTCTGGTTTTTCTGGCTCTGCCCGCTTCCGTCACAGGTTATGGCTGGTAGCGCTGGAAACAAACCCAGCATGTACTGAGCCGCTGGCAGACTTGGCCCCTCTGCAAATCAATTGCTCTTTTTTTCTCTGGCTATTTTGGCTCTGCCAGATTGGAGTAACCGGGTTTTCAATGCGCGCGCGGTTACTCCAATCTGGTTGCACTTCAGATCATAGGGAGCCGTATGGGAGCCGTGTAGCTATCTCACGGGCGGCAAGCCGAGCACCCTGATCCTGAATCGATCAGCAATATCAATAAGATGGTGATGGTGCCCCCACACGGACTCGAACCGCGGACCTACTGATTACAAATCAGTTGCTCTACCAGCTGAGCTATAGGGGCACTGGGTGTCGATTAATATCTCGGAACAGGGACTGCAAGCCCGAAATTTCGGGTCATCTTAACTTTGTGCTGGTTTGCCTTAGGATAACAGTAATAACAGGCCTCATCCGAATTTGACTGCACCGGGGACAGGTTGTAACCCAAGCGGCGATCCCGACCGAGGTGAGGACAATTCCGATATGCAGATGGTCATCCAAGCCGGAGCGCACTTTACCGACCATGATCACCTGCTCAATCTACTGCAGGTGAATGCGGATCTGGTTGCGGGAAATCATACTGCCTTCTGGGGGCTTCGTCCGTTCAGAAAGATCTTTCGACCTGCGCTGAAACCCTCTGCCGACCGGCCATCACATCAGGATACACTGGCGCGATTTCATAAACTGTTCCCCAACGGGCAGCAGGTTGACCGGGCGATCTTGTCGAGCGCGCTTTACCTGGGGGAGCGACCTTCCATCATCATGGATGGGCAATTTTACGCGAATGCCGGTCAAAGGTTGGCCTATCTGGATAATCTGTTCAGCGATTCGACGGTTGAGCTATTCGTGGGGCTACGTAATCCCGGCAGCTTTATTCCCAAGGTGCTGATGCTGCTGTCGGCGCCTGAGCGCGAGCATATCATTGCCACCACCGATCTGAGTTGCCTGAGTTGGCTCGCCATGATCGAAGACATTCGCGACCTAGCGCCAGATGTCAAAATCACTTTGTGGAGCAATGAGGATTCGCCGCTGATCTGCGGCGACATTGCGCGCGCACTTGTAGGGCTACCCGAGGACACGCCGCTGGAACAGGAATACGCGCTGCTGTCCTCACTTGTCTCAGACATGGGTAAACAGGAGATTCAGAGCTTGTTAGAGCATCAAGCGGCCCCCAATGATCCCGTGCTCAGGGGCAGGCTGGCGCAGGTGTTTCAGCAGCATGCACTGACGGATGAAATCGAAGAAGAGGTGGAGCTGCCTGGCTGGAACGAAGATATCGTTACCGCCTTTACCGAGCTTTATGAGCAGGATCTGGCACGGCTGCAGACCATGCCAGATATCCGTTTCTTGAATCCGTGAGCGGCCGACGCTACATGCCCAGCGCTTCCTTGTACATTTCCAGTACCGCCTCTTCCTCGGCGATGTCGTCCTTGTCGCGCTTGCGAAGAGCGACGACCTTGCGCATGACCTTGGTGTCGTAGCCGCGGGCCTTGGCCTCGGCCATGACCTCTTTCTGCTGGTCAGCGATGTCTTTCTTTTCGGCCTCAAGACGCTCGAACCGTTCGACGAACTGGCGCAGCTCGCCTGCGGTCACTCGGTAGTTGGCTGCGGCCTGATCTTCGGTGATGTCTTCCATCTGCGTCTCTCCCAAGGGCTGAAAATAAGGTGCCGGATACATCGGCACCGACCCGACCGCAAGCGTGCATTCTGCACGGTGGGCTTGTCTGACCTGCGCCGATCCGATAAGCGCGGTCACGGATTCAAAGGGTGAGCGTAAACAACCATGTTCGACATTATCGTCTGGGGCGGGGCCGCCCTGTCTGTGGCCGGGCTGGTCGGTCTGGTCTGGTGCATCCTGCAAGTGATGAAAGCGCGCAAAGCCAACCTGACGGATGACGAGTTGCGCGCTGTAGTTCAGGGTGTTCTGCCTTGGAATCTGGCGTCGCTTTTCCTGTCGGTACTTGGGCTGATGATGGTTATCCTGGGCATTTCGCTGGGATAACCAGATCGATCAGATCGGCATATTGTCGAACCGCGCCTCAAGCACGTCTTCGCATAGCGCAGCATCCAGCCGACGCAAGCGCGATGGGATATGAACCCCCTGCGCGCGCATTTTATCCAGAACCATGCTGACATGTGGCTGAAGCTCTAGCCGGGTCTCAAGACACGCACCATTCAGCTTTTGTTCAAGCCGTTCCGCTTCGGTAAAAAGATCCTGAGCAGTCATTTCCTTCCTCCCATATGGTGCCAATGTGCCTGATATAGGTAACGAGTTTAAGACGAGCACGAGACCGGAACAAAACATCGCGAATTCTTGCCTAGTCAGGCAAAAAACCGTCAATATGTCCATGGTCGCCTAAAGCATACGCTCAAATTGCGGAGATTGCTTTGACAGACATCAACTCGTGATTAGGGGCTTTAAACATATTCCACTATTGTTATATGTATACAAGCTGAACGGAGGAACCCATGACGCCCAGTGTGAAAGCTTTTTTCGACCCGCAGACCTTCACCGTCTCATACGTTGTGCAGGAACCTCAGGGGCAGGCCTGCGCCATCATCGACAGTGTACTGGATTTCGATCACGCCTCGGGGCGGACCGACACCAGCTCGGCCGACCAGATTGTCGACTATGTGACGGCACAGGGACTGAAGGTGGAATGGATTCTGGAAAGCCATGTCCATGCCGACCACCTGTCAGCAGCCCCTTACCTACAGGAAAAGCTGGGTGGTCAGATCGGGATTGGCGAGAATATCGTGGTCGTTCAGGACACGTTCGGCAAGGTCTTCAACGAAGGCACCGAGTTTCAGCGTGATGGCAGCCAGTTCGATGCACTGTTTGCCGAAGGGTCCAGCTTTCACATCGGCCAGATGCGCGGGGACGTTTTGCACACGCCAGGCCACACGCCCGCCTGCATGACCTATGTGATCGGCGATGCGGCGTTTGTGGGCGATACGCTGTTCATGCCGGATTTCGGAACTGCCCGATGCGATTTTCCCGGCGGGTCATCGGCGGACCTGTATGCCTCGATCCAGAAAATCCTGTCTCTGCCTGACGAGACGCGGATTTTTGTAGGCCATGATTACAAAGCGCCTGGTCGCGATGAATACGCGTGGGAGACCACGGTTGGCGAACAGAAGGCGCTGAACGTTCATATCGGTCAGGGCCGCAGCGTCGAAGAATTTGTCGAGATGCGCGATGCGCGGGATGCAACCCTTGCGATGCCGCGCCTGATTTTGCCCTCGCTGCAGGTCAACATGCGGGCCGGTCAGATGCCACCAGCGGATGAGCAGGGCGACGTTTTCATGAAAATCCCAGTCAATAAGCTTTGATACGAGGGCAGACGAGACAATGAATATCGAATGGATTTCGGGTCTGGCTGGTGGTCTGCTGATCGGGCTGGGTGCCAGCGTTTATCTGCTGTGTAATGGGCGGATCATGGGGGCGAGCGGCATATTGGGCGGACTGCTGGAACGCAGCGACCGGAGCGTATTAACGGAACGCCTGGCTTTCGTCGCTGGCTTGGTCGGGATGCCCTTATTGCTGCGCCCATCGATTGCGCCGCAGGCCGAGACCCATTTGACCCCGGATCTGGCGATCGTGATCCTTGCTGGGCTGCTGGTGGGGGCTGGAACACGGATCGCCAATGGCTGCACGTCGGGTCACGGCGTTTGTGGGATTTCTCGCTTCTCGTTGCGCGGGATCGTCGCAACGGTGTTCTACATTCTTGCAGGTGGTCTGACGGTTGCGCTGTTTCGCCATGCTTTGGGGGTGATCTAATGCGCTCAGTGTTTGCTTTTCTCGCCGGATCGCTGTTCGGCATCGGGCTTTTGATCTCAGGCATGACCGACACCACCAAGGTGCAGGGGTGGCTGGATGTGTTCGGCAATTGGGACCCGACGCTCGCCTTTGTCATGGGCGGGGCGATCCTGCCGATGCTGGTGGCGTGGCGATTGACACGGAACAGGATCCCTGTAGTGGGCGGACAGTTCCCCGCCCCGCCCCGTGTTGAACTGGATCGCCGTCTGATCGTCGGGTCGGTCCTGTTCGGCGTCGGTTGGGGATTGGCGGGTTTGTGCCCGGGCCCGGCGATGGCCTCGCTTGGATATGGGGGCGTTGGCGGGATTGTGTTCCTGATTGCGATGATCGCGGGCATGTTTGCGGCACCAAAGCTGGGTGCGCAACTGGACAGGATCGCCGACGCAGCCTAAGCAATTGCCATGGAGATTCGACCGATAACCCCCCGCTACGCCGTCTCACCTCAGATCTCGGTGGAGGACGTGCCAGCCATTGCCGAGGCCGGTTTCGTCAAGGTGATCTGCAACCGTCCCAATACCGAAGTTCCGCCGGATCAGCAGTCAGACGCCATCGGTCAAGCCGTTCGCGAGGCCGGGATGGAATATGAGGTTCTGGAGTTGACACACCAGACGATGACACCGGAAAACGTGGCGCTGCAACGCGATCTGGCCGAAAGCTGCAGCGGGCCGGTTCTGGCCTATTGCGCCTCTGGCACACGATGCTCGGTGATCTGGGCGCTGGGACAGTGCGATCGGCTAAGCACGGATGAAATCCTCGATGCGACCGGAAAAGCGGGCTATGCGCTCGACGGGTTACGCCCGGCATTGGAACAGCTGCGAGGGCGCGGATAAGCCTCTTAATCGCGGCCATTGCCTTCGGGCGCTGGCAGACCGGCGAGGTGCGAGATTTCCGTGACACGCTGTTCGGAACTGGCAGGCAACAAGTCGTCGGGTTCCAGGAGGGAATCCTCGGTCGTCAGATCATGCGCTACAATATCGTCATCAAGCGGGGACGACATCTCGTCATCCGGGGCTGAGGGCGTCAAGCTTGATTTGCTGGCCAGAAATCCGGCGCAGTCCTTGGCGGGCAACGCAGTAGGAGGGCCTTGTTCGTTGATCCGTACCGCACGCATTCCGCCGCACTGACCCAGACGTCCGATGGCGGTTCGGGCATGATCGATTGACAGAACTTCAACCCGATCCACCCGCGCGCCCTGCAGCGGCAGGACATCCCCGACGGACAATTCCGAAAGCGCTGTCAACGGCAAAGACAGGCGGCAGATCACGGTGTTCAGCTCAGCCCGAATTACCCCGGATGCCTGATCCAGATTCACCCCCGATTGGGTGATATCCGCAACCTGTTCCTGATCCGAGAGCGGGTGCTCGGGCAGCAGGATACTGACCTCGCCCTGACGCGGACCACCGGCAAGTTCGACCGTCAGATCAAACATGCGATAGACCTCATCCACCAGCGCCAGGTTCAGTGCGCGCCGACCTTCGGCGCGTGAGGTGAACTCATACCCGGACAGGCTGGCCATGTCTGCCGGGGACTCAACCAGTTTCAGAGCCCGGCTCAGCATATCCTCGATCAGAGGGGCGACCATGGCAGCGTCGGTGTCGGTAAACGCACGCTCGGGTGGTGGGTCAGAGGTGACCATGGCAATCGTTTGCTGCTGGACGATGGCAGAGACGCAACCCGGGTCCAGACAGGCCGCAGCCAGGCCGCCCTGATCCGAGGTAAACAGCAGCATCAGCCACCCCTCATTCAGCCAGTCGGCTATATCTTCCTGCGCGCGTACGGCCTGCTTTGCCCCGATGACCGACAGCGCGAGCCCCATGCTTTCGCCGGAGGCGCGTGCCAACCCCAGCCGCAAGGCGCGCAGGACCGAGCGGGGCGTGTCGGCACCGCATTGCCCCGCTGAAAGCTTTCGTGCCAGTGCTGATGTGGTCATGGCCCCGTTCCGCCGTTTGTCGATGCGATGACAATTTGTCTAACCCGGCGGAGGTTACGAATGTCTTTATGACGCCCTCATTGCGCGGCCTGACGAAAAGCCAGCGGAAGGCTGACGCGGAAGGCCGCCCCTCCCTGCCCCGGCAGATAGGCAACTTCGCCGCCCAAGCGCTGCATAATCTCTCGGCAGATCGCCAGCCCCAACCCTGCCCCGCCTGCCTTGTCCGAGCCGACGCGGGCAAATTTTTCGAATACCATCGATTGCGCCTCGGCCGGGATACCACCACCGTTGTCGATGAAATCGATTACCACTTGCCCGCCGACATCATGGGCCGAGATGGTCAGCACCGGTTCAATGGCGTCGCAATATTTCTGGGCGTTGGAAATCAGGTTGATGAACACCTGCCCCAGCCGGTCGAGATCCGTGTGCAGCGGGATACGTTCACTTGCGCGCACCCGCCGTACGCCAATCTTTCGATCACTGCCCGCCAGCGCGCTTGAAACGGCGCGGTCCAGAACTTCGCTTAGGGTGGCTTCGCCCATGTTCAGGCTAACCTGGCCGCTTTCCAGCACGCTAAGGTCGAGCAGATCATCCAGTAGCCGGGTCAGACGCAGCGATTCATCATGTATGATCGCAGCATAACGGATTTGTTCCTCGGCGCTGAGGCCATCGGTGTCGCGCATAATTTCAGAAAACGCCCGAATCGAGGTCATGGGCGTGCGCAATTCGTGGCTGACCTGGCTAAGAAACGCGTCTTTCTGTTTCGAGACTTGCGTAAGCTTGGCATTCGCCTCGCGCAATTGCCGCGCTGTGCGGCTGAGCTCAGTCGATTTCGCCTCAAGCTGGCTGGAATATTCCAACATCTGCGCAGATTCGTCGGCAACGGCCAACAGGTCTTCGACAGACACAGACGCCCCGCCAACGATCTGACCGATCATCGCATGGGCGGTTGCGGCCCCGACCGAGCCGCTGAGTTCGCGTTCCAGCCGTTCCAGAAACTGCGGCGTAGGCTCGGGCAGTCGTCCGGGGCGACCATTCTGGCGCTCGGCTTCGGCTTGAAAGAACTCTTGCGCGGGAATAGTGCCCAGAATCCGCTGGGTCATGATCATCAGGTCTTCGCTTTGCGCCACCGAACCGGTCCAGCCACGGGCTGAAACCGAATGGTCAAATACATTTACGAATTGCGCACCCTGAAGGCGTTCCAGCGGGCTGGGGAAGCTGAGCATCGAGGCGACACAGAAGGCGATTGTATTCAGCGACAGCGACCACATGACCGTATGCACCATCGGGTCGATCCCTTCGATCCCGAACAACGCCTGCGGGCGCAGCCAGCCCCAGCCGAAGGGTCCGTTTTCAATCACCGATGCCGGGACAATGCCGCCACCCATGCCAGGCAGCAGCAGTGTGTAAATCCAGAGAAAGAACCCGACGCTGAGCCCGACCAACGCCCCAGTTCGGGTCGCGCCGCGCCAGAACAGGCCGCCCACCAGTGCGGGCAGAATCTGGGAAATCCCGGCAAAGGCCACCAGCCCGATCGAGGTCAGGGCAGCCCCGCCCCCCGAAAGCTGGAAGTAGAAATAGCCCAACGCCATGATCGCCGCGATCGAGACGCGCCGCGCCATCAGCACGACTGTTCGCACATCACCAGAGACCGACGCGGTGCCTTCCTGCGTATTTAGCCAGATCGGCATGACCACATGGTTCGAAACCATGGTTGACAGCGCCATCGCTGTAACGATCACCATTGATGTGGCCGAGGAAAACCCGCCGATGAACGACAGCATCGCCAACCAGTCATTGCCCTGCGACAGCGGCACGGTCAGCACAAACAGGTCGGGGTTCGAGCCTTCGGGCATCAGGTCCAACCCAACGACGGCGATGGGCACGACAAACAAGCTCATCAGCAGCAGGTAGAGCGGAAAGGCCCAGGCGGCGGTGCGCAGGTGGCTCTCATCGTCATTCTCGACCACCATGACCTGAAACATCCGCGGCAAGCAGACAAAGGCCGCCGCCGAAAGGAAAATGAAAGTGGTCCAGCGCCCGGCATCCACATGCCATTGGCCAATTTCCGAGGCATCGATCTGATCCATCATCGGCCCCAAGCCGCCAGCGACGCCCCAGACAACAAAGATGCCAACGGCCAGAAGGGCGAAGAGTTTCACCACAGATTCCAACGCAATAGCGGTAACAACGCCGTGGTGGCGCTCATTGGCATCCAGATTGCGCGTCCCGAAGAGGATCGCAAAGACGGCCAAGCCCGCCGCGACCCAGAACACGCTAGAGCCTTCGCGATAGAGACCTGAGGGATCGGCCTCGGCAAAGATCGAAAAGGACAGCGTGATCGACTGCAATTGCAGCGCGATATAAGGCGTGCCGCCCAACACCGCCAGAATGGTCACGCAGACCGCCAGTGTGTTGGACTTGCCGTATCGTGACGAGATCAGGTCAGCGATCGACGTCACGCGCTGGCTGCGTCCGATGCGCACGAGTTTGCGCAGGCCCCACCACCAACTGATCATCACCAGTGTAGGACCCAGATAGATGGTTACGAATTCAAGCCCAGAACGCGCGGCGTTGCCAACCGCGCCATAAAACGTCCATGCAGTGCAATAGATCGACAGTGACAGGGTGTAGATCAGCGGGGAACGCAACCATTTCCCGCCGCCACGCGCAGCCAGCCGGTCCGCTGCGAAGGCGACACCGAACAGAAGAACCACATAGCCCAGACAGACCAGAATCAGGACATTCAGGGTTGCCATGTCTCGGCCTCGGGCTCGGCAGTCTCGCGCGCGGTCATGCGTTTGGCGACGAAGCCGAAGATCACGCTGATCAGGATCAGAACACCCCAGCACGCAAAGATGTAGAACATGGCCGTCGATAGCGACAGAGCCTCGGCGCCTGCGCTATCATCCGGCCATAGAAGCGGCAGCGCGAGCATTGCGGCACCTAGAAACGGCAGCAGCCGCGCTGCATCCGCCAGCCTGCGCCGACGATAGCTTTGCCGTTCCAGAAACAGGGACGGACGAACTGGCGAGGGCCGATCTTTGCCGTCGCCCGCGGAGCTCATAACTGAGACGCCTGCGCATGCAGGTCGCGCACCGCTGTCAGGACTTCGGTGTTCGAAAACGGCTTGGTCATGAATCGGCTGACCCCTGCCTGTTCGGCCATTTCACGATCCCGGGATTGCCCGCGCGCGGTCAGCATCAAAACCGGCAACGCCTTCATATCATCATGTTCGCGCAGATCACGCAGCACATCCATCCCGCTTTTTCCCGGCAACATCACATCCAGAATCACCAGATTGGGCCGCGCGGACAGAATCACCTGCACCGCATCCGTTCCCTCGGCATGGGTTTCAACCTGCCACCCCTCGCGTGTCAGCAGAAACCGGATCGCCTCGGTGATGTTGGGCTCATCCTCGATCAACAGAACCTTGCGGCTCATATTTGCATATCCTCCCCATGACGGATTGCACGTCCGGCCACCCGTCCAGCCCAGATTAAGCGCTGTGTCACGAAACTGTCAAAACCCTTCGCTCAGGATCGATGGCTCGCGCCGCGCGCTGCATTCGCGTTTCGGGCATATCCGACAACTGGCTCCGGCTTGCGCCGCGTTTTCCGCAGGCTGCACCGTGTCTTCGACCGGCAGCACCAGCATGACCGATCGGTAGACCGGCTCGGCTCCGAATTCCTTAGCTGGCTGAGGGGTTGCGATTGCAAAACACTCAAACTCAGCAGCAGTTCGACCAAGCTGAACGACCCGTTTCCGGATCGGGACCAAGGGCCGATTCAAGGCGGTGAACAAGGGCCAGAGCGGACAGGCCTCGCCATGGCGCGGCAGGGCAAACCCCGGCGCGGGTTTAAAAAACAGAACGCTGCCGGAGGCGTCGCAAATCACCAAGCCAGCCGGACGCGCCAGCGTGCCTTCAGGCAGAAAGGCCAACCGTCGCAGCACCGTAGCAAGGTCCACTGAAAACACCGCCGCCAACGCCAGAGGATCGGGGTTTGCTGCATCCAGCGCGGCACACACCTGATCCAGCGGCATAGCGCGCGCGTCGGCGGCATAAAGGTCCAGCAACCCCGAAGCCACAGTGTTGGCCGCAGCGGAATCGAGCCCATCCAGCGGCACTTCGGTCAATTGCCCACCGGCTTCGAGTTCCGGGAAATGATATCCTTGCTCGGCAAAAAACGCCTCGACCGCGTCCAGTGGGATACCGCGCAGATCGCGCTGCCCGTCACTGTCATCCAGATAGGTCACCAGCGCTTTGGAGCTTTCGGCCAGTCGTTCGGCATCCTGATGCAAGTTGCGATGGAAACGGTCGCGCCATTCCGGTTCGATCTCTCCCGGTTCAGCCAAGATTGCAGCTGTTGAGCGGATGGCGGCGGCGGTCGACAGCACCTCGTGCATTGAGGCCGCCAGATGCGGGTCATGGGTCAGTCGGTCGGAAAGAACTTCGACAGTGCGCTCCAGCGACACTACGCGGCGATGCATCTGCGCCAGAACACCCGACCAACCGGGAAAGCGGCCGGCGAATTCTTCCAGCCCGTCCACCTCGGCCTTTTGGCCGACTGCATCCGCCGCGGCCTCGCGCAGAGCGGCGATGAGCGTCTCTTCGATCCCTTGAGTCAGCAGCGACGGCTCGACGGACAAAGCCGCCGCGATATCGACAAGCAGTTTGCCCCCAATGCGGCGGCGGTTGTGCTCGATCAGGTTCAGATACGATGCCGAAATCCCCACCTGCCGCGCCAGTTCCGCCTGTCGCAGCCCAGAGATTTGCCGTCTTTCGCGTATCCGGCTGCCGGTCAGCGTGTCGCGCATGGCGTTTATGTCCTTGGCTACTGCGGCTGCATTTTCAGATTAACTAAGTAATTATTATCTGTTGCCGACTAATTTTCAAAGAAGATTTACAACTTTGACAACGGCCAGAGAAAGAAACCCACCCTTTCCTGCCGCCCACCCTTCTCTTTCGACGCAATACCCGTCACCATAAGAACATGAGCGATCCCGCCTTTGAATACGCCCCCATCGGCCTTGTTGAGCTTGAGAACCGGATCATCCGACGGTGCAATCTGCAATTTGCGCGGACCTTTGGCGGGGATGAGGTTGACTATCGCAACATGCCCCTGCTGCATCTTTATCCTTCGGTCGCCGATTGGGAACGGATCGGCGCGCGTAGTCTGCAGGTGATGCGCGATACAGGCTATTACACAGACGAACGGGTGATGCGGCGACGCGACGGTGACCTGTTCTGGTGCCGCGCGCGGGGGCGTTCGCTGACGCCAGACGATCCGTTCCGGCACGGGATATGGAGCTTTTCGGACATCTCGGAAGAGCGCCCCTTGGTGCAATTGACAACCCGCGAACGCGAAGTGGCCATCCTGTCATGCCGGGGTTTATCCGCGAAGGAAATTGGCGTTGAACTTGGGCTAAGTTACCGCACGATCGAGGCCTATCGCGCCCGACTTTTGGAAAAATACGGAGCCCGCAAGCTACCAGAACTGGTCGCAAAATTGTCTGGAACGCCGCTGTAATCGCGACAGCCCTCGTAATTCGCGCAAAACCCCCCATTTGGCAGGCTTAGACGGCGCTTTTCATGGCCGTCTGCATGGCTTATAACCCTGCGTAATCAAACCAAGCCCGCAGCAAACAGACGGGCATAGGGGAACCTTCGAGGACACTCATGACAGATACCAAACACGAAGCGGATGTCGCGTTTATCAAGGCACTGGCCGAACTGCTGCGCGAGAATGACCTGACCGAATTGCAGGTCAAGCGCGAATATGGCGAGGAAGACAGCCTGAATGTCCGTGTCAGCCGCATGTCGCAGACCGTGGCCGCTCCGGTTCAGGTTGCGGTTCCTGCGGCTGCACCGGTTGCCGCACCTGCTGCCGCGCCGGCCGCTGCCGAAGCACCCGCTGCCGTGGATGATCCCGCCAGCCATCCAGGCGCTGTGACCTCGCCCATGGTGGGTACGGTTTACATGCAACCGGAACCGGGCGCGCCTGCGTTTATCTCGGTCGGTGCATCGGTCTCGGAAGGTGACACGCTATTGATTGTCGAAGCCATGAAGACAATGAACCACATCCACGCACCCAAGTCGGGCACCATCAAACGCATTCTGGTCGGCGATGGTGATGCTGTGGAATTCGGCACGCCTCTGGTCATCGTTGAGTAAGGCGGGCCCATGTTCGACAAAATCCTGATTGCCAACCGAGGCGAGATCGCCCTGCGTGTGATCCGTGCTGCGCGCGAGATGGGGATCAAGACGGTTGCCGTGCACTCCACCGCCGACAGCGATGCGATGCATGTGCGCATGGCGGACGAATCGGTCTGCATCGGCCCCCCGCCCAGCCCGCAAAGCTATCTGTCCGTGCCCGCGATCATCTCGGCCTGTGAAATCACCGGCGCGCAGGCGATCCATCCCGGCTATGGCTTCCTGTCCGAGAATGCCGAGTTCGTGCAGATCGTCGAAGATCACGGCATTACCTTCATCGGACCCACCGCCGAGCATATTCGTGTCATGGGTGACAAGATCACCGCCAAGGACACGATGAAGGAACTGGGTGTACCTTGCGTTCCCGGTTCGGACGGCGGCGTTCCCACGCTGGCCGACGCCAAGCGTATCGGCGAGGAATTCGGCTATCCCGTGATCATCAAGGCCACCGCCGGCGGCGGCGGTCGCGGCATGAAGGTGGCACAAAACGCCGATGAGATGGAAAGCGCCTTCATGACCGCACGCGCCGAGGGCAAGGCCGCCTTTGGCAATGATGAGGTCTATATCGAGAAATATCTGACCACCCCCCGCCATATCGAGATTCAGGTCTTCGGCGATGGCAAGGGAAAGGCAGTGCATTTGGGCGAACGCGACTGTTCGCTGCAGCGTCGCCACCAGAAGGTGTTCGAAGAAGCCCCCGGCCCCAGTATCACGCCGGAAGAACGTGCGAAGATCGGTAAGATCTGCGCCGACGCGGTCGCCAAGATCAACTATATCGGCGCGGGCACCATCGAGTTCCTTTATGAAAATGGCGAGTTCTACTTCATTGAAATGAACACGCGTCTACAAGTGGAACACCCCGTGACCGAAGGCATCTTCGGCGTCGATCTGGTGCGCGAACAAATCCGCGTCGCCGCTGGTGAGGACATGTCGTTCGGTCAGGACGATCTCGAGATCAATGGCCACGCCATCGAGGTTCGCATCAACGCGGAAAAACTGCCGAACTTCTCGCCCTGCCCGGGCAAGATTACGGCCTATCACGCGCCAGGTGGTCTGGGCGTGCGGATGGATTCCGCGCTCTATGACGGCTATTCGATCCCGCCGTATTACGACTCGTTGATCGCCAAACTGATCGTTCAGGGCCGTGACCGGGCTGAAGCTTTGGCCCGTCTGGAACGTGCTTTGGGCGAGTTGATCGTCGACGGTATCGACACCACCGTGCCGCTGTTCCACGCCCTGCTGCAGGAACCTGACCTGCACAGCGGCGAGTACAACATCCACTGGCTGGAGCACTGGCTTGCGGAGAACATGGCCTAATCTGACCAAAGGGCCGAAGGATAACCCCCCTTCGGCCCCGAGGCACCCGGCATGAGCCTTTCCCCTGAACTTCTGCTCCATGGCTATTCCATCGGCATTTTTCCGATGGCCGAGCATCGCGACGACCCCGAGTTGTTCTGGGTCGACCCGAAGTTTCGCGGCGTGTTCCCTCTGGATGGGTTCCACATCTCCCGCAGCCTAGCGCGGCGTATCCGGACCTGTGGGTTTTCGGTAAGCATCAATCGCGATTTTGCGGGCGTCGTGGATGGCTGCGCCGACCGATCGGATACCTGGATCAATCCCGAACTGCGCCGTCTGTATCAGGAACTAAACCGGACCGGCCGCGCGCATTCCCTCGAAGTCTGGGACGGCGCTTCACTGATTGGCGGCGTTTACGGCGTAGTCCTCGGCGCGGCCTTTTTTGGCGAAAGCATGTTCTCGCGTCGCACGGACGCATCGAAGATTGCACTTGCCTATCTGGTGGATCGACTGCGCCAAACCGGGTTCACGCTGTTCGATACGCAGTTTCTGACGGCGCATCTGGCCTCGTTAGGCGCGATCGAGATCCCGCGTGCGGTTTATCATAGCGAATTGAAACAAGCGCTTGACCTGAAAGCAGATTTCACCGCTGATCTGCAGCAGACCCCTCAGGGTGTGATACAACGGATCACCCAGACATCGTAGCGGGCGTGATCCAACGCGTTCAGCGCGGGTGAGGTCGCAATCATCCAGCCATCAAACAGCTGCTGCGCCTTGCCCTGTTCCCAGATAGTCAAATAGGCAAAGGCGTCACCTGTCGGGTTTTCGGCTGGATAGCGACAATCACCCAGCGCGACATCCAGACCAAAGACCGACGTGGTCTCGCCGTTCTGCATTTCGATGTCCACCGTCTGCCCGCTGACCTTGTCCAACCCGCGCAACATGGCGCCGGGGCCGGATTCGACCTTTTGCTGCGCAGCAGCTCCGGTTGCGGTGACTATCAGAGCCACCAGTGCAGCGCGGATCATTCGCTTCCGTCCCCGGCCACGAATTTGACCAGCAACGAGATCAGGCTGACCGCGCCTTGCGTATCGGTAATCTCATCACCCGCCTCAAAATAGAACGGGGAACCGCCCGGCATAACCTCAACAAAGTTGCCACCCAGCAAGCCTTCGGAAGAAATCACAGCGGCGCTATCGTCTGGAATAAGAACACCATCTGCCACGGAAAATCGGGTGTCCGCGCGGTACGTATCAGAGTTTAGCGTAACGCCAGTCACCGTCCCGATCTTGACCCCGGCAAGGCGTACATCCGTGCCGACGCCCACACCTTCGAGCGAGCGGAAAGACGCGCCCAGCTCGTATCCTGCGCCGGATTGAGACAGGCCTGTGGATTGGCTGGCGTAAACACCGAACGCAATGGCGCAGGCCAGCACGGCACCGCCGACGATAACTTCGGTCTTCGTGTGATTAGACATCTGGCCTCGCTTATTCCGGGCTCCACGCCTCGTAATCGCTACGTTCAACCGGATCGGCACGACGCAGAGAACCGGCAGGTGCATAGGCCAGCACGGTGCCGGTCAGATTCTCCTGATGCGGTTTTTCCCAGGACTTGTGCGCCAGAGGTTTATCGGTTGGCGGTTCATCCCATGTGCGGTGCAGCCAGCCATGCCAATCGGGATCGATCCGGCTGGCCTCGGCTTCGCCATTGAAAATCACCCAGCGCTTGCTGTCGTCAGCATTGCGATAGAACACGTTGCCCTCGTCGTCCTCACCGACCTTGATCCCCTTGCGCGCAGTGTAGAACTGCGTGTTCAGGGTGGCCCCGTTCCACCAGGTCACGGCCCGCAAAAGACTGTTTAGGATTCCCATCGGCTGCCTCCGGCATTTCTGTCCCCGAAGATATGGACCAAAGGCACGCTAAGGTCCAGTACTGCCAGCGCTACCTGCGTCATTCCGGCAGGATAGCGGTGACTTCAATTTCAATCCGGTATTTCGGATCGATCAATCCGCATTCGATCATCGTCGCTGCAGGAGGGTTCGCACCAAAGGTTTCGGCCAGAATGGGCCAGCAAGGTTCAAATTCGGTTCGATCCGGCAGCATATAAGTGATGCGCACGACATCAGAGAATGAAGCACCCGCCTCGGCCAGCGCGTTTTCGATGATAGACAGCGCCGAGCGGCATTGCTCCACGACCGTTTCACCTTGCCCAACAGTTCCCGCAACATGAACCCAACCACCCGCGACAACCGCGCGGCAATAGCCAACCTTGGCTTCAAACTCACCACCCGAAGAGATACGTCTTACTGTCATCGTGTCCTCAAACGAAAACGGCGCGGACATTGCCGCGCCGTGTGTGCATTGATCTATGCGGTTCAACCCGCCGAAGCCGATTCCGCCGCGTCTGCGTAGATGATCAATGGCTGAGAGTCCGACGTCACAGCCTCTTCGTTGACCACAACTTCGGTCACGTTCTTCATGCCTGGCAGTTCGAACATTGTATCCAGCAGGATGTCTTCCAGAATAGAACGCAGACCACGTGCACCGGTTTTACGCTCGATCGCTTTCTTGGCGATCGCCTTCAGCGCATCATCGGTAAAGGCCAGTTCCGCATCTTCCAACTCAAACAACCGCTGGTATTGCTTGACCAGAGCGTTCTTCGGGCTGGTCAGGATGGTGACCAAAGCGTCTTCGTCCAGATCTTCCAGCGTCGCCAGAACCGGCAGACGGCCGACGAATTCGGGGATCAGGCCAAATTTCAGCAGGTCTTCGGGTTCCAGATCCTTGAAGATCTCGCCCACGCCGCGCTCGTCATTGTCACGCACGTCGGCACCAAAGCCCATGGCCGAGCCTTTGCCACGCTGTGCAATGATCTTGTCTAGTCCGGCGAATGCACCGCCACAGATGAACAGGATGTTCGTGGTATCCACCTGCAGGAATTCCTGCTGCGGATGTTTGCGCCCACCCTGCGGCGGAACGCTGGCCACGGTGCCTTCCATCAGTTTCAGCAGGGCCTGCTGAACGCCCTCGCCCGATACATCGCGGGTGATCGAAGGGTTTTCAGACTTGCGGGTGATCTTATCGACCTCGTCAATATAGACGATGCCGCGCTGTGCGCGTTCGACATTGTATTCGCTGGCCTGCAACAGTTTGAGGATGATGTTTTCAACATCTTCACCCACATAACCGGCTTCGGTAAGCGTGGTCGCGTCCGCCATCGTAAACGGCACGTCCAGAATCCGCGCCAGCGTTTGCGCCAGCAGGGTTTTGCCGCAGCCGGTGGGGCCAATCAGCAAGATGTTGGATTTTGCCAGTTCTATATCGCTGCCCGCTTTCTGGGCATGATTGAGACGCTTGTAGTGGTTGTGTACCGCAACCGACAGCACCCGCTTGGCGGTGGCCTGACCGATCACGTAGTCATCCAATACTTCGCAGATATCCTTGGGCGTTGGCACACCGTCCGAGGATTTCAGACCACTGGCCTTGGTTTCCTCGCGAATGATATCCATGCACAGCTCGACACACTCATCGCAGATGAACACGGTCGGGCCTGCGATCAGCTTACGCACCTCATGCTGGCTTTTGCCGCAAAAGCTACAATAGAGCGTGTTCTTGCCGTCACCGCCTGAATTCGTCGCCATGCTTTACCCCTCGGGCTCCGTCTCAGCGGCCCCTCTCAAGGGCCGCGCTTGCCGTATATGCCTGCAGCTTAGGCCAGCGTTCTGGCAGCTACAATCTCAAAATCATCCCTCACGCCGGACGCGCGCGGATTTGAACCTAGGCCTCGTCACCATCCATCTTGGCGCGGTTCTCGACGATCTCGTCGATATGGCCCCAATCCTTGGCCTCTTCCGGGCTCATGAAATTGTCACGATCCAGCGCCTTTTCAACCGCCTTTTTGGTCTGCCCGGTATGGCGCACATAGATGTCATACAGGCGATCTTTCAGCTTTTGCGTCTCGGCCGCGTGGATCATGATGTCGCTCGCCTGGCCCTGATAACCGCCGCTGGGCTGGTGCACCATGATCCGGCTGTTAGGCAGCGAAAAGCGCATTCCCTTCTCGCCCCCGGCCAGCAGAACCGAACCCATCGACGCCGCCTGACCGATCACCAATGTGGAACATTTCGGCTTGATATACTGCATTGTGTCGTAAATCGACAAACCACTGGTGACCACGCCACCGGGAGAGTTGATGTAGATCGAGATTTCCTTGTTCGGATTTTCCGCCTCAAGGTGCAGCAGCTGAGCGACCACCAAATGGCTCATACCGTCATGGATGGGGCCGTTGATGAAAATGATCCGCTCTTTCAGAAGGCGCGAGAAGATGTCGTATGCGCGCTCGCCCCGGCTGGTCTGCTCGACGACCATGGGGACGAGTGTGTTCATATATGTATCAACTGGATCGAACATTCGGAACCTGCCTGTTTTGCGATGGATCGGGACATTACCCGAAGAGTAGTTACCCGAGTCTTAGTGCCGCCACAGGGGGGCTGCAAGGGGGGCCGAACGTTCCCACGAATTCCGTCTACCTGCACGACCCGAATGCACACGCCGCTACAGGTCGGTTGACGGATTGCGCGGAAACGTGCTGGTTACATCACGCTATTTTGATCCATGCATATGGAAATACATGCCTGGAAATTGTACCAAGAGTTCTCGCTGCGGATGCGGCGCCAGTCAGGCGCCGGGATTCGGCGGCACTAACGAGGGAATACGATCATGGCTTTTCCGCAAATGACCGAGGATATGTCACCCGGCGACCTTGACCGGATGGTTGAAAACGCGACGCGCGCATCGAACTTTCTGAAAGCCATAAGCCACGAAGGGCGTTTGATGATCCTGTGTCACCTCGTCTCGGGCGAGAAATCCGTTACTGAACTGGAACAATTGCTATCGGCCCGCCAAGCCGCCGTTTCTCAGCAACTGTCGCGGCTCAGACTTGAGGGGCTGGTTGTTCCTCGTCGCGAAGGCAAGGCGATATATTACCGGCTGGCAGATGATCGACCAGCCCGAATACTGGAAGTGGTGTACGAACTGTTTTGCGCTCAGGATGCGACCTGAGCCTAGTATTTAGCCCTTCGAAATCGGCCATGCAAAACCTGTAGCTATGGCCCGGGAAAGCTGCTAGTCAATTCGAAACAAGCACTTATGGAGCAACCGATGATCCGCGCAATTCTGATTGGCCTGGCCCTGTTCACCTTGACCGCATGCGAAACCGCAAAGGGCGCTGGCAAAGATATCGAAAACGCCGGAGATGCCATCCAGAACGCGGCCGAGGACGTGCAGGAAAACATCTGATCGTGACGGGATGTTGCGTTCAGGCAACGCTTACCCGCAATATGTAGTTGCCACACCGACTCAACCCGAGTAGTGTGCCGGTACAGGTGCATAGACGCGGCATTGCATTTCTGACACTTTGACGGGGTTCTTTTGCGCAAGCGAAAGAACCCCGTTCTGGTCCGGAGGGTGGTGCGTGATAGCCTGTATGAACCTTGGGTTCTCAAAAAGGAAAAGGCGTCAGGTGCTCAGACGCGGTCTTTGCATGCATCCTTGCGGACACTCCTGACGCCTTGCCGGTCCGTTCCGCCCGAGGGGCTTCTCGGTCCAGTTGCCTCGGCCCCCGAAGGGACTTTGGCCACTGCCACACGCGCTATGTCGCGTCGCAGTCCGCACGGACCTTCTGAGAGGCTGAGCATCTAACCCGAACCGAAGCCCAGACCACCTGCTCCACCACCGGTAAGCCATTGCAACTAAAAACAAATCCTAAAATCCGCCTTAGCTGCCGTGGCCCCCTTGGCCCTTGCGTCCCGCCCCTGTTCCGAAGATCAGAAGCAGTAACCAGACTGTTACATCAGCGTCATGATCCGGCAAGAAAATAGCACTGCAGCATAAAAATTAGACGGGGATAAGCTGTTGATATCCGCCGGGAGAGCCATGTGGATAACCCGAGAATTCGCGTCATCGCGCAGGCTTGGGGATGGAAAAAGTCAAATATGGATCGCGGGCCAGAATTCGCTTGATTTCTGCACCTGCGAAGGTCCCGTGCGCTGAATTAGGGGGGTATTGTCCGAGTTGTACAACACTAAAGCCCCCAATCTTTCGAATCGTACAACCGGAGATTCGCCTATGCGCCTGACCATTTCTCAAGCCCGCGCCCGTTTGGGCGAACTGGCCACCTTGTCGCAAGACCCCCGGCAAGTGATCGTGCTGACCCGTTATGGCAAACCGATCGCCGCACTGGTGTCGATGAACGAGGCGCAGCGGATTTGGGAGTTACTGGATGATGACACCATCGGACGTAAACACCCGCTCAACGGGCTGCGCGGGTGGTGGTCGAAGGGGCGTGGTATTCCGGGGATGGAACCTGGGCCGGACGGTTCTTACCTCACCGCGCGCGACGCCGCGCTGAAGGTCCGCGAGATCCAGATGACCCGTGCCGAGGAACGCCGCATTCTCAAACGCGGGGGTCTGGACCCTGTCGCGGGCGGCGAGATCGCCGCCCGGCCCGTCGCCTCCCTGTGGAGACTGTTGTTTATGAGAAGCGCTCCGACCTGAACGGGGTACCTACTACTCCTGCCGCAGTCACAAATCTCAGCGGCATTAACCCCCTTTAACATCCGATCGGGCCGGAAACGCTTCAGTTCACCTGACGTTCCAGAACTGTGCTGTAGGTCGTTCCGTTCCGCAGGCTACGGAAATCGGCAAAGATCTTGCCGTCCTCGTACCGCGCATCGATCAACGCATTGGCGCCAATCACCAGCGGGGAAGTTTCAACGATGCCGATCGAGCCAGACCCATCGAGGCTGATGGTTCCGGTGGCCTCGTATTCATTCCATTCAGTGTCGCCATCCCGACGCCACTTGCTGGGCCCCCAGAAAACATTGTCTTCCTGCATCTGGACGTCGAGCATCCATTCGGCCTGATTAAAGCGGGGCTGATCGCCCTTGTAATAATGGCTGGGCTGCACGGTCGTGTAAGACCCGACCCACGTGCCGCGCAGATCCGGTGTGGTATCGGCCAGTGCTGCGGTTCCGAGGGCGAGGGACGTGGCCAGAGCGGCGGCTCCGGCAGTCATGTATCTGGTCATGGGGATCTCCTCCTGAAAGCGACCCTTTGAAGTTCAAAAGCGAACATCCTTGCTGTGGCATACAGATTGGGCGGAGGTGCGCCGGTTACAACTTACCTAAGGGAAACTTCATGAACCGGTAATGTTTGCGTCAGGCCCAGGCCAGCGCAGTGCCGAGGATGACCAGACCGATACCTGCCGCCTCGCGATACGAGAAGTTCTCGCCGAACAGAAAGAATGAGGCGATGGCGATCAGAACCACTTCGGCCCCAAGAATGCCGGTATAGATGATGCCCAGCCGTTCCTCGCGCAGAGCGGCGAGTTCGAGCGTGGCCCCGGCCAGCAGGGTCGCGACGATCAGTAGACCAAGACCCACGCCGGGGAGTTTCCACCAGAACTTCATCGCGATCATGGCAACGGAATAAAGGCCTGCTGATCCAAAAGCGATAAGGGGAACAAGCGATGTAGACATAAGGGCCTCCTGCAAAGGTTGCCGTTGGGTCAACTGTAGCAGATGGGCTGATTTAGGGCTGTGAGGTGGGTCACAGTTCCAGGTTTCATTCTCGCTTTTCTTCTAGTGTTTTTTGCCCCCGAACTTGCAGTGATGGGTCGACCTGTTCAAAATTCAATTATTCATATGCGACTGGGGAGGGGTGCAATGACAACACTTTGCGAAATAGGTCAAACCGGAGTGCGAATCCCACGAATTGGCTTTGGATCAACCGGTATAGGCAACATTCCACAGATTTACGGTTACGAAGTTGATGAGAATAGGGCGCGCGAGACCATACGTGCCATACTTGCCCGGCCCGACGGTTTTATCGACACCGCCCGAGGCTATGCGTTGGGGCGTAGCGAGGAGCGCATCGGGAGTGTCATCCGTGAACTCGGTGGCTGGCCGAAAGGCCGCGTTCTGTCCACAAAAGTAGACCGTGACATGGAAACGAATGTTTTCGACGCCGCCCAAGCGCGGCGGTCCTTTGAACAAAGCCTCAAGGCTCTTGAGGTAGATCGCGTGGACATCCTTCATCTGCACGACCCGGAATACGCGGGTGACGTAACTGAGATTACCCGCAGCGGAGGTGCGCTGGACGAATTATTCAAAATTAAAGAGGAAGGATTGGCAACTGCAGTTGGTCTGGCGGGCGGGCAGTTGGATGTGTTGATGCCAATGCTGCGCGAACGGGATTTCGACGTGGTGATGACTCACAACCGGCACACGCTTGTAAACATGAATGCGGCGCCGCTGATCGAACTGGCCAACTCGAAGGACGTTACGGTATTGAACGCAGCGCCTTACGCCGGCGGAATCTTGGCCAGAGGCAGCGCAATCCATCATTTCTACGTCTATCAGCCATCAACAGAAGAAACGCTCGCACCCGTGCGCGCGGTTGAGGAAATCTGTGCCCGCTATGACGTGCCCTTAGGCGCCTTAGCGCTGCAATTCTCGATGCGGGACGCAAAAATTGCGTCAACGGTGTGTGGAGTGACTTGGCCACAGCATGTGAGACAAACACTCGAATGGGCGGATTGGGATATCCCAAGAGCGGTTTGGAGTGAACTCGCGGAACTTGGTCAGAGTGACGCTGATCCTGAGGCCGTATAGAACCGATCAACGGAGAGGAAGGACAGCCTTAGCTGTCCATCTTCAACGCTGAAATAAACGCCTCCTGCGGGATATCGACCTTCCCGAACTGACGCATCTTTTTCTTACCGGCCTTCTGCTTATCCAGCAGTTTACGTTTCCGCGTGGCGTCGCCTCCGTAGCATTTTGCGGTCACGTCCTTGCGCAAGGCCGAGAGGGTCTCGCGGGCGATGACCTTGCCTCCGATGGCGGCCTGGATCGGGATTTTGAACATGTGGCGCGGGATCAGGTCCTTGAGCTTTTCGCACATGGCACGGCCCCGCATCTCGGCCCGGTCGCGGTGAACCATGGTCGACAGCGCGTCAACGGGTTCGTCATTCACCAGCACCGACATCTTGACCAGATTGTCCTCGGTATAGCCGGTCATCTGATAGTCGAACGAGGCATAGCCCTTGGTCACCGATTTCAAGCGGTCGTAGAAGTCAAAGACGACCTCGTTCAGCGGCAGGTCATAGACGACCATGGCGCGGGTGCCCGCATAGGTCAGGTCCAGCTGGATGCCGCGGCGGTCCTGGCAGAGTTTCAGCACGTCGCCGAGGTATTCGTCGGGCACCAGAATGGTCGCCTTGATGCGCGGTTCCTCGATATGGTCGACCTTGGAGGGGTCGGGCATGTCGGCGGGGTTGTGCAGCTCGATCATCTCGCCGTCTTTCATGTAGACGTGATAGATCACCGACGGCGCGGTGGTGATGAGCTCGATATCATATTCGCGTTCGATGCGGTCGCGGATGACCTCAAGGTGCAGAAGACCGAGGAAGCCGCAGCGGAAGCCAAAGCCAAGCGCGGCCGAGGTCTCCATTTCAAAGCTGAAGCTGGCGTCGTTCAGGGCCAATTTGTCGATCGCATCGCGCAGGTCTTCGAATTCGGAGCTGTCAACGGGGAAGAGGCCGCAGAACACCACCGGCTGCGCGGGTTTGAAGCCGGTCAGGGCCTCTTCGGTGCCGTTGCGGTCATTGGTGATCGTGTCGCCGACGCGGGTGTCGCGGACCTGCTTGATCGAAGCGGTCAGAAAGCCGATCTCACCGGGGCCAAGCGAGTCGACCATCTCCATCTCGGGGCGGAAGACACCGACGCGGTCCACATGGTGCAAGGTGTTGTTCGACATGAACTTGACCCGCATCCCCTTTTTCAGCGTGCCATCCATGATGCGGACCAGAACGATGACGCCGAGATAGGCGTCGTACCATGAATCCACCAGCATCGCCTTGAGCGGCGCGTCGAGATTGCCCTGCGGCGCGGGCAGTTGTTGCACGATTGCCTCAAGCGTTTCGTGAATGCCCTGCCCCGTCTTGGCACTGACCTGAATGGCGTCGGTCGCGTCGATGCCGATCACATCCTCAATCTGCTCCGCGACGCGGTCACAATCGGACGCTGGTAGGTCGATCTTGTTGAGCACCGGCACGATCTCATGATCGGCGTCGATGGCTTGATACACATTCGCCAGCGTCTGCGCCTCAACCCCCTGGGTCGAGTCGACAACCAGCAGTGAGCCCTCAACCGCGCGCATGGACCGGCTGACCTCATAGGCAAAGTCCACGTGGCCGGGGGTGTCGATCAGGTTCAACACATACGCCTCGCCATTGTCGGCGGTATAGTCGATGCGAACCGTGTTGGCCTTGATGGTGATGCCGCGTTCCCGCTCGATATCCATGCTGTCGAGCAGCTGTTCCTTCATGTCGCGATCCTTGACCGTTCCGGTCTCTTGAATGAGCCGGTCAGCAAGGGTGGATTTGCCATGGTCGATATGCGCGACGATGGAGAAATTGCGGATATGAGCGAGGTCTGTCATGGGTTGGGGATATGTAGAGGAATCGTGGGTTGGTCAAGGTGGGAGAGTTTTCGTTGCAGCTTAATTTTGAGCGCGAAGCAAAGTTGTTCCATGCTCTTAGAACTGAGCAAACCAAAGTGGCGATAGCCCGCGTTTTTCTACGATCATTGTTTCTCGTTGCAAGTGACTATAATTCACTCAGCGAGGCCAAAATCTTAAGTGCTTTGAGATTTGCAATTAACGTGTGCACAGTTGGCGGGCCTAACCCTCGAACCGCCGACATGCAATGGGGATGCAACGTAGACGATTGGGAAATTTCGTTCTCCGGTCATAGCCAAGAAATTGAGTTTCGTGTTGCTCACAGTGCCGAAACACAAATGTACGAGTGCGTTTGGGAGCATTATCCCGACCTTGCAGACGGTGGTGGACACATCTTCATGGACCTTAGAGACGCGCGGCTTTCTCCGGCCAAATCAGTTGACGAAGGGAACTTACTGACCGACTTGGAGTTCCTTAATACTAATCATGATGCTGGGGCGCTTCACAGACTACCAATATGGTCCAATTTACCAGAACATATTGATCTCGAAGTAAGTAGCTTACTCAATTTCTTTAATGCCGACCCTAAAAAATGGGCATTTTGGCATCAATGGTACCAAGGCTACCTATCCGGTGATCCTATTGAACCGATGTTTGAATACAATGTTTCGAGGATACCAGAGGCAATCTGGGATGGAGGCGTCGAATTCGTAGCTCGCGAAATTGAACAAATACGCAAACGCATGGCGGTAGAGCGGGCGGTTGATGACCTAAGACAAAATCTCGGAACCAGATCACTCGGCCGCTTTGGCATCGGAGGCAACCACCCACCCGGTCCCGCATCAGATTTGCAGTTTCAGAATTCGATTACTTTGATCTGGGAATCTGTAGAGGAACTTTCGGAAGAAGTTAGAAAAGCACAGCCAGATGTTGACCGCTTAGAGGCTATTTTGAAGTCGCTGCAAACTGCGTTTGCGACAATGATCAAATGGACTGGAAGAAAAGCCGATCTTGCGATTGATGCCACAATCAAATGGAGCATTCCTCTAGTTGGTGGCGCTTATATTGCTCAGAACCCTGAAAAGATTCAGCTTTTAATCAAAGCTATGCAGGAATGGCTTCCATTGCTACGCTAACCGGTGCCGGTTTGAAGCCCGGCCTACGGGGTGGTGTGTTTCCGACTCGGGTATTCACTTTTTCGCAACGTATGATTGATCCCGAATCCACTTTGATTCATACTCCGCCGCAGACCGAGAGGGGCAAAAGACCCGTCCGGGCAGGCAAAAAACGAGGCTCGAGTATGAAACAGTTCCTCTTAATCGCATTTTGTGCGGCATCGCTGACGTCGGTGGCCCACAAAGTGGACGCGGCGCAGATCAAGCGGGCGTGTCTGGCATCAGACCGTGAAGCGGCGACGCGGGCGCGGTGCCGGTGTATTCAGCGCGTGGCGGATCAGGCGCTGACGCGTAGTGATCAGAAGACCGTCGCCAAGTGGTTCACCAACCCGCATCAGGCGCAGGAGTTGAAGATGTCGCAGACCGCGCGCGATGATGCGCTGTGGGATCGGTATCAGAACTTTGGCCAGATGGCGCAAGCGATCTGCAACTGAGCCCTGTCAATCCTTGACCTGATGCCCGCTGCGCCTCAGAAATGGCGCAGCGAAAGGTATGTGCGATGGTGATGAAAGGGCTGACCCTGCGGGGCCTTGAAGTGTTCGAGGCGCTGGCGCGGACCGGATCGGTGGCGCAGGCGGCCGAGATCACGGGGCTCAGCCAGCCCTCGGTTTCCCAGCAGTTGCGCAATCTGGAAAAGGCTTTGGGCACCGATCTGGTGGATCACGGGCGGCGACCGATGCGACTGACACAGGCCGGCCGCAGTTTCCTGGCGCGGGCCGAGGCAGTGCTGGCCGAGTTGCAGATGGCGCAAGGCGAACTGGCAGTGATGGATCTGGGGCATCTGACCACCCTGTCCATCGGCTTGATCGACGATTTCGACAACGACCTGACGCCGCGATTGGCGACGTTGCTGGCCGACAGTCTGACCCGGTCGAAATTCAAGCTGATCACGCTGCCCAGCCTGGACCTGTTTGCCGAGCTGGAAGCGCAGCGCCTGCACATGGCGGTCTCGGCCCATTCTGGCGAGGTGCTGGAGGGCGTGGTCGAATATCCGCTGGTGCAGGATCCGTTCATTCTGGTCGCGCCTAAGGGCGTTGCGCAACCAGTGCAGGATCTGCCCTTTCTGCGCTATGCCCGCGAGCAGTTGATCAGCCGTCAGATCGAAAGCCATCTGGCCCGGCAGCAGCTGGAGTTCGAGGAACGGTTCGAAATCGGCTCACACCTCGCGCTGATGGCGATGGTTGCGCGCGGCCTCGGCTGGGCGATTACCACGCCGCTGGGCTATATGCGCGCCGCCCGCTTCCACGACGGGATGGAGGCGCACCCTGCCCCGTTCGGTGAATTCGCGCGCACCATTTCCTTGTTTACACGGACCGACTGGTCCGATCAGGTACCGCAGGAGGTGGCCGACATGATCCGACGCCTGATGCGCAGCCAGATCGTTGATCCAGCGATTGCGCAATTGCCGTGGTTAGCTGGTCAGTTGAAGGTGGTGGGGTGAACCGGAAAGTGAGCATCCAGGCTCTTTTATTTGAGCCATGCGTGATCCGTCCTGCAAACCAAAAGACGTTTAATGAGCGTTAGTATGTCCGGAATAAAGGCTGTTCTTACCTGCTGAATTCAGCTTCTACTAACGCCTCGTAGGCGTCCAGTTCAGCCTCTTTGACAACGTCGCGATCAGCCAGCACTTCCAGAGCCATAAGTGCGACATCGGGGCTTTGAAACACTGCGTCCGCCAGGATCGCAAGATGTTTCAAGCTTTCTGTCGGTATGTCCTCAAGTGCGAAGAACCTTTTCAGGAACACGGCGTCGCCATCAATGGCCTGATTGCGCATAGCGCGCATCTTCAGGCGGGACGAGGCACGGGTCTTGACCGCCATAGATTTTAGAAAAAGAAACTTGTGGAAATGAAATCCCTGCGCAGACAACTCGCTCATTTGTGAGTCAAGCAGTGGCTGACCTTTGTAAAGCGGAACCATGGCGATTTCGGATATCACAGCAACCGCATTCTTGAGTTTTTCGCGCGCATTCCTGAATACGTCCAATTCTCCGCCCTGCACGTCAATCTTCAGCAGATCGAACTCTGGCAGCTCTTTCAGGTCGTCCAGCCGATGGGTGGTTATTGGTACAACTTCTTCGACCCGCATTTGCCTGGGCCACCTTCCCATAACTCTGATGAAGTCAGGGTTGGGCTCGAATAGCGAAGTGAAGCCACTTCCCTTGCAAACATGAAGGCGCTCACTTCCTCCTCTGCCGATCGCATAAGGAAGATAGGTTTCATTTTCTCCTCCCTCTTCAGAGAGCCGTGCAAATGCATCTTGCTGTGGTTCGAAACCCCAGACATCGCATATGCGGTTCTTCAGGAGGGTTGAATATGGGGTAGCGCCAAGAGGATTGGCACCCACATCCACCACCCGCGTCAGTCTTTCCGGTGACAGAACTTCGTGCAGGAACATTGCGCGCTCGTCATTCATTTTTTGTCACTAACCTTTGGGGTATTCAGCTGGTTAAACGTGCCTGTGATCATATGTCTAACTCATTTGGATTAACGGGCGGCAGTCGCTCTTGGAGCTTGGAGATTTATGTGTGCTGATGACAGCCTCGTGCGTGCATCAGGAATTTGTATCATTCCATCAAATGACCATTGGGGATCGGATTACTATTCCATGCACTTAATGCGACTATCTGCATAGGCACAAGGGTTTGCGCTAAGAGGGCGGATGGTTTGACCCCTGTCGCTGATTGCGATGCAGCCTGCGGAGGCCGAATAAACGTTGGTTTTGGGCTCAAACATGCTGTCGCTCTGGATTGATTGAATACGCAAGGCAAAACTACCACTGAGCCCGTACATGCGCATCCAGCCCCGCCACGGCCTCTTCGATCAGGTCCAGAGCGCCGTCGAAATCCCCGGTGTAGTACGGGTCAGGCACATGGTCGGCACCGGTATGGGGGGCGAAATCGGTCAACAGGCGGACCGGGGTGTCGTTGCCGTCCGGGCGCAAATCTTCGATGTTCGCGATGTTTTCTGCGTCCATTCCGATGATCAGGTCGAAGTGGTTGAAATCCTCGGCCACGAACTGGCGCGCGCGTAGGTCGCTGAGGTCGATATCACGCGCGCGGGCGGCCTTTTGCATTGGGCCGTAAGGCGGGTCTCCGATATGCCAGCCCGAGGTTCCGGCGCTGTCGGTCTGGTGATGCGGGGCGCGGGCGCGAAAAGCGCCCTCGGCGGCGGGAGATCGGCAGATATTGCCCAGGCAGACGAAAAGGATACGGTGTGTCATAAGAGTGGTTTAGCGCGTGGGGCGGGTATGGAAAAGATCGTCATTTTGACCGGGGCCGGGATTTCCGCCGAAAGCGGATTGGGCACGTTCCGCGATGAAGGGGGCCTGTGGGCGCAGCACCGGATCGAGGATGTGGCCACGCCCGAGGGCTTTGCCCGCAATCCGTCGCTGGTGCATCAGTTTTACAATGCCCGCCGAGTACAGGCCGCCAAGGCGCAACCCAACGCGGCGCATCAGGCGCTGGCCCGGTTGCAGCAGGGCTGGCCTGGAGAGGTGATCCTTGTCACCCAGAATGTCGACAGCCTGCACGAGGCAGGAGGGGCCGCGCATGTGATCCATATGCATGGCACCTTGGCTGGGGCTTTGTGTGAGGCGTGCGGATATCGTTGGGCTTCGCCACCCGAAATGGATGTGGGTGAACCCTGCCCGTCCTGTCACCAGCCCTCGGCCCGGCCCGACGTGGTATGGTTCGGCGAGATGCCATATTTCATGGATGAGATCTACGACCATCTGATGGAAGCATCGCTGTTCGCCTCGATCGGCACCTCGGGGCAGGTTTATCCGGCGGCAGGGTTTGTACAAGAGGCGCGGGCCGTGGGCGCGCGGACGATCGAATTGAACCTTGAGCCATCAGCCGGAATATTTGATGAAACCCGGCTGGGGCCAGCCTCGAAGGCAGTACCGCGCTGGGTCGATGAGCTGTTGGCGCGAGGCAGCACGCGATAGGGGCAGACAGCGGCGCGTCTTCCCGTCTATGGTGCAGAAAACGCAAACCCGAGTGAGTGACATGACCGATCTACCGCCCAAAGACGGAGAAATCCTTGACGACAGCAGTATCGACGCGCGCGATACGTTAAGTACCAATCTGGCCAGCCTGTGGTGGACCTTTCTGCTGCGTGGAATTCTCGCGGGTCTGATCGGGATTGCAGCGCTGTTCTGGCCGACCAGCAGCATCTCATTATTGCTGCGATTGGTAGGGGTGCTGCTGATTCTGGATGGCGCGCTGACCTGGCTGGGTTTTGGGCGGCGCGGGCTGATCGGAGGCGTCGGTATCGGTGCCGCGCTGATCGGTTTGGTGTTGCTGATCTGGCCACAGGGCGTGGCCTGGCTGGCGTTCACCCTCATGGGGGCGATGGCGCTGTTCGTTGCGATCGGCTCGTTTATGGCGCTGCCGCAAATGCATCCACAAGACCCCGAGCGCGCAACGGTGCGTAATTCAGGTATCTTCGCACTCATCGTCGGGCTGGTGCTGATCTTCTGGCCCGGCAGCGGCATGGTGGCGTTGGGCTGGGCAATTGCCTTCTTCGCGCTGACCTCGGCGGTGGTGATGTTCTTTCTGGCGGCACGGTTCAAAAAAGCGGGCGATCGATTGGAGATGAAAACCGTCAACAGATGACGCAACAGGCCGGGCATTGCCCGGCCTGACGTATGGATGATGGCTGTACCACAGCCTGAAGACAGGCGTTAGTTCGAATGGCCGCCTTTGTCCTGGCGCTCAAGATCGACCGGGATCTCGACCGCGACCTCTCCGGCGTTTTCGAAGATCAGTGTGACGGGAACGCTCCCTCCCTGTTCGAAGGGCGCTGTCAGGCCCATGAACATGACGTGATCACCGCCGCGTTTCAGCATGTGGGTTTCGCCCGCCGGAATGGCGAAGCCTTCCTTCACATGCACCATCTTGGCGACACCGTTTTCGTCAACCTTATGAGTGTGCAGTTCCACTCGGGCAGCCGCATCCGAGGTCACGCCGATCAGGCGGTCATCGGTATCGCCTTGATTCTGGATCATCATGAAGGCGGCACCCGCCTTCGCGGTTTTGCCCGAAGACCGTGCATAAGGGTCTTCGACCGAGATGGTATCGGCAGCCAGCGCCGCACCGGTCAGCGAAAAGGTAGTCAGGACTGCAAGCAGGCTGGATTTGAGGGTCATTATGCCTCTCCTTGGTAACTGTCTGATAGAATTTGGAAACTGGAATCAGGCAGAAACCGGCGGGGCACGAGCTGGGTGTCGCGGCAGCGGCGCGGCAATCAGATGCTGGGAAAGGAGCGACGGCGCGGGGAGCGCGCGCGACGGGGCCGGAGGTACGGCAACCGAGGCTTCATGTATCGCGCCCAGCAGGTTGAGCGCATAGTCAGGGCAGTATTGCGGTGCGCGGGTCGGTTGGCCGTCTTCGTCCATATAGACGACGACCGGCCCGCTGCCGGTGCACAAAACCATCTGCCCGACCGCGCGCTCCATACCCCGCGACCCGGCTAGTCCCTGCCCGGTGAGGATCACCATCAAGGACAGCGCATAAGGCAGAAATGTGCGGAAAAAGCCTGTCATGTCAGCTTGGTATATACGCCGCCCGCTGAACCGGCTTCAAGCGCAAAGCAGTGGCTGAGACAGTATGGCCTAGCTCAGCTTTTCGGCGGCCTGAACGCCTCGGCATTCATCCCCGTATGCAGTCGGTTTACCCGGCGCTGCATCCGGGTGCAGCGGATCACAGCTTTTGCAATTGATCGTGGCAGTAAAAACAGAAAATTCTTTGCTTTGAGTGACATGGTAACCCCCTCAACATGAATATGCATAAACATATGCGATATTCAGCAGGCGTTCTGTGAACAACGTCACGAAGCGGGGCGTTTTATTACCATTTCAGAGACAATTATTCGCACAGGGGCAGCGAATGCAAAAAAGAAAAGCCCCACACCGCAGGGTGCAGGGCTGAATTCTTGCGTGAGAAAGCGCTTAGGCCGAGGCTTGTGCCTTGGCGATTTCTTTCTTCACTTTCAGGGCGTTCGCCGACAGCTCGTCATCCTTGGCTTTGGCCAGGAACGCGTCCAGACCACCGCGGTGGTCGACCGAGCGCAGGGCAGCTGCCGAGATGCGCAGCTTGACGCCACGACCCAGAGTTTCCGACTGCAGGGTAACGTCGTTCAGGTTGGGCAGAAAACGGCGACGAGTTCTGTTTTTGGCGTGGCTGACATTGTTGCCAGTCATCGGGCCTTTTCCGGTCAGTTCGCAACGGCGCGACATGGTTTCTTCCTTTGTTTCTGGAGGCCGGGTACAAGACCCGCGGCCAAATCACAAGGGGCGCAACCCGAAGTCGCGCCCGAAAACTGGTTGGATGCGTTTAGTGGGAATCGCGCGGAGGGTCAAGACGGCTGCGGCGAAATCTTTGCCCCTTCTTGAATTCCTTGGCAGTTCAGATCCGAGGCATCCGCAACAGTGGCTTGTTATTCTTCAAATGCCGCGTGATCAACTGCGCTTGCAGCCGCCCGCCGGGGATCATGCGGGCCGGGTCGGCGCGATAGTCAAGGTCTGTCAGTTCGGGAAAAATCTCGAATATCTCGCGACGCGACGCGGCGCTCAGCATTTTCAGCGCTTCGGGGCCGGTATAGAGGCTTTCGGTTGGCGCATCCTCGGCAAAGATCACCTGATGGCGGTCGAACAGCAGGTGGTAATACTCGACGCTTTCCACGCTTTCATCAACGTAGATATCCGGCATTGCGGTGAGTTTGATGGCCGGAATCAGAACCTCGGTCGTGCCGAACATGCGTTGGGCGATCTTTGAGTGCGCCAGCATCCGATGCTGGCGCGAGACCAGCAGATCGCGATGCGGCAGCCCCTCGCCCAATGCCCCTGCAAGGATACGCACAGGCCAGAGTCTGGGGTTGGCTTCAAGCTGGAAGCGATCAAATTCGCGCCGCCCGATCCAACGGATCGGGTGTAGGCCCTGCCCAAGAGTGTGGACCAGATCACCAGTGCGCAACGACTGGATCAGGGATCGCCCATCCTGTGTCGTGATCAATGTATCGCGCGTGAAACAGGGCATACCCGACCCGTTCTCGAACGCTGAATACGTGACGGTGATGCCTGAAGGCAGGGTAAATGTGCCGCTAGAGACTGAATAACCAACCCCGTCTTCGACCGTAATCACCCCGAAAGTATCGTCCGTGATAACAGTGCCCTCAGGGAGGTTCAGCGTGTCGGTTCCGCTGCCGCCGCGAATGTCACCCGACACCGTGGTGCTGGTGAAATTCAGCGTGTCATTACCGGCACCAAGCCGGATATCGCCGACGGTTGACCCGCTGATATCAACCGTATCCGCATCGGACCCGCTAGCGATGCGCCCGCCAACCGTACTGTTGGTGACAATGATCGTGTCGGTGCCTGCATTGCCCAGGACATTGTTGGCAATGGTGCTATTGGTGATGGTGATATCGTCATCGCCGCCACGGCCGCGGATACCGGTCACCGGAGGCGTCGCCGGGTTTCCGTTCAGAGTACCGTTGTCATTTGTGACATCGATATCGTCGTCGCCGTTGGTACCATTGATATTGGGCATTCTGACGTGTCCCGTTCCTCGGAGAATCCGGGCACGATCCGAGCTGACCAAGCCCTTTCTCAACCCGGTTCAAACGCAGTGACTTACACTCAAACACAACAATATATGTAGCTTTAATACACGATTAGCGGTCAGCGCACCAGCCGCGCACGCATCATACCGCCAGAGTGTTACGCGTCGGACAGCCCGGAGAGGATTTGTTCGGCCGCCGCCGATGGGCTGAGGTGGCCCGCACTGACCTGAGCGCCAAGATCGCTCATCCGACTGCGCATCTGTGGCGTTTCGAGACGCGCAAGCAATGCGTGGCGTACCTCTTGCTCGAACCAGTATTGTGCCTGTGTGGCGCGGTTCGATACCCAATGCCCGGCTTCGCGCCGCCAGGTTGTCAGGGCCTGCATCTCGTCCCAGGCCTGTTCCAGCCCATGCTCTTCAACCGCTGAAACGGTCATGGCCTTGGGAAACCCTTCGGGATCCTGCGGGCGTTTGCGCAGCAGACGCAGCGCGCCCGCGTAATCGGCGCAGGTGCGGGTGGCAGTCGCTTTCAGGTCGCCATCCGCCTTGTTGATCAGGATCATGTCAGCCATCTCCATGATGCCGCGCTTGACGCCCTGCAACTCATCGCCGCCCGCCGGGGCCAGCAGCAGCAGGAACAGGTCAGACATCTCGGCCACAACGGTTTCCGATTGGCCCACACCCACGGTTTCAATCAGCACGACGTCAAAACCAGCCGCCTCACAAAGTGCAATCGCTTCGCGTGTGCGTCGCGCCACGCCACCAAGATGGCTCTGGCTGGGGGACGGGCGGATAAAGGCGTTTTTCTCGCGGCTCAGCCTTTCCATGCGGGTCTTGTCGCCCAGGATCGAGCCCCCCGAACGGGCCGAGCTAGGGTCAACTGCAAGAACCGCAACGCGCAGCCCCAGCCCCGTCAGCATCATGCCGAAGCTTTCGATAAAGGTCGATTTGCCTACACCCGGCGTGCCCGACAGGCCGATCCGCAACGCCTGGCGTCCGGCGCCGCTCAATTGATCCAGCAGCGCGGTTGCCTGCGCTCGATGATCTTCACGCCCGCTTTCGACCAGTGTGATCGCACGGGCCAATGCCCTGCGCTCTCCGTTCAAGATCCTGTCGCCAAGCTCGGCAATGTTCATCGGTAAGTCCCCGGCTGGAATTTGCCCTAGATGAGGGGGGATGACCCGGTTTGTCCAGCCCCAACCGGAGCTGAGTTTGGCGACGCTGGACCTTGGCCGAGGCTTTGGCGATAAGGCGATATGACCCGGTTGCCCATTGATGACGCCATTCCCGATCTTCTGAACGCCTTGCGAACGCATGGGCGCGCGGTGCTGCAGGCGCCGCCGGGTACGGGCAAGACAACCCGCGTGCCGCTTGAGATGCTGCAGGCCGGTCTGTGCGAGGGCCGGATCGTCATGCTGGAACCCCGGCGGCTGGCCGCCCGCGCCGCCGCCGAACGCATGGCTGAGACGCTGGGTGAGCCCGTGGGCCAGACCGTGGGCTATCGTGTCCGTGGAGACGTGAAAGTTTCAAAGGCGACGCACATCGAGGTTGTGACCGAAGGTATCCTGACACGGATGCTGCAATCCGAACCTGACCTGCCCGGCGTAGGTGCTGTGATATTCGATGAATTCCACGAACGGTCCCTGAACGCCGATCTTGGGCTTGCACTGTGCCTTGAGGTGACTGGAGCGTTGCGCGATGACCTGATCTTGCTGGCGATGTCCGCGACGCTGGATGCTGAACCGGTGGGCCAGCTGATGAACGCGCCTCTGGTGACATCCGAAGGGCGCAGCTATCCGGTCGAGACCCGCTGGTTGGACCGGCCTTTGGCGCCGCAGGCGCGGCGACTGGACGCGCTGATCGATCTGGTGGTGCGAGCCGAACGGGAAACCAAAGGGGGCATGCTGGTGTTCCTGCCCGGTGAAGGTGAAATTCGGCGGGCCGAGGCGGCTTTGGCCAGCCGTCTACCCGACACCTGTTCAGTGCGGCCTTTGTTCGGAGCACTGCCCTTTGCCGCCCAGCGCGCGGCGATTGCGCCGGTTAAGCAAGGTCGCAAGGTGGTTCTGGCGACGTCGATTGCCGAAACCTCGCTGACTATTCCCGATATCCGCGTGGTGGTCGATATGGGGCAAGCCCGGCGGGCACGGTTCGATCCCGGATCAGGCATGTCGCAGCTGGTGACCGAGCGGGTGACGCGGGCCGAAGCGACGCAGCGCGCAGGCCGTGCGGGGCGTGTGGCCGAAGGTGTCTGCTATCGGTTGTGGTCCAAGGGCGAAGAAGGTGCACTAGCCGCCTACCCGCCTGCCGAGATCGAGGCAGCCGATCTGACCGGGCTGGCGTTGGAATTGTCGCTCTGGGGCGCAGAACCGGGTGATCTTGCGTTTCTGACCGCGCCGCCCGAAGGCACGCTGGCCGAGGCGCGCGCGTTGCTGGCGATGCTGGGTGCCCTGGATGGCAAAGGTAGGATCACCGAACATGGGCGGGCGCTGGCGGCGCTGCCGCTGCATCCTCGGCTGGGGCACATGCTGCTGCACGCGGGACCTGAGGCCGCGACACTGGCGGCGCTGATGGCGGAACGCGATCCGCTGCGGGGCGCGCCGGTCGATCTGTCTTTGAGGCTTGAGGTGCTGCGGGACGTGCGCGCGTTTCAGCGCAATCGGGTCTGGCAGGTCAACATGGGCGCGCTGGATCGGATCAAGGGCGAAGCAAAACGGTTGCGCGCGCAATCTAAGGATGCGGGCGGTCTGAGCCCGGCAGCGATGGCGGCGCTGGCCTATCCCGATCGCATCGGACAGCGACGCAAGGGAGATGTCCCGCGTTATGTCCTGTCGGGTGGCAAAGGCGTCGTGCTGGAAGCCGGTGATACGTTGGCGGGTGCACCTTATCTTGTGGTGACGGATACGGATGGGAACCCGCGTGAAGCGCGCGTGCGCATGGCAGCGCAGATTTCCGAGGGGGAAATTCGCGATCTATTCGGCGATCAGATCGCGTGGGTCGACAGCTGCGACTGGTCGAAACGCGAACGCCGTGTGGTGGCGCGCAGGCAAGAGCGGTTCGGAGCGATCACGCTGGACGACCGCATCTGGAAAGATGTCCCCGGGGATGCATTGGCGCAGGCGATGTTGGACGGGGTGCGCGATCTGGGTGTGCGGCTGACCGGGGCCGCAGCGCGATTGGCCGCTCGGGTCGAGTTGATCCGCGCGGAAGGCGCTGATCTGCCGGACTTCTCGGAAACCGGGCTGATGGAAACGCTGGAAGACTGGCTGCTGCCGATGCTCTCGGGCGTGCGCAATGCCGATGACTGGAAGCGGTTCGACCTGCTGCCCGCGCTGCGCGCCCGGCTGGACTGGGACCAGATGCAGGAACTGGATCGGCGGGCGCCGGGCTCGTTTGTGACTCCGTTGGGCCGCAAGCTGCCAATTGACTATGGCGGTGCTGTGCCCGAAATCTCGGTTAGGCTGCAAGAGGTATTCGGCGTTACGCAACATCCGGTGGTTGGGGGCGAGCCTTTGAAGATCACGCTGCTGTCACCGGCCCAGCGACCGATCCAGATCACCCGTGATCTGCCCGGATTCTGGGCCGGGTCATATGCCGATGTGCGCAAGGACATGCGGGCGCAGTACCCAAAACATCCCTGGCCCGAAGATCCAACTCAGGCGGATCCAACGCTGCGCGCGAAGCGGCGCAAAGGCTAAGTTGATCAGGTGGGCGTTGATAAGCCTCATTGGCCGAAACGGCGGAAAGCGCACAAATTGCTGCAAAAATACACGAAACACTGAAAGTTCAGGCCATATTTTGCGGTTATCCGAGGGCGGTATTGTTAACTCAGTAATACATGATTATGTAACTTCTTCGAATTACAAAAAGAATACGCCCGAGCAGGCCTGACATGACGACATGGATACGCAACATCTGGGAAGAGGTCGCGCGACCGCTGATCCAGCGCCCAAGCCGGGTGCAGGTTGCTGCGTTGTGTACCCGCAAGGCAGGTCCCGGTGACGACGTTCTGTTGATCACCAGTCGGGGCACCGGACGCTGGATTATCCCCAAAGGCTGGCCCATTGATGGGCTCAACGGGCCGGAAACCGCATTGCGGGAAGCCTGGGAAGAGGCTGGAGTGCGCGCGACTGAGGTGCAGAAAGATCCCGTTGGTCATTACTCTTACGACAAAAGGTTGGATGACGGCACGGCGTTGCCGGTTATCACCAGCGTTTATCGGATCGAGGTGACCGGACTGGCGGATGTATTCCCGGAATCCGATCAGCGTAAGCGCTGCTGGGTGTCCCCGAAGGTGGCCGCCGAACGCGTGCAAGAGCCGGAATTGCGCGACTTGCTACTGCAATTGTAACAATATTGTAAAAAACTGATGACAAAGGTTGCCGCGCCCATTGGAACCGTTTAGCGGCGGGCATCATTCAAAACAGCCGTTGTGAACCGATGTCAGACCACCCCACTAAAGCCCGTTGGCACGCACTGGACCGTGACCTACAGCGTATCTCGCGCGTTGAGCACGCCAATGCCCAAGTATCGCGTCCTCTGTTGGCCCCCGGAATTGCACTGGCCTTTATCGCGCTGGCAGGTTTGGCTGCAGCGCTTCTGTTCGGACGGGCCGATGGTGGCGTGATCGTTGTCGCAGCTGCGGCATTCGGCGCTTACATGGCGATCAATATCGGTGCCAACGACGTGGCCAACAATATGGGCCCGGCAGTTGGGGCCAATGCTCTGACCATGGGCGGAGCCATCCTGATTGCCGCCATCGCAGAAAGCGCAGGTGCGTTGCTGGCAGGGGGGGATGTGGTTTCGACCATCTCTAAGGGCATCATCGATCCGATGTCGGTGCAGAACAGCAATGTGTTCATCTGGGCGATGATGGCGGCCCTGATATCGTCGGCACTGTGGGTCAATCTGGCTACCTGGGTCGGGGCACCGGTTTCGACCACGCATTCGGTGGTCGGCGGCGTGATGGGTGCCGGCATTGCTGCGGCGGGCCTAAGTGCGGTGAGTTGGGGCACGATGAGCGCGATTGCCGCCAGTTGGGTGATCTCACCCGTTTTGGGCGGGATGATTGCAGCCGCCTTTCTGGCATTGATCAAACACAAGATCCAGTATCAGGACGACAAGATCGCGGCAGCGCGGCGCTGGGTGCCCATTCTGGTTGCCGTGATGGCAGGGGCGTTTGCCACCTACTTGTCGGTCAAAGGCCTGAAGCGGATCGTCAAAATTGATCTTCAATTTGCCCTTTTGATCGGTCTGACCTTTGGCGGCCTGGTCTGGGCTGCGACGGTACCGTGGGTCAAGCGCAAGTCTGAAGGGTTGGAGAACCGGACCCGGTCGTTGAAGACATTGTTTGGTCTGCCTCTGGTGATTTCGGCCACATTTCTGAGCTTTGCGCATGGGGCCAATGATGTGGCCAATGCGGTGGGTCCATTGGCGGCAATCGTGCATGCGGCCGAGTTCGGAGATTTTGCCACGAAAGTATCGATCCCGACATGGGTCATGGTGATCGGCGCGTTTGGCATCTCGTTCGGCCTATTCCTGTTCGGTCCCAAGCTGATCCGTATGGTCGGCAGCCAGATCACCAAGCTGAACCCGATGCGGGCGTTCTGTGTCGCGCTATCGGCGGCGATCACGGTCATCGTCGCCAGTTGGCTGGGTCTGCCGGTCAGTTCGACTCATATCGCGGTTGGGGCCGTCTTTGGTGTTGGCTTCTATCGGGAGTGGCATGCTGAGCGGCGGTGGAAATACTCGAACCGCCAGCGACCGGCAGAGCTGCGACTGGCGCGCGAGGAACGGCGGCGGCGCAAGCTGGTGCGGCGGTCGCATTTCATGACCATCGTGGCGGCCTGGGTGATCACGGTACCGGCAGCGGCAGTGATGTCGGCGCTAATTTTCTGGGTTTTGACTGCGTTCGCTTGATCGGAATTTGCGAGGCTCTGCCTCGCGCTCCGAGGTATTTTAGGCCAGATGAAGAGACGGATCAGGTTATGATCTGGTCGACTGTGAGCGGCGTGTCCGGTGATTGGTGGATGAGTTGAGAGACTCGGCTATTGATCGGGGTTGGGATCGCGTACTGTTGGCCGAGTTTGATGATTTCGCCCTGTAGACTGTCGATTTCGGTCGGGCGTCCCGCCGTCAGATCATAAGCCATCGAGGTGCGCGCGTTTGGGTCGATGGTCAGCATTTTTGCCGCAATTCGTATAAAAATTGGCGTTGGCAGACGTAGAATGTGCGGTGTCATCCATGCGGGTAGTGGCGTTGTGGAGGTGGCCTCGATCTCGGCGACTTTCAAAACACGCTGCGCCTCGGCCATCTGATCAGCCATCAGGCGACGCCAGTTTCGGTCGAGCAGTTGGTTTTGCAAGGTCAGGCCGGACAATGCGTTCAATGCATTGTTGAGGTTGATCACCAGCTTACCCCATTGCACAGCCTCGATCTGGTCGCTTTCGCTGACGGGTAGATCTGGGGCGCTTAGGCGTTCAGCCAGAGACCGGGAGCCACGCTCGATGACGATCTCACCCGATGTGGCACGGTGATAGGTTGCCGGGCCCGTCGGCACCACGTTGAAGGGCACCATTCCAGCCCGAACGTCGCGTCCGGGAAGAGCGGTGCGCAGGGTGCGGGCGTTCTCGAGCCCATTCTGCCAAGACAGAACCGGGGCCGTTTCCGTGGCGTGTGCGGCGATCAGCGTTGCCATCTCGGCGGTCGCGCCGGTTTTTACCGTGACGATGACCAACTCGGCATCCCCGAGACAGGCAGGGTCTTCGCTGAGCGTGAGTTGTGCGGCGGCGACGTGACGATGCAGGTTCGAGAAATCTGTCACCGTCAGCCCCTGTCCCCGGATGGCGTTCAGCACCCGCGCGCGACCCAGCAGTGTCACGCTGTGTCCCGCTGCGGCCAGCAATGCGCCGCAAAAGCAGCCAATGCTGCCTGCACCGGCGATGACAATATTCATGGCTTACCTCCGCTGTGCCTCCAAGGATCGCCGGGATCGTTCAACGGAGCCAGCGTGACGTGAGGTCAGACGCGGGCGCGTCTGGGTCGGGTGCGTTCGAGGTCTTCCGAGATCGGAATGAACTCCTGATCATCACCGGGCGGCAGGTGGAAGGCGCCGTTCGCCCAGTCGGCAGTTTTCCATTCGCGTGTGGCGGTTTCTATCTTCTCCTTCGAGGAGGAGACGAAGTTCCACCAGATGTAGCGATCTTCGTTCAAGGTCGCGCCGCCCAGCAGCAACAGCCGCGCACCCAGTGGTCCGGCCTTCACGGACAGGTGATCGCCGGGGCGGAAGACCATCATGCGACCCGCCTCAAAGCTGTCGCCTGCGATCTCGACCGAGCCTGTGGTGACATAGACACCGCGATCCTCGTGATTGTCGGGCAGCGGGAAGGAGGCACCCGGTTCGAGCTGGACGTCGAGATAAAAGGTCTCGGACAGCATGGTGACCGGGCTGGTTTCGCCATAGGCGGAACCAAGGATCAGGCGGGCGCTGACGCCTGCATCCTGAATATGGGGCAACGCGCCCTGTTTGTGGTGTTCGAAATCGGGGGCCATATCTTCGTGAGTTTCGGGCAGGGCGATCCAAGTCTGGATGCCAAACAGGCTGTGTTTCTTGCCGCGTGTTTGGTCACTGGTACGTTCGGAATGGGTCACACCACGCCCAGCGACCATCCAGTTGACCTCGCCGGGATAGATCATCTGATGCGTGCCGAGACTGTCGCGGTGTTCAAACTCGCCCTGATATAAATAGGTCACGGTACCCAGTCCGATATGGGGATGCGGCCGTACGTCAATACCGCCTTCGGTGATGAATTCGGTCGGACCCATTTGGTCGAAGAAGATGAAGGGGCCGACCAGTTGCCGTTTGACCGAGGGTAGCGCGCGGCGCACCTCGAACCCGCCCAGATCACGGGCACGGGGGATGATCAGGCTGTCCAGCGCCGGGTTCTCGGACCGGCAGTCGGGTGTATGGGTCGGATTCCAGCTCATTCTCGCTCTCCCTTAGGTCAGGATCTGGCTTGGGCTTCAATATGTTTGATAATGTGGAATATAGTATGATTTATTGTCGGGCATAGCGCATGAGTGCACATATACAGTGCACGATGGGCGGAAACGGCGGCAACGCTCACGTGACGGTGATGAAATGACCCGATCTTCAGACCAGCTTAACTCGGCTTTCGCAACAAACGTGCTAGATTGAGTATCAGGCCAGACAACATGCCCGTTATCGAAAGGAGCCCTCTCGATGTCGCACGTTCTTCTTACCCGCCGCAGCGCGTTGGTTACGGCGGGCTGTTTTGCAGCGCTAGGCACGGCCGGGCTGACCACGCCCGCGCGGGCGCAGGGCGTTGCACCGACCCCGTCCATGCGGGGCGGATCGAACAACTATCGCCCCGGCGCCCCTATTGTGCAGCGCATCGGCGGCGGAGGTTTCTGGATGACCGGCACCGTGCGCCGCGCAGGCGACGGAGCCCCCTTGCCCGGCCAGCGTATCCAGATCTGGGCGCATACGACCGAAGGGCACGAGCGCGACCAGCGCAGCCATGGGGCGACGCTGACGGATGCGAACGGTGAATTTCGGCTTGAGATGCCACAAATCGTGCCCGCCTTTGGCCAACCGCACGGGCATCTGGCCTATGACAGCGGCGAATTCGAAACGGTTTTCCTACGCCCGGTGATGTCGAGCGCGAAGGATAAAACGCTTGCCGCGCATTTCGTCTTGCAGCCTGCCTGATACGTGTTGAGGCGTATACTGATCTGGGCAGCGTTGATTGTCGCCCTTCTGGTGCCGGTTATCGCGGCAGCATTCAGCCCTTATCTGGCGTGGCGCGAGCCGATCTACATCCTAGCCGGGTTTGCGGGCATCGTCGGGATGTGCCTTCTGCTGATGCAACCCTTGCTGGCCGGACGCTGGTTGCCTGGGCTTTCACCTGTGCGCAGCCGCTTATGGCACAGGCGGTGCGGTCTGGCCCTTGTCGCAGCGATCGTAATCCATGTGGGCGGTTTGTGGATCACGAGCCCGCCGGATGCCGTGGACGCGCTTCTATTCGTATCAGCCACACCCTTTTCCGTCTGGGGTGTGATCGCGATGTGGACGGGTTTTGCTGCAGCAACAATGGGTGTTTTGCGGCTACGCCTGAACCTGCGATTTCGGCTCTGGCGTCTGGGGCACACAGGACTGGCGCTGGTAACCATTCTGGGCAGTGTCGTACACGCCCTGCTGATTGAGGGCACAATGGAGATCATGACCAAGATCGCATTGTGTGTGCTGGTAGTTCTGGCGTGCGTCGCTACGCTCGCCAGACTACGGGTCTGGGATGTGACCCGACGCGTTTAGTCATCCCATACGCATACCGGGGCCGCGTCAGGCTGACAGGCGTTTGGCATAGGTCGCGCGATCTATTTCAACATCCCGCACGGTGATACTGCCGACCGTGGGCGCAGACGCAGCCAGAACATTCAGAATGATCGCGTTCAACTCGGCGCGCGTTGCCTCATCTCGGCCTTGCAGCAACAAGAGCGTGGCATGAATGAAGGTCTGCGGTTCGGTCCCGATGCGGAAATACGGAAACGAGGTGGCACGGATTTTGAGTGTTGGGGCATCGAATTCTTCATGCGCGGCGAGCTCGGAATAGAGCTGCTCACAGATGGCTTGAAAATCATGAGTTTTTTCGAGCCCGGCAGAGAATTCCAGAGTGATGTGTGGCATTGGTTGCTCCGAGATTTAAGAGAGCCATCTATGGCTCTCCCAGATTGCTGTCGGCCTCAGACGCCCAGACACCAGCGCATCACGGCTTTTTGCGCATGCAGGCGGTTTTCGGCCTCGTCAAAGATCACCGAGTTCGGGCCGTCCATGACCTCGGATGTGGCCTCTTCTTCGCGGTGCGCAGGCAGGCAGTGCATGAACAACGCGTCTGGCTTGGCATGCGACATCAGCTCGGCGTTGACCTGATAGGGGCGCAGCATGTTGTGGCGGCGCTCCTTCGCGGATTGAGAATCGTGCATTGAGACCCAAGTATCGGCGACCACGAGGTCGGCCCCTTCAACAGCTTTGTGCGGGTCCCGTTCGATCACGATTTTCGAGCCCTTCTGGCGTGCAAGCCCCATGAATTCTTCTTCCGGGTCCAGCTGCGCCGGGCCGGTGAATGTCAGGTCGAAACCGAATTGACCGGCGGCATGCAGAAATGAAGCGCAGACATTGTTGCCGTCGCCGGTCCAAACGACCTTTTTTCCTGCGATGGGGCCGCGATGCTCTTCATAGGTCAGCACATCGGCCATGATCTGGCAGGGATGTGTACGATCGGTCAGACCATTGATGACGGGAACGTCCGAGTATTCGGACATCTCGGTCAGGATGGTTTCATCAAAGGTCCGGATCATGATCATGTCGACATAGCGCGACAGGACCCGGGCGGTGTCGGCGATGGTCTCGCCATGGCCCAGCTGCATGTCCTTGCCGGACAGCACCATGGTCTGCCCGCCCATTTGGCGCACGCCAACATCGAAGGACACGCGGGTCCGCGTTGATGGCTTTTCAAAGATCAGCGCAACCATGCGGCCTGCCAGAGGCTGCTCGTCGTCGGGGGCGGCTTTGGGACGCCCAAGGCGCGCCTGTTTCATCGCGCTGGCCTGATCGATCATGTTCCGCAGATCACCTGCGTCAGTTTTGTGGATATCAAGGAAGTGGTTCATTTTAATTCACTTTTTAATCAGGCGAGTTCAGGCCGAAGCCATTGCGTTTTCGACTTGTGCCGCAGTTTTCTCGAGGCGGATCAGGGCTTGTGCGATGTCATCCTCGGTGAGGGTCAGCGGCGGCAGCAGGCGGATCACGTTATCTGCGGCGGGAACCGTTATGACCTCGTTGTCATAGCCAGCGTTGACCACGTCGATATTGGTGGGCTTGCATTTCAGGCCTAGCATCAGGCCTGAGCCGCGCACCTCCTCGAATACTTCGGGGTGGTCCGCGATCAGGCCTTCGAGCTTCTGACGCAGCAGGCCTGCCTTGCGATTCACCCCTTCGAGGAAGGCCGGAGTAGCGACCTGATCGATCACCGCGCAGCCTACAGCGCAGCCCAAGGGGTTGCCGCCATAGGTCGAGCCGTGGGTGCCTGCCGTCATGCCGCTGGCGGCCTCTTCGGTGGCCAGAACCGCACCCAGAGGAAAACCGCCGCCGATGCCTTTGGCGACCATCATGATATCCGGCGTGATGCCGGCCCATTCATGGGCAAAGAGTTTGCCGGTCCGTCCAACGCCGCATTGGACCTCATCGAGGATCAGCAAAAGGCCGTTATCATCGCAAATCTGGCGCAAGGCTTTCAGCTCTGCATCCGGAACGGGGCGGATGCCGCCTTCGCCCTGAACCGGTTCGATCAGGATGGCTGCCGTGGTGTCGGTGATAGCGTTGGTGACGCCGTCGAGGTCTCCGAATGTCAGATGCACAAAGCCGGGAAGCAGCGGTCCAAAGCCTTTGGTCATCTTCTCGGACCCGGCGGCGGCGATACCCGCCGATGACCGGCCATGGAATGAGCCGTCGAAGGTGATGATCTCGACCTTCTCGGGCTGACCTTTGTCATAAAAATACTTGCGGGCCATTTTGACGGCCAATTCGCAGGATTCGGTGCCCGAATTGGTGAAGAACACCGTATCGGCAAAGGTGTGTTCCACCAGCTTGTCCGCCAGTGCCTGCTGTTGCGGGATGTTATAGAGGTTTGAAACATGCCACAGCGCATGCGCCTGTTCCGTCAGGGCCGCCACCAGCGCCGGATGCGCATGACCCAGCGCGTTCACCGCTATGCCTGCGCCCAGATCCAGAAAACGTCGGCCATCCGCCTCGGTCAGCCAGGCGCCTTCGCCCTTCACGAATGTCAGGGGCGCGCGGTTATAGGTCGGCAGAACGGACGGGATCATCGGATCATCCTTTTCGAATAGCTTGAGCCCTGTGAGTGATACACTGGGGCCATGGTCGTCAACTGATTTGGTGGGGTTTGCGCGGATTTCGACAGCGCAAATGGATCAAACGGGCCGATTATGCGGTCAGGCGTCGGCGTCGGAGGCGCAGGATATGTGCGGTATTGATCATGTGAGGCCGTATAGCGGGGTGCACCGGGTCTGAAAACCCCGTTTTTGCGATCGGGGCAAAAATCATTCTGAGACTGGGATTTACCGCTTGTCATTTACCCGACGCTGGCGCACGGCTGAACCATGACACCGATACGTCAGAATCCTGCCCTTGCGGCCTTGCTGATCCTTGCGGCCAGCGCCCTTCTCGCAGGGACCACATTGCTGGCGAAAGCACTGGGGACGGATGTGCTTGGCCCCGCCCTGCATCCGATGCAGATCAGCCATGGACGGTTTCTGTTTGCCTTTCTGGTAATCGTGACAGCCGTCGGCATCATGCGCCCCCGCCTGAGCCGCCCGCATTGGGGTCTGCATATCGGACGGACAAGCTTTGGCTGGCTGGGGATCACGCTGATGTTTGCATCCGTTGCTTTCATACCGATTGCGGATGCGACGGCGATCTCGTTCCTGAACCCGGTCTTTGCCATGATGTTGGCGATCCCGCTGCTGAAAGAAGGTGTCGGCCCGTGGCGCTGGTTAGCCGCCTTCGTAGCCTTGATCGGTGCTTTGGTTCTGTTGCGTCCAACGCCCGCTAGCTTTCAACCCGCTGCATTACTGGCCCTGACCGCAGCAGTGTTAATTGGAATGGAACTGATCTTTATCAAAAAGCTCTCGGGCCGAGAAATACCGATCCAGATTCTGCTGATCAACAATGCGATGGGTCTGACCATTGCGACAGTCGCGGTAAGTTTCGTTTTCCAGATGCCGACGCCTCAGCAATGGGCGGCGCTGGCTTCGATTGGTGTGCTAATGGCCTGTGCGCAGGCTTGTTTCGTCAACGGAATGGCGCGGGCGGATGCCTCTTTTGTGGCACCGATCAGCTACGCCACCCTGATCTTCGCTGCCGTCTACGATTTCGCGGTATTCAAGGTGATACCGGATGGGATCAGCCTGATCGGCTCGGCCATCATCCTGACCGGAGGTCTGATTCTGGTCTGGCGCGAGGCGATACACCGTCAGGCCTTGAGCCGGTAGCCGGTGCGCAACATCTGCCAGGTCAATCCTCCAACCAACAACGTCGCGCCGGCGCAGATCGCCATGCCCAACCAAGGAGAGCTGTCGGACACGCCGATCATCCCATAGCGCAACCCGTCAATCAGATAGAAGACCGGGTTCGCATGGCTTAGCCGATTGAGCACTGGCGGTAGCGCCTGCACAGAATAGAAAGTGCCGGACAAGAAAGCCAAAGGCGTGACGATGAAATTGGTGATCGCCGCCATCTGATCGAACTTGTTGGCAAATATCCCGGCAAAAAGCCCAAGCGCGCCCATGAACGCGCCGCCCAGAACCACGAATATCAGTGCGATCAGCGGGTTCTGCGGCACGATGCCCAGAACCAACGCCAGAGCGATTGCAACAACAAGGGCGATCAGGATACCGCGGGCGATGCCTCCGGCCAGATAACCCAATAGGATTTCCAGCGGCGATAGCGGCGGCATCAGCGTATCGACGATATTGCCCTGAACCTTGGCGATCACCATCGATGACGATGTATTGGCAAAGGCGTTCTGAATCACGGTCATCATCATGATGCCCGGTGCCAGAAAGGTCAGAAACGGCACCCCCATCACATCCGGTCGGCTGGGACCAATGGCAATGTTGAAGATCAGCAGGAACAGGCCTGCCGTCACCAGCGGTGCCAGCAGGGTCTGCGTCCACACGGCCAGAAAGCGCAGGGTTTCGCGCTGCGCCAGTGTATAGAGACCCATCCAATTCACCGCGCCAAAGCGGCGTGCGTCGTGATCCATGAGATTATGCATGCTCTGCCCCATACCTGATTCGAAGACCGCTTGTAACTCGGGCCGCAGTGTTTAGAATAGGGCGCTGAGATGATTTCCCAAGGCGGCCCGAATCCGGGGCCGCTTTCCGCTTTTGAAAGGCAAATGATGTCCTGGACTGACGAGCGTGTAGAGCTGCTGAAAAAGATGTGGGGCGAGGGCCAGTCGGCCAGCCAGATCGCCAAGGAACTGGGCGGCGTGACCCGCAATGCGGTGATCGGCAAGGTGCACCGTCTGGGTCTGTCGAATCGCGCCACCGGTGCAAGCCCGGCAAAGGCCGAGCCTAAGGAAAAACCGGCCCCCGCGCCCAAGGCCGAGGCCAAACCGAAACCGACACCCAAGACTGAACCGGCCCGTCCGGTGCCAGCCCCCGAGGCCAAACCGGTCACCCCGGCCCGTCGCCAGATCATACCCGCCGGCCAGCCGCTGCCTCCGCAACCGTCGGCCAATGAGATCAGCCCCGAGGCTTTGGCCAAGGTCAACGAGATTGAAAAGAAGGCCAAGAAGCTGTCTTTGATGGAGCTGACCGAAAAGACCTGCAAATGGCCTGTCGGCGACCCCGCGACCGAGGATTTCTGGTTCTGCGGCCTGCCCGTCGAGGCAGGCAAACCCTATTGCGAAGCGCATGTGGGCGTGGCGTTCCAGCCAATGAGCTCGCGCCGCGACCGGCGGCGGTGATTGGGAACACAAGAACCTAAACTATTACTAGGGAACGTGAAAAGGGCGCATGCGTTTCGCCACGCCTCTTACCGGAAGCGCTGCATAGTCGGGAACGACTCAAGGCGTAACGAGCTCTTGCAAAGAAAACACCCTCGCTGAAAACTGCGAGGGTGTTTTAGACTGGAACGCCGGCTGTGCGGGACAAACCGGCCGATTTATGCGCAAAGCGCGTTCAACGTGTATTGACGACAGGCGGATTTTTGCAACGGCCCAGACAGTAGTGAACTCCCTCGGCCGCGCCAGAAGCAAGCTTTTCAGGCACAATTGGTCCCGGGAACATCATGTCGACACAGGCATCTGGATTGGACCTAAAGTAATCCCTAATGCGCCGAGGACCACCCGAGGCTTTCGTATAAGCCGTCCATTCAATAGGGTCCTTGGCTTCTTTCTCGTTGGCTTCCCAGTAATTAACGATTTCGATATTTGCACCATGCGCATATAGTTTGCGGTCAAACCCGTCTGCCATTCCTTTCGAAACTTCGAGGCCGGTGGCCTTCGCCGCATCTGGGAACACGTTGTCCTCGTTGGTTAAGTCCTTTTCATCGACCGTCGCGGAGGTGGCCTCGATATGGAAATATTGGTATCGGACCTTCTCATTGTCGTTCTGAGCATTGGCTATGATTGTACGCATGATCACGCATAGGCGCAAATTGCCATCTTTGTAGTGATAGCCCGGAATATTCGCATGGAGGCATTCATCTAGGATCTGACCCTTTACCTTTACATCCCATTTGTTTTGCGTGTTTCTACCTCCTTGCGCGGTTCGAAGAAGAGCTCTGCCGGTGATACCGGACAAACTATTTTTGAACGCACGGCCGCCCCAAATACCCCCGCGGCGCTTAGCACATTTCGCAATGTTCTCTCTCGCGCCACAGTTCATTACAGTTTTGAATTGCTGATCCGTCAGATCGCGTACCGAAACCATTTTGGGATTTCCGGCCCCAAGCCCGCCAACCATGAATTTCTGATCTGGTACATTTTTGAAATCGATTGATCTGACTGTCTTCGGGGGCTTTACCGTTGGTGCACAAGCGCCTAGGAGAATTACAGCAGAAATGGTCGCGGTCATGATCGAAAGGAATTTTCGCACCTTTGGCTCCAAATAATTGTATCCAATGTGGCACAATAACATGGAAATGGCGCGCAAACGAAGTTTTTCTTGGAAAGCACGAATGGCGCAAAAGGGCTCGAACCTGACATTGAAGTGCCGGTGATCTTGGAACCGCTGGTATATGACTAGCCTTTCACTGCGCTGGATGTGACGGCAAATCCGGCATCGGAACCCAGCCGGGCAGTTCATCGGGTGAGACCGAGACATGCAACTTTTCTGACCGGTCGCGCCCCACCTTTCGATGCTTGCGCAGCAGGAAAATCTTACCCCAGCCACGCCAGGTGCCCACGGATTGCGCATGCGGATCGGTAGGGAAACGGTCGCGCCAACCTTCGGGCAGGGGCAGGCCGTGCAGCTCGGCCTTGTCCAGCATCCAGATCAGGGAGATGTTGCTGAGGGGGCGGGCCTCTTCGAACCCGTTCAGCTGGCCGCCAACATCGCCGTGGGTGCCGCGGAACCAAACCTGCTCGATATGGCCTTTGAAGTCAGGCGTGCATTTCCACAGCACCGGCTCGAACACTTCGCGGGTCTCGTCCAGCGCCATAGCGTGATAGCCGTGGCGGGTGGCCGGGCCAAGCTGGTGGTTGTGGAAGGCGTGGCGTTCCTCGGCCCAGCGCCAGAGCAGCGGCAGGCGCAGGCCCAGCGCCTTGACCGTGTCCCAGACGCCGACCATCTCGATGGCGACATCCTCGTGACAGAACTCCCGACGAAAGACCGCCGCCGCTTCGCCATTGGCGTTACATTCATAGTGTCGATAGGCCTGTTTGATATTGCGGACGGTGGCGTGTTCGGCCTTGAGCAACCCGATAGCATCGATCACGCCCGCAAGGCTGCGGACCCCGTATGCGCCGCGTGAATAGCCGATGAAAAAGATCTTATCACCGGGTTTGTAACGCGAAGCCAAATAACCATAGGCCCGACGAATCTGACGGTTGATACCCCGCCCCATCATCACGTCCATAGTCGACTTCCAGCTTTCCCACTGCACGCCGGATTCGTAGAAAACCGAAACCTGGCTGCCCATCTCGCAGCACAGGCGCAGGGTCTGGCCCGCGTGGGTTTCCCGCCCTGCTTCCAGCGTCGACATGGTGCCGTCAAGAATGATGACATGGCTGATAGGTTCGCGGTGGCGCGTTTCGGCCGAGTGCTCGGACCGCAGAGGCCGTCCGAGCCATCCCAGTACCTTTCTACTTAGCCGCGACAGAACCATGCGTCAACAATTCCCAAACTTTGTGAGGTGTGAAAGGCATATCCGCCTGCCGCACCCCGTGATCCCAGAGCGCATCCTGTACCGCGTTCGACACTGCGGCCAGTGCGCCCACGGTGCCTGCCTCGCCACAGCCTTTCATCCCCATCGGGTTGGCGGTTGACGGAACCGGCGCCGAGGTAAACTCTATCATGGGTATCTCAGCAGCGCGGGGCAAGGCGTAGTCCATGAACGAAGCCGTGAGCAGTTGCCCCTCGGCATCATGAATAACATGCTCGGTCAGTGCTTGGCCGATACCCTGCACTACCCCGCCATGCACCTGCCCCTCGGCCAGCATCGGGTTGATAAGATTGCCGAAATCATCCACCACCGTGTAGCGGTCGACCCATGTTTCACCAGTGAAAGAATCGATAACGACTTCGGCAACATGTGCACCATTGGGATAGCTGCGTGCATCTAGCGTGGCGCGGGCTTCGTGATGCAACAGATCCGTGCGTCCGTCCGCGCGCGCCATCTCGGCCGCCTCGGTCAGCGTGGGGGTCAGGTTGGACCCCGGCGCGCGGAAGGTTTCATGGTCGAAGGTCACATCGCTTTCCTCGACCCCCATCTTATCCGCAAGATAGGGCGTGAATGCGGCGATCATCGTATCAACTGTGACCAGTGTCGCGTTGCTTTGGGTCGTGACCGAGCGTGAACCGCCAGTCCCGCCGCCCTGCGCCAGCCTGTCCGTGTCGCCTTGCACAACATTGATCAGGTGTGAAGGAATCCCTGTCTGGTCCGATAGGAACTGGGCATAGACGGTCTCGTGCCCTTGCCCATTGGACTGAGTGCCGACATAGAGGTTCACCGTTCCGTCCTCGCAAAACTCGATTTTCGCGCCTTCGGAAGGGTCTCCCAAAATACTTTCGATATAGTAACAAAGCCCCTGCCCCCGGATCAGGCCGTTTTCCGCATCCGCCGCCTTGCGGGCCTCGAAGCCCGTAGTCTGTTCGGCGGCGCGGCTGAGGACCATGTTGAACTCACCCACATCATAGGTTTCGCCGGTTGCGGTCTTATAGGGGAAGGCTTCGGGTCGGATGAAATTCTTGCGCCGCAACTCCCACGGATCAATCCCCAACTCACGCGCAGCACGGTCCATGACGCGTTCCAGCACATAGATCGCCTCGGGTCGCCCGGCACCGCGATAGGCGTCGACCTGCGTGGTGTTGGTGAAGAATCCTTCGACCCGCAAGTAGGTGGCCTGAACATCGTAGACACCCATCAAAACCTTACTGAACAGGCTGGTCTGGATCGCCTGCGCGAAATGGCTGTTATAGGCACCAAGGTTGATCTTGCTGTGAACCCGATAGGCGGTGATCTTGTGATCGGCATCAAAGGCGAGCTCCGCCAGTGAGGTCAGGTCACGGCCGTGGTGATCGGACAACATCGCTTCGGACCGGTCCGACATCCAGTGCACGGGCTGGCCCAGTTTCATGGCAGCAACAGCAACGGTGAAATATTCGGGATAAGGCATCGCCTTCATACCAAATCCGCCGCCGACATCTGGCGTAGTGACGCGGATCGCCTCGGGGTCCAGATTCAGCTTTTGTGCCAGTTGCGCTTTCATCCCCCAGACACCCTGCCCGCCATATGAGAAATGCATACGGCCATCCGACCAATCGGCCTGACAGCCACGCGGTTCGATCGAGCTCACGATGACCCGGTTGTCATGCACGTTCAGCGCGACGGTGCGCGCCGCTGCCTGAAAGGCGGCATTGGTAGCCTTCTCATCACCCAAGCCCCAGTCAAAGGCGCGGTTGTCGGGGGCTTGTGGATGCAAAGGTTCGCCACCCGCAGCGACATCCATCTTGACCGGCAGGTCTTCGGTTTCCATCCAGATCAATTCGGTTGCATCGCGGGCCTGTAACAACGAGTCGGCAATGACGACCGCAACGGGTTCTCCGACGAAACGCACGCGGTCCTTGGCCAGCATGTTCCGCTCGGACGCAGCGCCTTGACTGCCGTCGCGGTTGGCGACTGTAGTCGCGTTCATCACCGTATCGATCCCGGCAGCAGTCAGATCTTCCAGCGTCATGACCAAGCGCACCCCATCCGCTGTACGTGCATCTTCAAGGTCCAGCGACGTGATCGTGGCATGCGCCACCGGGCTGCGAAAGAATGCTGCGAACAGCGCATTCTCGGGCACAGAATCGTCCATGTATTGCCCCTGCCCGGTCAGAAACCGCTGGTCCTCGGTCCGTTTGATGGGCTGGCTTTTGCCGAATTTTTCCATGAGATGATCCTCTGGCTGCCTGAATGCGCGACCCTAGCGTGAAGCAGGACCTTGTCCAGTGGCTGAGAAAATTAACTCCGCACGGTCTGAAAGCGACATTCATGTCTGGAAACAGCGTTGCGCGCCGATCTGGGCCGCGCCTAGGCTGAACCTAAATTCAGTCGAGTGGAGGTTTCCATGCCCAAAGAAATCAAGCTGACGAATGGCCGATTGGACAGCCAAAGTGCCGAGGCCTATTGGGATGATGGGTTTATCTTTCCGATCCCCGTGTTCTCTGCCGCAGAAGCCGCCGGGTACCGTGCCGAATTGGAAGATGTCGAGGCCAGCTGGCGCGAGGCTGACCTGCCACTACCCCTGAACATGTACAAACGCATCAACGCGCATGTGGTGATGCCATTTGCCACTCGCATCGCGTTGGACCCGCGCGTTTTGGACGTTGTTGAAGGCGTTTTGGGCCCAGACCTGCTGTTGTGGTCGGCTGAGCTGTTCATCAAGGAACCGCTCACGACGCAAGTGGTGGGCATGCATCAGGACCTGACATATTGGGGCATGGGTGAAACCTCGGACCAGTTGACCGCCTGGATCGCCCTATCCCCTGCGACGGTTGAGAGTGGCTGCATGGATTTCGTGAAGGCCAGCCACAAGAACCCGATCCTGCCGCATAATGATACGTTTTCCGACAACAACCTGCTGTCGCGTGGGCAAGAGGTGGCAGTCGATGTCGCGGAGGAAGACAAAACCCATATCGAGTTGCAGCCCGGCCAGATGTCGCTGCATCATGGGCTGACCATTCACGGGTCAGGGCCGAACGTATCGGATGATCGTCGAATTGGCCTGGCTATCCGTTATCTCAACCCCAATGCGCAGCAGAAAGTGGCGGATCGCGACTATGCCATTCTGGCGCGGGGCGAGGACCGGGTGGGGAATTTCATCCATATCCCTGAGCCGACCGAGCTGTTTGCTCCTGAGGCGCTGGACCTGCACGCGCGCATCCGCAGCGATCAGGCCAAGGCGATGGGGCAAGGGGCCAGCGAAAAGCTGGATCTTTATGCGCCCGCCCCATCAAATCCCGGCTGATCATTGCAGGACCGCCGCGCAGACCCTTCCCCTTCCCTTACGCATTCGCTATTGCAGGCGCTGACCCGAGATTGATGACGCAGGACGCACCCCATGGCGATGGAAAAGACATTCAACGCGGCCGAAGCCGAGGCCCGCATCTACAAGGCCTGGGAAGAGGCCGGAGCCTTCAAGGCAGGCGCGAACAAATCGCGCGACGAGAGTTTCACCATCATGATCCCGCCACCGAACGTGACGGGTGCGCTGCATGTGGGCCATGCGTTCAACAACACACTGCAGGATATTCTGACCCGCTGGCACCGGATGCGCGGGTTCGACACGCTATGGCAGCCCGGTCAGGACCACGCTGGTATCGCCACGCAGATGCAGGTGGAAAAGATGTTGGCCAACACCCAGCAGCCGGGACGTCGTGAGCTGGGACGTGAGGCGTTTCTGGACAAGGTCTGGGAATGGAAGGGAGAATACGGCGGCACGATCATCGAGCAGCTCAAGCGCCTGGGCTCGTCCTGTGATTGGTCGCGCAACGCCTTCACCATGGCGGGTGCGCCGCGTGACCCGCGCACCGGGCACGAAAATTCTGCGAATTTTCACGACGCGGTGATCAAGGTCTTTGTCGACATGTACGAAAAGGGCCTGATCTATCGCGGCAAGCGGCTGGTCAATTGGGACCCGCATTTCGAGACCGCGATTTCGGACCTTGAGGTCGAGAATATCGAAGTTGCGGGCCATATGTGGCACTTTAAGTACCCGCTGGCGGGCGGTGAGACCTATACTTACGTCGAGAAAGATGAGGACGGGAATATCGTGCTGGAGGAAGAGCGCGACTATATCTCGATCGCCACGACTCGCCCCGAGACCATGCTGGGTGATGGCGCGGTTGCGGTTCATCCATCGGATGAGCGCTATGCGCCCATTGTCGGGAAACTCTGCGAAATCCCGGTTGGGCCGAAAGAGCATCGCCGTCAGATCCCCATCATCACCGATGACTATCCCGATCCCGATTTCGGCTCGGGCGCGGTGAAGATCACCGGCGCGCATGACTTCAATGACAACATGGTTGCCAAGCGCGGCGGCATTCCGATGTACCGCCTGATGGACACCAAGGGTGCGATGCGGGCAGACGGCGCGCCTTACGCCGAAGCGGCCGATTTGGCGCAGGAATATGCGCGGGGCCGCGAGTTCACCGAGAATGAGATCGACGCGATCAACCTGATCCCGGATCACCTGCGCGGGCTCGACCGGTTCGAGGCCCGCGCGAAGGTGGTTGAGGAGATCACTGCAGACGGTCTGGCTGTCATGACTCGCGCGGATGATCAACGTCTGGGTTCGACCACTTTAAAGCCGGAACACGAAGGCGCGGACAAGCTGGTGCCGCTGGTCGAAAGCAAACCGATCATGCAGCCCTTCGGCGACCGCTCGAAAGTCGTCATCGAGCCGATGTTCACCGACCAATGGTTCGTCGACGCCGCCAAGGTCGTCGGCCCTGCGCTGGACGCGGTTAAGGACGGCACTGTCAAGATCATCCCCGAGTCGGGCGAGAAGACCTATTACCACTGGCTGGAAAACATCGAGCCGTGGTGCATCTCGCGCCAGCTATGGTGGGGGCATCAGATACCGGTTTGGTATGGTCTCGATCTCTCGGCTGAGAATTTCAAGGACGACGAAAACGACGGCGACCTTGATTTGGTCGAATTGGGTCGTTTGCTCAACGAAGGCGGCATGCTGCATCGTGGCAATGTCATGGAATGCGCGGCAAGCCTTGAGGCCGTTACAGAGAAATTCCTCGACGACAATGCCAATATACCCAGCCCGCTGAGCCACGCGACGGTCATCGAAGTTGCCGATAAGCAGGAAGCGATCCATCAGTTCGCCGAAAGCCTTGCTCAATACGCAGTCGAACAAGACCCGACCAAGCTGGTCTACCCGGTCTGGCGCGACCCCGACGTGCTCGACACATGGTTCTCTTCCGGCCTCTGGCCTATCGGCACGCTGGGCTGGCCTGAAAAGACTGAAGAGTTAGAGCGCTATTTCCCAACCGATGTGTTGATCACCGGCTTTGACATCCTGTTCTTCTGGGTCGCGCGGATGATGATGATGCAACTGGCGGTGGTGAACGAAATCCCGTTCCACACTGTGTATCTGCACCAGCTCGTCCGCGACGAGAAGGGCAAGAAGATGTCCAAAACCACCGGCAACGTGATCGACCCGTTGGAGATCGTGGACGAATTCGGTGCTGACGCGCTGCGCTTTACCAATGCCTCAATGGCGGCTATTGGCGGGGTACTGAAACTGTCGCGCGAGCGCATCACAGGTTACCGAAACTTCGGCACCAAACTGTGGAACGCCGTCCGCTTTGCCGAGATGAATGAGGTCTTCACCGACGCTGTCCCGCAACTGGACGTGACTGACCTGAAACCCAAAGCCGCCGTGAACCGCTGGATCATCGGTGAAACCGCCCGTGTGCGGGAAGAGGTCGACGCGGCGCTGGAAAGCTATCGTTTCAACGACGCGGCCAACGGGCTCTACGCCTTTGTCTGGGGCAAGGTCTGCGACTGGTACGTGGAACTCTCTAAACCCTTGCTGCAAGGCGACGACACCGAGGCACAGGCCGAGACCCGCGCCACCATGCGCTGGGTTCTGGATCAGTGCATGGTTCTGCTGCACCCGATCATGCCTTTCATCACCGAAGAGCTGTGGGGCCTGACCGGTAAGCGTGCCAAAATGGTTGTACACGCAGATTGGCCGACCTATGCGGCTGCCGACCTGATCGACGCGGATGCGGATCGAGAAATGAACTGGGTGATCTCGGTGATCGAAAACACCCGCTCGGCCCGCGCACAGATGCGGGTTCCTGCTGGCCTCTACGTGCCGATGCTGGTGACTGAGATTGACGCGCACGGCCAAGCGGCATGGGACCGCAACGAAGCGCTGATCAAACGTCTGGCGCGGATCGACAGCCTGACCAAGGCGGATGAACTGCCAAAGGGCACGATCTCGATTGCCGCCCCCGGTGCCTCCTTTGGCCTGCCACTGGCGGACATCATCGACATTGGTGCGGAAAAGGAACGGCTGGAAAAAGCCAAAGGCAAGTTGGCCAAGGAACTCGGCGGTCTGCGCGGACGCCTGAACAACCCGAAATTCGTGGCATCGGCCCCGGAAGAGGTTGTTGCGGAAGCCAAAGCTAACCTTGCCGCCCGCGAAGAAGAAGAAGCCAAGCTAAACGAAGCTCTCGCCCGTTTGGCTGAAATCGCCTGATCTTTTTCCTGCTGCTGATATATTGAAATCGAACCTCACCACCCAACCGGCGGTGAGGTTTTTCTTTACCCTTAGAGCTTTCCCCTTGTTCACGCCACGCCCCGCTTGTTAGCACTTCGACGACACAACCTGGCGAGGCACTGACGATGCGATCTTTACCTCCGATGCAGACCGTCTCAACCGGGTTGGTTGTGGCCATTGTCGGGTTCTTCAGCTCGTTTCCCATCGTACTGCAAGGGTTGGGCGCGATGGGAGCTTCATCGCAGGAAGCCGCCTCGGGTCTGATGAGTGCGGCGATTGCCATGGGGCTTGCAGCCATCGTCCTCAGCCTGCGGTACAAAATGCCGATCAGCGTTGCGTGGTCGACTCCGGGGGCCGCTCTGTTAGCCGTCTCGGCCACCCCGGTCGAGGGATTTTCAGGCGCGATTGGTGCGTTCCTGTGCGCCGGAGCATTAACGGTTCTGGCAGGGCTGTGGAAGCCGCTGGGACGATTGGCAGCAGCAATTCCCACAACACTGGCGCAAGCAATGCTGGCAGGTGTGCTCTTGCCACTATGCCTTGTGCCCTTCAAGGCGGCGATCGAGATTCCATGGCAGGCGTTGCCGGTGATCCTGACGTGGTTTGTCGCGGGCCGTTTCAATCGATTGATCGCAGTTCCGGCAGCTGTGGTCGCGGCGGCTATCATTGTGTCGCTGAACGCAGGAGATGCCCAATTGATGCCGGATCGTTTGATCGCGGCTCCGATCTGGACCATGCCATCATTCTCGGTCGCGTCGGCCATCGGGATCGGCGTACCGCTGTTTATCGTCACGATGGCGACACAGAATATCCCCGGCGTCGCGGTGATGCGCAGCTTTGGCTTTGATCCTGTTCCCGGCCGGTTGTTTTCATCCGTCGGTGGCGCAAGCATGCTTTCGGCCCCTTTCGGGGCGCCCGCAACCTGCCTGGCCGCGATCACCGCCGCGATGTGTTCCAACGAGGAAAGCCACCCCGATCCGGCGCAGCGTTATTGGTCGGCAATCATGGGTGGCGTGTTCTACTGCCTCTTCGGTATCTTTGCCGTGGCGATCACCAGTTTTGCCGCCCATGCCGACCCGCTGCTTATGGGCACTCTGGCAGGTGTGGCCCTGATAGGGGTCCTGGCCAATGCCATGCATGCCGCGCTGGACGTCCCTGTCGAGCGCGAAGCGGCTATTTTGACACTGGCCATCACAGCCTCTGGCATAACGGTTTTTGGGTTGGGCGCGGCAGTCTGGGGGCTGTTGGCTGGGGGTATCGCATATCTGGCAACAAACCGAGTGCGCTGAGCCCTTTCATCAGAACCCCTCAGGCGGTAAAATAAGCGCATGTTCGGATCGCTTGGAAAACTGATTGAACGCCAGATCATAAAGGCGCAAGCCGAGGGCCAACTGCAGGGTCTTGAAGGCGAAGGTGCCCCGTTGCCCGACCGCTCGGGCGAGGCACAAGGCGATCCCGCCATTGCTGCGGGTCATCGGATCATGGCGCAGGCCGGAGTTCTGCCCGAGGAGTTCGACATCAAGAAACAGCTCGACGCCGCCCGCAAGGAGTTTGCAGCGCTGACTGACAATCAGGACCGCAGGGCAGCAATGAAAAAGATTGCTGATCTTGAGATGCGATACAACATGGCCCGCGATGCACGGCGCGCATTCATGCGGTGATCATTTGAACTCGGGCTTTCGGCCCTGCATCTGTGCCATGACAACTTCCATTTGATCCGACTTACCGATAAGATCGACCTGTTCGGTAGATTCGGCCAACAGCACATCAGCACGGTCACGGGTTTCGGCCACATCAATCAACCGTTTGGCGGCGCGGATGGCGGACGGGCTTTTACCCGCGATGTCCTCGGCCAGCGCCAGCGCTTCGGTCAGGGGATCATCCGACAGTTTGGTAACAAGCCCCCAATCTGCCGCCTGTGGCGCTCCGATAGGGCGGGCGGTATAGGTCAGCAGGCGCAGCACGTCCGAGCGCACGAGCTCTGGCAGCAGAACCATGCCGCCCATGTCGGGGATAATGCCCCATTTCATCTCCATCACTGCCAGCTTGGCTTCGGGATGCGCGATGCGGATGTCAGCACCCAGCGCAATCTGTAGCCCACCGCCATAGGCGACGCCTTGAATAGCGCAGATCACCGGCACCGGGACGCGCCGCCAGATCAAGGCAAGTTCCTGCATTTCGTTGGCATCTTCGTGGCTGCGGGTCATCAGCCATTCGCTTGGGTCTGTGTGCGCCATGCTGGCAAAGCTGGCCATATCGAGCCCAGCGCAAAAGCTTTTGCCTTCCCCCGATAGCACCACCGCGCGGATGTCGGCTGCGGCGACCTCTTGACCGGCCGAAAGGATCGCCTTGATCATCGCATCGTCCAGCGCGTTCATCTTGTCGCCACGGGTCAGCGTGACACGTGCGATGTGGTCTTTGTATTCGATGGATACGCGGGACATGGGACCTCCGGGGCGTGTTTTGTTGTGTAAACATGCCAGCAAGACGCCAGCAGCGCCACAGCGACGTCAGGGCAAACCGCACATCCGAAGCCTCCTTTGAACTTCTGGCAAGGCTTGCCCCGCCTGATCGGTTGCGCTTATCTGCGGCCATGACTGGTCCTCGTTATACCCCGCTTGCCCTCACACTGCCCGCGACCGTGCCTTTTGTCGGCCCCGAAACGCAGGAGCGCCAACGTGGCGCGCCCTTCGTGGCCCGGATCGGTGCGAATGAAAGCGTATTTGGCCCGTCCCCGCGCGCCATCGATGCAATGCAACGGGCCGCGGGCGAGATATGGATGTATGGCGATCCCGAGAATTTCGAACTACGCCATGCGCTGGCGGTACATCATGGGGTCGCGCCTGAAAACATCGTGGTTGGCGAAGGCATTGACGGGTTGCTGGGCTATCTGGTGCGCCTGCTGGTTGGTCACGGCGATGCAGTTGTGACTTCGGATGGAGCTTATCCGACTTTCAATTACCACGTGGCCGGGTTTGGTGGGGTATTGCACAAGGTCCCCTACCACGACGATCACGAGGACCCGACGGCGCTGTTCGCCAAAGCGGCGGAAGTAGACGCCAAGTTGGTCTATCTGGCCAACCCGGACAACCCGATGGGAACATGGCATTCAGGTGAGGATATCCTGTCCGCTCTGGAGGCTTTGCCAGAGGGCTGTTTGGTGGTTCTTGACGAGGCATATGTCGAATGCGCGCCCGAGGGGACCGCTGCACCTGTCGCTGCTGATGATTCACGTGTGATCCGGATGCGAACGTTTTCCAAGGTTTATGGCATGGCCGGGGCGCGGGTAGGCTACGCTATCGGCTCGCCCGAGTTGATTGCGAGCTTCAACAAAGTGCGCAACCATTTCGGCATGAACCGAGCCGCGCAGGCAGGGGCATTAGCCGCGCTAAAAGATGAAGATTGGCTGACGCATGTGCAGCAAAGGATTGCCGGGTCCCGGAACCACATCGAAGAGATTTCACGGTCGAATGGTCTGGTGCCTTTGCCGTCTGCGACAAACTTTGTGGCGATTGATTGTGGGCGCGATGGGGTGTTTGCCAAGGCCGTGTTGGACACGCTCGTTGAACAAGGCGTGTTCGTGCGGATGCCATTTGCCGCGCCCCAGAACCGGTGCATTCGGGTCAGCTGCGGAGGTGAGGCGGAAATGGCGGCGTTTGAAGCTGCTCTGCCCACGGCCTTGGCAAAAGCCCGAGCCTCGTAAAGGGGGCTGTCTGCCCCCTATCGCGCCCATGCGCGATTTCCCCCGAAGGTATTTCGGGCCAGATGAAGAGGCGGATCGGGCTTATCCGGCCAGCGTCGCGGCGGCGGCTTCGAGCGCACCCTGACCACGGGGGATATCGAGCGCAGCCATAGCGGTTTCGACGCCACCCAGCATGGCCATGACCATTTGAGCGTTTACGTGCCCCATGTGGCCAAGGCGGAAGCAGCCGTCCCAATCCTCCATTCCCAGACCGATGCCCAGCGTCAGACCCAGTTGGGTTTCGGTATAGCTGCGCAGCGGCGTGCCGCGCCCCTCGGTCAGGCGGAGGGCAGTGACCGCGTGGCTGCGATGGGCCGGGTCGGCGACGTTGAAATGCAGCGCGCCACCTTGCGCCCAGATTTCACAGGCGGCCCAGATGGCCGTTGCCAGGTGTTCGTGGCGGGCCCAGACCTGTTCGATCCCTTCGCCATGGATCAGGTCGAGCGCGGCGCGCAGGCCATACAGGTGGTGGGTTGGCGCGGTGCCGTTAAAATACTGATAGAACAGATCTGGATTGGCGCGTGGTTGCCAGTCCCAATAATGCGAGACGCGGGGCATTGTGGCGCGCTTGGCTTGCGCCTTGTCGTTGAAGAAGACAAAGCCGGTGCCCGCCGGGGTCATAAGCCCCTTTTGGCAAGCCGTGACAGTGACGTCGACGCCCCAGGCGTCCATCTCAAACCGGTCGCAGCCCATGGATGCGATACAATCGGCCATCATCAAAGCAGGGTGGCCGAGGTCGTCGAGCAAGGCGCGCAGGGCCGGGATATCGTTGCGGATCGAAGTGGAGGTATCGACGTGGACCGCAAGGACCGCTTTGATCTTGTGGCTGGTATCGTTACGCAGGGCCTCGGCGATGCGGTCAAGATCCCAGGGCGAGGACATTCCGAAATCGATCAGGTCAACCTTGGCGCCGATTCCTTCGGCCATCTCGGCCCAACCGTGGGTGAATCGGCCAGAGGCCGGGGCAAGCACGGTTTCACCGGGTGCAATGACGTTGGAAAGCGCAGCCTCCCATGTACCGTGACCATTAGCGATATAGATGGCGACGTTGTGCTGAGTTCCGGCAACGCGTTTCAGATCTCGGGTGAGCGCGGGCATCATCTCGATCAATTCACCGTCATAGATATTGGGCGACGGACGGTGCATCGCCTGCAGCACCGTATCGGGCATGACCGAAGGGCCGGGGATGGCCAGATACTCGCGCCCATGCGCGAGGGAGGTTTGGTTTGTCATGAGGGCAACCTGTTTGAATTGAGGCCTACCCTAGCGTCTTGCCCTGCGGCGTCAATCCAGCAGACTGGCGGCCTCGCGGGCAAGTGTTTCGATCCCGGACCAATCACCGTTTTGAACCATCTGCTTGGGCGCGACCCAGCTGCCGCCGGCGCAGACAACATTCGACAGTGACAGGTAATCGAGGGCATTTGACGGCGATACGCCACCAGTTGGGCAGAATGTGATCTGCGGTAGCGGTGCGCCGATGGCTTTTAGGGCGGGAGCCCCTCCTGAGGCCTCGGCGGGGAAGAATTTCAGCATGTCATAGCCCTTTTCCAGCAGAGCCATGGCTTCGCTTGCAGTAGCCGCACCGGGGAGAAGGGGCAGTCCTTCGGCTTCACAGGCGGCGATCAGGGCATCGGTCGCACCGGGGGAGACGCCGAACTGAGCGCCCGCCTCTTTGGCAGCGCGGACATCTTCGGGTGTGACCAGTGTACCCGCCCCAACAACACCGCCGGGGACGTTGGCCATGGCGCGGATCGCGTCGAGCGCGGCGGGAGTGCGCAAGGTGACTTCAAGCGCCGGGAGGCCACCGGCGACCAAAGCTTCGGCCAACGGGCGCGCATGGGCCGCGTCGTCGACGACCAGGACTGGAACAATCGGGGCCAGCGCGCAGATCTCGCGGGTGCGTTGGGTTTTGGACATTGGGTTACACTCCGAAAATGCTGGCGCCGGTGTCGGCTGAGCCGACATTCTGACGGAAGGCGCCGAAGAGGTCACGGCCAACGCCGTGTTGGTTTGCCGTAAGGTTGGCGGTGGCCGGATTGCGGTCGAGAACACCAGGGGTCAGGATTTCCAACTCGCCCTTGACCGCATCAACGCGCAACTGGTCGCCGTCTTGCAGATAGGCGATCGGTCCACCATCCAGCGCCTCGGGGCAGACATGGATGGCGGCGGGCACTTTGCCGGATGCGCCCGACATACGGCCATCGGTGACCAGAGCCACCTTCTGCCCCCTGCCCTGCAGGATCGACAGGATCGGCGTCAGCGAATGAAGTTCAGGCATACCGTTGGCTTTTGGCCCTTGGAAGCGAACAACAACGATGACGTCATCGGTGAATTCTCCAGCTTTGAAAGCGGCTTTAACGGCGTTCTGGTCGTGGAATACACGCACGGGCGCTTCGACCACTTGGTGTTCAGGTGCTACAGCCGACACCTTCATGACCCCTGTGCCCAGATTGCCCGTCAAGCGAGAGAGCCCGCCCGTGGGTTGGAACGGATTTTTGGCCGGGCGAACGATCTTTTCGTTCAGACTGTGGCCCGCGCCCTCTTCCCAGACCAACTCGCCGTCTTTCAGCTTGGGTTCTTTGGTGTAGTTGTGCAGGCCCTGCCCCGCGACAGTCAGCGTATCGGGGTGCAGCAAGCCATCTTCCAGCAGCGTACCGATGGCAAAGCCCAGGCCACCCGCAGCGTGGAAGTGGTTCACGTCTGCCAGACCGTTGGGATAGACGCGCGCGACCAAAGGCACGACAGCGGAGATGTCGGAAAAATCCTCCCAGTCCAGCACGATACCACCGGCACGCGCCATGGCGATCAGGTGGATAAGTAGGTTGGTGGAACCGCCGGTGGCCATCAGGCCGACGATGCCATTGACGAAAGCGCGCTCGTCAAGGATCTGGCAGACCGGTGTGTAGTGATTGCCCAGCGCGCTGAGAGACAGGGCGCGGCGCGCGCCTTCCTCGGTCAGGGCATCGCGCAGGGGGGTGTTGGGGTTGATGAAGCTGGACCCTGGCAGGTGCAGGCCCATGAATTCCATCAGCATCTGGTTGGTGTTGGCAGTTCCGTAGAAGGTGCAGGTGCCGGGGCCGTGATATGCGGCCATTTCGGCCTTCATCAGCTCTTCGCGGCCCACCTCTCCGGCGGCGAATTTCTGGCGGACCTTGGCCTTTTCGTCATTCGGCAGGCCACTGGTCATCGGACCTGCAGGCAGTAAGACGGCAGGAAGATGCCCAAAGGCTTGCGCGCCGATGATCAGGCCGGGCACGATCTTGTCACAGACGCCCAGGAAAACGGCGGCGTCATAAGTGTTGTGGCTTAGCGCCACTCCGGTCGCCAGCGCGATCACATCGCGCGAGAACAGCGAGAGTTCCATCCCCGCCTCGCCTTGCGTGACGCCGTCGCACATGGCTGGCACGCCGCCTGCAACCTGCGCTGTGCCGCCTGCTGCGCGGATCGCATCGCGGATCAGGGCCGGGTAGCGTTCGAAAGGCTGATGGGCCGAGAGCATATCGTTATAGGCGGTAACGATCCCCAGATTGCCAGCCGTGCCGGTGGCCATGGAGTCCTGATCTTCGCCCGCCCCGGCATAGGCGTGGGCCTGCCCGCTGCAGGACAGGTGCGCACGCGCAGGGCCCTTGGATTTGGCCTGCTCCATTCGTTCAAGATGCGGGCCACGCAGATCGGCGCTGCGGTCGATGATGCGTTTGGTGACGTCGGATATAACTGTGTTGACCATGATTACCCTCCGATCTGACGCCAGCGGCGTCCATCGCGATGCATCAGCATCAATGCTTCTTCAGGCCCCGAACTGCCCTGATCGTATTTCGCGGGCTTATCTCCACGCTCTTCCCAGCCGTGAATGATGGGATCGACCCAGGCCCATGCGGCCTCGGCTTCATCCCCGCGCATGAACAAAGTCTGGTCGCCGCGGATGACATCCATGATCAAGCGTTCATAGGCATCCGGGGATTGGCCGTCATCGCCCAGCGCATCAGCGAAACTCATATCGAGTGCAACGTCGGACAGGCGGAACCCGCCCTGCCCCGGTTCCTTGATGGTGGTGCGGAGCGTGATGCCTTCATCCGGTTGCAGGCGGATCACCAGCACGTTGCCATGCAATGGTCCGACATTCGGAAAAATCGTATGCGGCGGGTCGCGGAAGAACACTGCAATCTCGGATTCACGTGCGCGCAGGCGCTTGCCGGTCCGCAGATAAAACGGGACACCGGCCCAGCGCCAGTTGCCGATATGCGCCTTCAGCGCAATGAAGCTTTCGGTACGGCTGGCGGGGTTGCCGACGTGATCCAGATAGCCATCGCCCCCTTTTTCGGTGCGGTACTGACCACGAGCGATATCCTTGGGTTCCACCGGCTCCAGCGCTTCGATCACTTTGACTTTCTCATCGCGCACCGCGTTGGGTGAGAATTTCGAAGGCGGTTCCATCGCTGTCAGGCACAGCAATTGAACCAGATGGTTCTGGATCATGTCCCGCATCGCGCCGGACTGATCATAATAAGCACCGCGCCCTTCGACGCCCACGGTTTCGGCCACGGTGATCTGGACGTTATCAACATGAGTGGCGTTCCAGAGCGGTTCGAAAAGCGAATTGGCAAAGCGCAGCGCCATCAGGTTCTGCACGGTTTCCTTGCCCAGATAATGATCGATCCGGTAAATCTGATGTTCTTCAAAACAGGCCCGCAGCCCTTCGTTCAACGCTTTGGCTGATGCCAGATCGTGACCAAAGGGTTTCTCGACCACGATACGACTGTCAGGTGTGGACAGGCCGTGCTCGTTCAGACGTTGGGCGATGCCCGAGAAAAGGCTTGGGCCTACTGACAGATAGAAAGCGCGTACCACATCCGGTCGCAGCGTTTTCGCAAGGTCAGACCAACCCGCATCGCCAAGCGCATCTACCGGAACATACTCGACGCGGGACAGAAAGCGATCAAGCGTATCCTTTTTAAAACCCGGCGCAAACTCTTGCATCGACGCACGCAGCTGTTCACGGAACCCGTCGCTGTCCATGTCGGATCGGGCGGTTCCAATGATGCGCGCATTCTCAGGCATCTGGCCGACTTCGAAGCGATGATAGAGGCCCGGCAGGATTTTACGCTGCGCCAAATCGCCCGTCGCGCCGAACAACACAAGGTCGAACGGATCTACCGGAATTACGCGTGAGACCATTGCAAGGCTCCTTTCGAATTCCCCGCCAGCATAAGCGAGGTTTCAGCCCGGGATTAAAACGCATGTGCGTCATTAGCTATGTTATCGCTAACATTCACCGGCTGAATAGAAAACCTGAGCGCAAAAATCAAGCGCGGATTTGCAGCTGGCATCGCGGAAGATCAGTCAGGACTGCGTCCGCAGCCAGTCCATCACCGCCGGACGCACGGATTGTTCCCCACGATGGCGGGCATCGGCGATAATTTTACGCACATCCTGAAGGTTCGACCGCAACAACAGGCTTTTGACCGGCCCGATTGAGGCCGGGCGCATCGAAAGGGTACGGATGCCCATGGCCGCGAGACACAGCGCCTCGACCGGGCGACCGGCATCTTCGCCACAGAAGCTGAGCGGTGTGTCCGAGATCGAGCATCTCTCAACGATACGTTCAATGAAACTCAGAAAGCTGACATTCAGCGTATCGTAGCGACGGCGAACCAGTTCATTTTCGCGGTCGGCGGCGAAGAAAAACTGTTTCAGGTCGTTCCCACCGATCGAGATAAAGCCGACTTCGTCAAAGAACTTCTGCGGCGCAAAGGCAAGTGAAGGCGTTTCCAGCATCGCCCCCACTTCGAGCGATTCAGGCAGAACATGGCCCAGACGCCGTTCACGCTCGATCGTTTTCTTGACCTCCCAGCGCGCCTCACGGAATTCGTCAGCCTGCGCGACAAACGGGAACATGATCGTCAGGGGGCGGCCATCGGCGGCCCGGATCAGCGCCTGCAACTGCATCCGCATCACGCCGCGCTTGTCCAGACCCACCCGGATCGCCCGCCAGCCCAGCGCAGGGTTCGGTTCTTCCACATGCTTCATATAGGGCAGAACTTTGTCTGACCCGATATCGAGTGTACGGAACACCACACGCTTTTCGCCCGCAGCATCCAGAACCCGTTTGTATTGCGTTACCAGCTCGGATCGCTTGGGCATCTGATTGCGGATCAGAAACTGCAGTTCGGTGCGGAACAGGCCCACGCCCTCGGCACCAGAATTGCTAAGTGAGGGCAGATCGGCCATCAGGCCCGCATTCATCACCATGTTGATTCGCGCACCATCCTGAGTAACGGTGGGCGTTTCACGGATCGAGGCGTAGCGCTCCTGCGCTTTGGCCTCCATCGCGATCTTGTCACGGAATGCACTAACAACGGTGTCTTCGGGGCGCAGATGAACGACACCGCTATCGCCATCAACCAGAATGTGATCGCCGTTCAGGGCTTCGGTGGTGATGCGACCTACATGCACCACCAGTGGGATCGCCAACGCGCGCGCCACGATAGTGGCATGGCTTCCGACCGAGCCTTCTTCCAATACGATCCCTTTGAGAGAACGGCCATATTCCAGCAGATCACCGGGGCCGATATTTCGCGCAATTAGGATCGGATCGGGCGGCAGGTCAGCCCCATTTCCGTTACCCTGTCCAGTCAAAATTCGCAGCAACCGATTGCTGAGGTCGTCCAGATCGGCCAACCGTTCACGTAAATACGGATCGGTGACCTGCCCCATGCGAGCCCGCGCCTGAGATTGTTCTTTCTCGACCGCCGCCTCTGCGCTGAGACCAAGAGCGATGTCCTCCTCCATCCGGCGCATCCAACCCTTGGAGTTGGCGAACATCCGGTAGGCTTCCAGAACCTGCAACTGCTCTTTGTCGCCGCCCTGAGAAATCTCAAGCATCTTGTCGACGCCGACGCGTAGCTCTTCAACGGCCTCGGTCAGCCGCTCACGCTCACGATGCGGGTCTTCGGCAATGGGATTGGTGACAACAACACGAGGTTCATGCAGCCAGACATGGCCTTCAGCAGATCCCTCCTGCGCCGGGCCACCGGTAAGTTGCACCGATTGCTGGTGCAGCGGTGACAAGGCCGCGCCTTCGCCGACGAACGCGCCCAGTTCGGCCATTTCGGCCAGAACCATCGCGACAACTTCCAGCGCATAAACCTCATCCGCCGAAAACTCGCGCGCGTCCCGGGACTGAACCACCAGCACGCCCAGTTTCTGACCCAGACGCTGTACCGGCACACCAAGAAAGGACGAATACCGTTCCTCGCCAGTTTCCGGCATGTACCGAAAGCCCTTGGCCGAGGGCGCGTCCGCCGTATTCACCACCTTGCCAGATTTGGCGACGCGACCGACCAGCCCTTCGCCCATACGCATCCGCGTCTTGTGCACCGCTTCTGGGGACAGACCTTCGGTGGCGCACAGTTCAAGCGTATCCTCATCCCGAAACAGGTAGATCGAGCAAACTTCGCGACCGGTACTGTCGGCGATCAGGTGCGTGATCCGGTCAAGACGTTCCTGACCGGCGGCTTCGCTCGCCATTTCTTCGCGCAGCCGTCCCAGCAGCTTGCGAGATTCTGTTTCCGTGCCTTCCGCCATGGCCCACCCACGTTACGGTTTCAGACAGGACACTTGGCCGAAAGCTCAGGCCGCCTTGTCCAGTTCAAAGGCATCATGCAGTGCCTGAACCGCAAGTTCCATGTATTTCCTGTCGATCAGGACGGAAATTTTAATCTCGGAGGTTGTAATGACCTTGATGTTAATCCCCTCATCCGAGAGAATCTTGAACATCTTGGCCGCAACACCGGATTGCGAGCGCATACCGATCCCGACAACTGAGACCTTGCAAACATCCTCATCCGCAACCAGTTCGGCGTAGTTCAGCTCACCCTGATCCTTGATCGCCAGCAATGCCTTTTCGGCGCGGGAGACCTGATTGGTCGGACAGGAGAAGGTCATGTCGGTGCGCCCTTCGTCCGAGATATTCTGGACGATCATGTCCACGTTCACGCCCTCGTCGCTGAGCGCGGTAAAGATGATCGAGGCGATGCCGGGACGGTCCGCCACGGAAACGACGGTCATCTTGGCTTCGTCGCGGGAATAGGCCACACCGGCCACAACATTGGATTCCATGATATCCTCCTCGTCGCAGACCAGTGTACCGGCCTCGTCGGATTGTTCCTCAAAGCTTGAGAGAACGCGCAGTTTCACCTTGTAGCGCATCGCCAGCTCGACCGAGCGGGTTTGAAGCACTTTGGCCCCCAGCGAGGCCAGTTCGAGCATTTCCTCGAACGAGATTTTGTCCAGCTTGCGCGCCTTTTCACAGATGCGCGGGTCGGTCGTATAGACACCGTCCACATCCGTATAGATGTCGCAGCGCTCGGCTTCGAAAGCGGCAGCAAAAGCCACGGCAGTGGTGTCCGAACCGCCCCGACCCAGCGTGGTGATGCGACCTTCGGGGCTGATGCCCTGGAAGCCCGCGACCACCGCAACGCGCATCCCTTCGCCGAATTTCTGGTTGATATTCTCGGGCGGGATTTCTTCGATCCGGGCCGCTGAATGGGCACCGTTGGTGATCAGCGGCACCTGCCAACCCTGCCAGCTGCGCGCCGGGATGTCCATTTCCTGCAGGGTCAGCGCCATCAGGCCAGCTGTAACGTTTTCACCAGAGGAGACAACGGCATCATATTCGCGCGCGTCATAGAGCGGAGAGATTTCATCGACCCAGCCCACCAGCTCGTTGGTCTTGCCGGACATCGCCGAAACGATGACGATGACGTCATAGCCTTTGGCTACTTCGACACCAACCCGTTTGGCAGCACGGCGGATCCGGTCCAGATTGGCGACCGATGTGCCGCCGAATTTCATCACGAGTACGGGCATGGGGGCTAGTGTCTCCGCGCCTTGAATTTCTGATCCCGTGCCTCTTATGCGAGGGGGGGCGCAAGGGCAAGTGGGCAAAGTCTGCACCGCAGTGCTTTACTTTGGTCGTGCGTGGTGTAAGCGTTCGGTCAAAGTCTTATTCCACGAGGATTTCAATGTTCCGCTTTGCCCTTGCCCTAAGCCTGGTTTCGACTGCCGCAAATGCCCAAGTGGCCACCCTATCGGGAACGGATGGCGAGAACTCATTAGGCACCGTTCCATGCGCTGCATTAGCGGGTGATACACTGGCCAGTTGTCCAGCCGAGTTGCGGAAGCGCGAAGATGGAACGGCGACGTTGGCGGTTCAGTTGAACACTGGCGAGGTCCGGCGGATTTACTTCACCAAAGGCGTGCCGGATTCCAGCAGTTCGACATCGAAACTGACCTATGAGACACGCGGTGATATCATGGTGATCTTCATTGATCCCGGTGAAGTCTACGAAATCCCCAAGGCGGCCCTGAACTCTCAGTAAGGGTGCGCCCGACCATCCCAGGTTTCAAAACAACCGGTAGTATCGAGCGAGAGAGCCGCAAATCGCTCGATCAAGCCGTTTGCCGCCTGATCGACCGTGATCTCTGCCGCAGCTCCACCCATGTCCGTCTGCACCCAGCCCGGGTGATAGATACCCACCGCAATGCCATCCGCCCGCAAGTCAGTTGCCAGATTGCGGCCCAAATTCAGCGCCGCCGCCTTTGACGCACGATAGATATAGCTGCCACCCGGCGCGCGCGTATGTGACGCCATCTGAGACGAAACGATGGCGATCCGGCCCCGCGCGGTACTTAGGTTCGGCAACAAGGACTGGATGGTAAGAAACACGCCTGTCACGTTGGCGGCAAAGCTTTGCGCCCACATCTCGGCGGGATAGCCACTAATGTCGTGTCCTTTGTCCAGATAAACGCCCGCATTGCAGATCAGCAGGTCAATCTGGCGGCCTCGCAGTTGCTCGGCCATCGCAGCGTGCTGTTCTGGGTCCGTGACATCCAGCACGATATCTGCGCTACCGTCTCGGGCAGTTCCGGTCACTTCATGACCTTCTGCACGATACTGATCCGCAATGGTTTTCCCGATCCCTCGGTTCGCGCCCGTAACAACGATGTGCATGGGTCAGTTGGTTTTGCGGCTAGGAACAAACGGCAGCGGTGCGACCGGCACGCCGTCTTCAATCAGCGATTGCGCCTCTTCGGGCTTGGCCTCACCATAGATCGCGCGCTCGGGTGCATCCCCCAGATGGATTTTGCGGGCTTCTTTGGCGAAATCCTTGCCCACATAGTCCGAGTTTTCCTCGACCTTTCGACGCAGTTCGCTGAGGACCTCAGCGATCTCGGGCGAAGGTGTTGCCATGCTGATCTCATCCGCAGAAGGCTGCGCTGGTGCAACCTCGGTCACCGCATTGCGCGCAGGTCGGACACGCGGTGTCATCACCGCCTTTTCCACCTTGTCGCAGCCGCAGACCGCGCAGGTTACCAACCCGGCCGCTGACAGTTTGTCAAAGCCGGCTGCGGATTGAAACCAACTGTCAAAGCTGTGGTCATTGCTGCATTTCAATGCGTATTGAATCATATCACATCCAAAATCCGGTTGGCGAATAGATACCGACCAACATGGCAATATCAAGTCTTGATCTTGTCGCGCTACTGCCGGTGCAGCCCGAATCCACCCAAAAGCGCGGCAAGATCTGGCGACGCCACTTTCGACGATGCCTTTTGGGGCGAAACCCATTTGCGCCTGCGCTCACCCGCTTCGGGAAACTGCGCCTCGGATCGCTGCACATGCAGCGGAAACACATCAACCAGACACAGCGCCGATGGCTTGCCAGGCCGGTTCTTGATATAGGCAAACCGACCAAGGCTTTCGCTTCCGCACTGCCCCAAAACACCAGCCTCTTCCCAGGCCTCGCGGGCGGCTGTTTCAGACGGGGTCAGCCCGTTGATCAACCACCCCTTCGGGATGATCCAGCGCCGCGCCCTGCGCGTTGTGATCAACAAAATCTCTGGCAGGCCATCATTAGTTCGATAGCAAAGCGCAGCGGATTGAGCATAAACAGGCAGCGCCCCGGAAAGGGAGAGGTTTTCTGCCGAAAGCCCGGCAATCGCACCACTACTGCGCCCGTCAAACACGGTTCATATCCACTGCTCGCTCCGCTTATGTTGCGGTTTATAAAGTGATATTTATCATATCCGGCAGAGTCTGCCAAGCTTTACGGGAAAGCCCCCTTGTTCAGAGCCATCCGCCCCGACAAACGCCGCACCAGCTCGTCATGAGGGATGTCGGCATCAATCGCCAATCGACGCAGCCCAAAGTGCACATGCGCGATCTGCTGGTAGTAGCGGGTATAGACAAAATTTGTACCGCCCCCGGCAAGCGCCCCAAGCAACGGTACAGACTGCGCCGCCAGCTTCTGGCCCAGCACTACGGACAGGCGCGGCGCCACCATCGCAATGAGGCGTTGCATGGTCGGTCCGGTCAGGGTCATGCGCATTGAGAAAAAGCCCAGATCAGCCCCGTCATCCTCGGCCAAAGGACCTGCGGCTGACAACACTCGGATCGAGTCGAATTTCACGTTCTCGGCGGTCGGATCAAATCCTTCCCGCATCGCTGCGCCTTGGATCGCGCGCAGCATCATGGCGGTTGTCGCGGGCAGCTCGACAAGTGCTGTGGACACTCCACCCAGACCTCCGGCTGCGCCCATGGCAGTGGTCAGGGCTGTGTTGACCCATGGTTTCTGGTCCGGCACGGCACGCCGAGAGCCTTCGGCCGCGTGCATGGCAAGCCAAAGCGCCTGTTCGGTTGCTTCGGTCAGACCTTCTCGCACCGGCTTAGGTAACTGATCCAATAAGGATTCCGCCGAACCACCAAGCTTGTTCAGCAGATTCACTCCTGCGCCACCTGCCGCACCGTACAGCTGCGCAAGCCGATCAAGCTCGGCCTCGGGATCGAGTTTTTCGACAAGAACCACGTCCTGCATCTGTGCCCTCCTGTCCTGAAAACATCGGGACTTTGCAGCGGGTTTTCAATGGGTCAACGGGTCCAGCGACTAACAAGCCCCTGAATTTCGGACCAAACTCCGGGGGTCAATTCCAAACCCAGTATGCGATCAGGGTTGGTGGGCGGGGGCATTTCGACACCCGTCAGCGGGGTGAACCCGAACCGGGCATAATAGGGCGCATCGCCCACAAGCATGACGCGATCCCACCCTTTGGCGCGCCCGGCCTCTACCCCCTGATGGATCAGATATCCGCCCAACCCTTCGCCTTGATGGGTCGGGTGGACCGCCACTGGACCTAGCAGCAGCGCGTCATGTTCACCCACATGCACGGGCCAAAACCGGATTGCACCAGCCAGAATGCCCTGCCCATCGCGCGCGACCTGCGACAGGCCAGCGACAGGCGGCACGTCATCGCGCAGACGATAAGACGATAACGCCTCGCGCCCCGGAGCAAAGCACAGGTCATAGAGCGCTTCGACTTCCCACCAGTCTTCCGGCTCTTCCGGCCTGATCTTGAATTGCTGCACGCGCGCCCTCTTATCCTTGCTGGAAATCGCCCTAGCACTTCGATAGGCCTTGGGCAAACGCTTGGAGTCCATATGTTCTATCGCCCCGAAGACGGCCACAGCCTGCCACACAACCCCTTCAACGCCATCATAACCCCACGCCCGATCGGCTGGATTTCGACGCGCGATGCTGACGGGATCAACAACCTGGCCCCGTATTCCTTCTTCAATGGTGTCGCTTATACACCGCCTCAGGTGATGTTCGCCTCAACCGGCTCCAAACACGATCAGGATGGCGGCAAGGACAGCATCGCCAACATCGAGGCCACGAAGGTATTCTGCGTCAACGTGGTGGCCCATGCGCATCGCGACGCAATGAATGCCAGCTCAGAGGGTTTGGAAAAGCACGTCGACGAGTTCGCTCATGCTGGGCTGACACCAGTTGAATGCGAAACCATAAATTGCTCTCGGGTCGAGGGAGCGCCCGCAGCGCTGGAATGCAAACTTACTCAGATCGTAACTCTGCCGGGTGAGTCCAATCGGGTGGTGTTCGGAGAGGTCACTGGTGTGCACCTGCACGATGACCACATCCGTGACGGCAAATTTGACGTGACCTCATTCAACCCGCTCGCGCGGTTGGGTTATCGGGACTATTCTGTGGTGACAGAATTGTTCAGCCTTTCACGCCCGGATGACTAATGCCACTGCCTGATCCTACACGCAGATATCCGATTGTTCTGCCCGACGGCTCTAGCCACAACGGAACAGTGTTTCTGTCTCAGGCCATCGATCATCCCCGCTTTGAGGCCGGAGCTTACACTTATGCTTCGGATTTCGATGCGCCGAAGGACTGGGCGCAGCGGCTTGCACCGTATCTGTTTCCCTTTTCAGAAGAAAAGCTGATGCTGGGCAAGTTCTGCCAAATCGCTCATGGAGTAAGGTTTATCACTGCCTCCGCAAATCACGCGACCGATGGCTTGACCTGCTTTCCATTTCCAATCTTCGATCCGGATCGCATGTCAGGCTACCAGCCTGATACACGTGATACCGTTATCGGGCACGATGTCTGGATCGGTTACGGAGCTTTGATTTTACCCGGAGCGCAGATCGGAAATGGCGCGATTGTTGGCGCAGGCTCGGTCGTGCGGGGTCAGGTTCCACCCTATGCAGTCGTTACCGGAAATCCGGCAAAAGTCCGGCGCTATCGTTTTGATCGCGATGTGATTGAAAGGCTGCAAGACTTGCGATGGTGGGATTGGCCCGCAGAAACAATCACTCGGGCCGAAGATGCCTTGCTTTCAGGCAATATCGATGCGTTGGAGCGCATTGCTTCTGAGATATAAGGCGGCCAATCCGGCCGCCCTTTCGCGTATTCAGTGCCCGCCCAGAATACCGGTGCGGACCGAATAATCCACAGCCAGTTCGTAATCCGGGTCATCATCGCTGTCGACCATCAGATGGCCGGCCTTGTTCAGCAGTGTATGACAGTCACGGCTCAGGTGCCGCAGCATGACGCGTTTGCCAGCCGCTTCGTATTTGGCGGCGGTGTTTTCGATAGCCTGCAGCGCGGATTGGTCCACGACACGGCTGGCTGCAAAGTCGATGATGACGGTCTCGGGGTCGTTTCTTACGTCGAACAGCTCCACGAAGCCCTCGGACGAACCAAAGAACAGCGGGCCCTGAATTTCATAGACCTTCGCCCCTTCTTCCGTTTCCGAGTCGCGCGTAACCGCGTGGATGCGTTTGGCGTTATTCCATGCATAAGCCAGGGCAGAGACAATCACACCGACCACAACAGCCACCGCAAGGTCTTCCATCACGGTGACGACTGTCACCAGTACGATCACGAACGCATCCATCAAAGGCACCTTGCGCATGATCTTCAGCGAATTCCAGGCGAAGGTTCCGATCACCACCATGAACATCACACCGACAAGTGCGGCCAGTGGGATCTGCTCGATCAGAGGCGAACCCACCAGGATAAAGAGCAACAGAAATAGCGCTGCAGCGATACCTGCGATACGCGTGCGCCCGCCTGACTTCACGTTGATCATCGACTGACCGATCATCGCACAACCGCCCATACCACCAAAGAAACCGGTGACTACGTTCGCTGTGCCCTGCGCGATACATTCCTGCGAAGCACCACCGCGCTTGCCGGTGATCTCACCCACAAGGTTTAGCGTCAGCAGGGATTCAATCAGACCGATTGCGGCAAGGATCAGGGCATAGGGCAGGATGATTTCAAAGGTCTCCCAGTTCAGCGGCACCATAGGTATATGGAAGCTGGGCAGGCCGCCTTCGATCGAAGCCAGATCACCGACACGCGGGACGTCCAGCCCAATGCCAATGACCAAAGCAGCGACAACAAAAATCCCGGCCAGAGGCGCTGGGATGACGCGGGTGATGCGGGGCATGATCCAGATCACAGCCATGGTCAGCGCAACCAGACCCAGCATTGTGTAGAGCTGTAGGCCTGAAAGCCACTCGCCACCGCCCATGCCGTGGCCGGTATTTTCCATGGTTCCGGGCACTTTGAATTGCCCCAGCTGCGCCAGAAAGATCACAATCGCCAGGCCGTTCACAAAGCCCAGCATCACCGGGTGCGGCACAAGACGGATGAACCGGCCCCAATGCATCGCTCCTGCGATAATCTGCATAATTCCCATCAGCACCACAGTTGCGAACAGGTATTCGACCCCGTGTTGTGCGACCAGTGCGACCATGACAACCGCAAGCGCCCCGGTCGCGCCCGAGATCATGCCGGGGCGACCACCGATCAACGCAGTGATCAGACCGACCAGAAACGCCGCGTAAAGCCCGACCAGAGGGTGCACCCCGGCGACAAAGGCAAAGGCCACGGCTTCGGGGACCAGCGCCAAGGCGACGGTGAGACCGGACAGCAGTTCGATCCGCAGGCGGGAAAAGGTCAATCCCTCATCCGGGACCCAGCGCAAATCGGGTTTGGCTATACGATTGGCAAAGCTTGCCAGCATGGCTCGGGGCATGGATCGGTCCTGTTGGTCGGTATTGTTCGCGCGAAAGGGGCCTTCTAGCGGTCAAACCGGTCTTGAGATACCGCGCCAGGCGGGACCCTGATATGCGCCCTGCGCATAGCTTGACCCAAGCGCACACAAACCGTTGAACCCACTTGTCAAAAGGTGCTGTGGCCCGCAGAACTCACACAGCAGGAATTTTCAATGGAGAGCACTCGTGACCCAAACAAAAATCGCCGTCATTGGAGGATCGGGCATTTATGACATCGATGGTCTGGAGAATGCCGAGTGGGTCACAGTAGAAACGCCATGGGGCGATCCGTCGGATCAGATCCTGACCGGGTCGCTGGATGGGGTCGAAATGGCCTTCTTGCCGCGTCACGGTCGCGGACATGTGCACTCGCCGACCGAGGTGCCCTATCGCGCCAATATCGACGCGTTGAAACGGCTTGGCGTAACGGATGTGATCTCGGTCTCGGCCTGCGGGTCGTTCCGCGAACATTTGGCGCCGGGTGATTTCGTGATCGTGGATCAGTTCATCGATCGAACATTTGCCCGTGAAAAGAGCTTTTTCGGGACTGGCTGCGTCGCCCATGTCAGTGTTGCGCATCCGACCTGCCCGCGCCTGTCGGACGCTTGCGAGACTGCTGGCAAGACGGCTGGCATCACCATCCACCGAGGTGGAACCTATCTGGCGATGGAAGGACCGCAATTCTCGTCATTGGCGGAATCCAAATTATATCGCGAACAATGGGGGTGCGACGTGATCGGCATGACCAACATGCCCGAAGCGAAACTCGCACGCGAGGCCGAGCTTTGTTATGCCTCAATTGCCATGGTCACCGACTATGACAGCTGGCACCCTGATCACGGTGAAGTCGACGTGGCCGCCATCATCGCCACGCTGACCGGCAATGCGGAAAAAGGCCGGGCATTGGTCAAAGGTCTGCCCGCTATGCTGGGGACCGACCGTGCGCCCTGCCCGCATGGCTGCGACCGGGCGCTGGAGTATGCCATCCTGACCGCGCCTGAAAAGCGCGATCCGGAATTGTTGGCTAAGCTGGATGCTGTGGCTGGGCGGGTGTTATAAACTCAGTACTGCGACAGTTTCTTTTGCACCTCGTCCCATAGGCCACGCGACCACAAATCGTTGTGGGTGCCGTCGGGGATCACGTAAATCTGCGCGGTATCGGACATCTCGGCCAGAGCTTTTCCGTGATGCAGTGGAATAGTTTCATCCTCGGTGCCGTGAAAAATCAACGTCGGCACCGAGATCTGTTCGATAAGATCACGTGTGGCGAACTGATCCCTCATCAAGGCTGAGACCGGCAGGAAAGGATAGCGTTCCGCCGCGACATCAACGGTTGCAGTGAACGGGGCCTCAAGCACCAGAAGTTCTGCATCGGGACGCTCGGCAGCAACAGCGGCGGCAATGCCGGTGCCGAGGCTCTGACCGTGCAGCACCACAGCTTTGCCCTGACCCGCCAGCCTGTCATAGAGCTGAACTCCATCAGAGATCAGCGCCAGTTCCGAGGGCTCGCCTTCGCTGCCCGGAAAGCCGCGATAGCTGGGGGCAAGCAGCCCGTAGCCCGAGTTTAGGATTTCGCGCAGCCGTTCAGCACGGTCCCCCAGATTGCCGCATTGGCCGTGGAAGAATAGGACGGTCGGTGCATCCGGGATTGCAGCGGGTGCTGCCCAGACCGTCAGGGCAGTACCATCAGCCATTGTCAGCGATAGCGCATCAACATCCGCCAACCCCACCGAAGCCGGATCCGGTAACGTACCTTCGGGTTTGTACAGCAGAGATTGCTGGTTGAAAAACATGTATCCGAGGACGCCCGCATACAAGATCGCCGCGGCCAACAGCAGTCCTACCAAGATGCTTTTGAGGCGCTCGACACCGGTTCTGGCGCGGCCGGTATCGGCCTCAGCGTGTTGGGTTTGAACCATGGCTCCCTCCTTTGGGTCGCATTGCGAGAGTGGGGTACATTGGAGGCGTTTCGAGATGCATAAGCCAAGCTTCATCCAATCTTAAACCTGTTGCGGCAATCCCAGATCGCATTGCACGCCTGAATTCCCTGCCCCATGTCCTCGGTATTTAGGCGACCCCGGCTTCGCAAATCCGAACGCCAACCCGTTGGAGCCGGTGTTTCACCACGAGAATGTGCCCGCAAAGCCTTGACCAATACGTCGTGCCAAGGCTTGGTGTGGGAAACACTCTAATAGGATACTCCATGTCCATTGAAATCTGGCTGGCCTTTGTGGCCGCTTCGACCGCGCTGCTGCTGATCCCAGGCCCGACCGTGTTGCTGGTGCTTAGCTATGCGCTGTCGAAAGGACGCAGTGTGGCGGTTGCCTCGGCCACTGGGGTCGCATTGGGGGATTTGGTGGCGATGACCGCGTCGCTGCTGGGGCTGGGGGCGCTGGTGCTGGCCTCTGCCACACTGTTTACCGTGCTGAAATGGGTTGGGGCAGCCTATCTGGTCTGGCTGGGTGTCAAACTCCTGCGCAGCGCGCCGTCGGGCGGGCTGCAAGCAATTGAAACCGAACGTGACGTGACCGCCCGCAGTGTTTTTGGCCATGCCGCTGCAGTCACCGCGCTGAACCCGAAGTCCATTGCCTTCTTCATCGCTTTCGTACCGCAATTCTTGCGTCCAGCCGAGCCTTTGGGTCCGCAATTCGCGATCCTGATCGCAACATTTGTGGGTCTCGCGGGGCTGAACGCGCTGGCCTATGCGCTGCTGGCGGACAAGTTACGCCGGATGATCGGACGCGCGAATGTCATCACGACCATGACCCGGTTCGGAGGGTTGACCCTGATCGGAATGGGCATCGCCACAGCGGTTCTGCGCCGCCCGGCGTGATTTCAGTTTTCAGCGTTTTCCTTCATGAACCCCCGGATAAACCGGCGGATTTCGCGGGCGGCAGAGGTGTCCAGATCCCTGCACAGCTCGACGAATGCATCGCGCTCATCCTTGTCGAGACGCAAAACCAACTGACTGTTTTTCTTCGTAGATTTCTTTCCATCTTTCTTGGTCACACGTCCAGTCCCCGTCCTGCCCTTGATTCTAAGTGCGATGCATTGTATATACACAGCATATAATATGTAGATATCGGGCACATAACAGCAAAAGTGAGATTAAAGCAATGAACCTTCATGTCGCGCAAGCCATTCTTCTTCGGGATCAACGCAACTGGCGCAAGCCGCACCTATCCTGGCTTCCGAATGCGCTGTATCGCTACTACGGCCTGCCTAACGCCATGCGCGGCCGCAGCAAGTAGCCGCAGGGGCCAGAGTTCTCTTGCATGACCGCACCTTATGGGCGAAATACCCCGCGCGTGTTTGATGCCAAAGGGGTGGCCCATGTCCAGAAACAAAACGGTCAAGGATTACATTCGGACCATCGTCGATTTCCCGCATGAAGGGATCATGTTCCGCGATGTCACCACCCTGTTTGCCGACCCGCGCGGGTTCCGCATGGCAATCGACCAGATGTTGCACCCTTACGCCGGTGAGCGAATCGACAAGGTTGTGGGCCTTGAGGCGCGCGGCTTTATTCTGGGCGGTGCGATTGCCCACCAGCTGAGCGTTGGATTCGTGCCGATCCGCAAAAAGGGCAAACTGCCCGGCACCACGATCAGCCAGGACTACAAGCTGGAATATGGCGAGGCGATCGTCGAAATTCACGATGACGCCATCCAGCCGGGTGAGAAGATCCTGGTCGTTGATGATCTTCTGGCTACCGGAGGCACCGCCGCCGCGGGGATCAAGCTGATCGAACGGCTGGGCGGCGAGATCATCTCATGCGCGTTCATCATCGATCTGCCCGAATTGGGTGGTCGCAAAGCGCTGGAAGATTTGGGCATGGACGTACACGTTCTGTGCGAGTTCGAAGGGCTCTGATCTCCACAAACTTCACAAACTCGTGACTGGAAATCGCGTGCGCCGCAGGCTTAGCGCGATTGGGGTCACATTCAAGAAACAGTTGCCTCTGGATTCTGTGATCTTGTCGCGACCTGACTGCGTACCCCGAATGATGCCACCTAAGGCATTCTCAACAAGGGAAATCATGTCATGTTGCGCAAATTCGCTGTTGCTGGAGTTGCCAGTTTTCTGTTGACCACCTCTGCTTTGGCAGATGGGCACGCCAAGGATATCGTCGATACTGCGGTGGGCGCGGGCAGTTTTGAAACGCTCGTCGCTGCCGTTCAGGCCGCCGAACTGGTTGAAACGCTGAAAGGCGAAGGGCCGTTCACCGTTTTCGCCCCAACGGATGAGGCTTTTGCAGCGCTGCCCGAGGGCACGGTCGAAAATCTTCTGAAGCCCGAAAACAAGGACCAGTTGGTCGCAGTGCTGACCTATCACGTTGTCCCGGGCAAAGTGATGTCGGGTGATCTGTCCGATGACATGACCGCCGCCACCGTGCAGGGCGGAGATATCACCATCGATCTCGACAATGGCGTCATGGTGAATGATGCCAACGTTGTGCAAGCCGATATCGAAGCCGAGAACGGCGTGATCCATGTGATCGACAAGGTCATTCTGCCCGCGTCGTAAAGAACGGCAGCGCCCCGGTATACGTCCGGGGCGCGTCTATTAGGCCAGAACCGCCCCGGGGTTCATAATCCCCTGAGGATCAAGCGCTGTTTTGATCGCCCTCATGGCCTGCAACTTGACCGGATCGCCATAGCGTTCCAGATCATCTGTCTTGAGCCTACCAACACCGTGTTCGGCGCTGACCGATCCACCAAATTCATGAACCAGATCATGTACCGCGCGTTTGACCGCGTCCCGCTGTGCGACAAACTCCGCCTTATCCTGCCCGGCAGGTGGAAATACGTTGTAGTGCAAATTACCGTCGCCCAGATGGCCAAAGCAGTTTACGCGAAACGGCCCCTGCCCGGCCACCACATCCGCACCGCGCCGAATGAACTCTGGAATGCGGGAAATCGGGACCGAGATATCATGGCTGGAAACTGACCCGATCAGCCGGTTGGCCTCGGGGATGCGCTCGCGCACGGCCCAGAGTTCGGACCGCTGTGCTTCGCTCTGCGCGATGACCGCATCGCGGACCAGATCGCGCTCATCAGCGGCGACATAAATCGCCTCAAGCATGTCCGAAGGGTCTTGGCCGACCGACAAGCCCAGCTCGATCAACACACTCCATTCTGGTGTTGCTGCAAAGGGTTGCCGCACGTCGGGCAAAACCTCGGTCAGGAATTCGAGGCCCTGCCCATGGATCAACTCAAACGTACTGACCGCTTCCCCCACTTGATCCCGCGCCACTGACAACAGATCAATGGCAGCCTCGGGTGAGGAGACCTGAAACATTGCGGTTCCAACGCCCCTGGGTCGCGGGAACAACTTCAACGCCGCCGCCGTAATGATGCCAAGTGTCCCTTCGGACCCGATCATCAGGTTACGCAGGTCATAACCGGTGTTGTCCTTACGCAACCGGCTAAGCCCGTGCCATATCTCACCACTGGGCAATACCACTTCAAGCCCCAGGCACAGATCGCGTGCATTGCCATAGCGCAGCACATTCACGCCACCCGCATTAGTGGCCAGATTGCCGCCAATCCGGCAAGAACCCTGCGCAGCCAGCGACAGGGGAAATAGACGGTCCGCGTCTTCAGCGGCAGTCTGGACGTCGGCCAGAATGGCACCGGCCTCGGCCACAAGTATGTTCTCGGTGGGGTAAGTCGCCCGTATCGCCGTCATCCGTTCCAGGGAAACGATCAAAGGGACAGGACCATCCGGAACAACCTGCCCTCCTACCAGACCGGTGCCGCCGCCATAAGGGACAACAGGCACCCGAGCGTCTGCGGCCAATTGCACCAGAGCCGACACATCTTCCACGGTGCGCGGCAAGGCAAGCAAACCGGGCTGCCCGACAAACCGCTGACGCGGCTCTTCAAGGTAACGATCTGCAATCGGGCGCAAAACGTCAGCACCCAATCGGGCTCTGATTGCTTCGGCAAGGCGGCTGTCTGCAGGGTTCAGTTTCATGGCTCTTCCCTGCCAAAGGCCACGGGCCGCGACAAGCCCTATTCCAGCTCTATCAGGTACTGAGGCTCCAGCACCACAACCGTCGGCCTGTCGGGCAGCGTGCGCAACGAGACGACAATCTCGGACACCCCATCCCGTTCAACCGGGAATTCATCCCGAATATCCACCAGAAACCGCTCAAGCGAAAAGTCCGAGAACCAATGCATCGGGATAATGACCGAGCTTTTGAGGCGTTTCAGAACCTGAACCATCTCGGGCAAGGGCATCGTGGTGCCTCCGTCCACCGCCGCCATGACCACATCCAGCCGACCCAGTGCAGCGAATTGTTCATCCGACGGAATGTGATGCAGATGCCCCAGATGGCCGATGCACAACCCTTCGACCTCGAACACAAAGATCGAGTTTCCGCGATCTTCAATACCGCCATAGGCCGAACGGATATCGGTCGACACATTGCGAATCAGCATCTCACCCAGATCAAGATGGTGCTTGATGCCTTCGCCGAACTCGCCCCAGCCCGGCAAGACATACGGGATGGCCGGATCGGGATGGGCAGTCCAGTGGGTGCTGTGCGCATGGTTCATTGTGACCACGTCAGGAATTAGCGCAGCGCCGCCGATAAAACCGGTGAAATCGGTCACCGCGTTCAGCCCGCCCTGTGTCTGGATCAGAAACGATGCATGCGCGACATAGCTGATACGAACCGAAAACTCGGGCACGGGATCCTGCCACGCCGCTTTGTGAAGATATTCAATCCCCGGTGCCGCATCTGCGATGGCGATACAGTGACTAGGCCGCCGCTCCTGCGCCACAGCCCCGCCTGCAATCATCATCAGTCCCGCAACAAACCGCCACATAGCGCAAGTGTAGCGCAATGGGCGAACAAGTCATGCCCTTGTTGATCTGGCCACGGATATCTCCATGACAGGAGGCTTGCCATGCCTGGCGGCAGAGCCCTCTAGCCTGCCTCAGTCTTGCCCCGACGATCGGACCTTAAGCTGGCATACAGAACATGTGTTCGCCAGCGCCCATTGATCTGCAGATAAGACTGCGCCACGCCTTCGTATTTGAAGCCTGAGCTTTCCAGCAGACCGCGAGAGGCCTTGTTCTCAGGCAAACACGCGGCCTCGATCCGGCTTAAATCCAGACGGGTGAAGGCGTGATGAACAACGGCGCCAATTGCTTCGCGCATGAACCCCTGACGCGCAAAGGCCTGCCCGGTCCAATAGCCCAAGGTGCCAGCCTGCGCCGGACCACGGCGAACATTGTCCAACGTGATCGCCCCCAGCAGAATATTGTCTGTGCGACGAAACAGGAACAGAGGTATCGCCGTTCCACTCGCGACTGAGCGCTGGGCCCAATAGACCCGGTTGGTAAACGACTTGCGGCTCAGATGGTCCTTGGCCCAAACCGGCTCCCACGGCACCAGATAGTCCTTTGAAGCACGCCGCAAGGCGGTCCAGTCGTTGAAGTCGGAATGCATGGGCGGGCGCAGCGTCAAGCGCTCGGTTTCGAGTTTTAGCTTGCGTCTGCCTAACAGCATCACGCCGCACGCCTCTCCTGCAGATCCACCAGCGTCGGTGCGCCCGAGACCGGCCCATATAGCGCCAGCGCTGCAGGGGCTTTGACTGCCATGTCTTCGGCAAAAGCACGCACGTCCTCGGTGCTGACCGCATCGATCTTGGCCACGGTGTCCTCAAGCGAGGGCACACGTCCCCAGATCTGCACCAGCCGCGCCAGCCGTTCGGCCCGGTTCGACGGGCTTTCCAGCCCCATCAGCATCCCGGCCTTCATCTGGGCCCGCGCGCGGGCAACCTCTTCTGCGCTCATGTCTTCGGCAGCGCGCTTCATCTCGTCGATGGTAATCGTCGCCAATTCGCCCACCTGATCGGCCGAGGTGCCTGCGTAAATCGTTGTCGTACCGGTATCCGCATAAGCACCGGTCTGAGCAAAGATCGTATAGCAAAGCCCGCGCGTCTCGCGCACTTCCTGAAACAGGCGCGAGGACATGCCTCCACCCAGAGCGGTCGAGTAAATCTGGGCCGTATAGATCGCATCATCGCGATAGCCCGGACTTTCCAGCGCCAGCGCGAAATGCGCCTGCTCCAGTTCTTTCTCCTGCCGCGCCTCACCACCAGTGAACCGCGCAGCGTCGGGGATCAGACCCTTGCGCGGCTGCAGGTGGCCGAACATCTCTTCGGCCAGTTTCATCAGCGCATCGTGGTCCACAGCTCCAGCTGCAGACAGGATCATCTGTTCCGGCCCGTAGTGTTCGGCCACGAAACCAGACAAGTCCTCGCGGGAAAACGCACTGACGCGCTCGGTCGGGCCCAGAATGGTGCGGCCAAGGGGTTGGTCGTGATAGCTCTGCTCTTGCAGCCAGTCAAAGATCACATCGTCAGGTGTGTCATAGGCCTGACCGATTTCCTGCAGGATCACGCCGCGCTCGACCTCGATCTCGCGCGGGTCGAATACCGGGTTCAGGACGATGTCGCCGATCACGTCCATGGCCAGCGCCACATCGTCCTTCAGTACGCGTGCATAATAGGCCGTAACTTCGCGCGAGGTATAGGCGTTGATGTACCCGCCCACATCCTCGATCGCTTCGGCGATTTGCAGCGCAGAACGCCGCTGGGTTCCCTTGAACGCCATATGCTCAAGGAAATGCGCGATACCGTTCTGCTCGATCCGCTCGTGCCGACCACCGGCGGTTACCCAGATGCCGATGGCCGCAGATTGCAGCCCCGGCATATGTTCACTGACGATACGAAATCCGTTCTTCAGTTGGTCCTGTCTGACTGTCACTCAGCAATATGCCTTCTGATATGATCCTCAAAGGCACCCAGATCGTTCGCAACGCGGGTCACCCGTTCCGGACGTTCATACAGATCAGACATGCGGGATGGAAGAGGCGGATGTTCGCCGCTTGCCTTCTCGACCGCCGCCGGGAACTTCGCGGGATGCGCGGTTGCGAGCGTGATCATGGGCACATCGGCAGCGCGGTGGTCTTCAGCCACTTTGATCCCAACGGCGGTGTGCGGACAAACCAACTCGGCGCTGTGGACCATGGTGCGCCTGATCGTCTCAAGCGTCTCGTCCTCAGAAACGCGGCCCGAGTCAAAGCTTTCTCGCAGAGCCTCCATTGCGCCTTGGCTGACATTGAAGCCTCCGCTCTTGAGTTCATCCATCAACTGAGCGACTGCGCCGCCATCTTCGCCATAGGCGTAGTACAGTGCACGTTCAAAGTTCGAGCTAACCTGAATATCCATCGACGGGCTGATTGAGGGGATCGTATCGCCCTTGAAATATCCCTCGCCTGAGAGGCAACGGTGCAGGATGTCGTTCTGGTTGGTCGCCACCACCAGACGATCGATGGGCAGCCCCATGCGTTTGGCCAGATAGCCTGCGAAGATATCGCCGAAATTCCCTGTCGGCACGGTATAGCTGACCTTGCGATGTGGCGCGCCGAGGCTGACGGCGGCGGAGAAATAGTAAACGATCTGTGCCAACACGCGGGCGAAGTTGATCGAATTGACGCCTGCAAGTTTCACACCGTCGCGGAAATCAAAGTCGTTGAACATGTCTTTGAGCGCGGCCTGACAGTCATCGAAATCGCCGTCTACCGCCAAAGCGTGCACATTACTGTCTGCAGGCGTAGTCATCTGACGGCGCTGCACTTCTGAAACACGGCCATGTGGGAACAGGATGAACACATCCACCGCGTCCAGCCCACGGAACGCCTCGATGGCGGCAGAACCGGTGTCCCCGCTCGTCGCGCCGACAATGGTCACGCGATCTTCGCGCCGTTTGAGCGCGACCTGGAACAGCTGGCCGATTAGCTGCATGGCAAAATCTTTGAAAGCCAGTGTGGGTCCGTGAAACAGCTCCAGCAGAAAATGGTTCTCGTTCAGCTGCTTCAACGGCGCGCGGGCGTCATGGCCGAAGCCCTCATAAGCGCGCGCAATGATCTTTTTGAACTCATCATCGGAGAACGAGCCACTCACATAGGGCCACATCACGCGGAATGCGATTTCTTCGTAGGACAGGCCAGCCAACGCAGCAATTTCGTCCTGCGACATCACCGGAATTTCAGCGGGCAAGTACAGACCACCATCACGGGCCAGTCCGGTCAGCATCGCCTCTTCAAAGGTCAGTTCGGGCGCCTGCCCGCGGGTCGAGATGTATTTCATGTCGCGTCACTTTCGGAATTGGCACGGCTGCGCCACAGGAAGTATCCGGTCATTGCGGCCCAGACCAGAGCAAGACCAAACCAGATGATTGCATATTGCAAATGATCGTTGGGGATGCCCGCCGTATCCACCGGCATTGGCGTTACATTCGGATCGGTTTCCGAGCGGGCAATCAGCAACACAGGCTCAGCCCCCAGCACGGCAGCCAGATTGGGCACATCGCGGGCGAACCAGATGTTGCCGTCAATATCTGCGTCAGGCGTGTAGCCATCGACTTCATCGGGCCAGTGCAGGTTGCCGGTGATTTCCATCGGGCCAGTCAGTCGATCAGCCTGCTTGGCTGTGGTCGGCACAAAACCGCGATCCACCAGAATAGTCCGGTTGTCGGTGGCAAAGGACTGGATGATCCGATACCCCGGCCCCACCTGCTTGACCGAAACCAAAACGTGGATCTCGCCCGGTTCGATCTCGCCTGCGACCGTCACCGGAAGGTATTTGTCCACATCCTCGGAGACTTGCTCTGGCAAGGCGACAGGATCGGCAGCGATGCGGCTTTCGATCTCGGCCAGCACCTCCTGTTTCCAGGTCAGCCGCTGCAATTGCCAAATGCCCAGCGACAGCAGCAGGCCCAGACCGGCAAGACCGAAGATCAGCAGAAACAGAAAGCTGCGCATGGTGGGATCAGACCTTATTGCGGGAACCGGCGCCTTGTTAAGGGGCACGTGAACCGAAGTGCAACCATGTAATTGTATCGGGCGCAATCTTGCGCCCCTGATTGAGAAAAAGCCGCCCCGTGGGGCGGCTTTTGCAATTGGATCACCTGCGTGGCGTTACATCAGCGGGGCCTGACCCCAGATGTAGACGGCGAAAAACAGGAACAGCCAGACGACGTCAACGAAGTGCCAATACCATGCGGCAGCCTCGAAACCGACGTGTTTCTCGGGCGTAAAGTCCCCCTTCAGGGCGCGGATCAGACAGACCGACAGGAAGATGGTGCCGATAATCACATGCGCGCCGTGGAAACCGGTTGCCATGAAGAAGTTCGAATAGAACTGATCGCCACCGAACTCCCAACCCTCATGGGCCAGTAACTCATAGTATTCAAACGCCTGAAGCGCAGTAAAGGCGATGCCCAGAACGATACCAATGGCCAGACCATTGATCAGCGCCTTGCGGTCATTGTCATGAACAAGCGCGTGGTGGGCCCAAGTAATCGCACAACCCGACAGCAACAGGACCAAAGTGTTGATCAGCGGCAGGTGGAACGGATCAACGGCGTGGATATCCGGCTGGATGTATTCAGTACCGGCATAGTCGTACATCGGATACATGCGATGTTTGAAGAACGACCAGAACCAGGCGAAGAAGAACATCACCTCGGACATCACGAACAGGATAAAGCCATAGCGCAGGCCAATACGCACGACCGGCGTATGATCGCCCTGACGGCTTTCAACCACGACTTCGGACCACCATGCAAACATGGTATAAAGAACCCCGACCAGCCCCATCCAGAAGATCCACGGGGTAATCCCGTGCATCCAAAGAACGGCCCCGAACAGCATCACAAATCCGCTTACCGCGCCGATCAGTGGCCAGATTGACGGGTTCAGAATGTGGTAATCATGGTCTTTTGCGTGTGCCATCAGCGTCCCTCACCTACAGGCGTTAGTTCTTGTTTGTTTCAGCCTGCACATCAAGGGCGGCATAGCCCTCGGGCAGATCAATCTCATAGAATGTATACGACAGCGTGATCGTATGCACATATTTTGCTTCGGGATCTTCGATCAGTTCGGGATCGACGAAGAACGTAACGGGCATCTCGACTCGCTCACCCGGCTCCAACACCTGTTCATCGAAGCAGAAACAGGCGATTTTCTGAAAATACCCTCCGGCGGAATAGGGCGCCACGTTGTAGGACGCCTGCCCTGCGACGGGCTTGTCGGTTGGGTTGTACGCTTCGTAGAACGCCAGACCTGTCTCACCGATACGTATTTTCATCTCGCGTTCGACGGGCTTGAATTCCCACGGCATACCCTTGGCCTTGGAGGCATCAAATCGGACCGTCACCACTTGGTCGAGAATGTCATCAGGGGCTTTCTCGGCAACCCCCGTGGTCCCTCCATACCCCGTGACCCGGCAGAACCAATTATAAAACGGCACCGCTGCCCATGCCAAACCGCCCATAAGGACGACGACGCCGACCAGTTGCGCGACCGTTTTCTGTGGCCCCGTCAACTTCATCAGTTCTGCACCTGCTGCGTCGCCAGACTAAAATCTGTGTTCGAGACCTTGACGACTGTCAGGCCGAAGATGATCACGATGAACGCGGCCAGTGTCAGGCCGACGCCCAGATTGCGGCTGAACCGTCTTTGGTGAAGTTCGTGAGTTTTGCGCAGGCTCATGACCAGCCTCCTAATCCGTAAGGTTTCAACAGGGCCTCGACGAGGATCGCGCCGAAATGCAGAAACAGGTACAGCAGCGACAGTTTGAAGAAACTGCGTTCGACCTTGAAGTTGTCGGCCTCCGAATCGTCTTCGTTTCGACGAGAAATCTGCCAGGCCCCCCGCAGAAACAAGCCATTCAGAACCAGCGCAACAACTAGATAAATCGGGCCTCCGATATCCGAGAACGCAGTCCCCACCGCCAGCAACGCCAGCAACGCGGTATAAACCAGAATATGCCAGCGCGTCGCGCGTCGACCATGGGTGACGGTCAACATCGGCACCCCGGCATCGTCATAGTCCGAGCGCATGAACAAGGCCAACGCCCAGAAATGCGGAGGTGTCCACATGAATGTCAGGGCAAACATCAACCACGGTTCGAGCGTCATCGAGCCAGTGGCCGCGACCCATCCGATGACCGGCGGGAACGCCCCCGCGGCACCACCAATGACGATGTTCTGCGGAGTCGAGCGTTTCAGCCACATCGTGTAGACGACGACATAGAAGAAAATTGTGAAGGCCAGAAACGCCCCTGCAAACCAGTTGGTTGCCAAACCCAGCATAATCACGGACAGGCCAGACAGAGCCAGACCCAGCGCCAATGCCTCGCCTTCTTCGACTTTGCCAGAGGGGATTGGACGGCCTTTGGTGCGCTTCATCACGCGGTCGATATCCGCGTCCCACCACATGTTCAGCGCGCCGGATGCACCGCCACCAATAGCGATGAACAGGATGGCGCAGAAGCCAACAAACGGATGTATCGGAACCGGAGCCGCAAGCAGTCCGACCAAAGCCGTGAATACGACCAGCGACATCACGCGCGGCTTCAGCAGGGCGAAATAATCGCCAAAGCTGGCCTCGTCCGCGCGGGTCTGCGCAGAGACGGTGCTGGCATTGAAGCTTGCGTCGCTCATATCCGGTCCTTTTCGGGGCAAAAGCTGCGCGATTTCCGCGCAGCCCGCATGTGTTTACCTAGGCCGCAAAGGGCTTAGTTCGAGGCCACTTGGTAGGAAGCAGGCTGACCTGCATATTCTTCAAGCGCGCCCTGCAGCCACTGTTCATATGCCTCTTCGCTGACCACTTTGACAGTGATTGGCATATAGGCATGGTCTTTACCGCACAGCTCAGAGCACTGTCCGAAATAGACGCCTTCCTTGTCTGCTTCGAACCACAGTTCGGCCAGACGACCAGGAACGCCGTCCTGCTTCACGCCGAACGAAGGAATGGTCCAGGAATGGATCACGTCCGATGCGGTAACCTGCATCACGACAATCTTGCCAACCGGAACAACGACGGCGGTATCGGTGGCGAGAAGCCATTCGTCTTCGCCATAGCCTGCATCGGCCAGCTTCGCCCGCATCGCATCGTCCAGAACAAACGGTGTTACGTCGGCATCAGCCGGGCGCGCGCCCTCGTCGAGGGTGGCCGGGTGGCCCAGGAGATAGCTGTCGAAGGCAAAGTCATGATCGACATATTCGTAGGTCCAGTACCACTGGTTCCCCACGACTTTGATGGTGATGTCGCCTTCGGGAATCTCTTGTTGCTTGAAAAGAACCGGCAGCGAGAAAGCCCCGATGAAGACCAGAATCAGGATCGGGCCCAAAGTCCATGCAATCTCAACCGGAGTGTAATGCGAGAACCGAGCCGGGTTCGGGTTTACGCGCTGGTTATAGCGTACGATGCAATAAACCAGCAGACCCGCAACAAACACACAAATCGCGGTGATGATCACCAGAATCATGTTGTCCAGCGACTGAATCCCTTCAGCAAGGCTGGTGGCAGCAGGCTGGAACCCCATGCCGCCGTCAACCGGCTTGCCAATAATCTCAAGCTCCTGAGCCATGGCGGGAAGGCTGGAGAGGGCCGTAGCAAGCCCGGAAAGCATCAAAGCATTCTTCATTTTCTGTCCTGATCGTTTGATCTTTGCGTCTCTCGCGAAAAGGTGTGAATCGGTCGCACCTCTCCCGTTGTCTTTGGCCGCGTTAAAAACCATATTCCGTCGGGTAGATAAAGCAAAATGCTTGCGTCAAACAGACGCTATTTTTGATCTGGATCAAACCCGAAAGGTCACAACTGATGACTCAGGCCCCGTTTCGCCCTTTTGAAAGCGTTCTTCCCAAGGATGAAGCGCTTGCTGTACTGAAGGCTGCAACTGATGGCGCCGAGGATGGGGAACTGTTCGTAGAACGGCGCAAATCCGAATCTTTGGTGTTTGATGACGGCCGATTGCGCACGGCTTCTTACGACGTTTCCGAGGGATTCGGTCTTCGCGCGGTGCAGGGTGAAGTGGCTGGATACGCGCATTCAACGGATGTTTCGATTCCCTCTCTGAAGCGTGCAGCCGAAACCGCGCGGTTGGCGGTCGGCGATGGTGGTGGGACGCTGGCCGGGCCACCACGTGCCACCAATACCAGGTTATATACCGATGAAGACCCGATCGAATCCGCCGCCTTCCCGGTCAAAATCGAGACACTGCGCGAGATAGACGCTTTTACCCGTGGTTTGGATTCCCGGGTTGTGCAAGTCAGCGCCACGATTGCCGCTGCAGTGCAGGAGGTCGAGATTCTTCGCCCCGATGGTGTGCAGGTGCGCGATATACGCCCGATGACCCGCCTGAACATCTCGGTTATAGTAGAACAGAACGGCAGACGCGAAAGCGGTTCTGCCGGAGGTGGCGGTCGCGTGGGGCTGGATGGCTTGATCGATCCCTCAGACTGGCAAGATAAGGCGCGTGAGGCTCTGCGGATCGCGATGGTCAATCTGGATGCCGTCCCTGCACCTGCCGGCGTGATGGAAGTCGCGTTGGGCCCCGGATGGCCCGGCATTCTGTTGCACGAGGCCATCGGCCACGGGCTTGAAGGTGATTTCAACCGCAAGGGCAGTTCCGCTTTTGCCGGGCTGATGGGGCAGCAGATCGCTTCGAAAGGTGTAACAGTCGTGGATGATGGGACGATTGCAGACCGACGCGGTTCGATATCAATGGATGACGAAGGTACACCCAGTTCGCGTACAGTTCTGATCGAGGATGGAATCCTCACCGGATATATGCAGGACCGACAGAACGCACGCCTGATGGGCGTTTCTCCAACCGGGAACGGCCGGCGTCAAAGCTATGCCCATAAACCGATGCCGCGCATGACCAACACAATCATGTTGGGTGGCGATGCCGATCCGGCCTCGTTGGTGGCAGATATCAAAGACGGTATCTGGGCTGTGGGCTTCGGCGGTGGCCAGGTCGACATCACCAACGGCAAGTTCGTGTTCTCCTGCACCGAGGCATATCGTGTCGAGAACGGCAAGATCGGCGCTCCGGTCAAAGGCGCGACGCTGATTGGCGACGGCCCCTCGGCGCTAAAACGCATTCGGGGACTGGGCAATGACATGGCGCTGGATCCCGGCATGGGCACATGTGGCAAGGATGGGCAATGGGTGCCGGTCGGTGTCGGCCAACCTACCGTTTTGATGGATGGGCTGACTGTGGGCGGCTCTGCCACCTGAGTCGGCCCAAAATGAGAATCGAGGCGCGAAGAGTTAACACACTACCCTTCGCGTCAAATCAAAAACTCATCCATGGATATGTGAGCCAAGATAATTCGCACGAATTTTCTTCCTTTCTTTCAATGACATAATCATCTCTCCGAGGGATGGGTTCGAAAAATACTGATCTAATTTTCTAAGATTCACAGGCTGTTAACCCGCTGCACCGTAAACCAGTTTTGCAATCAGGCGGAGCATCGGATGACCGAAGAGCAGCTTTCTTCCAATCACCCCCCACTCCCACCCACCACGGAAGAGGACCGGTTTTCCTGGCTCCGTCTGTTGCGCTCACGCAAAGTAGGGCCGGCAACATTCCGGCGCTTATTGCGCGAACATGGCTCGGCGCAGAACGCGCTGGCCGCGTTGCCGGAAATGGCGCGCGCTGCCGGGATCGAGGATTATGAAATCTGCCCGCCCGGCGTAATTGAGGCGGAGCTCAAGGCCGCAAAGGTCGCCAAAGCGCGGCTTTTGTGCCTTGGGGCCGCCGATTACCCTTACGCGTTATGTGACCTTTCGGATGCGCCCCCGATGCTTTGGGCAATCGGCGATCCGTCGATCTTGAAACGCCGGGCAATTGCCATGGTCGGGGCACGGAACTGTTCTTCGCTGGGCGCGCGCATGGCGCGGGCGTTGACGACGGATCTGGGTAAGCAAGACTATGTCGTGGTCTCGGGGCTTGCCCGCGGCATTGACACCTCGGCGCACTTCGCCGCATTGGCGACCGGTACTGTGGCAGTGTTGGCAGGTGGGGTTGATGTGATCTATCCGGCCGAAAATGCCGATCTGGCGCGAGATATCGCAGACACTGGACTTCGCCTGTCTGAACAACCGATGGGCACAACGCCTCAGGCACGACATTTTCCACGCCGCAATCGCATTATCTCGGGTCTGGCGCAGGCAGTGGTCGTTGTCGAGGCCGCGGCGAAATCCGGCAGCTTGATCACCGCGCGGGACGCCCTGGACCAAGGGCGCGAGGTTCTGGCCGTGCCCGGCCATCCCTTTGACGCCCGCGCGGCAGGATGCAATCTGCTGATCCGAGACGGGGCGACACTCGTCCGCAATGCAGAAGACGTGATTGATGCTTTGCCCAAGCAACAGCTACAATCTTCTGCCCAACAAATCCTACCCCTTGGACCCGAGGCAGACTCAGCCGAAATCACGCCCCAAGCCTTGCACGAGGCGATTCTGACTCGACTTGGCCCATCTCCGATCGCGGAAGACCAGTTGATCCGAGACATCGCTGCATCTGCGGGCGAAGTCGGCCCTGTGTTGGTCGATCTGGAGCTTGAGGGCAAGATTCAGCGGCAACCAGGCGGCCTGCTGTCACTTTGCGCCTAAGCTATCGAATGGATTCGGCACCTGATTCCGCGAGCGGCACGACCAGATCAGGCTTTAATACAAAGTATTTTTGGTGGTGAAAACGAACGCATTGACAATTCGATCTTGCCCCACACATTTTGCACGGTCATACAAAGCGCAAAATCCGTCGAGCGAGGATTCCTCTTAAATGCCCGTAGTTGTTGTAGAATCTCCGGCCAAAGCAAAAACGATCAATAAGTATCTTGGCCCCGACTACACCGTTTTGGCCTCATATGGCCATGTGCGGGACCTGCCGCCGAAGGATGGGTCGGTCGATCCCGAGCATGAATTTTCAATGAAATGGGAGGTCGGCAATGACAGCCGTAAGCATGTCAAGGCGATCGCCGACGCTCTGAAAGAAGACAACGCACTGATCCTCGCGACCGACCCTGATCGAGAAGGCGAGGCAATCAGCTGGCACCTCCAAGAAGCGCTGACCAAGCGGCGTTCGATCAAGAAGGACACGCCAGTCAGCCGCGTGACGTTCAACGCGATCACCAAGGACGCCGTGACCGAGGCGATGCAGAACCCGCGTGAGGTCGATATGCCGCTGGTCGAGGCCTATCTGGCCCGCCGCGCGCTGGACTATCTGGTAGGGTTCAACCTGTCGCCCGTTCTGTGGCGCAAGTTGCCGGGTGCCCGTTCAGCGGGGCGCGTGCAATCGGTCTGCCTGCGCCTCATCGTCGAACGCGAGATGGAGATCGAAGCCTTCAAGCCGGTCGAATACTGGTCGGTCAAGGCTGTGTTCGAGACGCCTCGGGGCCAGACCTACGAGGCGCGTCTAGTCACGCTGGCAGGCAAGAAACTGGACAAGCACGATCTAGCGAATGCAACGCAAGCCGAACTGGCGGTTCAGGCGATCACCAGCCGTGATCTGAGCGTGACATCGGTCGAGGCCAAGCCTGCCGCGCGCAACCCCTCTGCCCCGTTCATGACGTCGACCTTACAGCAAGAAGCCAGCCGCAAGTTCGGCATGGGCGCACGCCATGCGATGCAGGTGGCCCAGCGGCTGTATGAGGCCGGATACATTACCTACATGCGAACCGACGGTATCGACATGGCCCCCGAGGCCGTGGCGGCAGCGCGCGATGCAATCGCCGACCGTTATGGTGCGGAATACGTGCCAGACAGCCCGCGCATGTACAAAAACAAGGCCAAGAACGCTCAGGAAGCACACGAGTGTATTCGCCCGACAGATATGTCGCGCGATGCCAAGGCGCTGAAGGTGACCGATGAGGATCAGCGCAAGCTTTATGATCTGATCTGGAAACGCACCATTGCCTGTCAGATGGCTGCCGCACGGCTTGAACGCACGACTGTCGAGATTACCAGCACGGACGGTCAGGTTGGCCTGCGCGCCACCGGTCAGGTGGTGCTGTTCGATGGCTTCATGCGCGTTTACGAAGAAGGTCGCGATGACGTGGTCGACGATGACGACAAGCGCTTGCCACAGATCATGCAGGGCGATCCCGCACGTTTTGCCAAGACCTCGCTGCGTGATCAGTTTGCCAAGGCCACCGCCGACTCGGAAAAGGCCGCCATTCTGGCCGAGAACGAATCCGTTCTGGCGCTGCAGCATCACACCCAACCGCCCCCGCGCTATACAGAGGCCACGCTGGTCAAACGGATGGAAGAGCTGGGGATCGGGCGTCCGTCGACCTATGCCTCGATTGTCACCACGATTCAGGATCGTGAATATGTACGTAAAGACAAGAATCGGCTGATCCCCGAAGAAAAGGGCCGAATCGTCACCATCTTCCTGCTGAATTTCTTTCGCCAGTATGTGGGCTACGAGTTCACCGCCAATCTGGAAGAAGAGCTTGACGACGTCAGCGCAGGTGAACGTGACTACAAGGATCTGCTCGGCAAGTTCTGGCGCGATTTCTCTGCCGCGATTGGTGAGACATCGGAGCTGCGTATCTCGGAAGTGCTGGACAAGCTGGACGAAGCGCTGGCACCGCAGCTGTATCCGCCGCGTGAAGATGGCTCTGACCCGCGCATTTGCCCGAAATGCGGTGTTGGCCAGTTACATCTGAAAACTTCGCGCACCGGCGGGTTTGTCGGTTGTGGCAACTATCCTGAGTGCACTTATACCCGTCCGATCGCTGGTGAGGGCGCGGAAGGTGACGAGCGTTTGCTGGGCGAAGATGCGGGCGATGAGATCTGGCTGAAATCCGGTCGATTTGGGCCATATGTCCAGCGCGGAGAGCCCACGCCTGAGAACAAGAAGCCTCCTCGTGCGTCCCTGCCCCGTGGCTGGAGCAAAGACGACATGGATCTGGAGAAAGCTCTGACTCTTCTGTCCTTGCCCCGTCAGATCGGCGAGCACCCCGAAGGTGGCATGATCAGTTCGAACTTTGGTCGCTTTGGACCTTATCTAATGCATCAGTTGGCCGACGAGGCAAAGCCTGTCTACGCCAACCTCAAAGACCCGAACGATGTGTTTGAGATCGGCATGAACCGCGCCGTCGAACTGTTGGCCGAAAAACGCGCCAATCCAGGTCGCGGACGTCGGGCGGCCGCGAAGCCGCTGAAAGAGCTGGGCGACCATCCCGATGGCGGCGCGATGCAGGTACTGGACGGGCGCTATGGACCGTATGTGAAATGGGAAAAGGTCAACGCGACGATCCCCAAAGACATCAAACCCGAGGATGTGACCCAGGAAATGGCCATCGAACTGGTCAATGAACGCGCGGCCAAGAAAGGCACAAAGAAAAAGGCAGCCCCCAAGAAGAAAGCTGCTGCCAAGAAGACCACCAAGAAAGCAAGTTAGGTAGAAATACCACCTGCGCCTTGGATTCGTTGACTTCCCCGTGACGTGGCGGCACAAATCGGCCCAACACCATGTCATTGGGGGAGTTTTCCATGAAGAAAATCTATGACAATGCCGATGAGGCGCTCGATGGGGTGATATCGGACGGCATGCTGATCGCTGCGGGCGGCTTTGGGCTGTGCGGTATCCCGGAAATGCTACTTGAAGCAATCAAGGCCTCAGGCGCGAAGGATCTGACATTTGCCTCGAATAACGCAGGTGTGGATGATTTTGGCATCGGCATCCTGCTGCAAACCAAGCAGGTCAAAAAGATGATCAGCTCTTACGTGGGGGAAAACGCCGAATTCATGCGCCAGTATCTGAGTGGAGAACTGGAGCTGGAATTCAATCCACAAGGCACACTGGCCGAGCGGATGCGGGCCGGTGGCGCTGGCATCCCCGGGTTTTACACCAAGACGGGCGTGGGAACGGTGATCGCGGAAGGCAAAGAGCACAAGGACTTCAACGGCGAGACCTATATCATGGAGGAAGGCATCTTCGCCGACCTCGCGATCGTAAAGGCGTGGAAAGCCGATGACACCGGGAACCTCGTGTTCCGCAAGACCGCCCGCAACTTTAACGTGCCCGCAGCGACTTGCGGCAAGATTTGTGTGGCTGAGGTTGAAGAAATCGTCCCGCGCGGCTCGCTGGACCCGGATGGCATCCACCTGCCCGGCATCTATGTGCATCGCATTATCCAAGGCAGCCACGAAAAGCGCATCGAACAGCGCACCACCCGCAAGAAGGAGGACGCATAATGCCCTGGGATCGCAATCAGATGGCCGCACGTGCGGCAGAAGAGCTGGAAGACGGCATGTATGTGAACCTCGGCATCGGTATTCCGACGCTGGTGGCGAACTATGTAGGGGACAAGGACATCACCCTACAGTCCGAAAACGGTATGCTGGGCATGGGGCCTTTCCCGTTTGAGGGCGAGGAAGACGCTGACCTGATCAACGCAGGCAAGCAGACGATTACCGAACTGTCCCGCACCTCTTACTTCGATAGCGCGACCTCGTTCGCCATGATCCGAGGCGGTAAGATCGCTGCTGCGATTTTGGGTGCGATGGAAGTGGACGAGAAAGGAGACCTGGCCAACTGGATGATCCCCGGCAAGCTGGTCAAAGGTATGGGCGGTGCGATGGATCTGGTCGCTGGCGTTGGTCGCGTGATTGTAGTGATGGATCACACCAACAAGCATGGTGATTCAAAAGTGCTGAAGGAATGCACGCTGCCTCTGACTGGCCAGGGCGTTGTGGATCGCATCATCACCAATCTGGGTGTTCTGGATGTCGTCGAAGGTGGCCTGAAGATCGTCGAACTGGCCGATGGCGTCAGCGAGGACGAGATGCGAGGAGCGACTCAGGCAACAATCGTAGATTGACCTCAGGCCAATGATTCATAAGGCCCGCTGCGACGCGGGCCTTTTTTAGTTCGAAGTCTGAAAAATGCAGGGGTCCGAAACGAACTGCGGTGTTGTTGTACAAAGAGCACTCGCGACCTGAAACGCGGCCAGAACCTTGGGCACGTAGTCTCTGGTCTCGGCATAAGGTGGCACACCACTATGCTTGCGCACGGCCCCTTCGCCGGCATTGTAACCTGCCAATACAAGAATCGGGTCATTGTCGAACTCGTTCATGAGCCAATGCAGGTATTTGACCCCACCTTCAATATTCTGTTCAGGTTTCAGGCTGTCCTCTACCCCAAAACGTTCGGCGGTAGCTGGCATCAATTGCATCAAGCCCTGCGCCCCGGCAGAACTGACAGCCTGTGTGCGGCCCGCAGATTCTACCGAGATAACGGCTAGGACAAGTGCGGGTGAGACATTGGTCCCTACGGTCGAACGTAGAATATCCACCCCTCGCTTTTCTGCGATGTCTTGCAAGGTCTGCAGACGCGGCGCCGCGACACCCGTGGCAGTGAGCGCTTGAACGGCCTCTCTCAGCCTACCTGCGCTGGCCTGCGCTAGATCGGGGGATACCCGGCTCCAGAATGCTTTATAAGAGCCAACTGGCTTGGTCGCCCCCGCAATCTTCTGAGGAACCGATGGGGGCGGCTTTGCGATAGCGGCAATCTCAGGCACTTCCAGCTTGGCGCCAGTGCTGGGGGCTGATGGTGATGCTGCATGTTGTTCGGGCGTGATCTGAATCGTCACGCGCGGACGTGTCCCCGGTTTCGGGGCCTTTATGCGCTTATAGACGCCGCGCGGCTCGGTTTCGGTTGCAGTGACAGGAATTGCACCCGCCATCAGAAACACCGCTGCACCGGCGCATAATACTGCGTCCCGGAAATACATTTGCCTGCCTCGATTTCTTATCTTTTGAAGCATTTTGAACATCATAACGGCCCGCAACACCAGAAAAACCAAGCGAATTGGGGCAATTTCGCCTCAATTGCCGCCATTTTGCATCGCCCACACAACGGAAGTACAAAAAAGGTGTGATTTTTTTTATTTATTTCCAATTAGTTACTAAATTCACCAACAAAAAATTAAGCTTTGAGCAAAAAAATATTGGTTTGGCCCAATTCCTGCCACGCACAGGGGTCAAACATATATCCATACCGAGACGATCGGGAGCGGACTGAGAGAGAAAGCTCTGAAAGACGCCGAGGTTAATTAATTTTTGATCCTTTAGGAGGGACATAACATGATCAAGTTCATCAAGAACTTCCGCAAAGACGAAGACGGCGCCGTAACTGTAGACTGGGTCGTTCTGACCGCAGCTGTTGTTGGCCTGGCAGCCGTTGCTTACAACCAGATCCACAATGGTGCCAGCAGCCTGGCAGGCAACATCGATGACGCTCTGGGTTCGGTAACTGTGACAGTTCCGGATACCGATTAATCTGTTATCGGTCTAGCATAACAACTTGGGGCCATGTCTTTACTCAAAGGCGTGGCCCCTTTGTTTTCAGAAGAGAGCGATCCGGTATAGTCCAATGTTAAAAAGAGTATATAGTTTCCGAACCGATGAGACCGGCGCGATAACCGTAGACTGGGTGGTTTTAACTGCTGCAATCGCAGGTCTCGCCGCAATAATCTACTTCATCCTGAGCCAAGGACTTCTAACAGCGGGACAGCCGATCGCAAATGTAGAAGTAGAAGAGATGGTCTTTGAGTAGCGCGGGCCCGTTCCCATTTACTAGCGAAACGGCAACCCTGCGAATAAGCGAATTTTCTGCCAAAAATTACCGGGATTGTCCGCTTTTTCGACACAATTGAAAAATATCTTGGATCCTGAATCGATGTGACTTCAAGAGTCGCGGTCTACGGAAAATAAAGAGGGACAAATGCGAGCTGTTTTTGGACTTGTTCTTATCATCGGGGTCGCGTTGGCCGGTGGTGCTGTCTATATGGCACGCGAATACATCACGGACAATCAGGCCAAACTTGCTCAGGAACGCAAGTTGCGCGAAGAGGCGCTTGCCAATGCGCAGGCGGGCATTGTCCCGACAGTAGGCGTTTTGGTTTCGAATCGCTCCTTCAAATACGGCGAACGTTTGAACCAGGAAGATATCCGCGTCGTTCAGTGGCCAGAGGATGCGATTCCCGAGGGTGCCTTCGTGGACATGACAACCCTATTCCCGGAAATCAAAAACAATGAACGATTCGTTCTCCGCGCGATGGAGAAAGACGAAGCGATTATGGAAGTCAAAGTCACTAATCCAGGCGAGACTGCTGGCCTCAGGTCACAATTGCCCAAGGGAATGCGCGCATTTGCGATAAGCGTTGATGTGGCATCTGGCGTATCGGGCTTTTTGCGCCCAGGCGATACGGTGGACGTGTATTGGACCGGCTCATTGCGTGGCACCAGTGATTCTGGCCGCGGTGAGATTACTCGTTTGGTACTGACGAACATCGAATTGGTCGCTGTTGATCAGTCGGCGGGTCTGGATGTGACCGGCACAACCATTGCTCGCACGGTCACAGTTGCAGCGACGCCACAACAGATCGCCGCTTTGGCGCAGGCTCAGAACACGGGTCGCATGTCGCTGGCACTGGTTGGCGCTCAAGATGACAAGGTGGCAGAGGTGGTTGAAGTCGATCAGCAGTCTTTGCTTGGCATTGAAGAGAGGGCCCCGGCCCCCGTCGCAGCTCCGGAGAAGGTCTGCACAATCCGCACCCGTCGTGGCGGCGAGACGGTAGAGACCCCAATTCCCTGTACAAACTAACTAAGTTTCAGACCTTTACGAGACAAAGACCGCGCATTTTGCGCGGTCTCTTTCTTTGTGTTGTTGCGCATAATCCACATAAGGAACTTTCCAGAAACCATTGATTATTGCAATAAATCTGGTTCTGTCGCAGGGTTTCATAGCATAGGGCATAAGACCCAAAAAAAATCGAGTGGTGATCGGAGAGGCAGGTCACATGACAATACGTTCCTGGATCAGCGCAACCCTGCTGGGGTTGTCGCTAGTTGTGAGCCCAATCGGCGATGCCGCTTGGGCCCAAAATCTTCGCGTGGTTAAAAAGGGTACGGCGGAAACGCTGGATGTCCCCGTAAATCGCGCAATCGTGGTGGAGAGCGAACAACCGTTCGCAGACATCAGCATTGCTAATGCAGGCATAGCGGATATTTCGACCCTGTCGGACCGCACTATCTATGTTCTCGGTCGGGCACCGGGTACAACCACCCTGACAATGTTCGACGGCGCGGGTAATCTGATTACCAACGTGCGTGTGCGTGTTTCCCCTGATGTTTCGGAATTCAAAGAACGCTTGCGTCAGATTCTTCCCAGTGAGCGAATCGAGGTTCGGACCGCCAATGATGGGATCGTCTTGTCGGGAACAGTTTCCAGCAGTGCCAAACTGGCGCGTGCGCTTGAGTTGGCAGAACGGTATGCCCCTGAACGTGTATCGAACCTGATGAATGTCGGTGGCGTGCAGCAGGTCATGCTGAAAGTGCGCTTTGCGGAAATGAACCGCTCTGTAGCCAAAAACTTGTCGGCATCGTTGGGCTTTGGCGGTGGCGACACCACTGCGGGCTTCAATTCCTTGAATAACCAGGGCGCACTGAACAACGCACTGGCGAACAACATCCCGTTTGTTCAGACAAATTCCGGTGCCATTCTCTTCGGTTTCGGCGCGGGGTCGACACAGGTTAGACTGCTTTTGGAAGCCCTTGAAACCAAGGGTTTGGTTCGCAGCTTGGCAGAACCGAATCTTTCTGCACTGTCTGGCCAAGAGGCGGAGTTCCTTGCCGGTGGTGAGGTGCCAATCCCAGTACCCCAAGGCGACGGTGTTGTTGCGATCGAGTATCGTCAGTTTGGCGTACAGCTCCTGTTTGTTCCGCGCGTCGTCGATGGCAACCTGATCAACCTGGAACTGGGTGCATCAGTATCGAGCATCGACCAGAGTGCGAACTTCACGATTAACGGCGACAATGTTCCCAGCTTCATCACGCGTCAAACACGGACAACCATCGAGTTGCGCGACGGTGAGAGCTTTGCCATTGCAGGCCTAATCCAGGATGATTTCACGGATCTGAACAGCCAGGTTCCCTGGCTTGGCGATGTGCCTGTATTGGGCGCGTTGTTCAGGAGCGCTCAGTATCAGCGTGAGCAGAGTGAATTGATCATCATCATTACCGCGCATCTGGTGTCGCCCACTCGTGGCGAGGCGCTTGCCCTGCCGACCGATCGCGTGAAACCGCCCAGCGAGTTCGATCTGTTCGTAAACGGCAAGATCTCTCGGACTGAACGCGCCGGAAATGGTGCAGCCTCTGAAGTTGCCAATCAGGATTTTGGCACCTCTTACGGCTACGTGCTGGACTGATAGAGAGGATAGAACCAATGGAAAAGTGGATCATCACACTGGGTCTTTCGGTTGCTGTCGCCGGTTGTACACGCGAGGCCGGGTACGAAATCGATCAGGGCACGTTTGGTAACGCTACACTGAACAACATTCAGGTCATGAATGGTGAGTTGACGTATGGCCAAATCCTCGCGCGGCGTTTCGCTGCCGAGGTGCCAACACAGATCAACTTTGCCTTCGATAGCGCGCAATTGGACGCTTCGGCGCAACGAATCCTGTTGCAGCAGGCGGCCTGGATCAAACAGTTCCCCGAGGCGCGGTTCCGTGTCTATGGGCACACGGATGCCGTTGGCTCTGACGCATATAACAAGCGATTGGGCCAGCGCCGCGCCAATGCCGCCGTTGCATTCCTGACACGACAAGGAATATCGCGCTCACGGTTGGAAGCCGTTGTTTCCTTTGGTAAATCCAGGCCGTTGGTTGCCACCCAAGATCGGGATCGACGCAATCGGCGGACAGTGACCGAGGTATCGGGCTTCTTCGATCGGCATCCAAATATTCTGGATGGAAAATATGCGGACGTGATCTATCGCGAATACATCTCAAGCGCGATCCCGATAAGCGATATCCAACGGCAAGAAGACGCCGGTGGTACCAGCGACTAATAAATAGGAAATGGGCGGCATTGTCGCCCATTTCCCTACAATTGGTTCTTTTGCGCCCAATTCTTGCCTAACTTCCAAGCCACTTTGTGAACAATTGGGTGACCTGCGGCCAAAATCGACCGCATCGGGCGACAGCATACCAGAACTGAATCTTCTCGCGTTCAAATGGTTTGCTCAGCCCTCTCGATGAGGATTGTGTTAATGACGAGCGCGACGCCGCAAGACGATAATAACGCCATTTTGGCCTGTACCATCAGCCGTGATGTCCAGAACTTCGACCTTTTGATCGAGGATATGGAAGCTGCGCTGGGCGAACGCTGGGGTGATCTTGGATTTGCCGAAGCGCTTGCGTTCTTTAGCCAACCCGAAGCCAAGACGCTTCAATTTGTAGCGCTGGCGCTGGACGGCGATGACGAAGACAACCTGACACTGATGGGTGAGATCATCACTCAGGCCAAGGAAAAAGGCATCAAGGTTGTCTTGATCGCCGAGGATGTCACCCCTGCCGCATTGCATCAGCTGCTACGCAGAGGTGCGGACGAGTTTGTCCCCTACCCGCTTCCCGAAAATGAACTTCAGGAAGCCATCGATCGTATGCAACAACCCGATCCGGTTGTGGCACCACAAGCAGCGCCTATTGCGACGAACAGCTCCTCGAAAGAAGGAGCGCTTTTTGTCGTGCAGGGTCTAGCAGGTGGAGTTGGTTCTACAACCATGGCGGTCAATCTGGCATGGGAACTTGCAACGGTTTCAGCCAAAGAAGCCCCGAAAGTGTGCCTGATCGATCTAGATCTGCAATACGGCACAGTTTCGACCTATTTGGATCTGCCTCGTCATGAAGCCGTGTTCGAAATGCTCTCAGACACGGATTCGATGGACGAAGACTCTTTCGGACAAGCGCTCCAGACGTTTGAAGAGAAGCTGCAAGTTCTAACGGCACCATCTGACATGGTGCCGCTGGACATCATCACGCCTGAGGACATTCAGCGTGTGATCGACACCGCACGCGCGAATTTTGATTATGTCGTCATAGACATGCCAAAAACACTTGTTCACTGGTCAGAAACGGTTCTGCAGGCCGCCCATGTCTATTTTGCCTTGCTCGAGCTGGATATGCGCTCGGCACAGAATGCATTGCGTCTGAAACGGGCACTGCAGGCCGAGGAATTACCCTTCAACAAACTGCGGTTTGCTATGAATCGGGCTCCGAAATTTACCGATCTCAACGGTAAAAGCCGGGTTAAACGTATGGGCGAAAGTCTGGGTATTTCCATTGATCTGCTTCTGCCCGATGGCGGCAAACCCGTCATGCAAAGCGGCGACCACGGTTTACCGCTGGCAAATTCAGCGGCCAAGAACCCACTGCGCCGGGAAATCGCCAAATTGGCTCAATCGCTTCATAGCCTTGGCAGCAGTGACGCCGAAGCCGCATAACTCAAAGGGGAGCTGCCGTGTTTTCAAGATACAAAAAACAGCCTTCGGCGCAGCCGGTTGAAACCCAGGCGTCGAAAGTCGAGGCCCCGGCAGCGGCAGCTGCGGCACCAGCTGCCAACGCAATTGCGCGCAAGCCGGTCAAGAAAAAGGCAGCAGAAGTTGTTGGAAACGACAAGGAACGCAAACGCAAGGAACGGCTGGGCGAAATCAAGCTTGAGCTGCACCGCGAGCTTCTTGAAAACCTGAACCTCGCAGCCCTTGAAAAAGCTGAAGAATCCGAGCTGCGGACAGAAATCAGCGCGATTGCCAGCGAAGTTCTGGAAGCCCGCAACATCGTTCTGAACCGTGAAGACCGCAGCCAGCTGAACAAAGAGCTTTATGACGAGGTCACCGGTCTCGGGCCGCTGGAAGCGCTGCTACAAGACGACTCGGTCAACGATATTCTGGTCAACGGCCCCCAGCAGATTTTTGTCGAACGGGCCGGTAAGCTTGAGATCAGCGACATCACGTTCAAAGACGAAAAGCACCTGATGCGGATCATCGACAAGATCGTTTCTGCCGTTGGTCGCCGTGTCGATGAATCCAACCCGTATGTTGACGCCCGCTTGGCTGATGGCTCACGTTTCAATGCGATGGTGCCGCCGATCGCGGTGGATGGTTCGCTTGTTTCCATTCGTAAGTTTAAGAAAGACAAGCTCGGCATCGACGATCTGGTCAATTTCGGTGCGTTTACCGAAGAAATGGCAGCCTATCTGCAAGCCGCCGTGTCGACTCGTCTGAATATCATTGTTTCGGGCGGTACCGGTTCCGGTAAAACGACAACGCTGAACGCGCTGTCGAGCTTTATCGACGACGCCGAGCGCATTCTGACCATTGAGGATACGGCGGAACTTCAGCTGCAGCAGACACATGTTGGCCGGATGGAAAGCCGCCCGCCCAACGTTGAAGGCAAAGGTGAGGTCAGCCCTCGCGATTGTTTGAAGAACGCCCTGCGTATGCGCCCCGACCGCATCATCGTTGGTGAGACGCGTGGCGCCGAGGTGATCGACATGCTTCAGGCCATGAACACAGGCCACGATGGTTCGATGACCACGATCCACGCCAACTCGGCCCGCGATGGCATCTCGCGTCTTGAAAACATGATCGCCATGGCGGGGATCGAAATGCCGATCAAAGCGGTCCGCAGCCAGATCTCGTCGGCTGTGAATCTGATCGTTCAGGCCAGCCGTCTGCAGGATGGTTCGCGCCGGATGACATCAATCACCGAAATTACCGGCATGGAAGGTGACGTCATCTCGATGCAGGAAATATTTAAATTTCAACGTGTTGGCCTGACCCCCGACAACAAGATCATCGGTCATTTCACCGCCACAGGTGTGCGCAGCCACTATTCCGAGCGCTTCCGTCTGTGGGGCTTCGATCTGCCCGCCTCGATCTACGATCCAACCACGATGTAGGAGAACCAAGATATGCAACTGCCTGTCGAGGCGCTCATCTACATCGTGATTTTCGTCGGGGTCTTTGCCCTGGTCGAAGGTATATATCTCGTCGCATTCGGAAAATCGATCAGCCTGAACAGCCGCGTCAATCGCAGGCTGGACATGATCGATAAGGGCGTCGGGCGCGAGCAAGTACTGGAGCAGCTGCGCAAGGAAATGCAGCAGCACATGAAGTCGCAGAGCATACCGCTCTACTCGCTATTGGCAGACAAGGCGCAGAAGGCGGCGATCGCCTTCTCTCCTCGGCAGTTGATTGTGATCATGGCGCTGGTTTCAGGGCTAGCTTTTGTAGGTTTGAGCGTAGGAACAGCGACCGAACCGACGCTTCGGGCGGCTCTATCGGTCGCGATCGGGGTCGGAGCGGTGTACGCTTGGGTCAATAACAAAGCCAATAAACGTATGGCCTTGATTGAAGAACAATTGCCCGATGCGGTGGAACTGATGGTTCGGTCACTTCGCGTCGGAAACCCATTTGTTTCCTCGATCCAAATCGTTGCTAACGAGGTCGAGGACCCCCTTGCGACAGAGTTCGGTGTTATCTCGGATGAATCCGCTTATGGCCGGGATGTCGGTGAAGCACTCAAGGATATGGCAGAGCGGCTGGACATGCAGGATTTACGGTTTTTGGCCGTCGCCGTTTCGATCCAGCAGCAATCGGGGGGTAACCTTGCCGATATTTTGGCCGGTTTGGCCAAGGTGATCCGCGCACGTTTCCGACTGTTCCGCCGGGTGAACGCTATCACCGCCGAAGCCAAATGGTCGGGCAAATTCCTGTCGGGTTTCCCGGTCGCCTGTCTTCTGTTCATCATGGTTAAGGACCCGAACTACTACGACGCCGTAATCGACGATCCGCTTTTCATTCCGGCATGTTTCTTTGTCGGTATCACGCTGACCCTGAACCTGATCGTCATGCGTATCCTGACCGACATTAAGGTTTAAGAGGCCCAAAGATGGAATTTTTGAACCAGATCAATGAACTGTTGAAGCAGAACTTGGGTGAATTCGGTCCGCTGATTGTCGTGGGCGTTTTGGGATTGTTCATGATCCTGGTCACGATCCCGCTGATGCTGAACCAGCCGGAAGACCCACTAAAGAAGTTGCAGCGGTCAAATTCACCGCCAAAAAACAACAAGAAAGAAAAGAAAGAACGTCTCAGAACAGCCAGCCGGAACGAACAGCTTGAGAAGTTCGCCAACTTTCTCGAACCCAAGAACGAAGAAGAGTATACCGCCGTTCAACTCAAGTTGAGGCAAGCCGGCTATCAGTCCAAGGACGCGGTTCGTTTCTATCACTTCGCTCAGTTCGCATTGGGCATAATCGGGATCCTGATCGGCGTCTCGCTGGTTACCGTGTTTGCGGGCGATCAGGAATTTGACTCGACGCAAATCCTCATTCGCGTTCTGGGACCTGGTATTGCGGGTTACTTCGTGCCCAAATACTGGATCACGCGGCGCGTAGAGGAACGCAAGGAAGCGATCGTAAATGGTTTCCCTGATACGCTCGATCTGATGTTGGTATGCGTCGAGGCCGGGCAGTCCTTGGATCAGGCCATTGTACGGGTCGCGTCTGAGATGAAAGCATCTTACCCAGACATCGCGCTTGAGTTCGAGGTTGTCGCCTACGAAATGAAAGCCGGTAAAGAAAAGGACACCGTTTTGCGCGACTTCGCGACGCGATGCGGCGTTCAGGACGTTAGCGCGTTCGTCACCGTGATGATCCAATCAGCGACATTCGGGACATCCATTGCCGAAGCGTTGCGGGTTTATGCCGATGAAATGCGTGACAAACGCGTGATGCGCGCCGAAGAGGCAGCGAATAAGTTGCCAACCAAAATGACCCTTGCGACAATGATGTTGACCGTCCCTCCTCTGCTGGTCATCCTTGTTGGACCTTCGGCAAAAGGTATTATGGAGTTTGGAAACCGATAACGCCTTCCCGCTTCTTCGCTGGGTTGCCAAATCAGGTTGTTGGCACCTTCGTATGACAATTCAGGCCGCCATGGTTTTCACCATGGTGGCCTCTTGCACTGAAACAGGCGCGACAGACGATCCGTTTGCCCCTGGCGTCGACCCAGATGGGCCTGCGGTAGATGAGGTGACCGTCGGAAACCGATTGATGGCGGCGGGCGAATATGAGCTTGCACTTGAATCCTTCACCCGTGCCGCGTTGCAACAGGGTATGACCCCGCAAATCCTGACTTCGCTTGGGACAGCTAATTTGGGATTGCGCCGGATTGGCCAAGCTGAACCGCTATTGCGTCGTGCTGTCGAGGACGATCCCGAGTGGCCTGTGGCATGGAACAACCTGGGTGTCTTCTTGGTGGAAACGGGCGAATATGCCGAAGCCGCGCAGATGTTCCGCAGAGCCTATGCGCTGGACAATGGCGAAAGTGACGCAATCCGCGACAATCTGCGGTTAGCACTCGCAAAAATGGAAAATCCTGTTAATAATACCCCACAAGAACAAGAATTTGAACTGGAGCAGCGCGGCAACGGGCAATTTGTTCTGCGTAAAATCCAGTAATAGAGGCAGAGCAGTAAAGGACGCACAAAAATGCGCCAACCCTTCTTGATTCCGACGATGCTGGCGTGCGGGCTGGTTTTGGCCGCCTGCGCAAAGGAAACCGAAGAGGAAAAGGTTGAACGTACTTTTCAGGAAGTGAACGTCATCGACGAGACCAACCTGAATGACGTGATGCTGAATGCGGCCGATCCCAATGAGGCGGTGACCTATTTCCAAAGTGCGGCCGCCAAGAACCCCGACCGCATCGACCTGCAACGAGGACTAGCAATCACGCTGACCCGTGCCAAGCGCAGCACTGAAGCTTCCGCCGCGTGGAAACGAGTGCTGAGCATGAAAGGGGCCAACAACGCCGACCGTGTCGAATACGCTGATGCGCAGATTCGCAGCGGCAACTGGGATGGCGCAAAGGCGACATTGGACAAAATCCCTCCTACATATGAAACCTTTAAACGGTATCGGCTTGAAGCGCTGGTGGCAGATGCCAAAAAAGACTGGAATCGCGCCGATCATTACTACGAAACCGCAGTGGGCCTGACGACCCGCCCTGCTGGCGTCATGAACAACTGGGGCTATTCCAAACTGACGCGCGGGCAATATGCGGAAGCCGAGCGGCTGTTTACCGACGCCATTAGGCAGGACAATTCTATGTTCACCGCCAAGAACAACCTTGTTCTGGCGCGCAGCGCGCAAGGCAACTACAGCGTTCCTGTTGTCCCAATGACGCAGACCGAACGGGCGAAACTGTTGAACACCATGGCCATTTCAGCCGTGAAACAGGGGAATATCAACCTGGCCAAGAACCTCTATCGCGAGGCGATTTCCACCCACCCGCAGCATTATGACGAGGCGGTCCGCTCGCTTCGGGCCCTTGAGGACGCCTGATCCATGATCATACCAGCGGCAGCGGCGGCGTGGTTTCTACCTTTTGTTCTGCCGATCTGTTTCTACGTTGCCTTTACGGATATGCGTGAGATGCGGATCAAGAACCACGCGGTCATCGCGCTGGCGGTTGTTTATCTCATCGTCGGGCTTATCGCATTGCCACCGTGGTCCGGTCCGTGGATCCCCGGCAACATCGGGCCGTTAACCCTGACCCTGCCTGTCTACGGATGGCAGCTGCTTCACATGGTTGTCGTTCTTGTTATCGGCATCGTGCTAAATGCAGCTGGGGTGATGGGGGCCGGAGACGCGAAGTTCTGTGCCGCAGCCGCAGCGTTTGTCTGGGTCGGTGACCTGATGTGGGTCATGGTGATTCTGACGGCAACTCTGCTGGGAGCGTTCTTTGCCCACCGGTTGGCGAAATACACCCGGCTGCGCCAGATCGCGCCACATTGGGAAAGCTGGGATCGCGGCAAACAGTTCCCTATGGGTCTGACGCTGGCTGGCAGCCTCGTTGTTTATTTGATTTTGGGCATAATCCACGGATCGTGAACAATCATCAGCGCGCCTTGCCCGCGCCTTTGTCCTGCCACAAATCCGCGCCAAATTCTTCCAAAGCGGCCCCGCAAGGGCCTTTTGCGTGATTTTTGGATGGACGAGCCCCGCTCATGAATATGCAGACCTCCTCTGTGATTGCCCCCCCTGCCCCTAAAGGCCTGGGAGAAATGCAACTTCCGCTGGTGATGATGCGGGACATTCTGTTGAAGACCGTCTTTCGCAAGAACGTGGATACGGTCAGCGAAATCGCGGGTGCCATCTGTTTGCCCGGGTCCGTGACACAGGAACTAGTTGATATCGCACGCGAGCAGAAACTGCTTGAAGCGACCGGGACTCTGAACGCCAACTCCGGCAATGAAATGGGCTATCAGCTGACCGATGCAGGCAAAGCGCGGGCGTTGGATGCGTTGAGCCAGTCTGAATATTTCGGTGCGATGCCGGTGCCGCTCGATGTTTACCGCGAGCAGGTCAAGCGCCAGTCGATCCGCAACATTCAAGTCACCCGCGACCAGCTAACCGGCGCGATGGGCCATCTTGTTCTGCCCGACAGCCTGCTGGATCATCTGGGCCCGGCGGTCAGCGCCGGTCGCTCAATTCTGATGTATGGCCCTCCGGGCAATGGTAAATCCTCGATCTCGAACGGCATTCGCGATGCTTTGGGGGACAACGTCTATGTTCCGCGCGCAATCGAATATGCCGGTCAGGTGATTACGGTCTACGACCCGATCGTGCACACCGCGATCGAGCAAGAAGAGGACGATCCCAACAGTCTGCGCCGCCGCAAGCGGTTCGACACTCGCTATGTTCAATGCGAACGCCCCACCGTTGTGACTGGTGGTGAACTGTCACTGAGCATGCTGGATTTGGTCTACAACCCCACTGCGCGTACTTATCAGGCGCCTCTGCAGCTGAAATCCACCGGCGGCATCTTCATCGTGGACGACCTTGGACGTCAGGCAGAGCCCCCTCAGGCCCTGATCAACCGCTGGATTGTTCCGCTTGAAGAAAGCAAGGATATCCTTGGCCTGCAATCGGGTGAGAAGTTCGAAGTACCATTCGACACGCTGGTTATATTTTCGACCAACTTCCACCCGAATGAGATTTTCGACCAAGCGGCCCTGCGCCGGATTTTCTTCAAGATCAAAATCGACGGCCCGAACCAAGAGAACTTCCTGAAGATCTTTGCCATGGTCGCCCGCAAGCGCGGTATGCCACTAGACGAGGCGGCGCTAGTGCATTTGCTGAAGGTCAAATACCCGACCATCAACAACATCTACGCCAACTATCAGCCGATCTTCCTGATCGACCAGATGATCTCAATCTGCGAGTTTGAGGGTATCCCTTATCAGATGAGTCCTGACCTGATCGACCGAGCCTGGGCCAACATGTTCGTTAAGGAAGAAAAGATCATTCACTGATCCCCTTGTCCTGGTTTCCATGGCCTGAGGGCTGCGCTAGGTTTGCCGGATGGTGCAGATTCCCCCGGCAATCCAAAACTGGTTTTCGAACAAAGGCTGGTCGATTCATCCACATCAGCAAGACATGTTTGAGCGGGCGAATGATCCCGCGGCCCTACTTATCGCTCCAACTGGTGGCGGCAAAACCATGGCCGGGTTTCTGCCTTCCTTGGCCGAGTTGGCGCTGGGGCAGCATGACGGATTGCACACGCTTTATGTGTCTCCTCTCAAGGCGCTGGCAGCGGACATCAGGCGCAATCTGCGCGTTCCCGTCGAGGAAATCGGCCTACCAATTCGGATCGAAGATCGCACCGGCGACACATCGGCCACGCAGAAGAAACGCCAGCGCGCCGATCCTCCACATATCCTTCTGACCACGCCCGAGAGTCTGGCGTTACTTACTTCATACGAAGATGCTCCGCGCATGTTTGCTGGGGTCCAGCGCATTGTTGTCGACGAAATACATGCACTGGCAGAAAGCAAACGGGGGGATCAATTGATGCTGGCGCTGGCACGATTGCAGACACTCTGCCCCGATCTGCGCCGCGTAGGCTTGTCCGCCACGGTTGAAGACCCCGAAGGCATCGCACGATTTCTAGCCCGCAATCCCGATCCTTGCCGAGTTATTCAGGCTGATCCCGGCCCTGACCCCGATATCTCGATGCTGCAAACACAAGAGATGCCGCCATGGTCGGGCGGTGGCGCAGCCTATTCCATCCCCGCTGTGATGGAGCAGATCAAAAAGCACAAGACGACACTTATCTTTCACAATACTCGGGCGCAGGCCGAGATTTTCTTTCACAACCTCTGGCTCGCCAACGACGACGCTCTGCCCATCGGCATTCACCACGGCAGCCTGGATCGGCAACAACGCGAACGGGTCGAGGCCGCGATGGTCAGGGGTGATCTGAGGGCAATTGTCTGTACCGGCAGCCTCGATCTGGGGATCGACTGGGGCGATGTGGATCTGGTGATCCAGATCGGCGCGCCGAAGAACGTCAAGCGGCTGGTGCAGCGGATCGGGCGCGCAAATCACCGCTACAATGCCCCTTCCAAAGCTATTCTCGTCCCAGCCAACCGGTTCGAAGTGGTCGAATGTGTTGCTGCACTGGAAGCTGTGCAAGAACATGATCTGGATGGCGACCCCCGCGGGCCAGGACCCAGGGACGTTTTGTGCCAGCATATTCTGATCGCCGCCGCAGCGGGACCGTTTGATGCAGATGCACTCTACGCCGAAATGACGGCTGCCGGGCCTTATGCGCAGATCACCCGTGCTGAATTCGATGCCTGTTTGGAATTCTGCGCCACCGGTGGATATGCCCTGCGAGCCTATGATCGGTGGCAGAGGCTACAGCAGCGCCCGGATGGAGCCTGGCAATTGCGCGACCCGAGGGCGGCACAGCGTATCCGCATGAACCTTGGCACGATTCAGGACACCGACACGCTGAAGGTTCGGCTTAAGCGCAATCGCGGGGGCAAGCCTCTGGGTGAGGTAGAGGAGGGATTCGCGGCCTCGCTAACCCCTGGTGATACCTTTCTGATCGGTGGTCAGATCGTCCGCTATGAGGGTCTGCGAGAGATGGTGGTCGAGGTCAGCCGCCGCGCTGACCGCAAGCCCAAGATTGCGACCTTTTCGGGCACCAAGTTCGCCACGTCTACCCAACTGAGCGACCGAATCCTGCGGATGTTCGCACAGCCGGATTGGCCTCAGTTGCCAGGCCACACTGCCGAATGGCTGGGTCTTCAGCGCGAGATATCACGCCTGCCGCAAAGTGACCGCCTGTTGATTGAAAGCTTCCCTGACAGGGGGCGCGAGCATCTATGCGTCTACGGATTTGCCGGCCGCAATGCGCAACAGACGCTGGGCTTGCTGTTGACCAAACGCATGGAGGAAACCGGCCTTGCGCCGCTGGGATTTGTAGCCACTGACTATGCCACCTTAATCTGGGGGCTGGATGCGGTGACCGATCCGCGCCCACTGTTTCAGTTGGACGCGCTACGAGAAGGATTGGAGACTTGGCTGGCGGGTAACGCCGTGATGAAACGCACATTTCGTGCTTCGGCCACAATCGCGGGGTTGATCGAACGCAACACTGGTGGGCAGCGCAAGAGTGGTCGGCAGGCGACATTTTCGTCAGATATCCTCTATGACACCTTGCTGAAATACGATCCTGAACATCTGCTGATGCAAATCACCCGCGAAGAGGCCATGCGCGGGTTGGTCGATTTCGGACGGATCGAAGCCATGGTCGCCCGGATCGGAGACCGCATTGACCTGCTGCGGCTAGACCGCGTCTCACCCCTGGCGGCGCCTCTGTTCCTCGAAGTTGGCAAAGTCCCCGTCAAGGGTGAAGCCGAGGAACGCCTGCTTGCGGAAGAAAGTGCCCGGTTACTGCAGGCCGCCGGATTGCAACCGGCATAAACCACTTGCGCAATCCGCAAAATCGTATGAAGAACGGATCATGAACAAGATCGCGTTTTCATTTTCTGGCCAAGACCTGGCTGCGCTTGGGTCGGGCGCACTATGGTGGCCGGAACAGGGCTTGCTCTGTGTTTCCGATCTGCATTTAGGCAAATCCGAACGGATCGCCCGCAGGGGCGGCCCGACATTGCCGCCGTATGACAGCCGCGAAACATTGACCCGATTGGCAAGTGATCTTGCCAGTACCGGTGCCACGACGGTCATCTGTTTAGGGGACAGCTTTGACGATCTCGATGCCTCGGGCGCGTTGGCTGCTGAGGATAGGCAACAGATCACCGCAATGCAGGCTGGTCGACGTTGGATCTGGATCGAGGGGAACCATGACCCCGGCCCGGTAGAAATGGGCGGCACACATCTGTCCGAGTGGGCTTGCCACGATCTGATTTTCCGCCATATCGCCCAGCAAAACAGTCCAGGTGAAGTCTCGGGCCACTACCACCCCAAAGTTAACCTCAATGCCCGAGGGCGCTCGATCACCCGCCCAGCTTTTTTGTTGGATCAATCACGTCTGATCCTTCCAGCTTATGGCGCTTACACCGGGGGGTTGCGCAGTTCAGCAGAGGCTCTGAGCGGCATCATGGCACCGGATGCGCGGGCAATTCTGACCGGCGCGCAGCCACAACTCATCCCGATGCCCAGATAGGTTCTAGAGCAACCCGTCGTCCACGAGCTGTTGCTTGTATTTCCTGCTGACAGGAACCTGATCGCCGTTGCTTAGGTGCAAAAAGGATTTTCCCTTTTCTTTTTCGACCCCAACAATCGCCGAATCCACGACCCAGTGTGAACGGTGCGTACAATGGCCTTGTACCGGCTCCATCTCGGCAATCGCGTCGGTAAAGCGCGAGCGGATTGTAAACGTACCATCGGACGTGACCACGTCGACATAGTGATCGCGCACGGTTAACCGATAAACCTGCCCCTCGAAAGTGGCGGGCAAACGATTGAAAAGACGTGGTCTGGGTTCGTATAGCGGTGCTGCGGTTTCTTCCCGCTGACGCACCAGCAAAAGTCCGGTGGCGAAGAGAAGACCATAAGGGGCGACTTTCAAAATGCCCGGTGCCATCAATCCATTTAGCGTGAACAGAATCCAGGTCAGAAACCACAGTGATGGTGCAAACAATGTCAGGATCAACAGGACGAAGGCAAAATCACGGACCAGCAATCCGGATCGATTTAGCCGTTCGCGTACCAGCTTTCCAGCCGACCAAGTCGCTGCAAGCGCGAGCAGCATAACACCTGTCCAGAACACCATCCGCTGACTGAATGGCAGTGTCATATCCCGAAAGGGGGCAAAGGAATACGCCAATAAAGGAATAAAAACGAGACCTGCCACTACCCGTTGAAGACTTATTAACGAGAAGATCGGACTCAGCTTCATCATACCAGGTAACGCACCTCGCCAATGGTAAAACCATGAAACACCAACTGACAGGATTATTATCCCTTAAACGGCTGGAATAGAAGGATTATCACCGACCGACGCAAGGTCAAGTCAAGATGTAGTTATATAAATATCCTAATCTAATGAAAAAGGCCGGAGAGCTTTTCGCTCTCCGGCCAATTCAATCATGGACGTTGCGCCCGGATTGAACACCGAGGCTGCTATTAAGCAGTCAGACCTTCAGGTTCAGGCAAGCCGTTTGCGCGGCAAGCCGCGGTGAGCGTGTTCGCAAGGAGGCAGGCGATCGTCATAGGGCCAACTCCGCCGGGAACAGGGGTAATCGCACCAGCGCGTTCTGCCGCAGTGGCGTAGTCAACGTCGCCAACCAGCTTGTTCTTGCCGTCGCGTTCGATCCGGTTGATGCCGACATCGATCACAGTTGCGCCTTCCTTGATCCAGTCACCCGGAACCATCTCGGGGCGACCAACTGCGGCGACCACAATATCAGCACGGCGTACAACATCGGGAAGATCTTTGGTGCGGCTATGCGCGATGGTCACGGTGCAACTGTCGCCCAAAAGCAACTGCGCCATCGGCTTACCCACGATGTTAGACCGACCGATCACTACAGCATCCATGCCGGACAAAGAGCCGTGGTGATCGCGCAACATCATCAGACAGCCCAGCGGAGTGCACGGCACCATTGACTTCTGACCTGTTCCCAGCAGGCCCACATTCGAGATGTGGAACCCGTCGACATCCTTTGCCGGATCGATCGAGTTGATCACCAGATCTTCGTTCAGATGCTTGGGCAGCGGCAGTTGCACCAGAATGCCGTGCACCGCAGGGTCATTGTTCAGTTTGTCAATCAGCGCCAGCAGGTCCGCCTCGGACGTGTCCACATCCAGCTTGTGCTCGTACGAGTTCATGCCGACCTCGACGGTCATCTTGCCCTTTGAACGGACATAGACCTGGCTGGCCGGGTCTTCGCCCACCAGAACCACCGCCAGACCGGGGGTGATGCCGTTCTCTTCTTTCAGCTTTGCAACCTGGTCAGCCACCTGCGCGCGCACTTTGGCGGCAAAAGCCTTTCCGTCGATAACCTGCGCTACCATTCTTTGATCCCTTCTTTCACAAAACGGATCGGGCGCACTAGGCGCCCGTTTCTTCAGTCTGGGCCGAGCACGCGTTCTTCGCGGGCAATCGACCAATCAATCAGTATACGCCAGAGCTTTTCGGCAAGATCGGGGTCCATACCCAACTCATCCGAGCTCTTGCGGACGCGCTGCACCACATCTTCGACACGTTCCGGGATGCGGGCTGGCAGGCCCTCGCCGGGTTTCAGTTGCGACGCGCGGTCGATATAGGTTGCGCGCGTTACCAGCAATCCAATCAATTGGCGGTCCAGCTTGTCGATCTGAGGCCGCAATTCCTGCATCGAATGACAGTCTTGCGGAGGTATCAGAGTGGGCATTTTGGTCTCCTGCGGCCCGGGGATATCCCCGGACCACGAGATGTCTTATTTGAGAGCTTAGAACAAGCCCTCGATCTCACCTGCGTCGTTAAGGCAGATGGTTTCGGCGGCCGGTTTGCGCGGCAGACCGGGCATGGTCATGATCTCTCCGCAGACAACGACGATGAAACCGGCACCAGCGGAAAGGCGAACCTCACGCACCGGAACCGAGTGTCCGGTAGGCGCGCCGCGCAGGGTTGGGTCGGTCGAGAACGAATACTGGGTTTTCGCCATGCAGACCGGCAGGTTGCCGTAGCCCGCTTCTTCCCATTCGCGCAGCTGGTTGCGGATCTTGTTGTCGGCCAGAACTTCGTCGGCGCGATAGATACGCTTGGCGATGGTTTCGATCTTCTCGAACAGCGACATGTCGTCAGGGTAGATCGGTGAGAAGTTCGCGGCGCCGTTTTCGACGATTTCGACAACTTTTTCGGCCAGAGGCGCAGAGCCATCCGAACCCAGCTCCCAGTGACGCGACAGGATCGCCTCAACACCATGCTCGCCGCAGTAGTCCTTGACCGCCTGAACTTCGTCATCGGTGTCGGTGACGAAGTGGTTGATCGCGACGACAACCGGAACACCGAAGGATTTGACGTTTTCGATGTGGCGACCCAGGTTGGCGCAACCTGATTTCACAGCGTCAACGTTTTCCGCACCCAAGTCAGCCTTGGCCACGCCGCCATTCATTTTCATCGCGCGCACGGTGGCAACCAGTACCACTGCCGACGGAGCAATACCCGCCTTGCGGCACTTAATGTTCATGAACTTCTCGGCACCGAGGTCAGCACCAAAGCCCGCTTCGGTGACAACATAGTCGGCCACTTTCAGAGCGGTTTTGGTTGCGATAACCGAGTTACAGCCGTGCGCGATGTTTGCAAACGGGCCGCCGTGGACAAAAGCCGGGTTGTTTTCCAGCGTCTGCACCAGGTTCGGCTGCATCGCGTCTTTCAACAGAACGGTCATTGCACCTTCTGCCTTGATATCGCGGCAGTAAACCGGGGTCTTGTCGCGGCGGTAAGCAACAATGATGTCGCCCAGACGCTTCTCCAGATCTTTCAAGTCGTTTGCCAAGCAGAGGATCGCCATGACTTCGGACGCCACGGTGATGTCAAAGCCCGCTTCACGCGGGAAACCATTCGACACGCCGCCCAGAGACGCCGTGATCTGACGCAGAGCACGGTCATTCATGTCGACGACGCGGCGCCATGCAACGCGGCGGGTGTCTATTTCCTGCTCGTTACCCCAGTAAATGTGGTTGTCGATCATCGCCGACAGCAGCGAATGGGCCGAGGTGATGGCGTGGAAGTCACCCGTGAAGTGCAGGTTCATTTCTTCCATCGGAACAACCTGCGCGTAACCGCCACCTGCGGCGCCGCCCTTCATGCCGAAGTTCGGGCCAAGCGAAGCTTCGCGGATACAGATCATCGCGTTCTTGCCGATGCGGTTCAAGCCGTCGCCCAGACCTACGGTGGTGGTGGTCTTGCCTTCTCCTGCGGGGGTTGGGTTGATCGCGGTCACCAGGATCAACTTGCCGTCTTCGCGGTCCTGTACCGAGTTGATGAAGTCCTGGCTGACTTTGGCCTTGTCATGGCCGTAAGGCAGCAGATCATCGCTGGAGATACCCAGCTTCGCGCCGATTTCCTGAATCGGCTTTTTGTTCGCCTCGCGGGCAATCTCAATGTCGGATTTGTAGCTCATTGGGCAGGGTCCCTGATTGAATTCCGTGCAAAACCGACGCACGGGCGTCGGCGCTGCGCAACATATACTGACGTACACAACTCTGATGGCTAAGGATTCCGACATTTTCATGCCGCGAAACGGCGTTGCGAGAAATCGTAATGCGCAAATCGGAAACGGATTGAACCTATGGGTTCCAAAGGGGCTGATCCGGCACAAACAATTGCATCTTGTCGCCGCGTTTCAGAGCCCCCGGGCGTTCGACCCAAGCCGTTATCCCGCGTCGCCCTTTGGCCGCAGGTTTGAATGCCGCCCCGTAACCGGTATGATCCGCCTCGATCTCGCGGCCCGGAAGAACGCAGGGGGCGTTTTCCATGTCCACAGTGATCGTCAAACCGCTCTCGGCCTTCAACCGCGACGACGGAGGGATATGAGAGAAATCGGGAATGCCCTTCAGGACAATCGAAGCCCCAAGGTAAGACGGATCAAGCGTTGCCAACTCCATCTCAGCCGCGACATCACCCAATTCCTCTGCCGACAGCACTGACAGTTGCCGCACATTCCGGATCTCGGTGCCCTTTGGATAGAGATTCGCTACCCGAACACAGGACGCTCTATTGAGCCCCTGATGCCGTTCCCCCTGAACGCCATCAAAATTCAGGTCCAAAGCATTGACAGGCTTGGCCCGCAAAGACTGGCCTGCTGGAACATAGCCCAGCCATACCACGTCGGCTGAATATTCTGTTTCACGTAAGAACGGCATGAGATGCCCCCATTCATCTGCAGGTTTGTAGGCATAATGCCCGGCAACGCCCTGATGAAAAGAGAAAACCCGGAGACTGGCTCCGGGTTTTGTTGTTATGCGGTGGGTTCTGGTTCCATCCCGCCATCTGGCGGCGATTTCTTGGACTTGGTCTTCGGGATGGCAGTCACGCTGGGGGCGTTGCCCTCATCGGGGCTGTCACCCTCATCATCGCTTTCGGTGGGCGGTTCGCCATTCATGACGCGCTTGATCTCATCGCCGGTCAGGGTCTCATACTCAAGCAGGCCTTGCGCCAGTCGCTCCCATTCCTCGTTCTTGTCGGTCAGGATCTTGTGCGCGCGTTCATAGCCTTGCTGGATCAGGCGCTTTACCTCTTCTTCAATCAGCTCTTTGGTATGGGCCGATACCGAGAACCCGGCGGTGTTGCCCTGATAGCCTTCATGCGCCTCGGCATAGTCGATGTTGCCGACCTTGTCGGACATGCCCCAGCGCATCACCATGGCGCGCGCCAACTGGCTGGCCTGCATGATATCGCCCGCAGGGCCGTTCGACACGTGATCTTCGCCGTATTTAATCACCTCGGCGGCCTTGCCTGCCATAGTCATGGCCAGCTTCTGCTCACACTCATCGCGGTGATAGTTCAGACGATCCATTTCGGGCAGTGACACAACCATACCCAGCGCACCACCGCGCGGAATGATGGTCGCCTTATAGACCGGATCGCACAGCGGCAGTTCCAGACCTACAACGGCATGGCCGGCCTCGTGATAGGCGGTTTTTTCCTTCTGGTCCTGCGTCAGCACCATCGAACGGCGCTCGGCCCCCATCATCACCTTGTCTTTGGCGTTCTCAAAGTCCTCCATGGTGACAAAGCGACGACCGACGCGGGCGGCCATCAATGCGGCCTCGTTCACGAGGTTCGCCAGATCAGCACCCGAAAAGCCCGGCGTGCCGCGCGCGATAATGCGCAGGTCGACATCGGGACCCAGAGGCGTCTTGCGCGCGTGCACGCCCAGAATCTTTTCGCGGCCTTTGATGTCGGGGTTGCCAACAGTCACGTTGCGGTCAAACCGGCCCGGACGCAGCAGCGCAGGGTCCAGAACGTCCTTCCGGTTGGTGGCCGCCAGAATGATCACGCCTTCATTGGCCTCGAAACCGTCCATCTCAACCAGCAGCTGGTTGAGAGTCTGTTCGCGTTCGTCGTTACCGCCGCCATAGCCAGCACCACGATGGCGCCCCACGGCGTCAATTTCGTCGATGAAGACGATACAAGGCGCGTTCTTCTTGGCTTGCTCGAACATGTCACGCACACGCGATGCACCAACACCAACGAACATTTCAACGAAATCGGAACCCGAGATCGTAAAGAACGGCACTCCCGCCTCGCCCGCAATCGCACGGGCAAGTAGCGTCTTACCAGTGCCCGGAGGGCCAACCAGCAGCGCGCCTTTGGGAATCTTACCGCCCAAACGCGAAAATTTCTGCGGGTTGCGCAGGAATTCCACGATCTCTTCCAGCTCTTCCTTGGCCTCGTCGATGCCCGCAACGTCGTCGAACGTCACCCGGCCATGCTTTTCGGTCAGCATCTTGGCCTTGGACTTGCCAAAACCCATAGCGCCACCTTTGCCACCACCCTGCATCCGGTTCATGAAATAGACCCAGACACCGATCAACAGCAGGAAGGGCAGCAGCGTGATCAGGAACGACTGGAAACCCGATTGCTGCTGTTTTTCAGCACGAACGGGGATGTTCTTGTCGATCAGCAGCTTCGTCACCTCGGCATCGGTGGGTTTGATGGTGACAAAGTCCTGATTCTCATTCGTGCGATAGCGGATCTGTTCGCCATCCAGCGTGACGCTGGTGACGTCTCCGGCGTCCACGGCGCTGACGAATTCGGAATAGGTGCGTTCATTGTTCTGAAGCGACCCGCTGGGTCCACTGAATAGGTTGAACAGTGCCAGGATCAGCAGAAACAGAACGACCCAGAAGGCGATGTTGCGAGCGTTGCCCAAGGAAAATCTCCCGAAAGGTTTCGGCAGGTGGGGACCTGCCGGGGTTGTTCCTTAAAATAGAGAGGATTGTGGCAGGTTCAATGAGATAAAATCACCGCATCGAAGTCGGACCTTTCTGGAAGCAGTTCGGCGCGCCATTCGTTTGCAAAACCGACCAGGGGTGCAGCCAATAGAGTGCCTTCGGCCCAAACCGAGGGCGTCGACAACACTGCAGCGCGAGGTTTGCCCACAGAGCGCCAGTTTTCCAGCTGCAATATACCATCCTCACCAAGCGCCCGGATTTCCGCAACTTCAGTTTTTGGCCCGGACATAATCCAACGCCTGTCCCAAGGTTCTGAGGGGCGCGCGTGCTGATTGCTGACGGCGTTTAGCTCTCTGCAAATCCAAGTTTTTTTGCCTTCCGGGATTAAAATGCATCCCCCCAGGGTGGCCGTCTGAGCAGACGAAATCGCATCCAGCACTTGATCCACCGCTTTGTGTCGCGGCGGATATTCTCCCCCTGCGATCCATGAAACAGACGCGGTCACAAGCCGACGACGGATTTCTTCGGGCAGAGTTTCGAAACCTTCGCGATCAATGCAAAGATCGCCATCCGCCACCGTCATGTACCGGAAAGCGGATTCCTGCGCGTATTGCGCCAATGCTTCACGCGCTTGTGCCATATTTTCAGCGACCCGTGATAATGACTCTGCCGTGATGCCGATCCGATTTAATCCTAACAAGGCCTGACGGGCTTTGATCCGGTCAAAACGAGGGTCCTGATTCGACGGATCATCAATCCACGAAATACCCTGCGCAGTCAGATATTCCCGAAGATTTGAGCGTGTTGTGGACAGCAAGGGGCGCAGCAATGTGACCCGACCTTCTTTTCGCGATACAGCCATGGCCGAAAGCCCCGAAACGCCCGAAGCACGGGCCAGCCGCATCAGTACCGTTTCAGCCTGATCATCCTCCGTGTGGCCCAGCGCAACTGCCTCTAGGCCCTTCGATTCGGCCCACGCGACCAGCAACCGGTATCTCGCACGCCGCGCCTGATCCTGCAGATTTCCGGATCCATCCCACCCCTGCCATTTCAGCGTTTCATGAGGAATGCCTAAGCGCTGCACCAGTGTCGCGACGGCCAAGGCCTCTGACGCAGATTCAGCTCGCAGGCCGTGATCAACGGTCGCCGCAAACAGCTCGATCTGCTCTTGTCGCGCGATATCAACAAGTAATCGCAACAGGGCAGTCGAATCACTGCCCCCTGAAACCGCCACCCCCAGACGGCGCGGCAGTGGATCGGGCAGACCTGCCCGCAAATTGGCCCGAAGCGTATCGGCGTCAGAGGTCAAGAACAGCCCAGCGTTGCCATTTCCTGTGTGGCCGAAGCAGCTGGTGCCGATGCCGGAAATCGTACGCCAACTTCGCCGAGTGTGATGCAAGCCTGATCGGTTTGGCCCAGCTGTCCAAGCGCTGCGCCCAACTCAAACAACGCCTCGGGTGCCAGAGGTCCTTCGGAGTCGCCCGTGAAGCTGGCCAGAAAGGCGCGCGCCGCTTCGCGTGTATCGCCCACCCCTTTCAGCGCCTGCCCGCGCCGCAGGTTGGCTTGGCTCGCCAGCGGGCTGCCCGGATAGGACTGGTCGAATTGCGCAAACAGATCGGCCGCGGTCTGGAAATCTCCATCCACCAGGGCCTGCGAAGCGGCATCAAAATCCGCTTGTTCACCGACTGCAAGCTCACCCTGATCAGTGACCGTGGGTTGCGTAGGGTTGGGGGTGGGTGCCACAGCCACAGCGGTGGATGTATCACCACCCAACGTTGAGGTTTCGCCCAGCGCGCTCAGATCACCGCCTTCAAGTTCAACCAGACGAAACTCCAAATCACCTATACGATTGGTGCCATCGGTCACGACATTCTGCACCCTTTGGTTCAACTGCTCGGTCTGGCGTGTCAGGCGCTGCAATTCTGCCTCGATCGCATCAACGCGCTCAAGCACGGAACTGCCGGACAGGTTTGGCGCGGGGGACCCAGTGGTTGAAAACTCGCGCTTGAGACGCTGAATTTCCACATGCAGCACGGTTAATTCCTGACGGATATCCGCCAGCGTCTGCTGATCCTGAGCCTGTGCCACACCAGCGACGGCCACAACCGCCGCCAGAACCAATCCTGCAATTCGCATCATCTTACCCCAAGGTTGAACCGGTCAGCACCGTCACCGCGCGGCGGTTTTTGGAATAGCAATCCTCGGTGCTGCAAATCTCGATCGGGCGTTCCTTGCCATAGCTGACGGTGGTCAACCGGTTGCCTGCCACCCCGCGTGAGATCAGATACTCCCGCGCCGCATTGGCCCGACGAGCTCCAAGCGCAAGGTTGTATTCGCGCGTGCCCTGCTCGTCCGCATGGCCTTCGATATTGGCGACAAAATCCGGATTGGCGAGCAGCCAATCGGCCTGCCCTTGCAGAATCGTCTGCGCCTGCGGGCTGAGCGTGGACTGATCGACTGCGAACAGGACCCGGTCACCAACTGTCTGCTGGAAATAGGCTGGCGAACGCGGATCACTAGGTGAGCCCGGAACCAGCGCGCCGCTGCCACCAGCGCCGCCACCCAGAGCCGACGGATCATTATTGGAACAGGCCGCAATCAGGGTCAGCGCCCCAATTGCCGCGACTTTGCTCAACAGTTTCATCTCAAGTGCCTCGTGTTTCGTTGTTTATTGCCGCGCTTCTATCACATTGCGGGTTTGTTGTGAACTTTACCTGCTGTCAGTTCCGATCAATTCTGCAGTGGCCCCCAAGACGGGTCGCTACCGCCATCCGGCGTTCTAACAGGACGCAAGTTACGGCCCGAAATATCCACAGAGTAAAGCGTCGATCGACCGCTTGCCCCCTGCGTTTCGCGGGTGAACATGATGACCCGCCCGTTTGGCGACCATGTGGGACCTTCGTCCAGGAACGAGGCGGTCAAAAGGCGCTCTTCGCTGCCATCCGTGCGCATAACACCGATGTGGAAGCGACCTTTGTTCTGCTTGGTAAAGGCAATCAAGTCACCACGCGGAGACCAGACCGGCGTACCATAGCGGCCTTGCCCAAAACTGATCCGCGTTGCCTCGCCTCCGTTGGCGGGCATGATGTAAAGCTGCGGAGTGCCCGACCGGTCGCTTTCAAACACGATCCGACTGCCGTCCGGCGCATAGCTTGGTGCAGTTTCAATCGCGGGCGTATTGGTCAGTCGCACGCTTTGGCCCGAGGCCAGATCCATTTTCCACAAATCCGTGTTTCCGCCTTGGGTCAACGAATAAACAATTGAACGACCATCCGGAGAGAAGCGCGGTGAGAAACTCATGGTGCCTTCCTGCGTTTTCAACTCCTGCCGCTTCACGCGGCCGACATCCAGAACGTAAATACGCGGCTGACCGGTCTCGTAGCTGGTATAGAGCAACTGGTCGCCCGTCGGTGAAAACCGAGGCGCCAGAACAATCGCTGCGCTGTCGGTCAGATACTGCACATTAGCGCCGTCGTAATCCATTATGGCCAACCGTTTGCGCCGTTGATCCTTTGGGCCGCTCTCCGACACGAACGCGACACGGCTGTCGAAATAGGCGCCCTCTCCCGTGATCCGGGTATAAACCTGATCCGCGACCTTATGCGCCATGCGCCTCCAACCGTCGGTTGTTCCTGCAAACTGCAAACCGTTGCCGAGTTCCTGCCCCGAGAAGACATCCCAGACCCGGAACCGGACCGTCAGGCGCTTGCCCGACACATTGACCGCCCCTGTCACCAGTGCTTGAGCGTTGATCGCCTTCCAATCTGCGAACTGAACCGGCGCGTCAAAACTGCTGACGCGGCTGATATATGCATCCGACGAGATTTCACGAAACAGGCCCGTTCCGGTCAGGTCAGACACGACCACCCGCGAGATATCTTGTGCATATTGTGCCGCCGAGGGACCGTCAGGCACAAAGCTTGGCACGGCAAACGGCATAGGTTCGATGATCCCTTCATCGATTTCCAGACGCAGCGGGCCACTTTGGGCGTAAGCCGAGGTCGAAAGAAGGGTCAGGCCAATTAAGAGGCTGGTCAGAAGTTTCATCATTTGATCCGCATCCTCTCGGGATTGAATGTAATCTCAATATCCTGCCATTGATCGTATTTGTCAGCAGGTAGGTCATATCCTTTAGACCCACAGCGCAAAATTGCGCGCCGCGCGGCTTCGTAGGCTTGTTTTGCTGATGCGGCTGAGCCGCCTGAACTGTCGAGTAGCTGCAAACTGCCGCCAACCACTTTGCCATCTCTGGTTAACGAAAACCCGACAACAACCACGGTTTCCAGCGCATCCGTCGACAGGGACCCGACATTCCAACACCGCGACACCGCAACCCGCATCGCGTCTTTTTCACCGCTTGTCAGTGGTGGGCCCGAAGGTTCGGTGCCATTGCCCAATGCTTCGGCCAAGGCGTCATTGATCGCTTGCTCGTTTTGCGCAGGTTCAGTCGGCGCGGGCTCGGGCGTTTCTGCAACCTCAGGCTCTGGCTGGGGTGCCGGCCGGTTCGGGCGCACGCGCGGACGAGGAGAAGTTCGCGGGGCCGGATCTTCGACTTCTTCCGCCTCGGTCACAATCTCGGGCGCGGCCTCTTCCGGTGCCGTTTGATCTTGCTGTTCTTGTTGGATTTCCGCCCCTTCATCCAGCGAAACCGGAGGGGTTTCAATGTCATCCGGCTTGGCCTCGGGCGGAGGAGGGGCAATCTGCTCGGGCGCGATCTTATCCGCAGGGCTTGGTTCGGCCTCTGGGCCCGGAGGCGCAGGAAGCGCCGCCAGCTCAGGCTCGGGCTCTTCAAGCGTCGGAGGTTGTTCGATCAGTTCGGGCTCGGGAGGGACTTCCACCGTTTCCGGTTCCGGCTCGGGCTCAGGTTCCGGCTCGGGCTGGGCAACCGGCTCAGGTTCGGGCGTTTCTTCCGGTGTCGGGTCCAGTATTTCGATCTTATCAGGTTCTGCAGGCTGTTGCAGTTCAGCCGGGTCAGTCGGCACCTCGGGTGCCTCGCGTTGCGCGGTCATGGCCGCAAACTGCTCAGCCGAGATCACCGAGACATCCTGTACAGCCATCGGCAACGGCTCGGACCGGAAGGTCCCGCCGATCAGCGCCCAGCCAATCAGGCTGACATGCGCAATTGCCGAAATCTTGGTGCCGGTATCCACCGCGCAGCCTCACTCTCACCCTTCGTCCAGCGTTGGCCCGCCGGTATCAGTCACAAGGCCAACGTTGGAAAACCCGCCCGCGTTCAAAGCACCCATGACCTGCATCACTTGCGCATATGGAATCGCGCCGTCAGCACGCAAGAACACGCGGTCGCTGCTGCGCTCAGCTGCGATCGCGCGCAGCTTACCGATCAGTTCTTCGCGCAGCACATCCGTGGTCTGGATCTGCACGCGCCCATCTGCGGTCAGGGTCACGGTCAGCGGCTCTTCGTTGTCACCGGGTAAGGCACTTGCGGCAGTTTTGGGCAGATCGACAGGTACGCCGACGGTCAACAATGGGGCCGCCACCATAAAGATGATCAGCAACACCAGCATGACATCAACAAAGGGCGTCACGTTGATCTCGGCCATCGGTTGGGCGCGCCCGCGCCGCCGTCCGCGCCTGCGTCCGTTCCCGCCCGAGCTTTGCTGAACTGCCGCACCCATCGTCAGCTATCCAACTGACGCGACAGGATAGTGGCGAATTCATCGGCAAAGGCCTCGTAGCCGCCGACGATGCGGTCACTGTCTGCGCTGAGTTTATTATAGAATATCACCGCCGGGATCGCGGCCAGCAAGCCAAGACCGGTGGCCAGCAACGCCTCGGCAATACCCGGGGCCACAACGGCGAGGTTTGTGTTCTGCTGCTCGGCAATCTCGATAAAGGCATTCATGATGCCCCAAACGGTGCCAAACAGGCCGATAAACGGCGCTGTCGATCCGACAGTGGCCAGAATGGGCAACCCTTTTTGCAGACCCTCAGCCTCTTTCGCGATCGCCACGTCCATCGAGCGATCGATCCGCGCCGTCGCCCCTGCGATCAAGCCGCCATCGGTGCGGTGCGAGCGTCGCCACTCGATCATCCCCGCCGCGAAAATCTTTTCGGAACTGCCATCGGGCTGGGTTCCGATCTGCTCGAACAGCTCATCCAGCGGATTGCCAGACCAGAAGCTTTCATCGAATACCTGCGCCTCGCGCCGCGCGGCTCGGTAGTTGATCAGTTTCTGAATGATAATGCCCCAGGACCAGATGGATGCACCGATCAGCATCAACATCACCAGTTTGACGATAAAGGTCGCGCGGGCATACAGCCCCCACATGGAGAAATCGATCTCCTGCGCCAGCGCCAGCGTTTCAGCTTCCATGAACCTGCTCTTTGTTTTGCCTGATGGCCATTTGGCCTTGTTTTGCCAAACGCTAACGCAGATGGAGATGAAAAGCCAACAGAACCACCCCGGAGGCTGAAAATGTTACATCAATGCGCGAATCTCTGCCGGAAGACGAACGGGCTTACCCTGCGCATTCATGCAGACAGCCGTTACCTCGGCGCGGAAAATCTCGGTCTCGCCACGCTTGACCAATTGCGACATTGTCAACCGAGCGCCCGATAGCGAAACCATCTCGGTCTCGACCATCAGCTCGTCTTCAAACCTAGCGGCGGCGAGATAATCCGCCTCGATCCGCCGCACGACCCAGACAATGCCTGCGTCCCGCATCGCGTTCTGATCATTACCCAGTTTACGCACCCAGTCCGACCGGGCGCGTTCGATGAATCTCAGATAATTTGCGTGATAGACCACGCCTCCCATGTCGGTGTCTTCGTAATAAACACGGACCGGGTAGTGATGCTTCATTGCGACGGCTCCAATCTGGCGAACAAGCGCAACGCATGAGAGGGGTCCTGCGCGGCACCGGGCAGAACAGGATCGTAGGCGGCGCGGATCAAGGCCGCAATATCAGGCCGCAAGATCGTCGCGTCACCAGCAATCGCCAGAGGTGAGGCGCTGCGAAAAGCTGTGTCGGACCAAAGCAGGATCGTTTGTACAACCTGGCTTAACGCCAGCGTTTCTGCCGGCACTTTCGACAGCTCTTTGTCCATGCGCAAAAACACAAATGCCGCGCGGATAGCGCCGTCATCCTCGAACCGAAATATGCGATACTGATTGGCATCGGCCGCCACAAGCCGGTCGACCAGTGGGGCCAGATCCGGGATCAGGCGATCCAGATCGGGCACGTCCAACAATTCCTGCCACTCACGGAAGAAGAACACCATGCAATTGGCACCCAGTTCGGGATCCGTCTCGGTCATCTTGTGATTTGCCAGAGTGACAACCGCCTCGAACGCACCTTTTACGGTCGACAGCGTTTCATCCTCGACACCAAACACGATGGGCACGATGGGTCTGCCCCAGCGCGCAAACAGAAACTCACCGCTATCGCGTGTGAACAGCGCCTCAATCTCATCGGGTGTCACGCCCCAGTCCTTCTTCTCGATTTAGATACGACTGCCTGAGGCTTAAAATCTAATGCGCCCCACTTCAACCAAACAGATCGCTCTGTCCTTTGGGTGCAGCCATCCCCAGATGCGTCCATGCCTTTTGCGCCAGCATCCGTCCGCGCGGAGTGCGCTGGATCAGGCCTTGCTGCAGGAGATAAGGCTCGATCACCTCTTCCAGCGAATCCCGGCTTTCGGACAACGCCGCCGAGAGTGTTTCAATCCCCACTGGCCCGCCCGCATAGTTCTCGGCAATCAGCTTCAAATACCGGCGGTCGGCCCCGTCCAGACCAAGGTTATCGACCCCCAGTCGGGTCAGTGACCCATCCGCCAAGTCGCGCGTAATCCGCCCATCGCCTTCAACAATGGCAAAATCCACTACGCGTCTCAGAAGACGACCGGCGATCCGTGGTGTTCCACGAGACCTGCGCGCGATCTCACGCGCGCCTTCGTCATCCGCAGGTGCGCCCAGTTTGCGGGCATTGCGGGTGACGATCTCGTGCAACTCGTCGACCGTATAGAACTGCAGCCGGGTCGGGATGCCAAACCGATCGCGCAACGGCGTGGTCAGCAACCCCATCCGCGTTGTCGCCCCGACCAGCGTAAATGGCTGCAGCTCGATCCGTACAGTCCGCGCCGCCGGACCTTCACCAATGACAAGATCCAGCTCGAAATCCTCCATCGCGGGGTACAGCACCTCTTCGACCGCCGGGTTCAGACGGTGAATCTCGTCGATGAACAAGACATCCCGCGATTCCAGATTGGTCAGAATCGCCGCCAAATCCCCCGCCTTGGCTAGAACCGGTCCCGAGGTCATGCGGAAATTCACTCCCAACTCGCGCGCCATGATCTGCGCAAGCGTGGTCTTACCCAATCCAGGTGGACCATGGAACAGCGTGTGATCCATCGCCTCACCGCGTTGGCGGGCCGACTGGATGAAGATGCGTAGGTTGGCCCGCGCCTCGGCCTGACCAATGAATTCATCCAGCCCCTGCGGGCGCAGGGCGCGGTCATTGTCCTCGGGCATCGGTTCGGGTCGCAGGGCGGGATCAGCGTCTACCATTCAGTTACCCTTTCACTCAGCCCTTGGGGGCCAGTAGCTTCAGCGCGGCGCGTATCAGATCGGCCTCGCCCGCATCTGGCATATTAGCCGCTGCCTCGGCCACGGCCGATGCCGCCTCGGACGGTCCATAGCCCAGATTGCCCAACGCCGACAGCGCATCCGCAGAAGCAGCGGCAGCGCCCGAGGCCGGTTTGGCCACCCGTTTCGGAACAGGCGCAGGCTCGGTCGTCTCAACCACTTCAAGTGCCGGGCCATCCATCGCTTCGGTCACCGTGCCGCCCATCGCCATCACACCCGGGGCCTTGTCCTTGAGGTCAAGAACGATCCGTTGCGCGGTCTTGGGGCCGACACCCTTTGCGGCCTTCACGGCCCCCCAGTCGCCCAAGGCAATCGCGCGGCTGACACCATCGGGCCCCAGCGCACTAAGAATGGCCAGCGATACCTTCGCACCCACACCCTGAACCGAGCACAGCAGACGGTGCCATTCCTTCTCGACCAAGGACAGAAAACCATAAAGCTGCATCAGGTCTTCGCGCACGACCATATCGGTGTAGATTGACATTGCCTCACCCACCCCCGGCAGGGCCGCCATGGTCCGGTCCGAGCAATAGACGATATAGCCGACCCCCCGCACGTCGATCAGAACGTGATCCGCCGCGCGGTAATCCAGCCTTCCAGTGAGCTTGCCGATCATGCGCGTACCTCTTTCATCCGTGCCTGCGGTGCGGCGCCATAGTAGGAATGGCAGATGGCAATCGCCAATGCATCCGCAGCATCCGCCCCTTTGGGGGAACAACCGGGCAGTTGGAGTTTGACCATATGCAGAACCTGCTCTTTTTCGGCGTGGCCGACGCCCACCACAGTTTTCTTGACGCGGTTGGGGGCGTACTCGCCAACCGGCAAACCCGCCTGCGCAAGCGTCAGAAGCGCAACCCCACGCGCCTGACCCAGTTTCAGTGTACCGGCCCCATCTTTGTTGACGAAGGTCTGTTCAATTGCCGCCTGATCTGGATTGTGCTCGGCGATGACTTCGACGATTTGATTGTGTAGCGACAGCAGCCTTTCCCCCAGATCATCACCATCGGATTTGCACAATCCATTCGCAACGTGGCTCAGGCGGCTGCCATGCGATTCGATGACGCCCCATCCCAAGGTTCTAAGCCCTGGATCAATGCCCAGAATTCGCATGTTTTGTCTCGGCCTGCTCGGGTTTGTGTGATCTTTTTTCATCGACTAGCACGAAGCGTGAACATTTTCCAAGGAAATCAACTCAGGGTCCAAAACCGACATTCATGTCGCCTCCGGTTCCTCGCGGCCTGTTTGCGACCGGGTTAGGTTCGTTTTCGACGCTTTTCCGATCGAACTTTAACCAATGATTTAAGGGGTTTTCATCAATTTCGAGCGTTGCAAAAAATGCATAGGACACATGCAATTTCTGCGCTTGCGCACGGCGAAACTCATCACTAGATGCCGCTCAGATCGCAAGATCAGAGTTTAACACAAACCAGAAGGAAACAGGATATGGCTGCACTGGATACCACCCGCACCACCACTGGCTCATTCGGCCTCGTCGGCCGTATCGGCGCACTTTTTGCATCGGTTGTAAACGCCGTTGTTGAATGGAATGACGCCCGCGCAACCCGTAACGCGCTGAACGGTCTTTCTGACCGCGAACTGGACGATATCGGACTATGCCGCGGCGACATCGACGTTGTCGCCGAAGGCCGCCGTTACTGAGATAACGGACTACCGCATACGCCCCTTCCTCCTCCCTGTGGGGCAAACAGAAACACCGCACGCCGTGAGGCATGCGGTGTTTTTGTTAGGAGGGTGCAAGATATCCGGTTAGAACCAAACCTTGTTCAGTTGGCTCGAGAAAAACGCGGTCACCGGATCGGCCTGCATGATCCAGGCGCCAGCTTTCTCAACCGGCGTGCCCTGATTCAGGCTTTCAACCCGCGTTTCGTACGCAGTCGGGCCAAGATGAGACAGTAAAAAGGCCTTGAAGGCAAAGAAGCCAACCAAACACAGTAACAAAACCCTCGCTGGAACTGCTGAACGCATACGCTGTGGTTTCATCACCACCAGCCCGTCTGAGCGCAACGTGGCACGATAGCCGCGGCTGAGTTTCTGGTGCTTTTTGTTCAAACGCGAGATGCGTTGATCGAATTCGAGTTGTTTTCCTGTCATGGCAGCCTCCGAAAACCGCCCCCCGAGTGCATTGAAAGACGGTAATTAGAGAATGCGACAAAAACGTGGCAAAAATCCACAAAACTCCCGTAAATGGCCTAAATTCAGCCCTGTTTGCTTAAGATTAGCGTCGTCCACTCACCAATCCGATCCTGGCGAACCAGATTGAAGCCGTTTTGGAGATAAACCGAGATCACGTCATCGGACTGTTCATTGAGGATTCCCGATAGAATCGCTTGTCCACCCCCCCGCAGGTTCGCCGAAATTTCAGGCGAAAGGGCCACGAGCGGACCTTTTAGGATATTGACGAATATCAGATCGTAAGGCGCATGCGCCTTCAGATCCGGGTGATCGAAACCTGCAGCTTCAACACATTTAACCGCACCCGCCATACCGTTCGCCCGTAGGTTGGCCTCGGCCACGTCGACGGCAACCTCATCAATGTCGCTGGCGATGATATCGCCATCCCAAACTCGAGCTGCGGCCATCGCCAGCACGGCAGTACCGCAGCCGATATCGGCAACTTTGGTGGCCGTGAACCCATGATCCAGAAGATGGTCCAAAGCCTTGAGGCAACCAAGCGTTGTCCCATGGTGCCCTGTGCCAAAGGCCATCGCAGCTTCGATCAGCAGCGGAATGCGGCCTTCGGGCAGTTTGTCGGCATCATGGCTTCCATAGACAAAAAACCGGCCGGCCTCGACCGGGGCTAGTTCGCGGCGGACATGGGCGACCCAATCCGTTTCGGGCAGCTCTGAGACCACAAAGGGCTTGGCCTCGAACGCGGCGGCCAGAACCGCCAGCGCGGTTTCATCCGGGGTTTCGGTAAAATAGCCGCCGACCTCCCACAGGCCCGAGCCATCCTCGACCTCGAACACGCCGACGCCGGTTGGTTCCGGGTCCAGCCGTTCCATCGCCTCGCCCAATCCTTCGGCGGCTTTCTTGCCGGTCAAAGTGGTCAGAGCAGTGAATGTTGGCATGGGGGCCTCCTGTTTCGATCGAAACAGCGCCTAGGGGCACCGACCGCCAAGGTCAAGCGGAGTCGCTTATTCGGCGGGCGCGGGGGCGTATTTCGACAGGATGGTTTCGTTGCCCGGTTCCGGATGACGCGGGATCAGTAGTGACAGCAGAAGCGAGATGATCGCCATTGCAGCGGCCAAACCAAACACTGCGCCGGGCGAAACGACCCATAGTAGACCTAAAAGTGCTGGCAGGAAAACAGCGGCGATATGATTTATGGTAAATGCCACCGCCGCAGTGGGCGCAATATCCGCCGGGTCGGCGATCTTCTGGAAATAAGTTTTCAAAGCCAACGCCAGAGCAAACAGCACATGGTCGATCACATAGAGAATCGCCGCCAGCAGCACGCCCCAGCTAAACCAGTAGATGCCGCCATAGGCTGCGAAAACGATGGCGAGTCCGGCATATTCAAAGATCAGCGTGCGGCGTTCGCCAAACCGTGCGACTGCCTTGCCCAGCAGCGGAGCCGCCATCATGTTGATCATAAGGTTGATCAGGTACAGGCTGGTCAGTTCGTGCACTTCAAAGCCGAATTTCTCGACCATCATGAAACCGGCGAACACGACAAAAATCTGCCGCCGCGCGCCCGCCATGAACTGTAATGCATAATACAGCCAGTAGCGGCGGCGTAGGATCAGCTTCTTGGTCTGCGGCGTCGGTGCGTCGAATTGCGGGTAAGCAATCAAGCAAAACACTGCCAGCAAAGTTGTCACGCCGCCTGCCGCCATGAACACGAAGTTATAGGACAGGTCGAAGCGGTCCCATGTCAGGACGATCAAGCCATAGACCACAGCCGTCGCAGCCGAGCCCATAGCCACCAGCCAGCCAAGCACCTGCGGCGCACGGTCTTTAGGCAGCCATTGCAGCTGCAGTGACTGGTTCACCGTCTCATAGTAGTGAAACCCGATCGAGCTGAACAGCGTCACAAACAGCAGCCCGCCAAGGCTGGGAAACCAGGCCGTCACCGCCGTCGCCACGCCCAACATCATCAATGAGATCATGGCCAGTACCTGCTCGCGGATGAAAATGATCACCGCAATCACGCCAACGGCCAGAAAACCCGGAATCTCGCGTACCGTGTGCAAAAGCCCGATATCCGCCCCGTCGAAGTTCGCCGCCTCGATGACGAAATTGTTCAGCAATGCACTCCACGCGTTGAACGCGATCGGCATGGTCAACGCCATCACGAACAAGAGCGTCATAGGTCGGCGCCAGAGCGGAAGACTCTGCGCCTCAGACAAGGGCATGGGTTTCAGCATGAGGATGCTCTACGCCCATTTGTACTTTTTGGCGAGGGGAAAGCGGCAGGCGCACAGCGGCTCTGCACTGATGCAGGGGTCAGTAGAAGCTTTGCGGATCGATATCCACGGTCAGGCGGATATCGCCTTTCAACTTCAACGGGGCGATCCAGCGGGCGATGGCGTCCTGAATAGGCGCACCTTTCGGGGCTTTGACCAACAGCCGGACGCGGTGACGCCCACGTATGCGTGCGATCGGGGCTGGAGCCGGGCCAAATACCTGAGCACCAACATCGCGCAACGGCGCATCGTTGCGCGCCATGGCGTTGCCGATGTCGAAGACCGACCCGACCTCGGGGCCAGACAGGACAATCCCGGCCATGCGGCCATACGGCGGTACCCCGGCGGCCTGACGCCCGGCGGCTTCAGCCTTCCAGAATCCTTCTTCATCGCCCGATAGAATCGCCCGGATCACCGGATGTTCCGGCTGGAATGTCTGCAACAACGCCTGACCCGGTTTATCCGCACGACCTGCCCGGCCCGCCACCTGCCGCATCAATTGAAAAGTTCGTTCCGCCGCGCGCAGGTCAGCCCCATGCAGGCTGAGGTCCGCATCAATCACCCCAACCAGTGTCAGCTTTGGAAAATTATGTCCTTTGGCCACGAGTTGTGTCCCGATAACGATATCCGCATCGCCTTCGGCAATCTCTTCGATCTTGGCCTTCAGGGCACGAGCCGAACCAAACAGATCAGAGCTGAGCATAGCGATTTTGGCTTCAGGGAACGCCGCCTCAGCTTCTTCTGCCAGCCGTTCAATCCCGGGTCCGACCGGTGCCAGTTTACCCTCGACCCCGCAGGATGGGCAGGCCTCTGGCATTGGCTTGGTCTCACCACATTGATGGCACATCAGACGCTTGAGGAACCGATGTTCAACCATTCGCGCGTCGCAATGATCGCAGGCAATCTGCTCCCCGCACGCCCGGCATAGTGTCACAGGCGCATAGCCACGGCGGTTGATGAACAGCAGTGACTGCTCTTCGCGTTCGATACGCTGTTGCACCGCCTGCCGCAGCGAGGGGGAAATCCAAGTCCCGGCCTGCATCTGCTCGGCGCGCATGTCGATCGGCTTCATTTCGGGCAGGACTGCTGCACCAAAACGCGAGGTCAGGTCAAGCCGCTCGTATTTACCCGCCTCGGCATTGGCCCAGCTTTCCAGTGAAGGCGTCGCGCTGGCCAGAATCACCCGCGCACCGCAGATGGCCGAACGCAGAACGGCCATATCCCGCGCACTATAATGCACCCCATCTTCTTGTTTGTACGAGGTGTCGTGTTCTTCATCGACAACTAGGAGACCAAGATCACGAAATGGAAGAAACAGTGCTGACCGGGCCCCAACGACCAGTTGCGCATCACCCTGACCGACCATCCGCCAAACCCGGCGACGTTCGGTCATGGTCGCGCCCGAATGCCACTCAGCCGGACGCGCACCAAATCGCGCCTCGACACGGGTCAGAAATTCAGCCGTCAGCGCGATCTCGGGCAGCAAGACCAGTGCTTGCCGCCCCACGCGCAGGGCCTCGGCGACCGCCTCAAGATAAACCTCGGTCTTGCCCGAGCCCGTCACCCCCTTCAGAAGAGTCGTTCCATAATCTCCCGTCCGTTGCCCGGTCTGAAGCCGCATCACGGCCTCCGCCTGATCCTCGGTCAGGTCCTTTCCCGGCAATTCAGGATCAAGATGAGGATAGGGAAGATCACGCGGGCTGTCCTCTTCACGCACAGCGTTCTGTTTGACCAACCCCTTGATGACCGAAGATGTGACCCCCGCTTGCTCGGCCAGTTCCTTCAGCGTAAAGGCCAAGCCGCCATAGTCTCGCAAAACTTCAAGTACCCGCATTCGTGCGTCGGTCATTCGGTCCGGTTGACCACCGCCCAAACGATAAACCTTGCGCATCGAGGGCGGATCGCCCAACCCCGGCGCGCGCGTTGCTAGCCGCAGCATCGCAGGCATCGGCGTCAGGGTGTAGTCAGCCACTTTCCCCAGAAACACCCGCATTTCTTCACGCATCGGCGCGACCTCAAGCACCCGGTTCACCGATCGCGCCTTGGCCAGATCAAAACCACCCTGCCCCGGCCCCCAAACCACACCCAAGACTTTGCGCGGGCCCAAAGGCACCTCGACAAACGCCCCAAGAAAGCACCCGCCCTCGGGCGCTTTGTAATCCAACGTCCGGTCCAGCGGCTGCGTGGTCAGCACCGCAACCAGCTCTCCTTCGTCGAAAAATCCGTTAGCGCTCACGGTATATCCTTCGCAGGGGGTTCCAGCATGGGTCTCTTTGAGGTAAAGCCATCCGCGACCAAGGCCAACCCATCAAAGGACTGCCCTCATGAAATTCTTCGTAGACACCGCCGAGATCGATGCCATCGCCGAACTGAACGATCTGGGCATGGTGGACGGCGTAACCACCAATCCCTCGCTGATCCTGAAATCGGGCCGCGACATTCTGGAAGTCACCAAAGAGATCTGTGATCTGGTCGACGGCCCCGTCTCGGCCGAAGTTGTCGCCACCGAGGCCGAAGACATGATCGCCGAAGGCCGTAAGCTGGCCAAGATCGCGCCCAACATCGCAGTCAAAGTACCGCTGACATGGGCTGGTTTGAAAACCTGTAAAACACTGACCGACGAAGGCCAGATGGTCAACGTGACCCTGTGCTTCTCGACCAATCAGGCGATTCTGGCGGCCAAAGCGGGCGCAACCTTCATCTCGCCGTTCATCGGACGTCTGGATGATATCAACCTCGATGGCATGGACCTGATCGCAGATATTCGCCAAGTTTATGACAATTACGGGTTCGAGACCGAAATCCTCGCCGCCTCGATCCGCACCGTAAACCACGTGACCGACAGTGCCCGCATCGGGGCTGACGTGATTACAGCACCTCCGGGCGTGATCAAAAAACTGGCCGACCACCCGCTGACCGACAAAGGCCTTGAAACTTTCCTGGCCGACTGGGCCAAGACAGGTCAGAAAATCCTCTGATCCCAAGCATTGCCGCGCGGTGCCATCAGGCACCGCGCCCGGCCCAACGGCAAAAGCTGATCTTTGATCAGCGCCGGGCAGGCGGGAGCGCCCGCCACAGCAACGACGAAATTCGCCTTTCGCGTGCATTTTTCCCAAGGCAAATCCAGCAACCCATGTTATAAGCCCGCCAAACAAAAAAAACGACCGGACGGGACATGAGCAGCGATCCTAAACTCAAGGACAATCTCCGCGCCGCAATTCTGGCTGAGCCTGACGCCGTGCTGGATGACAAAGACCTGATGCAGGCCTTGGTGGCTGCAAATGAGCAGGCGCGTGGTGACAACGTTATCGACCTGCGCGGTATCGCCATGCAGCGGCTTGAGGCGCGTCTTGACCGCCTTGAGGACACTCATCGCTCAGTCATCGCGGCGGCGTATGAGAACTTGGCGGGCACAAATCAGGTGCATCGCGCCATTCTTCGCCTGTTGGAGCCCACCGTGTTCGAGGATTTCCTGCGCGCGCTAGGCAATGACGTGGCCGAAATCCTGCGTGTCGATCAAATCACTCTGGTCCTCGAAACAACCGTCGTACGTGATGATCCGGTGGTGAACCAGCTCGGCGGCGTGCTGACTGTGGCTGAGCCCGGCTTTATCGATAGCTATCTAACCGCTGACCGCAACGGTCAGCCGCGCGAGGTTACCTTGCGCGAAATCCGCCATCCCAATCCGCAAGTTTACGGTAAACAAGCCGATCAGCTACGATCCGAGGCCTGCCTGAAACTCGATCTTGGCACTGGCCGCCTACCCGGCATGATTGTTATGGGCGCGCGCGATCCGAGGCATTTCTCACCTCAGCTTGGCACTGATCTTCTTGCCTTTTTTGCCGGCGTGTTCGAACGCTCTATGCGCCACTGGCTGTCGTGAGCCTGATTTCCCCAGCCTGCCGCGATGTTCTGCAGCATTGGCTGGACAGTCTGGGGGCGCTGGCGGGGCGGTCTGAAAATACGCTCAACGCCTATCGCGGCGACGTGACAGAATTCCTGTCCTTCATGACCTTGCATCACAGCGAGCGCCAAGGGCTGGCCGCGCTGGAACGCATCAGCGTTTCTGACATGCGGGCCTGGATGGCAGAGCAGCGCAATTCTGATGTCGGCGCGCGATCTCTGGCGCGCAAGCTTTCTGCCGTCAAAACCTTCTATCGCTGGTTGGCCGAACGCGAAGGGTTCGAACCTACTGCGGTGCTGTCCACCCGAGCGCCCAAATTTACCAAGAAACTGCCCCGACCTCTGGCCGAAGATGCCGCGCGCGCAATGATCGACACGGTCGAGCTACAATCCTCATCGGACTGGGTCGCTGCACGGGATGTTGCAGTTGTGACGCTCCTCTACGGGTGCGGGTTGCGGATTTCCGAGGCGTTGTCTTTGACCGGTGTGGACGCTCCTCTGCCAGAAACGCTGCGCATATCGGGTAAGGGCGATAAGGAAAGAATCGTACCGGTCTTGCCTGCCGCTCGGGCTTCGGTGGATCGCTATCTTCACCTCTGCCCACATCCGCAATCCCTTGATAAGGCGTTGTTCCGAGGTGTCAGGGGCGGCCCGCTCAACCCCGGAATCATTCAGGCTGTGGTCGCCAAGGCACGGATGCAACTTGGCCTTCCCGCAACAGCCACCCCGCACGCGATGCGCCACAGCTTTGCCACCCATCTGCTGTCTGCGGGCGGCGACCTGCGCGCGATCCAAGAGCTTTTGGGTCACGCCTCGCTTTCGACCACGCAGACCTATACCGCAGTCGATACGGCCCGGTTGATGGAAGTCTATAACCGCACGCACCCAAAAGCCTGAAGCAAAGACCCTTTTTGCTTTGCATCTGCGCCTTGCTTCCGTCATGACACCACCATGACACTCAGATTCAAAGCGCTTTCCGTTCATCTCTTCACCGCCACAGGTGCCGTTTTCGCAATGCTCGCAATGTTGGCCGCAGTCGAAGAGAAATGGAGCCTGATGTATCTCTGGCTCGTTGTCTCGTTCATCGTCGATGGCATCGATGGCCCGCTGGCGCGGCACTATCATGTCAAAAAGAACGCACCCGAGTTTGACGGGGTATTGCTGGATCTGATCATCGACTATCTGACCTATGTTTTCATTCCCGCTTTCGCCTTGTTTAAGTCAGGTCTGATGGACGGCTGGACCGGCTGGTTCGCAATCATCGTCATCACCTTTGCAAGTGCGATGTACTTTGCGGATACACGCATGAAAACCAAAGATAATTCCTTCTCTGGATTTCCAGGCTGCTGGAACATGTTCGTCATTGTGATCTTCGCCCTGGAGCCCAACTTCTGGGTCATCCTGCTGCTGGTCACCTTGCTGTCTGTCGCAATGTTCCTGCCGCTGAAATTCATTCACCCAGTCCGGACCGAGCGTTGGCGCACCCTGTCATTGCCTATGGCTTTTGCGTGGACATTTTTTGCAGGCTGGGCCGCCTGGGTCGACTTTCACCCCGAAAGCTGGGCCCATTGGGGGCTGGTGATCACCAGCTTGTATTTGGTCTCGGCCGGTATTGCGCAGCAGATCATTCCGCCGCGCAAGGCCCGGGATTACAAGACTTCCTGAACCTCGAACTCAGTCCCGTTATGGGTGAACACGTCACCCTCTTGCAGGCCAACCATAGCCAGATAGATCGGGCTTTGGGTCGAAATGCCCATGTAGGTTTTGCCGTCCACCTCAAACCGAGTCGTTGAGACACATACGACGAAGCGGCGATTGTTGAACTTGATTACGGCGCCGGGCTGCACCGTATCCGTGAGGCCAAAATCGGTGTTCTCGATCACGTCAATCTTGGCGTGATGCGCATGAACAGGCGCATCAAAGGCGGCCGCCAGATCTGCATTCTCGCGCGAGGCAGCGATGTCGTCCTTGTCATGCCCTTCTCGGTCATCCAACTGTGAGTCCTTAAGGAAGGCATCATAATGTGCCTGTGCGGTTGCCAGTTCCTGTTCTTCCAAAGACATCAGATGATCGATGATGGCTTTCTTACGTGCGGCGGGGTCTATCTGGCCGGTCATTCAATTCGGTCCTTCAAATTCACTATTCGATATAGGTTGGGGCCGTACCGCTCCGATTGCAACAGATAAGTACCGATCAGATCAACAGGCTGGCAGCACCTTCGTGACGCAGCAGAGCCACTTTGGTCTCAACACCGCCGTGGCCTGAAAACCCAACCATCTTCCCATCTGCACCCAGAACCCGGTGACAGGGAATAATGATGGGGATGGGATTTCCTCCGCATCCGCGCCCAACCGCTTGCGCCGAGTAGCCAAGGTCGTTAGCCAACTCGCCATAGGTGCGCGTATCACCAAATGGGATAGCATACATTGCATCGCACACCTGACGCTGAAATTCCGATCCTTTGATCCGGTAGGGCAGTTCGAACTGCTGCAAACGCCCTTCGTCATAGGCACGCAACTGCGCCGCCGCTTCTCGCAGAACCGGGGTGGCTAGACCTTCGTCACGGCCATTCCAGACAAGACGCGTGATGGCGCCGCTGGTCTCTTCGACACCAAGGCAACCAAACTGAGTTTCTACGGCGATCATCGGCATAAGAGAACGGTTGCAGATGTTTCACCACACCTGCAACCCGAATCCTGACGATCCGCCTCTTCATCTGGCCAAAAATACCTCGGAGCGCGAGGCAGAGCCTCGCATCAGCGATCTCTCTCTCGCGCTCCGTTCGAATGTCAGCTCAGCGCCTCGTTACATCGCCCGCATACGCCCGGATGGGCGTGCAGCCCAACATCAGGAAGGATTTTCCAGCAGCGCTGGCATTTGTCGCCTTGGGCTTTTTCGAACACTACAGCTACGCCCTCGATTTCCGGCACACGGAACGCCTCGGCCGGAGCCGGATCGCCTGTGACAGCCAGACCAGAAGTGATGCACATGTCATCCACGTCGAAGGTCGCAAGCAGATCGCGGGTTTCCTGATCTTCGACATGCACGATCGGTGCGGCCTCAAGGCTGGATCCGATCACCTTGTCCTGACGTTGAATTTCCAGCGCAGCGGTCACGGCGCGGCGAACGCGGCGGACTTTGGCCATGCTGGCTTCCAGGTCTTCATGGCGCCAATCAGCGGGCGTTTCAGGGAAATCCATTAAATGGACCGAACTATCATCGGCCGGGAACCGTTCCAGCCAGACCTCTTCCATGGTGAAGACCAGAACTGGGGCCAGCCATGTGGTCAGACGGTGGAATAGGATATCCAGCACAGTCCGCGCGGCACGGCGGCGTAGGCTGTCACCGTCGCAATAAAGCGCGTCTTTACGGACATCGAAATAGAACGATGACAGATCAACCGTGGCGAATGTGAATACGGCGCTGAATACACCCTGGAAGTCAAATGCTGCATAACCTTTGCGCACCTGCTCATCCAGATCGGCCAGTCGGCTTAACACCCAGCGCTCCAGGCGCGGCATATCTTCAGGCGCAACCCGATCCGCTTCGGTGAAGTCCGCCAGCGAGCCCAGCATGAACCGCATGGTATTGCGCAGGCGGCGATAGCTGTCGGCTGTCCCTTTCAGGATCTCCGGTCCGATCCGCTGGTCGGCGGTGTAGTCGGTCTGAGCCACCCACAAGCGCAGGATATCGGCGCCGTATTGTTTAACGACCTCTTCCGGCACGATGGTGTTGCCCAGCGATTTGGACATCTTGTTGCCCTTGGAATCCAGCGTAAATCCGTGGGTCACTACGTTGCGGTATGGTGCACGCCCCTTGGTGCCGCAAGCCTGCAGCATCGACGAATGGAACCAACCGCGGTGCTGGTCGGTGCCTTCCATATAGACGTCAGCGATGCCGTCCGCGGTCCCGTCCTCACGATCACGCAGCACAAAGGCATGGGTCGAGCCAGAGTCGAACCACACATCCAGCACGTCAAAAACCTGATCGTAGTCGTCGGGGTTCGCGATACCGTCGAGGATCTTCTCCTTGAACCCGTCCGTGTACCAGACGTCTGCGCCATCCTTCTCAAACGCGGCTTTGATGCGGGCATTGAGTTCGTCATTGCGCAGCAGGTAGTCCGCGTCGGTCGGCAATGCCCCCTTCTTGGTGAAGCAGGTCAGCGGCACGCCCCAGGCGCGTTGGCGCGACAGAACCCAGTCCGGGCGTGTTTCGATCATGGAATATAGACGGTTGCGGCCGGTCTGCGGCGTCCATTTCACCAGTTCATCAATCGAGCGCAGGGCACGTTCACGGATGGAGTCGCCCATCTCGCCCATGCCGTCCTCCAGCTTGCGGTCGACCGAGGCAAACCACTGTGGCGTGTTACGATAGATGATCGGAGCCTTCGAGCGCCACGAATGCGGATAGCTGTGCTTGATCTTGCCGCGCGCCAGCAGCCCGCCGACCTCGGCCAGCTTGTCGATCACGGCCTTGTTGGCATCACCCTCACCGCCCTTTCGAGACAGGATGTATTTACCGCCAAAGAACGGTAGATCGGCGCGGAAGCTGCCATCATCCATCACGTTGTAAGTGATGACCTGTTCCAACATCCCCAGATCACGGTAAAGCTCGAATTCCTCCATCCCGTGCGACGGCGCGCAGTGGACAAAGCCGGTGCCTTCGGTGTCGGTCACAAACTCAGCGGCGCGGAAATCGCGGATGTCGTCCCATTCGCCATTGCCATCTTCGGCCCCGGCCAGCGGGTGTGCCAGTTGGATCTTGGCAAGATCCTCCTGCGTTACATCACACAGGCGGCGGTACATCGTATCGTCCAGACGCGCGCGGGCAAACACATCCGCCGCGCGGTCATCGGCCAGTAGATAGCGTTCACCGATCCGCGCCCAGCACTCCTCGGGGCGGCCGATGACTTCGTAGAGACCGTAGGAGATATCCTCGCCATAGACCACGGCCTTATTCGAAGGCATCGTCCATGGGGTCGTCGTCCAGATCACCACATAAGCGTTGTCCAGCGTCACATCGCCGGTGTTCACAACCTTGAACTTCACCCAGATGGTGAAGCTTTCCTTGTCGTGATACTCGACCTCGGCCTCGGCCAGAGCCGTCTTCTCGATGGGCGACCACATCACGGGTTTCGAGCCTTGATAAAGCGTCCCATTCATCAGGAACTTCATGAACTCATCCGCGATCACGGCCTCGGCGTGATAGTCCATCGTGATGTAGGGATCGGGCCAGTTGCCGGTGATACCCAGACGCTTGAACTCTTCACGTTGGATGTCGATCCAGCCTTCGGCGAACTTGCGGCATTCCTGACGGAAGTCGACGATGTTCACCTCGTCCTTGTTCTTGCCCTTCTTGCGATACTGTTCCTCGATCTTCCATTCGATGGGCAGACCGTGGCAGTCCCAGCCAGGTACATAGCGTGAATCGTAGCCCATCATCTGATGGGACCGAACGATCATGTCCTTGATGGTCTTGTTCAGTGCGTGGCCGATATGCAGGTGGCCGTTCGCGTAAGGAGGGCCGTCATGCAGGGTAAAAGGCTTGCGGCCCTCTTTCTCGCGAAGGCGGTCATAGACGCCGATCTTTTCCCAGCGGTCGAGCCATGCGGGTTCGCGCTTGGGCAGGCCTGCACGCATGGGGAATTCGGTTTTCGGCAGGTTCAGCGTGTCTTTGTAGTCAGGTGTTTCGGCGCACATTTGGGGCGTCCTCAGGATGTTCTGGTCGTGTATGGATCGAAGCGGTCAGTGCGATAACTCAAGCACCTTTGCCCGGCGTCTCGCGATATCAGAGCGCCGGGGATATAATTCGAATAATGATGGCCAGCCGGTCAAACATGGCCGCGCTTATAGGACGCCTGCTCTCAATGGTCCAGAGGTTCCGGGTCTTGCGACGAATGGCGCAGCTTGGCCCAGCGATTGAGCCATGCAAGACCCGCCAGTGCGAGACCGAGCGCCAACAGCGAAAACACCCGGATCAGCCCGCCCAATCCGGCAATATCGATCAGAAACACCTTGGCCACCGCGAGGCCAATCACGGCCAAACCGGCCTTACGCATCAAATCGGACCGGCGGGCCAGCGACTGGTAGAACAACCCTGCGCCGACCACCAACAAGGTGATGGTGTATGAATAAAGCTCGGGCTGGGTGACGCCGTTGCCTTCATACATGCCACTCGCCCCCTGCCAGACATGACGGATTGTAAGCCCCAGCCAAAAAGCGATCAGGGCACCGGCGACCCCATAACTGATCTGCTTCAGTAGCACGGGCTGCGTCACGACGCGCCAAGCCGAGAAGCCGATGGCCAGCGCAGGCAACAGATAGGCCACCGCCAACGTGTTCAGCACCGGCGGGCCGAGCACGGGATCGGCAAATGGGTCGAGCAACGGGTTAGCCTCAGACAAAGCCTGAACCAGACGCATCATGCCGTGTGCCGCAAAGAACGCCGCGAGCGCGTAACGCGCGTAGTTCAGCTTACCGCCAAGCTCGAACCGCTGTATTTGTGCAAAAGCCAGCAGCAGCCAGATCACCGCCAGCAGCCCCCGCCCCCAATGGCTGTCTGTCGCGCCGCCTTCTCCGAAGCTTTCCAGCCAACGCAGCAACAAGAGCGATAGCAGTATTCCCGCCGTTGCCCAGGCCGCGCTTTCAAGCAGCAATGAGGCAATCGGGCGGTCCAAGGACCTTAGCAACGCCCACCCCATGATGAACCCGGCAACCGCCACTGCATAGACCAAGGTCATTTCGATCAAAGGCGCGGTTTCGGCCCAATCGAGCCCCGGGTCGAGCACCAGCCGTACGGTCACCGTGAACACACCCGCCCAAATGAACCAACTCATCGGAGCCAGAACAAATCGCCGGTCCAGCGCCGCGGCCACAACAATCATGGCGACAAGTGCTACGGTCAATGCGGCAGAACTGAGTACGATGATGCAGGCAAAGCTAAGGCACGATAGCGCAGACAGAGTTGCCAGGGCAGGCCGCATCCGTTTCTCACCATCGGCCCGCGCAAACCGTTCGGCCAAAACCACCATCATCGCGCCTATTGCGATTGCGTGTAAGGCCCACGCATAAGCTCCGATCACGTTTGCAGGCTGCCAACCGACTTCAAGCGCGATCGCCAGCGTCGGAGCATATAGGGCTGCACCCCCGGCCCAGACCACAGCGTAGCGCCCGGCGTGGAAGGACCGCCACGCAGCGAGCACGCTGATCAAGGCCCCGAGGGCAACCAATAGCGTGACTACCCAAGGATAATCGGCCTCGGCCGTTTCCACGTATGTGTCGGCAAAGCCGCGCCACACGGAGCCACCGTCCAACCCGTGCAGCAGAACAAACCAGATCAGACCCAACGCAGGCAGCACCGTCACATCCTGCAACGCACGCGCAGCTTTTGTCCAAAGGATCAGCGCCAGTATCAAAGCGGTAAACAGTGCAACGCCCAGCCAAAACTCACCGCTTGAATCCGACCAATGCAGCGACAGGATGATGGAACTGGTGAGAACCGCACCAAAGGCAATTCGGGTTGGAAACACGGGCCATGGAATCCCTTTCCGTCGCCGAATGACTTCGGCAATCATCGGGCCGGTGTGGTCGGGCCAGATACTGCGCACGGGTATCGCCATCGCAATCAGCGCCAGTGCTGTCACACAGGTCAGATACCCCGGTTCCGTGGAGGGGGAAGACAGCACCAGAAAAAACGCCGCCCCGTATGCACCCACTAGCGTCAGAATGGAAATCCATGCCCACCGCCTGACGGTATCGATACCCAAGCCCAAAATGGCAATGATAAAGAAATAACCATAAAGCCAACTAGGATCGTCCGATGCGCCTCCAACCAAAAAGGGCGCGGCAAAGGCTCCGATTAGGCCTACGGCGGCGAGCAGCGGCCCGTGGAACCATCCCAAGACCAACGCAAACAGAGCGATGATAACGAGACCGGCCAGAGCGGCCTCGGGGCCGATCAGATCATAAAGCTGGCGCGCGGCCAGAACCCCTCCGAACAGGGTCACCAGACCTGCGCCCGAGAATACAGACGGCAAGTATGCAGTAGATGAGTTTTCATCGTCGCCAAAGCGGCGGCGGATCACTTCACCCGCTCCGATCAGCAAAAGGCCAAAGACCAACGCCGCGATGACGCGCGCTGTCGGTGGCAACAGTCCGTTTTCAACCCCGTACTGAACCAGAAAAATCCCCGCCAACGCCAGTGACAGCGCCGAAACCGCATAGAACCAGTTCTCACGCAACCACGCGCCCAGCGCAGCGATCTTTTCCTCACGAAAAACGATGGTGGCAGGAGGATCGGCGGCCTCAACGGCCTGCGGCGCATCCGATGGGCTTTCGTCATTGGTAGATGAGGTTTTCGCCGCGGCCCAGGGATCATGCTTGGTTTGCGTCGTCGTCGGCTCCGGCCTTGATGTTTTGGAGGTTTCGGCGCCGCTTTCCGGTATTTGCCTGGCCAATTGCCGCTCAAGCTGTTCGACGCGCTTACGCAACCGCGATTGACCAATCAGCAAAGCGATGATCGAAACAGGAATGGCCAGAACGATCAGACCAACGAGGACAAGCAAGGATTCCAACCGAGACCTCCGGGATGCGATGCGCCAAACGTACCGTGCAGACAGGCTGGTTTATAGTCTGGAAATCCGCATGGATACCGCCTGCTGCTCAGGTAATCGGCCTAGAAAAGCAGGATGTGAGGGCGTGCCAGCATCAGCCAAGGGATCGCCAGCACTGCGGCAAAGGCCGGAATACCGCAAGCGAACCATCTGCGGAACAGTTTGTAGTAACTGCTTGGCAAGGAGGTACCATCCCGATCAGCCTGCCTTGCATAATCCCTCAGACGCACCTGAATCCAAACCACCGGCAGCCAGAACAGGCCGGTCAGTACGTAAAGCAACTGTAATATCGCGATCCGACCCTCCGACAGCAACCAGCCCAGTTGCCAGCCCAGTTGCCAGGCCAGCAACACGCCGGTGATCAGCTGGAAAATGACTGAGGTGGCCGTAAAAACTGTGTCGGCCAGCACCACGATTCCCGCCGTATGAGCAATCACCCGAGCATCCGCCGTTCGGTGCGCGATAAGCATGAAAAAAGCGATACCCGCGCCGGTACCCAGAAGAACGCATGCTCCGATCACGTGCAGCCAACGCAGGATCAGGTCCGGGTCCATCAGCGGCTCTCCAACATGGATCGCGCGATCAGTGATAGCATCAAAGCCGGTGCTATCTTGACCAACGATCCCAAAGGGTCGAGCCACAGTTCAGGCTCCGTCAACGTGGCGGCGATCAGATAGAAAGCGGCGATTGCAGCCTGCGCGAGGCAAGCGCGTGCGGCCCACGGACGCCACAAGATTGCCAGCCCCAGCGCGATATTGATCATCGACCAAAACACCACGCTCGTGTTGGCAATCCCAATGGGCCAACCATTGCGTGAGAGTATCTCGGCTGCCCGCGATAGCCCCGTCAATCCGCCGCCGACTTGAAATCACGTAGATCCCCCGAGATCAGCGCAATATCCGGAAGGACCCTCTCAGCCGTCTTCTGGCTGCGCACAAGCCCCTTCACACAGGCGCCATCCGCATGCAGCGACCGAACGACCGCAGCACCGATAAAGCCATAAGCGCCTAGCACCAAAACAGTTTTTTCAGGATGATCCGTTGCCACGAGGTGCCTCGCAATGGTTTACAACACCCTAGCGGGTCAGATTCTGAGGACCAGCCTGATCACCCCGTCCGCGACAACAGCACCATTCAGGGGTGAAACAACGAGCCAACCCAGAAGGCGATAGCTGCCGCCGCACCCCCGATCAGCAGGGTTTCTCCGCCTGATCGCCACCAGGGGGCAAGCGACCACCGGCTTTTCATCGCGCCAATGGCAAAGAATACGCCCGCAGTCATCCAGGCTGATACCGTGAACGCATCTGCAACGGATAAGAGGAACGGCAACAACGGAATCATCCCCGCGATCAGAAAGGCAAAGAACGTCGCCATCGCGGCTTTGAGGGGATGCGGGTCGACGCTGCCCAGCCCGTATTCGCCCTCGATCATCAGGTCGACCCAATTGTCGTGGTTCGAAGTGATTTCAGCCGTCGCGTCATCCAGAACGCTGCCTGAAAGGCCTTTTTGTGCGAGGATTTCGCGCACCTCCTTTCGCTCGCCATCCGGATACAACTTGATATGCCGTTCCTCGATGGCTCGAATACGGTGGATGTTATCGAGCTCGGCCTTGGTTCCCGAGTAGTTGCCCGCCGCCATCGAGAAACCATCCGCCAGCACGTTGGCCAGCCCAAGTGCCACGATGACAAAAGGCGATAAACCTGCCCCGGCAACCCCGGCAACGATCGCGAATGTCGTGACTGAGCCATCGATGCCGCCATAAACCACATCGCGCAGAACCCCACGCCCCGGAGGCGCATTGATCCGTTCGAAAATCTCTTGCTGGCTGTGGCCGTGTTCGGTCATGGCTGGCTCCGTCCTGTTTATGCAGGACAGGTTCAGGCACGGCCTTGCGCCAGATCAAGTCCTGGAGAACAACCCGCTGAGCGCGCGTTTGATCATGCCACGGGTCGAGGGCTGGTGGCGTTTCGAGAAAGGCAGCGGGCGGCAGACCTCCATCGCGGCAACACCAACACGGGCGGTGAGCGCGCCGTTGACCAGCCCCTCGCCGAACCGGCGGGACAGTTTGCTGAGGACTGAGCCGCCCAATATCGGTTCCAGCAGATCATCCCCAACCGCTACTGCACCCGTTGCCACCAAATGCACGAATACGGCGCGGGTTAGGCGCCAACTGCCCAAGAAACCTGCGCGACCGCCATAGATTTCCGCAATCCGCCGGATCATGCGCAATGAACTTGCCAGCGCCGTCGCTACATCCGCCAGAGCAAGCGGGACCAGAGCGGTCACGGTCGCGACCTGCCGCGCTGCGGCCTCGACCTCGCGGCTGGCGGCAGCATCCAGCGGGGCCAGAATCTCGTCTTCGGCCAAGGTCAGCAGGGTTGCCGCATCGAATTGTTCGCCCATCCGCTCCTTTAGGCGATCTCGACCCCAGCGCGTTTCGTCGCGTCCGTTGTAAAATGTGATCAGGCGATTGGTGACGGCGCGAGCTTGCGACAGGTCTTCATCCGCCAATGCGGCATCAGCGGCGCGACGCAACCCGTCTACGCGGGATAGGCGGCTGATTGCAGCCAGTTCACGCAACGCAATGATCAGCACGACCAGCAGCAGAGCGGCGATCAGGCCGGTAACAATCCAACCCAGAATTGGTGCGCGTTCCAGCAGAGAGATGGCAAAATCCCATGCGGCGACCGAGACCACCGCCCCCACAACGGCTAATGCCAGCCCCCAGAACCAACGCGCCAAAACCGAAGGTTTCCGCGCTACAAACCGTACCGCTGCCTGCATCGCCTGTCCCTGCGGAGGCGCGATGTCTGGAACAGGAGGCGCGGTCGAGACATCAACTGCCGAGGCATCGTCTTCCAGATCAATCAAAACGGGGCCTTTAGCCATCGACCAACTCCTCGCGCGTCCAAACATATCTGATGTCGGGCAGGTTTTCGTCGTTCTCGGACCCATCGCCGCGTGCGACCTCGACAAAGCCGTTACGCTCATAGAACCGGCATGCGGAAGGATTGGCCTGAAACGCATACAAGTTGAGCGTGGGACGCTGCGCTTTGGCGCGATCCAGCAATTGCTGCCCGATCCCCTGCCCGCGCGCCGAGGCCGCCAGATAGAGCGACTGCACTTCGTCCCCATTCAACGCCAGAAATCCGGCCACCTGCCCCTGCTTTTCGGCCACCGTGACCCAGCCGAGATCAATCATCTTGCCGCAAAACGCAATGGTCTCGGCCTCAGAATGCAGTTCAGGCATCCAGTCGTTTTCGCGGGCGAACTCATGCAGAATAGCGCCTGTGGTTCCGGCATCGGTACTGCGAGCGGGGCGAAGGATCAGGTTCACAGCCGGTCTCCGATCAGAAACTGCGCAGCCCGGTCCAGCCGAATATGTGGCGGACCGTCACCGGGATTCAGGGTCAAATGTGTGGGTGCAAAGGCCATATTGCCATAGTCCTCGCCCAGCCATCCCTCGGCCCCATTGCGCGCGGGGCCCAGCAGATGGGCAGGGTCCTCGGGCAAATCACCGGGGTAAAAGGCCGCCTGCTTACCGCTATCTAGCAGAGTACCGCGCACGCAAGGCAATTCCACGCCGTTATGGCTGCGCATCTCTTCCGTCGTTGTCCGAAGTGAAGCCAACGATAAGGCCGCAGTTTCAGCCCCGGCAAAGCTGGCGCGGTCGCGGGCCTCACGGGTCAGGGCCTCAATGATCGCGGTCAGGCGCGGGTGCTGCAGATGGTGCAGATGGTCCACTTTGGTGGCCGCAAACAGGATACGCTCGACCCGTTTGCCAAGCAGCAGCCTGTTGAGCCATGCGTTGCGACCGGGGCGGAAGGCCGACAGGATATCGGCCATCGCGCGGCGCATATCCTCGACCGCTCGCGGGCCTTTATGGATTGCCCCCAACGCATCTACCAGAACGATCTGCCGGTCGATCCGGGCAAAGTGGTCGCGAAAGAAAGGTTTGACCACACGCGATTTGTACGCCTCGTACCGCCGCTCCATCTCGCGGTGTAGTGAACGCCGAATTGACGCCCCCGACACCGGGAGCGGCGCGAATGTCAGCACAGGAGACCCTGCCAGATCGCCCGGCAGAAGAAACCGACCGGGAGTGCAGTCATAGAAACCGGCATCACGCGCGGCATTAAGGTAATCGGTGAAGCTGCGGGCGAGGTCCTGCGCCTGCGGCTCATCATGTGGCGCGGTTGGGTCGGTCGCCTGAACCTTTGCCATAAATGCCCCTGCTTGTGGGCGATTGGATATATGTTCCAGCGTGTCCCGCGACCAATCTTCATAGGATTTGTCCAGTAGGGCCAGATCCAGCAGCCACTCACCCGGATAGTCCACAATGTCCAGATGCAATGTTCGAGGGCCCTGCAATCCCGAAAGCAGACCTGCGGGCTGGACTTTGAAGGACAGGCGTAACTCGGAAACAGCACGCGTGCTGTCCGGCCAGTGCGGCGCTGGTCCGGTCAGCGCCGACAGATGGGATTCGAAATCGAACCGGGGCACGGTGTCGTCGGGTTGCGGCTGCAGATAGCTGGCGGTGACACGCCCCTCTTGCTGAGCCACAAGACCGGTCATGCGGCCCCGATCCAGCAGGTTGGCGACCAGTGATGTGATGAACACTGTCTTACCCGACCGCGCCAATCCCGTGACGCCCAGCCGGATGACCGGTTCGAAGAATGTCTCGGACACACGGTCACCCACGGATTCGACGCCGCGCACCAGACTGTCTGCCAATGATGAGATGACCAAGCTGTCGCCCCGCAATTATCGTTTTGCCCAAGATAGGTAGCGGTTGCGGCACTTGCCAGAGCTTTCGCCCCCTTGCCCGTCCGACCAAGGCGCGATACCAGCGCCCCATGCCCAGATACGCGCTGCAAGTCGAATACCAAGGGGAACCGTTTGCCGGATGGCAGCGGCAAAAGGAGCTGCCTTCGGTTCAGGGCGCGATCGAACTAGCGCTTTCGCGGATCGAACCCGGAGACCACACAATCGCCGCCGCCGGTCGTACCGACGCGGGGGTTCACGCGCTAGGACAAGTGGCGCATTGCGATCTGGTCAAAGAATGGGACCCGTTCCGCCTGTCCGAGGCGTTGAATTATCACCTCAAGCCGCAGCCCGTTGCCATCGTGCAAGCCGCACGGGTGGATGATGATTGGCACGCACGGTTTTCGGCGCTTGAGCGCCAATATCTGTTCCGCATCCTGATGCGTCGCGCACCTGCAACCCACGACAAGGGGCAGGTCTGGCAGATCAATCATTCTCTGGACGTCGCGGCGATGCAAGCCGGGGCGGATATGCTGATCGGGCGGCATGACTTCACCACCTTCCGGTCCTCCATCTGTCAGGCCGCCAGCCCGGTCAAAACACTGGATGAGTTGCGGGTGGAACAGGTTCAGGGCTTCTCTGGCGCCGAAATCCACTTCCATGTTCGCGCCCGATCGTTCCTGCACAATCAGGTACGTAGCTTTGTTGGCACGTTGGAGCGCGTGGGGGCCGGAGCTTGGACGCCCGAAGACGTTCGCGATGCGCTTGAGGCGGTTGACCGTGCGGCCTGTGGGCCGGTTTGCCCGCCGCAAGGATTGTATCTGGCACGGGTAGGATATCCCGAACCGGTGTTTGGCTAAGTTTACAAGGCCCGCAGTAGCAGCCCGCTTGCAATCACGGCGATGATAAGACCCGCAACCAGTTCGATGGTCGGGGCCAGTACCGATGCAAAGCGCGTAGCCGAAGCAGAGGCCAACAACCCACTGCGCAACCCAAAGGATGTCCAACCGACCAAAGTGGTGACGGTTGCGGTGCCTAAAGCCATGGCGAATGCGCCCGCGATGCCGACCATTGCGATACCCATCTGCCATGTCAGAATCAGCACGAATAACGCGCCCGTACAGGGGCGTGCGGCTATGCCAGCGATCAGGATCAACGCCTCGCGCAAGCTGCCGACCTGAGCGACTTCTTCGGCCGTCGGGCCGTGGCGATGGCCGCAATCCGGGCAGGTTCCGTGGTTGTGGTGATGCTCCTGATCATGCGCATGGTGATGGTGGTCGTGCGTTTGAGAGGCCTGGTTTTTGTGACGCCGCGCAAAACTGCGGATGGCGCGAAAAACCAGCCACAGGCCTATAGAGGCAATTGCGCCGTAGCTGATCGGTGCCATGACCTGTTCGGTCGTGCCTACAAGCGACTCGCGTGACATCTGGAATACCAATACCCCGGCATAAACCAGCACAACCGCCGTAACTGCTTGCCCTAGGCTCGACAGGACACTGATTGCAGAAAGTCGCCAAAACGCAACACGACGGCCAAGCCCGTATCCTCCGATCAGAACCTTGCCATGGCCCGGTCCGATGGCATGAAAAAACCCATATGCAAAACAGACCGTCAGTAGCGTTGCCACAGCTTCGGGCTGCTCGGCGCGTGCTGCGCGCAGGGCGCGGGCGATCTGGTTTTGGAATTCGCGCTGCTCTCCGGCAGCCCAAGCGGCCAGATGGTCAAAACCACCGCTGCCCCAGAACCACAGCAGCACCCCGCAGGCGATGGCAACGGGAACGATCAGGTATTTGGACATGAAAGCCGAATCTCGGTTGCGAATTTCTCACCGACCAGAGGGATATCGTTTTCTTCAAGGTCATACTCGGCATCCAGCGTCAGCAAAAAAGCCTGCATCTGGGCCAGTTCGTTGTCGATATCCGGATCGCTCCGTTCGATCTCACAGGTCGTGGGGCCCGAAACCAGAACCGGGCGGGTCACTTCGTATGCGGTATAAAAGCTCTCATCAAAGGCTTTGATCGACAGCGCATCCGCCGGAACAGGGTCTCCTTCGACCGCGCGCAGATGTGTGGTCACGATGCGGGCATCCTCGGTCGTGGCCTGCGGTTCAAGCGGGCCGGAAAGCGGGATCACGGTTTCGCCCATGCGAATGACCAGATCGCCATTGTAACCTTCGACCCACTGCGCGTCGAAGCCGCTTAAAAACTGCTCTTCGGCCTCGGTCAGCACGCCATCTGCATCCTGATCCAGTCGCATGTCTTCCAGAACCAGCAATGAATAGAACTCATCATAGGCCCAGGTCACACGCACATGGGTCAGGTTGCCTGCGTCATCGACCATGAACTCTAGCCCCGTGTCGATAAAAACATGGGGATGAGCCAGTGCCGGTATCGGCAGAAGGCAGGTCAAGGAGAAGGCAAGCCAGCGCATGTTGCAAAGATAGAATGCGCAGCGGGTATCGGCAATCCTACTAAACACCAGGCTGCAGAATCCCGCCATTTACTCCGGCGGGAACAGGACCAATGTCTGCAAAGCCGTCCCAACTGGCCCCTGCGTATCAAAAAGAACTGACTGCGACATACCGATCCCCGAGGGTTGCCAGTGCGAGATCGAGTCAGAGGCCAGCCAGTCCGAGACAGGCTCGCGGTGGACTTGCACAGTCAGGTCGGTATTCATGAAACCCATCTCAGATGTGGGCGCGTTCCACGATATGCCATTGCCGCAATCTGCAAGCGGGCAGAGCGCTTGGATCGGCGACGGGTCCTCTCCTTCCAGCAAGGCAGGTGTACGCATCCAGACGGTTTTCGGACCTGCCCCTTGCTTGCCATCAGCGGGATAGCCGATCTGGGAGTGATGGGCAAAACCGGGCAACTGATGGCGCATCTCACCGATCGGAAACGGGCCATCGACCATATCTTCGACCCTGGGCGCGGGCAGTTCGACATTGGGCACGGCCCCAAGGTCTTTGCGCACCATATGCATGGTTGTGGCGGTGGCGCAAAGCGTGTCGTCCAGATCATGTACGGTGACCCGTGTGGTCGCCAGCGTCTTGGTATGGCGTGTCGTCTCTGCCGCGACTCGCAAACCAGCCAGAGGCAATGGACGCAGCAGATCGACGGTCAACCGGGTCAACATCTTCTCAGGGCCAACTTCGGTTTCTGCCGCCCGCACGATCAATCCGCTGACTGGCCCAGCATGGCAATGATCGGCTGACCAAGGCCCGCGCGTGGGGTCATTTCCGACAAACACACCCTGCGCATTTTGGTGGAAATACGCCTTCCCCAACACATCCGATGTCATTGTGGTTCTGTCGCCTCAGACTTTTTCCTGCGTGTATTTCTTCAACTCGGCACGCGCGACCTGACGGCGATGCACGGCGTCAGGACCATCCGCCAGGCGCAGCGTACGCACATGGGTCCATGCATTTGCCAAGGGCGTATCCTGACTGATCCCCTGTGCGCCGAACATTTGCACGGCCTCATCGATCACCTTCAGCGCGACCTTGGGGGCAACGACCTTGATCTGGCTGATCCATGGGGCCGCCGCCCTTGCATCGCCCTGATCCATGTACCAGGCGGCCTTGAGGCACAGCAAACGGGCCATTTCGATCTCCATCCGACATTCGGCGATGATGTCGTAGTTTGCCCCCAGCTGCGCCAGTTTCTTCCCAAACGCCTGGCGCTGTAGTGAACGCTTGCACATCTGCTCCAGCGCAGACTCGGCCTGACCAATCGCGCGCATGCAATGGTGAATACGGCCCGGCCCCAAGCGACCTTGCGCAATCTCGAACCCGCGCCCTTCACCCAGTAGAATGTTTTCGGCTGGGACCCGGACTTCTGTGAAACGGATGTGCATGTGTCCATGGGGCGCATCGTCGTGGCCATAGACCTCCATCGGGCGCAGCACTTCGATCCCGGGCGCGTCTGCTGGGACCACGATCATCGACTGGCGCTGGTGCTTTGGCAGATCGTCCCCGCCGGTTTTGACCATCACGATATAGACCCTGCAACGCGGATCGCCCGCCCCAGACGACCACCATTTCTCGCCGTTCAGAACATATTCGGCCCCGTCCCTCACGCAGGACATCGAAATGTTGGTGGCATCTGATGAGGCCACATCGGGTTCGGTCATCAGATAAGCCGAGCGAATCTGCCCGTCGAGCAAAGGCTTCAGCCACTGCTCTTTCATCGCGCCTGACCCGTAGCGTTCAAACACCTCCATATTCCCTGTATCGGGCGCGGAGCAGTTGAAAACTTCGGCCCCCAAGGGCGTCTTGCCCATCTCCTCGGCGAAATAGGCGTATTCAACTGTACTGAGGCCAAAACCTTTGTCGCTGTCTGTCAGCCAGAAGTTCCAAAGCCCCGCCGCCTTGGCCTTGGCTTTCAGCCCCTCGAGAATCTCGGCCTGTCGCGCGGTATATTTCCAACGATCGCCTTTATTGATTTCTGCCTGATACTCATCTTCAAGCGGCATGACCTCGTCGTGAATCATATCTCTCACCCGCTGTAACAGGGCGCGGTTTTCCTCACGCAATCCGAAAGTCATGGTCATGTCTATTCCTTCCCTGTGGCGCAATGCGGGTCTTTGGCTTTGGTCCGAGGATGGCTTAGTGGCCATGAGCGTGTCCAGCTAAGTGACGGAACGTCATTCACGCAAATTGAGCCCGGTCCAGCATCAATGCGATGCCCAGCAGGGGGCCTGCGGTAAAATTAGCTAGAGCAAATCACAAGGGTGCAGCTGTGCTAGTTCGGGTGCTGGCCAAGGCAACGGCCTTTAAGGTGTCAGGATCCAGTTCCCATCAGCGGTCTTGCAGCGGCGCGTTCTGATATCGCGGGCCTGTGCAGCACCTTCAGGCTGCACAAAGTGCTGAAGTATAACACAATTGCCCTGAACGCTTTGCACGCGGATTGTCCCCTTCGAGCCGGTGTCCTGATTGAGCCAAGCCCTCTCCTGCCCCACGGATGGAGTGCCCGTCGACAGCAACGCGTTTGAGGTGTCGTTCAACACCTCAAAGTCAGCGGGGCTCAACCCCATTTCCGCGATGATTCGGGAAAGTGGTTTAGCCTGTGCTATTCCACCCACCCCTAGAAAAAGTGCAGCAACCAGCGCTGTGTAAACAAAGGCTTTCATCAAAGGGCCTCGCCGATTTGAATGACTTTCACGTCCATAGATATACCTCTATGCGTGTGCGGCCAAGCCCCACTTGGCCACCTTCAAATTATCCCGAACAAACCTTTCGCAAGGCGGGCGCTAGGTCCGCCCGTGAGATCGCCTCATATTGTGCCCAGACGAAGCAGAGGCATTTGATGACACATCCTAAATATTATGCACCGACAGGCGGACATCCGGGGCAAGAGCAACTGTTGACCGACCGTGCCATGTTCACCGATGCCTATGCGGTAATCCCCAAGGGCACGATGCGCGACATCGTCACCAGCTTTCTGCCTTTCTGGGAGAATACACGTCTTTGGGTCTTATCCCGGCCTTTGAGTGGTTTTGCCGAGACATTCTCGCAATACATAATGGAGGTGCAGCCCGGCGGTGGCAGCGATACGCCTGAAACCGACCCAAATGCGCAAGGGGTGATCTTCGTGGTCGAGGGCAGCGTTACGCTGACCCTGAACGAAGCGGATCATGTTCTTGAGATCGGTGGATATGCCTATATCCCCCCGGGCAGCGACTGGACGCTGCACAACCATGGCGATTCAGTTGCCCGGTTCCATTGGGTGCGCAAGGCTTATGATGCAGTGCCCGGCCTGCCCGCCCCTGACCCGATCATCACCAATGAACGCGACGTGGTACCCAACGAAATGCCCGGCACCGAAGGCCGCTGGTCTACCACCCGCTTCACCGATCCGCAGGACCTGCGTCACGACATGCATGTCAACATCGTCAATTTCGAACCCGGTGGCGTGATTCCCTTTGCCGAAACCCATGTGATGGAACACGGCCTTTATGTGCTTGAAGGCAAGGCTGTTTACCGGCTCAATCAGGATTGGGTCGAGGTCGAGGCCGGTGACTACATGTGGCTGCGCGCTTTCTGCCCACAGGCCTGTTACGCAGGCGGACCGGGACGGTTTCGCTATCTGTTGTACAAGGATGTGAATAGGCACATGCCGTTGTCTGTACCGTCTAGGTAGCTGACGATCGGGGCTTTACCGGGTCAAGTTCTGGTAAAGGGGTTCACAGAATCGCTGGAATCTGATGAAATCAAATGAGTTTTCAGCACTGGAGATTGTTCGATGTTACTGCGCGGTACGATGATTGCACTGGTTGCCACCCTTGGCCTTTCGGCGTTCAACGCCGCCCCGGTCGCAGCCAAGGAAGAAACCAAATCCGTTTTCGTCATGAGCCGCACATGGGCGGTGACGCAGGTCTCGGACGCGCCTGTGGTTTATCGGGCGACGCGGGACAACAACAATTTGAACCCCTTTGGCCCGCCGCCACGTCTTCGCACCATCCAGGCAATGGCCGCGATACAGAAGGCGACCGGCTGCAAGGCGATCTATTCCAGCATGTACCAGAACATTTCGGGCCAGTTCTTTTCGCAGGTCAGCTGCAACTGAAATTGGTACAATACTTTGATTGAGATCGCCTGATCTGCCTGCCATAGCTTGCGCATGAAACTCGCGATCAACGGATTCGGCCGTATCGGCCGCACCATTCTGCGTCAGGTCTTAAGCCTGCCGCAGCATTCGGATGTAGAACTGGTGCTGATCAACGATATCGCACCGCTGGAAACATGCGCATACCTGTTCAAATATGACAGCACGTTTGGCCCCTATCAGGGTTCGGTCACGACCGAAGGTGAAGCACTGAATATCGATGGCCGCGTTATTCTGATGTCTCACAGCGCCGATTTGGCACAGGTCGATCTGTCCGGCGTCGATGTCATGCTCGATTGCACCGGCATCGCGCGAACATCCGACGTGGCCAGCCGGGGCTTGACTGCTGGGGCGGATAAAGTGTTGATTTCCGGCCCTTCACCCGCTGCCGAAGTCACACTGGTGCTGGGGGCAAACGAAGATCAATTGGGCAGCGCACGGATCGTTTCAAATGCATCCTGCACCACCAATGGTCTGGCACCGCTCGTCAAGCTGATTGATGAAATCGGCGGGCTTGTGTCCGGGCACATGACCACCATCCACTGCTATACAAACAGCCAGCCGATGGTCGATGCGCCACGCGGGGATCTAGCCCGATCGCGCGCCGGGGCATTGTCGATGGTGCCCACGACTTCGAGCGCGACGCATTTGATTGATATCGTCTTGCCAAACCTGGCCGGTCGTGTGTCGGGGGCCGCGGTGCGTGTTCCGACGGCCAGCGTATCTGCCGTTGATCTTGTCGCCACGCTTGAACGTGGCATGAGCGCTGAGCAGTTCGACCAAGCCTTTCGCGACGCGGTCGCAGCTTCTGCCGTGCTGGGATGGACCGATCTGCCCTTGGTGTCATCTGATTTGCGGTCCCGCCCTGAGTCACTGGTGGTGGCGGGGCCCGAGACGCGCATGATTGGAGAGAGGCAGATCAGGGTTTTTGGCTGGTACGACAATGAATGGGGGTTTTCAGCCCGCATGCTGGATGTCGCGCGCCTAATGGCAAACACCGGGTAATCCGCAGCGCTGAAGCACGCTGCGGATTACTTCAAGACTTCAATCGTGAGGTAGGCTACCCGCCCCGTGACCGGCCATACCCCCTGAAACCTCTTCAGTCGATTCTTCGGCCAATTCTTCTGGCAGGACCAAATTCAGTACAATGGCGATCAGCGCTGCGGGCAGCAGGCCGCTGGTCATCAGGATACGAAGTGTATCAGGTAGGTGCTGAACCGCGCCGGGTTCCAGCTGCAACCCAAGACCGATCGACAGCGAAATCGCAAAGATCACCATGTTACGACGGTTCCAATCCACGTCTGACAGCATCGAAATACCTGCCGCGACCACCATGCCGAACATGACGATCACACCACCGCCCAGCACTTCGATAGGCACGGTGCGGATAATTGCCCCGACTTTTGGCACAAGGCCACACAGGATCAGGAAGATAGCTCCACAGGTCACAACATGGCGGCTCATGACGCCCGTCATCGCAATCAAACCGACATTCTGGCTGAAGGACGTATTGGGAAACCCGCCAAACATACCGGCAATCGCTGTTCCGAAACCATCTGCATAAGTCGCGCCCGCGATTTCCTTGTCGGTTGCTTCGCGACCTGCACCACCTTTGGTGATTCCTGATACGTCACCGACAGTCTCGATGGCCGAGACGAAAGACATGAGACAAAAGCCGATCACGGCGGCGAGAGAGAACTCAAATCCATATTTGAACGGTACGGGCAGAGCAAAAGCTGAGGCGCGTGACCAACTTGTGCCGATGGCTTCGAACGTCACCATGCCGACCATCAGAGCATAGACGTAACCAACCGCCAATCCGACCAGTACGGCAGACACCGAAAGCATGCCGCGCGCAAAGAACTTGAGGCCAAGCGTCACAACAACCACAACCAAAGCTGCCGACCAGTTAAGCAGCGATCCGTATTCCGGGGTGCCAATCGCAGGCACACCACCAGCGGCGTATTGAATACCGACCTTGACCAGCGCCAAACCGATCATTGTTACGACAAGTCCGGTGACCAGCGGCGGAAGCGCAAACCGTATCTTGCCTATGAAGAGGCCAAGAAAGGCATGAAACAAGCCGCCAACCAGGACACCGCAAAACAGCGCCCCTAAGGCATCCACGCCTTTTCCGGCGACCAGAGGGATCATGATGGGCAAAAACGCAAAGCTCGTTCCCTGTACAATCGGCAGAGCCGCTCCAACCGGGCCAATCGTGATAGTCTGCAGCAGGGTCGCCAGCCCAGCGAACAGCATCGACATCTGGATCAGGTACAGCAATTCGGGAAAATCCGGGGAGTTCGACCCAAATCCAAAACCGGCAGCACCCGCCACGATGATGGCCGGTGTCACGTTCGAGACGAACATCGCCAAAACGTGCTGAATGCCCAGCGGTATCGCCTTGTGCAAGGCGGGTGTGAAGTTCGGGTCCCGAAGCTGTTCGGGCGTCCCTATCGAAGTTTCAGCCATGATCTCATTGTCCTCCCTAAGATCCAATGGGGTTCTTACCGCTTCTCCGGCGGCTTCGGTTCTGGTTTCAGCGGTTGACCACCTCGTACGGTGTGCTGAACCAGTATTCCTCCAAGTTCGGGCCTTCCCCGATCCGATCAACGACTGCGAACAGACCGGGTCCATGCAAGGGTGTCAGAACTCCGTGCCATGTTCCCCGGTGATAGTTCACCGCCTGTCCTGGCTGTGTAATGAACGCGCGAGGACGACCCGGTTGCCCCTCCTCATCCGGGGCGACGATCACGAGAAAGGGCTGGTGAGTCATCGGAATGAACGCCTGGCTGCCGTCAGGATGACGCTCAACCATCTCTAGCTGATAAGGCAGTTCGCGTGGGTTGGCGTTGAACAGGCTGATACCCGCGCGGGCGTCCGCGAAATCCAGCCTCGCCCGATCATGATACCGCCCGCACTGGCCCTGATTGATGATCTTGTCGGGCTCGCCCGAGATATCGATCAGATCACCAAACGGCGCGAAAGCCTCAGCCGAGATCGGTTCAACGACAATCTGAGTCATGAGGGCAGCACATCGCGCAAACGGAACTCGGCAATCCGCTCGACCTGTCGGCAGGCCTCGGCGAACTCGGTTTCGCGATCCTGTTCGATGCGCCGTTCGAATGCGTTTAGGATCGAAGCCTTATTGTGGTCCCGTACGGCAATGATGAACGGAAAGCCGAATTTTTTCGTATAGCGCTGGTTCAGTTCGGTGAAGGTGGCGCGTTCCTCATCCGTCAGCGCATCAAGCCCTGCCGAGGCTTGCTCGGACGTGCTTTCCTGTGTCAGCCGCTTAGCCTGCGCCAGTTTTCCCGCGAGATCAGGGTGGGCCGTCAAAACGCCCAACCGTTCCTCGGTTGAGGCGGACCGGAACATGCGGGTCAAAGCATTGTGTAATCCGCCTGCCGTGTCATGCGCCGCGCCCAATTCCAGATCATAGGCGCGCTCGGCGATCCAAGCGGAATGCTCGAAGATACCTCCATACGCAGAGACGAATTCTTCGCGGCCCATTTGCGAGGGTTGTGGACGCTCAGCCGCCGGGTGCTTTTCGGCCCAATGCTCGGCAATCTGCAATCGCGTCGCGAACCACACGTCCGAGAACCCGCGCGCGTAATCCAGAAACCGTTTCAGCGCCATGACGCGTCCCGGTCGCCCGATCAGGCGACAGTGCAAACCGATCGACAGCATCTTGGGCGCGCCAGCTTCGCCTTCCGCATAAAGCGCGTCGAAACTGTCTTTCAGATATGAATAGAACTGATCCCCGGCGTTGAACCCCTGTGGCGTCGCAAAGCGCATGTCGTTGCAATCCAGCGTGTAGGGAACAATCAACTGATCCCGACCACCGGTTTGCATCCAGTAGGGTAGATCGTCTGCATAGGTATCGGCAACATAAGCAAAGCCACCTTCCTCGGCGACCAGACGCACGGTGTTGTCCGAACAGCGCCCAGTGTACCAGCCGCGCGGGCGATCCCCTACGACTTCGGCATGCAGACGGATCGCTTCGGCGATCTGGGCCCGTTCTTCTGCCTCAGGCATATCCTTGTGCTCGACCCATTTCAGGCCATGGCTGGCAATCTCCCACCCTGCCGATTTCATCGCCGCAACCTGATCTGGCGAACGCGCTAACGCGGTAGCCACACCATAAACGGTGATCGGTAGGTCTTTCATCAAGCGATGCAGGCGCCAGAACCCCGACCGCGAGCCGTATTCATAGATCGATTCCATGTTCCAATGACGCTGGCCCGGCCACTGCGCCGCCCCAACGATCTCGGACAAGAAGGCCTCGGACGCAGCGTCCCCGTGCAGAACACAGTTTTCTCCACCTTCTTCGTAGTTCAACACAATCTGCACAGCCAGTTTCGCCCCGCCAGGCCATGCGGCGTCAGGTGGGTTGGCTCCGTATCCGATCATATCGCGGGGGTAACGAGGCGGCTGCATAGGGTCTTCCAGTCCGATTAGGTGTTTTGACAGCTTTACCGCAGAAACGGTCTATTGATTATCAAATCAATCCGAACACTGTTTCCACTTCTTTCGGCATTTCAACCATTTTGCGGTTTGGCCCAGACTGTGGCACACCAAAAGAAACACATAGGAGAGACCCTTGGCTGGCTATCTGACAACCCACGTTCTCGACACGGCGCGCGGCTGCCCCGCTGAGGGGTTGAAAATCGCGCTCTACAAAGTGTCAGGGAACTCGCACCGTAAACTGGTCGAGATGGAAACCAACGCGGATGGCCGAACCAATAGCCCGATCTTACCGCAGGACGACTTTAAAACCGGCACTTATGAGCTGATATTCTTCGCCGGAGATTACCTGCGCGCGACGGGTCAGGATGGCGATGATCCTCTGTTTCTGGATCAGGTGCCGATCCGCTTTGGCATGTCCGATGCGGACGCGCACTACCACGTTCCGCTGCTGTTGTCCCCCTACGGCTACTCGACCTACCGGGGCAGCTAGCCCTAGACTTCGGCGCTTCGAACCACTTTGCCGATCCGGTCAATCATGAAATCCATAAACAGCCGCGCCTTCGGGTCCTGATGGCGGCGATGCGTATACAGGCAGGCCATTTGCACGGGAACCGGAGGCGTCTTCATCGCCACCGGGATCAGCCTCCCCGCCTTCAAGTGCTCTGACACCTCAAAAACGGGTTTCATGGCAATACCTTGCCCGGACAGCGCCCAATCGGTCAAAACATCACCATCGTCACATTCATACCTGCCCGAGACAGCAAATCGTTTCGGGCCATCGGGTGTTTCCAGCATCCACTGAAACTCTGCCGCGCCGGGGAAGCGCAGGTTCAAGCATTCATGCTTGCCTGAAATCAGATCGGATCCAGCTTCTGGCATCCCACATCGGCGCACGTAATCAGGGGCTGCACATAGCACACGCTGGCAATCCGCAATCTTGCGAATGCGCAATGTACTGTCTTCGGGCTGACCGATGAAAAAAGCCAGATCCAAGCCTTCAGTGGTCAGATCAACCGAACGGTCTGTCAGTCTTAGACGCACATCAATCTCAGGGTATTCTGACAGAAAATCAGGCACATGAGGCGCCAATAACCGGCGCCCGACGCCCAAGGGCGCAGCAACAAACAGAGACCCGCGGGGGGCTTCGGTCAGATGCGTGACCTGGGCTTCTGCCTCATCAACTGCATCCAGAACCGCAACCGCGCCGGGGTAGAACGCCCGTCCCTGCTCCGTTGGTGTCAGGTTCCGAGTTGTGCGCTGAAACAGGCGTACTCCCAGATGATCCTCCAACTGCGAAATTCGCGCCGACGTCACCGCAGGTGAAATTCTCATATCCCGCCCGGCGGCTGACATGCTGCCCAAGTCATAGACCCGGACAAAGGTTCGAATGTTGTCGAGATAGGACATCTTATCGTTTTTTTTGATACAGTTTGACAATATACGGGAATACCGAAGAAAAGCCCGTTTGCCTAGTGTGGCGCAACGCAATCGGAGACATAAGCATGTACGACTTCGCCGTGTTCTGGGATTGGATTGGTTTTGGCGTGCGCTGGTTGCACGTTATCACCGCGATTGCCTGGATCGGATCATCCTTCTACTTCATCGCGCTGGATCTTGGTTTGAACCGCGATATCCCCGGACCGGCGGACGGCGAGGAATGGCAAGTCCATGGCGGAGGATTCTATCACATCCAGAAATATCTCGTCGCTCCGGAGCGTATGCCCGACCACCTGACCTGGTTTAAATGGGAAAGCTACGCCACATGGCTCAGCGGTGCCGCGCTACTGATGATCGTCTACTGGGTAGGCGGAGAGCTCTATCTGATCGATGCCCAAAAGGCGGATCTGGCGCTATGGCAAGGCATATTGATCTCGGCTGCCTCGCTGACTGTCGGTTGGCTGGTCTACGATTTTCTTTGCAAGTCGGGATTGGGCGAGCGTCCGACATTGCTGATGGTTCTTCTGTTCGTGCTGCTGGTGATTATGGGCTGGGGATATAACCAGATATTCACCGGTCGCGCGATGATGCTGCATCTGGGGGCTTTCACGGCCACAATCATGACCGCAAATGTGTTTTTCATCATCATGCCAAACCAGCGCATTGTGGTGGACGATCTAAAGAACGGGCGCACACCTGATCCGAAATACGGCAAGATCGCCAAGCTGCGTTCGACCCACAACAACTATCTGACATTGCCGGTCGTGTTTCTGATGTTGTCGAACCACTATCCGCTGGCTTTTGCGACCGAGTACAATTGGATCATCGCCGCGCTGGTCTTCCTGATGGGTGTCACGATCCGGCACTATTTCAACACCCGCCATGCGCGCGCTGGAAACCCAACCTGGACCTGGTTGGTAACGGCTTTGCTGTTCATGACCATCATGTGGTTGTCGACTGCTTCGATGAACGACCCGTTGGAAGAGGCCGAAGCCCGGCAACTAACTCCCTACGAACAGAAATTCGCATCAGCGGATGGCTTTGAAGAAGCACAGGACATAGTTCTGGGTCGCTGTTCTATGTGCCACGCGCGCGAGCCTGTCTGGGAAGGCATCCTGTGGGCACCCAAAGGTGTCCTGCTGGAAACAAAAGCTGACATTGCTCAGAACGCGCAGCAGATTTATCTGCAATCCGGCGTCACACATGCCATGCCTCCCGCGAACGTGACCTATATGGAACCTGAAGACCGGGATGCGATTGTTCGCTGGTTCCGAAATGCCGGTCTGTAGCGGATTGGCACACGAGTTTGCCAATAAAAACACCTGAACTTTGTTTAGTTCTTCCCCTAAGCGCCGTCAGATGCTCTAAATGAATTCAACACGCCGCATTCGTTTTGTTTCGCGGCCATAGCGATTTCGACTTGGGGCAGTTGGAGCCAGACAATGACAGGGAGCAGACCGCGCAGCGATCTGAGAGGCTGGCTTTTTGGTGCGTTTGTGGCCTTGTCCCCCAATCTTGCTACCGCGCTAGAAACGACCCTATCCGCCCCTGGTGCATCTGAAGATCTGGTCGACCGCTTGGAAGAGACTTCATCCATCTTCACCTCGGAATCGCGTGGTCTTGATACGTCACTGGAAATACTGTCGGCAGCTTTGTCCGACTACCGCACCATCGTTCAGATCATGTACGACGAAGGCTATTTCAGCCCCGTCGTCAGCATCAAGCTTGACGGGCAGGAAGCCGCCAAAATCAATTCGCTGAACGTTCCAGCCCAATTCAAACGGGCGACCATCCTTGTCACACCGGGACGGAAGTTCAAGTTCGGAACGGCTGTCGTGCAACCGCTGGCACCGGGCACGGAACTGCCCGAAGAGTTCGCCACGGGCAAGACCGCGACCACCGGAGCGATCCAACAGGCGGCTTCGGCCGGGGTGCAGGGCTGGCGCGATACAGGCCATGCCAAGGCGGAAGTGGAAGATCAGAAAGTAATAGCGCGCCATGCGCAGGCACGGCTGGACGCGACAATTGATCTGGCTCCGGGGCCAAGGTTGCGGTTCGGCAAAATGATCATTCAGGGCGATACAAATGTCCGCCATCGGTCGATCGAGAAAGTCGCAGGCTTCCCGTCGGGTGAGGTTTATTCGCCTGAACAGGTCCAAAAGGTTGGCACCCGCCTGCGGCGTACCGGCACATTCGCTACGGTTTCGCTCAAGGAACATGAAGAACCCAACCCGGATGGCACGCTTGATTTCGACGCGACGTTTGAAGACCTGCCACCGCGCCGCCTGACCTTTGGGGCCGAGATTGCCTCGCGCGACGGGGTTGATCTTACAGCTACGTGGACCCATCGAAACGTTTTCCGGCGAGCCGAAAGGCTGCGGTTCGAGGCGGCAATCCGCAATATCGGCGGTGCCGAGGATATCGATGGACGCATTGGTCTGCGGCTGGATCAACCTGATCGTCTGGGCCCTGACGACAATACATTCTGGAGCGCCCTGCTGGAACGGCGCAATACCGAAAACTACAACGTCACCGTCGCCTCGCTTGCCTATGGTGCACGCCGCACATTCTCTGACCGCCTCTACGCCGAAGCCTCGGCAGGTTTCCAATGGTCGGACGCAGATGACGCCTATGGCGATGGGCGCAAGTTTCGATACTTCATTCTTCCGTTCCGGTCAGAATGGGATGAACGCGACAGCAAGGTCAGCGCGACGCGCGGTTATTATCTAGACTCGCAAGTCATGCCCTTTGTCGGGTTCTCCGGGTCGGATACCGGCCTGAGAATGTTCTTTGACGGTCGCGCCTATAACGATCTGGGCACCGCCGGTCGGCTGGTGTTGGCAGGCCGGGTGCAGTTGGGATCGGTCCTCGGACCTCCGGCAGATGGTGTGACTCCAGATTTCCTGTTCTTCTCGGGTGGTGCCGGTACAGTACGGGGTCAGCCATTTGAAAGCCTAGGTATCCCCGTCGGGGATGGTGTCGCCGGTGGCAAATCCTTTCTGGGGCTCTCAGCCGAGGTCCGAGGCAAAGTCACTGACGCAATCTCGTTGGTTGGGTTTTATGACTACGGTGTGGTCGACACGTCCTCATTCATCGGCAGCGGCGCGGAAGAGCATTCTGGCGCGGGCCTTGGAATCCGTTATGATCTGGGCGGCTTCGGGCCCTTGCGCTTTGACCTTGCGGTGCCGGTTCAGGGCGATACGGGTGACGGGCTGCAATTCTACCTCGGGATCGGGCAGGCCTTTTGATGCGTCGCGTTGTATATCCCTTGTTGCTAAGTTCAGCAGCGATCACCGTTCCCATCGCGGCGACCGCTCAGGACGAGGGCGGCAGCATGATCGAGCAGTTTCTGCAAGATACCCTGTCCGGTGATGATCAGAATGTGCGGGTGATCGGCCTTGAAGGTGCCTTAAGTTCGCGTGCGACGATTCAGGAAATCACAGTCGCCGATGACGACGGCGTCTGGCTCACCATTAAAAACGCTGAATTGGACTGGAACCGATTGGCACTGCTGCGCGGTCGGTTCTCGGTCAACACACTATCGGCGCAGGAAATCGATATCGCCCGCGCACCCGGTACAACAACAAAGGACGCACCGCCCCCTTCAGCCGAAACCCAACCCTTCCAACTACCTGAGCTTCCGGTTTCGATCGAAATCGGAGAGCTGCGCGTCGATGACCTGTCTTTAGGTGAGCCGCTGATCGGCATCGCTGCCGAGCTTGCCGTGAACGGCAACCTATCGCTGGCTGATGGAACACTGGATACTACGCTGGATATCGACCGACTGGACCGCGCCGGGGACACGATTGATCTGAAAGCAGGCTTTCAGAACGACAGCCGCCAGATCGATCTGGACTTGACCGTAGCCGAAGAATCAGGCGGTCTGATCGCAACGGCCCTGTCCATCCCCGATGCCCCGCCGCTTGAGCTGACTGCAAAAGGCTCGGGGCCGATAACGGATTTTAATGCTGATATCGGTCTAAGCAGCGATCAGCAGCTTCGCGTGTCCGGTCAGGTACGACTGCGCACAGCCGAAGAGAGTGGCAACGCTTCCGATGGAATCGCGTTTACTGCCGATGTCGGAGGCGACCTGACGCCGTTTCTGGCCGAAGAGATGGACACGTTCTTCGGTACCGACACACGGCTGTTTGTAGATGGGCGCACCCATTCTGACGGGGCGCTGGATATATCGGATATCGAGATTACCTCGGAAGCGCTGGACCTCAAAAGCGAACTCAGCCTTGCTTCGGGTGGTGTTCTGAAACTGGTCGCCCTGCAAGGTCGTATCACGCCGCCGGAAGGTGACAAGGTCGTTCTGCCCGTCAGCGGCGGCGATACGTCAATCGGCGCGGCTCAGATTTCGGCCTTGTACAATACCGAGAATGGCAACCTCTGGGACCTGAGCCTGACGACCAACAAGATTGAAACCCCCAACCTGAACCTCGATCATGCACGGATCAGCGGGCAAGGCACGCTAGATCAATCCAGCGGGCTGTCGGTCGATGGCGATCTGCAGGCTGTGCTGGATGGCATTGATCTGACAGATGCCGCACTGAATGCCGCCGTCGGAAATCAGATCACACTGGATGGACAGTTCGAGTACGGTAGCGACCAGACATTGCAATTGTCCGGGGTCGAACTGGTCGGCAGCGACTATACCCTAGACGCTGATGCGTTGATCAGCGGGCTTGCGACCGGGTTGCAGGTTGATGGCACGGCACTGCTGCAGGCGACCGACCTGTCGCGGTTCTCGGACCTGGCTCAGCTTCAACTTGGTGGCGAAGCTTCGATACAGGTGGCTGGCAAGGGCTCGCCACTGGAACGCAGCTTTGACGGCAAGGTCACGGTGAATGGTCGTGATCTGGTGACCGGGCGTGACGATATTGATCCAATGATCACGGGTGAAACCGAAATCGTTCTGGATGCCAAACGCGACACCGAAGGGGTAACAATTCGCGATTTCACCGTGAACGGCGACGCTCTGACAGCGCAGGCCAGCGGCACGGTCACGACGCCAAATGGCAATCTGACGATTGACGGTCAGGCCAGCGTGAACGCCCCAAATCTGGCGGTGTTCTCAGGCATCGCACAGCGTGATCTGGCGGGCGCATTACAGGCCCGGCTGGATGGCAAAGGCACCGTACAGACGTTGGAATTCGACGGCCAAGCCAGCGTGATCGGAACAAATATCGAAACCGGGATGAGCGAGTTCGACCCGCTGTTGAAAGGCCGGACATCAATCAATCTGGACGGTGCGCATTCGGGCAACCAAATCGTTATTCGAAACGCCACGGTCAAAAGTGCTGCTATTACTGCTGAGGTAGGCGCATCCATCGATGACCCCACCGGAAACATCGCGGTGGATGGAAGCGCCAAGCTGAACGCCCCCGACCTGTCTTTGTTCTCCGGCCTCGCCGGGCTTGATCTGGCCGGGTCGATTGATGCCGACGTCACCGGTCGGGCCGCGCAAAGCAGCAAGGCCTTTGATATCAAAGGCAACCTGAGCGCAGACGACCTTGCCACGGGTATCCAAGCCGTAGATGCGTTGGTACAGGGACGAACCACGCTGAACGTGGATGCCGCCAACGATGATCAGGGGCTGAACATCCGCACTTTCAGTCTGAACGGAACCGCGCTGACCGCAGATGCATCGGGCCGATTGGATCGGGAGGCCGGTGGCCTCGATTTCTCGGCCATGCTGGACGACATCGGCCGTCTATCTTCCACATTGTCCGGGCCGCTCACGCTGGATGGCAACGTCGCCCCGACAGGGTCCGGTTTGGAAGGCAATGCGCGCCTGCAGGGACCTGATAGCTCGTACGCCAATTTAACCGGAACCGTAGAAACCGGTGGCACCGCGGATCTAAATTTTGACGCCCGCCTGAATCGGGTCGAACGTTTTGTGCCCGATTTCCCCGGAACCGTCGCCGCCAGTGGTACCGCCCGCCGCGACGCCGGGATGTGGACCATCGACGCAAAGGCTAATGGCCCCGCCGATATCAATACAACGGTTGCCGGGACCTTTAACGAAACCAGCGGCGAAGCGGACCTGAAGATGCAGGGCGGTGTCAACATCGGTATCGCCAATGCATTTATCTCTCCCAACAATCTGGCCGGTACTGCCCGGTTCGATCTGGCCCTGAAAGGGGCACCTGCGCTGGATGCGCTTAGCGGAACGATTTCAACATCCGGCGCGTCGATGGCCTTGCCCGATGTGGGACAGACAATCACTGGCATCGGGGGTTCCGTAAACATCGCGCAAAGCCGCGCCACGATTGCACTGCAGGGTGGGTTACGCGCGGGCGGAGAGTTTACCGTCAACGGCCCGATTGATCTGACCCCACCCTTCAACGCCCAGATAACCACGGCGCTCAACAATCTCGTGCTGACAGACAAGCTGCTCTATGAGACCACATTGAACGGTCAGATCGCCCTGACCGGGGCATTGGCCGGTAACAGTTCGCTGGCCGGGCAGATCAACTTTGGCGAAACCAACATCAATCTTGCAGCCGCCGCAGGAGCAGTTGGCGCAGCACCAATTCCGACGATCCAACACCTGAACGAAAGCCGTGCCGGTTTTGTAACGCGGGAACGCGCCAATCTGGTGGAAACCGAGGATGAGACTAAAAGCAACTCGCGCATGTCGCTCGACATCGGATTGCTTGCACCCAAGGCAGTTTTTGTCCGAGGACGCGGCGTGAACGCGGAACTGGGCGGTCGCATACAAATTGGTGGAACTACAACTTCTGTTGTGCCGTCAGGCCAGATTGAGCTTATCCGCGGTAATATCGATATCCTTGGTCGCCGCCTTGCGCTGACTAAGGGTGTGGTCACTCTGCAGGGTGACCTGACGCCATATATCGAGTTTGAATCGTCCTCCAGCACCTCGGACGGCACCGCAACGATCGAGATCGCCGGGCCGCTGGACTCACCCGAGGTCGACGTTTTCTCAGATCCTGAACGCCCGACCGAGGAAGCGCTTGCAATGCTCTTGTTCGGCAACCGGTTCTCAGAACTGTCACCGTTTGTCATTGCGCAGATGGCGGCCTCATTGGCCCAACTCAGCGGCGCCGGCGGGGATACTACCAAAGGGGTGCGCGAGGCCACGGGCCTGGACACTATCGACCTTGGCGCGACTGAGGGCGGTGGCGGCAGCCTTGGTGCGGGCGCATATCTAAGCGACAATCTCTACACCGATTTCACCGTCAATACCGAAGGTGACACCGAGGTGAACTTGAACCTCGACGTCACCGACAGCTTCACGGTTCGCGGCACGGTGGATGGCCGGGGCGAGACGGGTTTGGGTATCTTTTTCGAACGCGACTACTGAAAATACAGGCGACCCCAAAGGGCCGCCTTTTTTCAGTTGATTGAAGACTATTCTGCCGCGACGGCGTCTGCGATCTTTTCGACGCGAATTGCCGAGAACTTGAACTCGGGGATCTTGCCATAAGGATCGATGGCCGAGTTGGTCAGGATATTCGCCGCCGCCTCGACATAGGCGAACGGGATGAACACCATATCCTCGGCAATCGCCCGGTCGGCCCGCACCATGATTTCAATCGAACCGCGGCGAGTAGTCAGACGAATCATATCGCCCGGCTCAATCCCCATCAGTTTCAATGTACGCGGGTTCATCGAGCAGTTCGCTTCAGGTTCCACGGCATCCAGAACGTTGGACCGGCGGGTCATCGACCCCGTATGCCAATGCTCCAGCTGGCGCCCAGTGGTGGCGATCATCGGGTATTCATCATCCGGGGCCTCATCCGGTGGGATGACACTGGCTGGCGTGAACCGGGCGCGACCATCCGCACGTGGGAAACCATCGCCGAACACAATCGCCTGACCTGGGTCTGTCTCGGACAGTGACGGATAAGTTATCGTCTCCGTCTCAAGCCGTTCCCACGTGATGTTGTCGAGCGAATTCATCGTCAGCTTCATCTCAGCAAAGACCTGAGAAACATCGGAATAATCCCAGTTCAAACCGATCCGCTGCGCCAGCTCAACGGTGATCTTCCAATCCTCGCGCGCTTCGCCCGGAGGGTTAACGGCAGGTCGCACACGCTGTACCTGACGGTTGGTGTTCGACACGGTGCCGTTCTTCTCATAGAGCGCTGAGGCGGGCAGAATGATGTCGGCATAGTTCGCCGTTTCGGTCAGGAAGATATCCTGCACGATCATCAGTTCCAGCTTAGCCAGCGCGTCGCGCGCGTGACTCACATCGGGGTCGGACATGGCGGGGTTTTCCCCCTGGATGTACATACCCTTGATTTTGCCCGCATAAGCCTGATCGATGATCTCGGTGACGGTCAGCCCCTTCTCGTTCGAGAAGTCGCGGTCGTCATTCCAGACGTTGGTGAACTTGGCCCGAATGCCGTCGTCGCTAACGGACTGATAGTCCGGCAGGAACATCGGGATCAGGCCCGCGTCTGAGGCACCTTGCACGTTGTTCTGACCGCGCAACGGGTGAAGACCCGCACCGGGTTTACCAACATTGCCGGTCATCAGAGCCAACGAGATCAGGCAGCGCGAGTTGTCGGTGCCGTGGATGTGCTGGCTGACACCCATACCCCAGAAAATCAGACCGGCCTTGGCTTGTGCAAAGGTGCGCGCCACTCGGCGCAGTTGATCCGGTTCGATGCCACAGATCGGCGACATAGCCTCAGGCGTGAACTGGCGCAGGTGTTCTTTTTCGGCTTCCCAGTTTTCGGTCCAGCGGTGGATGTACCGGCTGTCATAGAGCTCTTCTTCCACGATCACGTTCATGATCGCGTTCAGCATCGAGACATCCGCACCCGGACGGAATTGAAGCATCTCATCAGCAAACTTGCGCATCCCAACGCCGCGCGGGTCCATAACGATCAGCTTGCCACCACGTTTGGTGAACTGCTTGAAGTAGGTCGCAGCGACAGGGTGGTTTTCAATCGGGTTGGCCCCGATGATGATCGCCACATCCGCGTTTTCGATCTCGTTGAAGGTCGCGGTCACAGCACCCGAGCCCACATTCTCAATCAGGGCCGCAACAGATGACGCGTGGCACAGACGGGTGCAGTGGTCGACGTTGTTGTGGCGGAAGCCCTGACGGATGAACTTCTGGAACAGATAGGCTTCTTCGTTGGTGCACTTGGCCGAGCCGAAGCCTGCAACGCTGCGCGGGTCTTCGTCGCGCAAGTCTATCAGCTTGGTCGCGGCCAAATCCATCGCCTCTTCCCACGTTGCTTCACGGAAATGGGTATCCAGGTTGCCGGGATCGACGTTCAATCCCTTGGCTGGAGCATCCTCGCGACGGATCAGCGGCTTGGTCAGGCGATGCGGATGGTGAATGTAGTCAAAGCCAAAGCGGCCTTTGACGCACAGACGACCTTCGTTTGCGGGGCCGTTGATGCCCTCGACATACTTCACCTTACCGTCTTTGACCTTGAGCGAAACCTTACAGCCCACGCCGCAGAACGGGCAGACGCTTTCCGTTTCCGAGTCGTAGTCCTTGCTGTCGCCTCGCTGCTGGTCATCCAGTACGGTTGCTGGCATCAAAGCACCGGTCGGGCAGGCCTGCACGCATTCACCACAAGCCACACAGGTCGAAGCACCCATCGGGTCGTTCTGGTCGAACACCACCTGCGCTGTGTGGCCACGACCGGCCATACCAATCACATCGTTGACCTGCACGTCGCGGCAGGCCCGGACGCAGAGGTTGCAGTTGATGCAGGCGTCCAGATTGACGCGCATCGCAACGTGGCTGTCATCCAACAGCGGGATTTTCTCGGCCTCCTTCGCCGGGAAACGGCTGTCGCTGACATGGTTCAGCTTGGCCATATCCCAGAAGTGGCTGGAGGTGTCGTGCGCTTCCTCAGGCTGATCCGCGACCAACAGCTCCATGACCATCGCGCGCGATTTCTCGGCCCGGTCGCTGTCGGTCTTAACCACCATGCCGTCGGCTGCCGGACGGATGCACGAGGCGACCAGCGTGCGCTCGCCTTCTACCTCGACCATGCAGGCACGGCAATTGCCGTCGGGTTTGTAACCGGGTTGCGGCTTGTGACACAGGTGAGGGATAGTGAACCCCTGCCCCATTGCGGCTTCCCAGATGGTCCAGCCCTCGGGCACGGTGACATCTTCGCCATTCAGGTTGAAGGTGACGGTCTTGTTTGGGCTTGCATCAAGCATGGCTGTCTCCCTCAGATTTCGTCAGCGAAATGTTTCATGACCAGGCGGATCGGGTTCGGGGCCGCCTGCCCCAGACCGCAGATCGAGGCATCGCCCATGACCTGACACAGGTCTTCCAGCAGTTCCTGATCCCATTTGTCGGCTTGCATCAGCTTGACCGCCTTTTCGCAGCCTGCACGGCAGGGCGTGCACTGGCCGCAGCTTTCGTCTTCGAAGAAGCGCAGCATGTTCAGTGCCGCATTGCGTGCGGTGTCCTGATCGGACAGAACCACAACCGCAGCGGACCCGATGAAGGTGCCATGCGGTTGCAACGTGTCGAAATCCAGCGGGATGTCATCCATCGATGCAGGCAACAGACCCGAGGATGGACCACCCGGCTGATAAGCCTTGAAGGTCTGGCCCCCGGCCATACCTCCGGCAGCCTCGATCACGTCCAGAATGGTCGAGCCAGCGGGCAGAAGGTAAACGCCCGGCTTTGCGACACGACCCGAGACCGAATAGCTACGCAAACCCTTGCGACCGTTCTTTTCGGTGCTGTTAAGGCATTCAGGCCCTTCACGGCAAACTTTGGTCACCCAATAGAGCGTCTCGACATTGTGCACCAAGGTCGGACGGTTAAAGACCCCAACCTGCGCCACGAACGGAGGACGATGACGCGGCAGTCCTTTTTTGCCTTCGATCGACTCGATCATCGCGGATTCTTCACCGCAGATGTAAGCGCCAGCACCACGGCGCAGGTCGATATAGCCTTCTTCGACGATCCCGGCTTGTTCGAGCGCGGTAATCTCACGACGCAGGATTTCCAGAACTGCCGGGTATTCGTCGCGCATATAGATAAAGCAGGTCTCTGCCTCGACGGCCCAAGCGGCGATCAGCATCCCTTCGAGGAAGACATGCGGCGTGCGCTCAAGATAGTAGCGGTCCTTGAATGTCCCAGGCTCGCCCTCATCGCCGTTGACAGCCAGATAACGCTGGCCTTCATTCATGCGAACAAAGCCCCATTTCTTGCCCGACGGGAAGCCAGCGCCGCCCAGACCACGCAGGCCCGAGGACAGTACGTCTTCCTGCACCTTCTCCCAATCGCCGCCCTCGCGCAGCTCTTTCAGTTTGGCGTAGCCGCCATTGGCTTCATAAACCGCAAAGGCTTCGTAATCGGGCAGATGGGCGTGGGTGTCATTCGCCGCAATCGCGGCCTGCACCTTTTCGGGGGTCGCGTGGTCGATGTGGTTGTGACCGATCTCCAGCACTGGAGCGGTGTCGCAGCGTCCCATGCAGGGCGCACGGACAACGCGGACCTGCGAGGCATCCAAACCCTCTTCCAGCGCTTTTTGCAGCTGCTGGGCACCGGCCAATTCGCAGGACAGCGAATCGCACACACGGATCGTCAACGCCGGAGGAGGCGTTTCACCCTCTTTCACCACATCGAAATGGGCGTAGAAGGTAGCGGTTTCGTAAATCTCAGCCTGCCCGATCCGCATCTCAACCGCCAGAGCGGCGATGTGGTCGGCGCTGATATGGCCGTGTGCGTCCTGAATCAAATGCAGAAATTCAATCAGCAGATCGCGACGTCGCGGGCGGTCGCCCAGCAGACGTGCAATTTCTGCTTGTGCCTCGTCCGAGAATTGACGGCCTTTGGGCGTGTGCCGCCCCTTGCCTTTACCTGACTTCCAGACGCCCTTTGGCGCGCCTGATGGCTTGGTGTCTAATGGTGCCATGATGCCCTCCGATTGAGGCCCCGTGTCTCATCAGACTAGCATATCGTCAAATCGCATATTTCAATCGCACGATAACGACAGCTTATCACCGCAAAGACGCCATCACTGTGTGTAAGGCCGCGACCGTGGGCAATTCCGGGTCACGAGTGAGCGTGGCCAGACAAATCGGCTTGCTCACCACGGGTTCGATCAGGGACAGCACCCTTGTGTCCTTCAGGTCGCCCAGCGCCCGCACCAGCACGCGTGGAATCACGGTGGCCGCTAGCCCCTCGCGTGCCATGACCATCGAGGCAGTGAATCCGCTGGTCTCGGCCACAATATCCGGGTGCAAGCCCTGTTCGGCGAATATCCGATCCAGAATCCGCCGGTTCTGCATCTGTGGTTCCAGCAGGCTCAGGGGAAACTCGGCCACGCGGGCCCATGGGATCGGGCCTGTCTCATCGGTCATATGCGACGGGACCAATAGGACATAAGTTTCTTCGTACAAGCGCTGCACTTGCCGTAGATCGGTACCGATACTGTCGCCATAAGTGATGCCAGCATCCAGACTTCCTTCGTCCAACCGGTGCTGAATGGCCGTTGCAGACATTGTTTCAATCCGGGTCACGATACGTGGATGCGCATCGCGCAACCGCTTCGTAAGACGCCCGGTGAAGGCAATCGCTGTAGGGATCACACCCAAAATAAGCGTGCCGGTGATCTCACCCTTTGCAGCGAGCACCTGTTGTTCCAAAGCCTTGGTGTCGTCGAGAATGCGCCGCGCGCGCTGAACAATCATCTCGCCCTCTTCGGTCAGCCCCTGAAATCGGTTTGCACGGCGAACGATGGAGACACCCAGCCGATCCTCCAGGTTTCGGATTCGCATCGAGAACGCAGGCTGTGAAATCCCGCATTCCTCAGCTGCCTTAGCGAAATGACGATGCCGCGCCAATGCGCTGAGCAATTGCAGGTCGCGGATTTCGATCATCTAGAGCTGTCTCAAGTATCAGGTCAAAATCCAAACTAACCACATTTCTGCACGAGAGAAATGTGTGAGATGCGAGCATCGTCAATTTGTTGGCTGCCACAGGATCGGCGCTTCAGATACATGCAATACTCGGGTGGTTGAGCCTGCCGAACTGCTGTTCCAGCCCAAATGAAACTAACAGGATCGCATCTTGCCACCTGAGCGGTTTTGACACTTCGCCATAACGCGCGATATGCCGGTTTAACAACAACATAGAACCGAATTATTCCATGAACCTTACGAGAAACCAAATTGAGGACTTCTTGGTGCGTGAATGCGTCGATTTTGATCCTCTCAATTCCAAAGGAGGTGGTGAGGTTGTTCAATGCTGGCATCAGACATTCGCCGGGAACGTAAAGAAATCAACCGGTTCCGGGATTCACAATCGCTTTCGCTGGCATGGTTTCAGTTACGGGTTTCAAATCGCGCGGGCGGGCGATGACGCTTTAAATGCCTATAAGAACCAGTGGCCTGCCGCGTATGTTATCTTTGATGAAGATATCAAATGGTCGTATCGCTGCGTCTCAGAAACATATCCAGATTTCACATCTTTTGGCGCGGATATCTACGTAGCCCACCACAACATGAAGTGGACAATGGCATTCACACACGAGCAACCCGATATCGGCCCGTTCTTCGCAGAAAATCCGAGGTTATGAGCTGAGCAGTGGCTGCTTTGGTGGCTTCTCAGGTGTTGAACAAAAAGTGCATCACATCGCCATCCTTGACGATGTAGCCCTTCCCTTCGGCCCGCATCTTACCCGCCTCTTTGGCACCTTGCTCGCCATTGGCAGCGATGTAGTCGTTATAGGCGATAGTCTCGGCGCGGATGAAGCCCTTCTCAAAGTCTCCGTGGATGACACCTGCGGCCTGTGGTGCGGCGGTGCCGGTGCGGATGGTCCAGGCCCGGGCCTCTTTCGGGCCGACGGTGAAATAGGTTTCCAGCTTGAGCAGGTCGTAACCGGCACGGATCAGACGGTCGAGGCCGGGCTCTTCCAGGCCCATTTCCTCTAGGAACATCTGTGCCTCGTCGTCTTCCAGAAGGCTGATCTCTTCCTCGATCTTGGCACTGATAATGACATGAGCATTACCTTGCGCTGCAGCCATCTCAGCGACTTTGGCAGAGTACTCGTTGCCTTCGGCGGCCTCTTCTTCGGACACGTTGCAGACATAAAGCACCGGCTTGGTGGTCAGAAGTTGCAGCATTTTCCATGCCTTGGCGTCTTCATCAGACACTTCAACCAGACGCGCTGGCTTGCCGTTTTCCAGCATCTCCTGCGCCTCGGCCAGCAGGCGGTCCTGCTGTTGCGCTTCTTTGTCATTGCCCTTCAGCTTGCGCACCAGATTGGCGCGACGCTTTTCGATGCTTTCCAGATCGGCCAGCATCAGCTCGGTTTCGATCGTATCGGCATCGGCCACCGGATCAACGCGGCCATCCACATGGGTCACGTCACCATCTTCGAAACAACGCAGCACATGGGCAATCGCGTCGGTCTCGCGGATGTTTGCCAGGAACTGGTTGCCCAGCCCCTCGCCTTTCGAGGCCCCTTTCACCAACCCCGCGATATCCACAAAGGTCATGCGGGTTGGAATGATCTGTTTCGAGGACGCAATCGCCGCCAGTTTATCCAGCCGGTCATCAGGAACGGCGACATCCCCCACATTGGGTTCGATGGTGCAGAACGGGAAATTCGCCGCCTGAGCTGCCGCAGTTTTGGTCAGTGCGTTGAAGAGAGTCGACTTGCCAACATTCGGCAAACCCACGATTCCCATTTTAAAGCCCATGACGGCCTCCTGATACCATTCGAGCGCCGCTTCTAGGCAGGTCCGGTGCAATGCGCAAGGCAAAGTGCCTGAACACTGCCGCGAGTCTATTCTGCCACATCACAAAATCGACATCGATTTGTGTTCTTGCGTCCATTGAAAACATGCACCTACATTCCTCAATAAAACCAATACCAACGAATGACGGACATAGTAGGTAAAAATGAAATCCCTTGTTATTCTAGCTTTTGCGCTGACAGCCGCTACTGCAGCACAAGCCCAATCCATCATTTTCGGAGCAGGCTACGCAGATTATTCCAGCGCTGAGAGCGAAGATCAGGCGATTGTTTCGCTGGAATACCAGCATCGCTCTTTCTACGAAGCGACCCGTTTCAGCGCCACCTGGGGTGCGGCCCTGTCTGTTGATACCGACGGTGACACGCATGTTGGCGCGGGCCTGATCGGGCTTTACACTTTTGCGGACCGTTGGTTCATCGAGGGCAGTGTCATGCCGGGATACTATAGTGAATCCAACGAACTGAATGATCTGGGCGGCAGCTTTCAGATACGCAGCTTACTGGGCCTTGGCTATACGCTGGAAAGCGGCAACAAACTGTCTGCCGCTATCACTCATATATCCAACGCCAGCACGCAGGAAGACAACCCAGGTGTAAATGCACTTTTGCTGAGATACCATTTCGCCTTCTGATCGGAAGCCCACCAAGCGGGATTGATTTTCAGCGAAAGTTTCTGCACATCAGGTCCAAACCCGAGTGCAAGGATTTCCGATGACCCGTATCGACGCCAAATTCGACGCCCTGCAAAAGCAAGGCAAAAAGGCATTTGTAGCTTATGTCATGGCCGGAGATCCCGACTATGACACTTCGCTGGAGGTCGTGAAGGGTTTGCCCGGCGCAGGTGTCGACGTCATCGAGTTGGGCCTGCCCTTTACCGATCCCATGGCCGATGGCCCGACCATTCAGGCTGCTGGCCAACGGGCGTTGGATGGTGGAATGACATTGCAACGCACTCTGGATTTGGCCCGCGCCTTTCGTGAATCCGATGACACCACACCGATCGTGCTGATGGGATATTACAATCCGATCTACAGCCGAGGTGTCGAGAATTTTTTGGCAGATGCAAAATCAGCGGGGATCGACGGGCTGATCGTCGTCGACCTGCCCCCCGAAGAGGACGAAGAGCTTTGTCTGCCCGCGCAAGCTGCCGGGCTGAACTTCATCCGCTTGGCGACGCCGACGACCGATGACCAACGCTTGCCTCGCGTACTGCAAAACACATCCGGCTTTGTGTATTATGTATCGATTACCGGCATAACCGGTGCTGCCGAAGCGCAGGCAACCGATGTTGGGCCCGAGGTCGCTCGGATCAAAGCTGCAACTGATTTGCCCGTGATCGTCGGTTTCGGCATCAATACGCCAGAAAAGTCTCGCAACATCGCGAGTGTATCCGATGGCGCGGTAGTTGGATCTGCCATTGTCAGCCAGATCGGTTCCGGAAAACCGGTGACCGAGGTTCTGGATTTTGTCAAAACACTGTCAGATGGCGCGCACTCCGCCTAACAATTTCTTTCCATTTTCAGATGGTTCTTCACCGCAGCAGGCGCACCGCCTACTGCGGTGTTTTTTGTTTTGACCACGCGGCAACCAACCGCAGCAAGCGGGCATTGCAGTGTTTCAAAATAATTGGTAAAGAAACTTAACCAATCCTGCGAGAGCCTGATCAATGCCAGTCATTACCAATATCGAAGACCTCAAACGGATCTATGAGCGTCGCGTTCCGCGCATGTTTTTTGACTATGCAGAAAGCGGCAGCTGGACCGAACAAACCTTCCGCGAGAATACGTCGGATTTCGAAGATATCCGCCTGCGCCAACGGGTCGCCGTAGACATGACAGGGCGCTCGACCGCATCGCAGATGATCGGGCAGGATGTATCCATGCCCGTTGCATTGGCTCCGGTAGGCCTGACAGGAATGCAGCACGCGGATGGTGAGATCAAAGCGGCCAAAGCCGCCGAAGCCTTTGGTGTACCCTTCACACTGTCGACCATGTCGATCAATTCGATCGAAGATGTTGCTGAAAACACTTCGGCCCCTTTCTGGTTTCAGCTCTACACTATGAAAGATCAGGACTATGTCGGGCGACTGATCCAGCGCGCGAAGGATGCGAAATGCTCGGCCCTTGTCATTACGCTTGATCTGCAAATCCTTGGCCAACGACACAAGGACCTGAAGAATGGCCTATCTGCGCCGCCAAAGCTGACCCCCAAGACCATCGCCAACCTGATGACGAAATGGGCCTGGGGCATCGAGATGCTAGGTGCCAAGCGCCGAGAATTCGGGAATATCGTCGGTCATGTCGATAGCATCACAGATACGCGCTCGCTGGGCACATGGACCGCCGAGCAATTCGATCCCAGCCTCGACTGGGGCAAAGTCGAGAAACTGATGGAACAATGGGGCGGCAAGGTGATCCTTAAGGGCATTCTTGATGCCGAAGATGCCAAAATGGCTGCAAAGCTTGGCGCAGATGCAATTGTTGTCTCAAACCATGGTGGACGGCAGCTGGATGGTGCGCTCAGCTCGATCCGGGTTCTGCCCGAGATCATGGATGCCGTCGGCAGTGGTGTCGAAGTGCATCTGGATAGCGGCATCCGTTCAGGGCAAGACGTGCTGAAAGCTCTGGCGCTTGGGGCCAAGGGCACCTTTATTGGTCGCGCCTTTGTCTATGGGCTGGGTGCAATGGGTCAGAAAGGCGTGACAACAGCATTGGAAGTGATCCAGAAAGAGCTCGATACAACGATGGCACTTTGCGGTGAACGCAACGTAGCCGATCTTGGGCGCCACAATCTTCTAGTCCCGGAAGACTTTGGCGGTCGCTGGCAGGCTTGATCCTACGCCTCCCACGTAGATGGAGACGCCGCATGGCCGCCCATTGAGCGTCTCGTTCAAGGTACTTGCAGCCAGATGAAGCAGAGGATCCGTCCTTCATCTGGCCGTAAATACCTCGGAGCGCGAGGCAGAGCCTCGCAAAATTCCTCGGGCTACAAAAAGCCCTTTCCAAACCAACTGAATCAAGCTAAGGACGCGGCTTCACGCGGGCATACAGCCTTGGAGGATGCCCGCCCTAACATTGGAGAATTATCATGGCTGGAGAGATTCCTGATCTCGTAGCTCTGGAACGGACGGGGACAGGCAAGGGCGCCGCTCGTCAAGCACGCCGCGATGGCATGGTTCCGGGCATTGTTTTTGGTGGCGATAAAGAGCCGCTGCCGATCCAGATCCCGTTCAACGTACTGTTCAAGCGCCTGAAAGCAGGCCGGTTCAAGTCGACCCTGTGGAACCTGAAAGTCGAAGGTCACGAAGACGTGCGCGTCATCTGCCGCGATGTCCAGCGTGACGTTGTCAAAGACCTGCCGACCCACCTGGACCTGATGCGCCTGCGTCGGACCACCAAGATCGCGCTGTTCATCCCCGTTGAATTCATCAACGAAGAAGAAGCCCCCGGTATCAAAAAGGGTGGCGTTCTGACCGTTGTCCGCCCCGAGGTTGAACTGCTCTGCACCGCCGGTGACATTCCTGAGAAGATCACTGTTGATCTTACTGGCATGGAAATCAACGACGTTGTCACCATCTCTTCGGTTGTGCTGCCCGAAGGCACCAAGCCCACCATCGATCGTGACTTCGTGATCGCCAACGTCTCGGCACCCACCGGTCTGTCGACCAGCGACGACGAAGAGGGTGATGAGGAAGAAGTGGCTGCAGATGAAGTTGAAGTCATCGGCCAGGAAGAAGAATAAATCCGGATCAAATCCAGATTTGAAACGGGGCGCCATCTGGGGCCCCGTTTTCTTTTGCGTGTACGGGGCTGGAAAACATCCCCTGATCCATGCAATGAGATAACGACGCGAGACTGTAAGGGACAAAGCGATGAAACTGTTTGTCGGTTTGGGAAATCCGGGATCAAAATACGCTCGCAACCGGCACAATATCGGCTTCATGGCGTTAGAGCGAATTGCCGAAGATCACAACTTTGGTCCATGGAAGTCCAAGTTCCAGGCTGAAATTGCCGAAGGACGTCTAGGCGGCCAGAAAGTGCTGCTAGTCAAGCCGCAAACCTTCATGAACCGCTCTGGCCAGTCAGTAGGAGAGGCAATGCGCTTCTACAAGCTCGACTCGACGGACGTGACCGTCTTTCATGATGAGCTGGACTTGGCACCCGGTAAAGTGCGCGTTAAGGCAGGCGGTGGCCACGCAGGCCATAACGGGTTGCGGTCGATCCACGACCATATCAGCCCGGCCTATGATCGCGTGCGGCTGGGTATCGGTCATCCGGGCCGCAAAGAAATGGTCTCGCCTTATGTTCTAAGCGACTTTGCAAAGGCGGATGCGGACTGGCTGGATGACGTGCTGCGCGGCGTCTCGGACGGTGCCACTTATCTTGCCGATGACGAAAGCGGGAAATTCATGAATGCCGTTGCCCTGCGCACTGCTCCGCCCAGATCATCGAAGCAGCCCACTAAACCTGATACGCCCCCCAAAGCTGCCGCCGAAGCCGTTTCAGCGCCCGATGAGCGTTCGGCCATGCAAAAGCTGCTGGATAAATTCAGATAATCATTCCGCAACGTTGCGCTTGCGCAAAGCCTCAGGCCAAAGTCCAATGTCAGAGGAAAAGAGAGGTGTCGAATGAAAACAGCGCTCAGATGGCTGCTGCGTATCCTGTTGACCTTGGCATTGGCAGCGGCGGTTGTCGGATTTTGGAAACGCGAGGAAATCCAGCGCCTGATGGCGGTGAATTCGCTGTTTTCAGAAGAAAAGATCGTCCACAACTTTTCGCATATGGACGAAGCCTTTCTTACGGTCACTCTGTCGCGTGGCAATGGCCCGACCTGGGAGCTGCCGTATGGGCCTGGTTTCGATCTTCCCGATGGAACAGACCAGTGGATCGAAGATCGCTCGGTAACATCCCTGTTGGTGATGCAGGACGGAGAAATTCGCTTCGAAGAATACTATCTGGACACCGGGCCGGATGATCGCAGGATCTCGTGGTCAATTGCTAAAAGCTATCTGTCTGCCTTGCTCGGTATTTTGCTGGATGAAGGCGCGATCAACTCGCTCGACGATCCGGTTGTGCAATACGCACCTGACCTCAAGGGCAGCGCCTATGAGACCGCCACGATCCGCAACGTGTTGAACATGGCCAGCGGCGTGACCTTTGACGAGGATTATTTGGACTATAATTCCGACATCAATCGCATGGGCCGCGTCGTGGCGCTGGGAGGTGAACTGGACGACTTCGCGGCTTCGTTGAAGGACAGTTTCGTCGCGCCGGGTGAAACATGGCAATATGTGTCGATCGATACTCATGTGATCGGAATGGTCATCCGGGGGGCAACAGGACGCAGCGTTGCAGAGTTACTGACCGAGAAAGTGATCGCACCGCTGGGGTTGGAGCGAGAAGGTTATTACATCACCGATGGAGCAGGCGTTGCATTTGTTCTGGGTGGTCTCAACTTCACAACGCGCGATTTTGCCCGGTTCGGGCAGTTGATTTTGCAGGATGGCGAACGCGATGGACGGCAGATTGTACCCGCGGATTGGATCGACGCAGCTACTTGGCCAAGCGCACCGACCGAACCGGGCAAGATAGGGTATGGCTATCAATGGTGGATTCCGATCGGTGCCCATGAAGGTGAATTCATGGCGCGGGGCGTGTATGGGCAGTACATTTACTTCGACCAGCCACGTGGGGTTTTGATTGTCACGACGGGCGCAGACCGAATGTTCCGCGATCCCGGTGTCGGTGAGCAGAACATAGAAATGTTCCGCAAAATTGCGCGAAGCCTGTAAGATACCATCATGCAGAAGCAAGACAGCATCAATGTTCTGGGCGGCGTGCTCGCGCCTTGCTCGCGCAAACCATTAACCGGTTTCTTTCGCGACGGTGCCTGCAACACCTGCCCCGAGGATCAGGGAAGCCATACGGTCTGCGCCGTGATGACGGCAGAGTTTCTGGCTTATTCGAAATATGTCGGAAATGACCTGAGCACACCCCGGCCTGAATTCGATTTTCCTGGGCTCAAGCCTGGTGATCGCTGGTGCTTGTGTGCGGGGCGCTTTTTGCAAGCCCATGACGAGGGATGCGCGCCCAAGGTGCACCTTGAAGCCACGCACCAGAGGGCGCTGGATATCGTACCTCTCCATATTCTAAAAATGCAGCGCGCTGAAGACGAGCACTAGATGGCGATCGCCCGATATCCGCGAGACGTGCGCGACGGCGGCCCGGTTGGAAAGCCATGCTCGGCCTGCAGATCCCAGCCCGAACGCGCGAGCATCTCCGCCACAATATCCGGTCGATAGGTTCGGTGCCGCCATTGGAACCAGATGATCGCATTACACCAATGTGGCTTGCTGACTACCAACCAAAGCGTTGCACCCGGTTCAGCCAGATCGCGCATGCGGCGCAAAGCATCTATCGGATCAACGCAATGCTCCAGAACATGCGCAGCCAACAGGCGGTCAAAACGGGATGCCGGATGGAACTCTTCCAAGCGCGATTGGACAGTCTCGGCGTTTCCACCGCGCCGTTGCAACGCTGACCCTGCCAGTTGCAGCATTCGGGCCGAAGGTTCCAAAAGCGTCACATGCCCTTCGCGCCGAATCACGGCGCGTGCTTCGGCAAAGGCTCCTGTACCGCACCCGATATCCAGTGCGTTACGGCCCAATTCGACCTGCGGGTCCGAGGATAGAAAACCCAGATAGGCATCGAAATACCCCAGCAGACGCATCTTGTCTGCCCAGCCCGGGGCGGCCTGATCGTATTTCTGGTCAAGTCGGTCGGGTCCGGCCTTTGAGGAAACACTGCACATGCAATGCAAACTGGCACAGTTCCTCAAAGGCGCAAAGCCTGTTGGGCCTGATCAGTCCGCTGCGCGACCTTCGGTATCCGACATATCAAAGTTCAGGTACCGTGCAACGGTCTGCACATCCTTATCCCCCCGGCCACACATATTCATGCAGATCAGGTGGTCCTTGGGCAATTCCGGCGCGATTTTCATAACATGCGCCAGCGCATGGCAGGGCTCCAGCGCAGGGATGATACCTTCGGTGGCGCAGCACAACTGGAACGCTTCAAGCGCTTCTTTATCCGTGATCGAGACATAGTTGGCGCGACCGATGTCGTGCAGCCAGGAATGCTCGGGGCCAATGCCAGGATAGTCCAGACCGGCCGAGATCGAATAGCCTTCGAGAATCTGCCCGTCATCATCCTGCAGCAGATAAGTGCGGTTGCCGTGCAGCACGCCCGGACGACCTCCGGTCAATGAGGCGCAATGCTCCATCTTCTCGTTCACGCCCTTGCCGCCCGCTTCAACACCGATGATATTCACATCCTTGTCGTCGAGGAACGGGTAGAACAGGCCCATCGCATTCGAACCACCTCCGATGGCGGCGATGATGGTGTCGGGCAAACGGCCCTCGGCCTTTTGCATCTGTTCCTTGGCTTCCTTGCCGATGATCGACTGGAAGTCGCGTACCATCGCCGGGTAAGGATGCGGGCCAGCAACGGTGCCGATGCAGTAAAAGGTATCGCGCACATTGGTCACCCAGTCGCGCAGAGCGTCGTTCATCGCATCTTTCAGCGTACCCCTGCCGGATGTCACCGGGATCACTTCGGCTCCCAGCAGGCGCATACGGAACACGTTCGGGGCCTGGCGCTGAACGTCATGGGCACCCATGTAGACAATGCACTTCAGGCCGAATTTGGCGCAGACGGTGGCTGTGGCCACGCCGTGCTGCCCTGCCCCGGTCTCGGCGATGATCCGGGTCTTTCCCATGCGCCGCGCCAGAATGATCTGGCCCAGCACATTGTTGATCTTATGCGCGCCGGTGTGGTTCAGTTCGTCACGCTTCAAGTAAATCTTTGCGCCGCCCAGATGTTCGGTCAGGCGTTCCGCGTAGTAGAGCGGCGAAGGGCGACCCACGTAGTTTGCCCACAGATCGTCCATCTCGGCCCAAAATGTGGGGTCATCCTTGGCTTTGTCATATTCCTCTTCCAGTGACAGGATCAGCGGCATCAGCGTTTCGCTGACAAAGCGCCCGCCGAAGATGCCAAAGCGGCCTTGTTCATCGGGGCCGGACATGAAGGAATTAAAAAGATCGTTGGCCATGGAAGTCTCCCTCGTCGTACCCGATGTTCATAGGAGGTGATGGAGTGATTTGCCATCGCAAAACGTATCATTCCGCCGCCTGAGCGCGCTGTTCCCACACCTGAAGTGCCTGAACTCGACTTGGAACAGCAATGCAGGGAAATTGACAGAACACATTGATATCGGCCAGACGGGTCGACGCGCGTACTACACGGCGATGAGGGCCGGAATATGCGAATGTCAGCATAGCTTCGACATCATGCCAGACTGTGTATGAAAAATAACAGCCTTGACGCACAAATACCTCGGCATGCAGGCACAGCGCGTCACCGCGTGCCTGCCGCAAGGATTGATGAGCGCGCCAGAAGAACTCGGGCCCGTGATACCATCGTTTAAGTGAAACTCCGCCGATCACTGCCAGCATGCTCTCCCCCATTTTGAGGAGATACGCAGGTTCGCGCAGATCAGATCAACTTGCCGCGTCGATAAAGGCGCGGATCAGCCCGGCATCCTTTACACCCGGAGAGCTTTCGACGCCGGATGAGACATCCACCTGCTGTGCGCCGGTCATTCGCACCGCTTCTGCGACATTGTCAGGGGTCAGACCTCCGGCCAGCATCCATGGCCTACGCCAGTATTTACGACCTGCCAGCAGGCGCCAATCAAAAGACAAACCGTTACCACCAGGCAGCTCCGCGTTTCGCGGTGGCTTTGCGTCGATCAACAGCTGATCCGCCACATCTGAATAGAGATCGATGGCCGCGAGGTCTTCGGCCTCGGCCACACCAATGGCCTTCATTACCGGCAGGCCGAAGCGGTCACGCACTTGCTGCACACGCTCAGGACTTTCTTTGCCATGCAGTTGCAACATATCCAGAGGCACGATCGAAAGAATGTGGTCCAGATCCTCGTCCGTCGCATTCACTGTCAGCGCCACCTTGGCGACGCCCGCAGGCACCTGCTGTGCCAATGTCGCAGCTGTCTGGGGCTCAACATGGCGCGGGGATTTGGGGAAAAACACAAAACCAACATATCCCGCACCCGCATCCACAGCAGCGCGCACGTGGTCAGGGGCGGTCAGGCCGCAGATTTTAACTCGGATATCAGCGGGCATCGTAGGGCCTCAGCTTGCCTCATCCAGAATGGCCAGCACATCATCCTGACCTTCATTCTGCTTTTTCTTGAGCTTCTTAACTTCACGCTCAAGCTTGCGCACTTCGCCTTGCTTCACGGTCACATCCTTGCGGTGTTTATGCTCGCGCAGCCATTCCCACAGGAAGCCGATGACCAGGCCGGCAACAACCCCACCCAGCACGACCAGAAACAGCGGCAAGGAGGTTGACAGGTTGAACCCCAGCAACTCGGACAAAGCATCCGGCATAAGCTTAAGTTCAACAATTTGGCGATTGGCCAGCGAAACCGAGACCAGAACGATCCCCAATGCAGCCAGAAAAGCATAACGAATGTAGCGCATCATGAGGCTAGGCTTTACCGTTCAAACGGTCCCTTAGCAACTTGCCAGTTTTGAAAAATGGAACACATTTTTCTTCAACCTGCACAGTCTCACCAGTGCGAGGATTGCGGCCTACACGTGCGTCACGCTTTTTCACCGAAAACGCGCCGAAACCGCGCAGCTCTACGCGGTCGCCGCGTGCCATGGCGTCGGTCACTTCTTCAAAAACGGTATTCACGATCCGCTCGACGTCGCGTTGATAGAGATGCGGGTTTTCGTCGGCAATTTTCTGAATCAATTCTGAACGGATCATACGCAATACCCTCCCAGGCGGACGATGTGACAAGCCTATTGTTCTGACAGTATAGGAAAAAACCCGGATCGGGGGAACGGATACTCTGCCAGCAAAGGCGGCATTTTGCGACAATCTCACGCGAATTTTTGCCCGTTGGCCTGATTTCCACACTTCATGCGCGAACGATAGGCAAATTAAGCCGACTATTTGGAAGATATTGATTCGCAACAAAAACGGCCCCGCACCATGGTGCGAGGCCGAATTTCATGTTTGGGATACGCCCCGGAATTAGTCGCCCGACTTCAGTGCTGCACCCAGGATATCGCCCAGCGACGCGCCCGAGTCGGAAGAACCGTACTGTTCCACGGCCTCTTTCTCTTCGGCGATCTCGCGTGCCTTGATCGACAGGCCCAGACGACGGGTCTTGCTGTCGACGTTGGTGACGCGGACGTCGACCTTGTCGCCGACCGAGAAACGCTCGGGGCGCTGCTCAGCACGGTCACGCGACAGGTCCGAACGACGGATGAACGACTTCATGCCTTCGTACTCGACCTCGATGCCGCCATCTTCGATCGCGGTCACTTCGACGGTGATGACCGAACCGCGCTTCACGCCGCCCACGGCTTCAGCGAACTTGTCACCGCCCAGGGCTTTGATCGACAGCGAGATACGCTCTTTCTCAACGTCAACTTCCGAGACGACGGCCGAAACCATGTCGCCTTTGCGGTAGTTCTGGATCGCATCTTCGCCACGCTCGTCCCAGGACAGGTCGGACAGGTGAACCATGCCGTCGATGTCGCCTTCGAGGCCAATGAACAGACCGAATTCGGTGATGTTCTTGACTTCGCCTTCGACCTCGGTGCCCTCGGGGTGCGTTTCTGCAAACACTTCCCATGGGTTGCGCTGGGTCTGCTTCAGGCCCAGAGACACGCGACGCTTGGCGCCGTCGATTTCCAGAACCATGACGTCGACTTCCTGGCTGGTCGAAACGATCTTGCCGGGGTGGACGTTTTTCTTGGTCCAGGACATCTCGGACACGTGAACCAGACCTTCGACACCGGCTTCCAGCTCGACGAACGCGCCGTAGTCGGTGATGTTGGTGACGCGACCCTGATGGACCGAGCCCAGCGGGTATTTCGCAGCAACCAGATCCCACGGATCTTCCTGCAGCTGCTTCATGCCCAGGCTGATGCGGTGGGTCTCTTTGTTGATCTTGATGACCTGAACCTTGATGGTTTCGCCGATCGTCAGGATCTCGGACGGGTGGTTCACACGGCGCCATGCCATGTCGGTGACGTGCAGCAGGCCGTCAACGCCGCCCAGATCAACGAATGCACCGTATTCGGTGATGTTCTTGACGACACCCTCGACGGTCTGACCTTCGGACAGGTTGCCGATGACTTCGGCACGCTGTTCGGCACGCGATTCTTCCAGGATAGCGCGACGCGAAACAACGATGTTGCCACGGCGGCGGTCCATTTTCAGAATCTGGAACGGCTGCTTCAGACCCATCAACGGGCCAGCGTCGCGCACGGGGCGAACGTCAACCTGCGAGCCGGGCAGGAACGCAACTGCGCCACCCAGATCGACGGTGAAGCCACCTTTGACGCGACCAAAGATTGCACCTTCGACGCGCTGGTCGTCGGCATATGCTTTTTCCAGACGGTCCCATGCCTCTTCACGGCGGGCCATCTCGCGCGAGATGACGGCTTCGCCACGGGCGTTTTCTGCGGCGCGCAGGTACACTTCGACCTCGTCGCCTACAGCGATTTCAGGGGCTTCGCCGGGATTTGCGAATTCTTTCAGATCAACGCGGCCTTCCATTTTGTAGCCTACGTCGATGATGGCTTGGCCGGCTTCGATCGCCAGAACCTTGCCTTTGACAACAGAACCCTCTTCGGGCGTGTCCATTTCGAAGCTTTCATTCAGGAGGGCTTCGAATTCCTCCATGGATGCGTTAGCCATGTGGCGTTGTTTTCCTTTACATAACGTTTTTGCTGGCCGAGCGGTTGTCTCCGCCGGTCTTGTTTCATGATGCCTGAATGCGTGATCCAGAACGCGCCCGAGCTAACAAACACAAAGGGCCGAGGTAACCCGGCCCTGCTCAGATACGTCATCCGGACGTTAACCGCCCTTGTTCAGACAGCGCGCGTATAGGCGGATTCCGTGTCATGTGCAAGAGCAAAGCCCTTAAACACTGGCCAATCCCACAAAATCCGAACATCGGGTCCGGGCATCGAAGCAAACGCGATCCGATCCCCGGCCTTCTTTGTCAGTTCTGCCGAATGATACCATGCGGCGCTAGAACAGTTGCAGATCCTTCTTGCCGCTTTGAATCTCAGCGAGGTTTGGCATGTTCTCGATCACCACGGGTGCCGGTTTCGCGCCCGGCATTGCGACAGTCGGCTGCCCCATTGCAGCCTTGCCAAAGGCAGGCTTCTCCAACTCGCCCCGGATATCTCGCAGCAGGGTTTTGTGATCCGGCATGGTCTTGAGGATCTGCGCAAGGTCCATTTTTGCCCCCTTCCACCACTGGAACCAAATCGGTTTCTTCAGCGGTCGCAGACGATCACGGATACCTTCGCCATAGCCCGTATCATAAACCTGTTTGCCCAGAAGAACCGTCTGATAGACGCGGAAATTGAACAGCGTCGCAAACTCGATATCGTGTTCCATCGGCAGACGATGCTGCCACAGCTCAAGGTTCTCGGCCAACCGATCCGGAATCTTCATCTCGGTGCGGGCGTCGATCCAATATTGATCATCGGTGCGGTTACCCAACCGGTAGTGCAGGCAGATAAAATCCAGTACCTCGTCATAAAGCTTGTTCATCTGCCGGTTATATCGGTTGCGCAGCGCGGGCTCGATATCGCGGGTCGGCAGATGCTCGGCAAACCAGCGGATCGCGTGATCGATCATGTGGATCGCGGTACTTTCAAGCGGTTCGATAAATCCACCAGACAAACCGATCGCCAAGCAGTTCTTAACCCAGGCATTGCGGACACGACCAACACGCATGGGGATCACGCGCGGTGTCAGCCCCTTGCCGCTGTCGCCCAACCAGTCAAGATATTCGTCCGCCGCCTGATCATCGGTCCGATGCGCGGATGAATACACATATCCCGTACCTACACGATTGTAGAGCGGCACACGCCACGTCCAACCCGCACCAAGCGCGGTCGAGCGTGTAACGCTTTCGATCTTTTCGGGGTTAGGGTGCTCGATCTGCAAGGCCATGGCACGGTCGTTGGGCAAGTAGTCCGAGTAATCCATGAACGGCTCGCCCAACGCTTGATTGATGATCAACCCCCGGAAGCCGGTGCAATCTATGACCATCTCAATGTCATGGCGTCCCTTGCGCTCTAACATCAGGTGACTGACATTGCCCTGCTCGTCCAATTCGACCGATTGCACTTCGTCTTGAATATGCTCTACGCCGCGCTTGGCGCAGACCTTTGTTAGCATGCCCGCAAACTTCACGGCATCCAGATGATAAGCATAGCCAAACCGCTGCTCGAATTCAGGTGCACCCAAAGGACGCGCACCCTTGCACAACCGGGCCAGATCATCATGCGGTGAGATTGACTGCGTGAAATCCCGATCCCCGTTACCAAAACGCAGAAAATACTCGGCAGCCTCCAACCCCTCCAGCAATTGACCATGGGCAAACGGGTTTACGTAGTCGATCCGATTGCCCTTGGCGTCGTTGTTCCAATTGCAGAACTTAACTCCCAACTTGAACGATGCGTTGGTTTCGCGGAAGAAATCCCGCTCTGATATGCCCGCCTGACGGAGCGTGACCGGCATACGCGGCACCGTCGCTTCACCGACACCCACAGTCGAGATGTTGGGGCTTTCGATCAAGCAAATGCGTGGGCGATCCTTGGGTGCTGACGTGCGGGAGAACACCATGTCCAGGATGAGCGCAGTCATCCAACCCGCCGTACCACCACCCACGATGGTGATCTTACGCAAACGATTATTCATATTTTTTGTCCCTGTTGGCTTGGGATTTTGTAGCTGCCTCCCCTTTTTTTGAGTGTTGGGGATTTAACAGCAGCTTTCCCTTATTTAGCTGTGGGAAGACTATAACAGCTTTCAAGCATCCAGCTAGAGCCTATGACACCCATGGTCGCAGGCACATTCGTCATCAGAATTCAGGCTATGCGCCTACTTTGGACAAGTGTCAGATTTCCTCACCCTTCTTCAGAAGTTCTTCGATCAGCTCACGCTGCAGATCATGGCTGTCGCCCCCTCCGAATTCCGCCGCGCCACCGGTGTACAATGTGCCATAGGTGTTGGCGATATTCACAGTCTGGGCCAGCCCCGAGATCAACTGATCCCTTTGCAACAGCGAAAGCGGGTGAATGAACGCAGCCCATAAGGTGCCATTTGCGATCGCATAGCGCGCATCCAGCGTGCTGTCGAAATTTGCCTGCATCATCCGTTGCAAATCGGCTGGCGACAAATCCGCAGCACTGCCAATCGCGACCATCGCCCGCATGCGATCAGCATTGGTATCGGTGACAACCAGCACCGTCACATCAGATATCGTCAACTCAAACCCCGGCCCGATCGGTTGCGCCTCGGGATCTAGCGCAAAGATGATTTTTCCCAGACGCTCGTAAGTCATCGGAGGTTCGGCCTCGGGCACCGGCGTATCTGATTGCTGCGCAGCTAAGCTACCTGCAAGAAAGAACAAAAACAGGGCTAGTCTGATCATGGGCCACTCCTACGGTTGTCCAACAAGCTTAGGCGGCCATCGGACAGGTGGCCAAACAAAGCTATGTGATCAGTTTTGCGAAACGCCCTGATCTACGAACGATCTGCAAAGTATTGCGGCCTATCTGCGATTACCCGTCCGAGGAGCCTTTCCTAACTTAGTGACATTGGCTTGGGGCGGACCCGAGCCTTGAACCAAAATGGAAAGGATTCCTGCTATGAAATCGCTCGCACTTACTGCATTAGCCGCAACTCTGGCCCTGGCAGCTCCGGCTTTTGCCGCAGACGAAATCAACGTCTCCAAAGGCCTGTCGGCGGCTGGTGCACCCCTGGCAGCCCATGGCGTCGATCTGGTCGCGCTTGTCAACAATGGCAATCCGGTAGAAGGCTTCGCCAATCATTCGGCGACTTATGACGGCGCATCCTATTACTTCACCAGCGCGGAAAACCTTGAAGCGTTCGAGGCCAATCCGGCGGCTTACTTGCCCCAGCACGGTGGCTATTGTTCGTTCGGGGTGTCTGTTGGCAAAAAGTTCGACGGCGACCCGGATCAGTACCTGATCGCAGACGGCAAGCTGTATCTGTTCCTGAATGCTGATACCCGCGCTGCTTTCCTGAAAGACGTCACCAGCACCGCTAAAACCGCAGATGACCAGTGGGCCAATATCAAGAGCATCGCAGTTGGTGAATTGTAACTGACGGACCCTTGTCCGCAGCCACTTCAGGCTGCGGGCAGGTTCTGTTCTATCGTTTCGAGCGCCCGTGCCAACGCGGCCTCGATGCTCAGGTTTGAAGTATCAAGCTGCACGGCGTCATCTGCAGGTTTCATCGGTGCAGTGCTGCGATCCGCGTCACGTGAGTCACGCTCTTTGACATCCGCAAGCACCTGTTCGCGTGACACGTCCGAACCTTTGGCCGAAAGCTCAAGATATCGCCGTTCCGCCCGGACTTCGGGACTGGCGGTGACAAACAGTTTGACCTCAGCGTTTGGGCAAATCACGGTTCCAATATCGCGCCCGTCCAGCACGGCGCCTCCGGCGCGACGGGCAAACGCCCGCTGAAAATCAACGAGTGCGCTTCGGACTTCAGGAATGACCGCAACTTTCGAGGCCGCCTGTGCGATCTCAGCCGTACGCAGATCGCCCTGCTGCAATTCTTCTGCTGTCAGGGACCCAGCCGCTGCAACCGGTTCGTCACCTTGCAGCATACGACGCCCCACTGCGCGATAGAGAAGACCGGTATCCAGATGCGCAAACCCGAAATGCGCGGCAACGCCCTTGGAAATCGTCCCCTTGCCCGCCGCCGCAGGGCCGTCGATAGCTACGGTGAATCTCATGTACGCTCGACCTTGGCACCGAGCGCGGCCATCAAAGGCTCAAAAATCGGGAACGACGTTGCGATCGGTCCGCCGTCATCCACCGAAACCGCCTTTTTAGCTCCCATCCCCATGACCATGAACGACATGGCAATGCGGTGGTCCAAGAAGCTTTCGCAGGTCCCACCACCGGGCACACCGCCGATGCCGAGACCGTCGACTGACCACCATTCGTCACCCTCGTTCACGGTCACACCGTTGGCGCGCAGGCCACGGGCCATTGCGTCGATCCGGTCACTTTCCTTGACGCGCAGCTCTTTCACGCCGCCCATCATTGTTGTGCCGGTCGCATTTGCGGCCACAACAGACAGCACCGGGTATTCATCGATCATCGACGCCGCGCGTTCGGGCGGGACGTTGATCCCCTTCATGTTGGGCGAGTATTTTGCACGCAGATCGGCAACCGGTTCACCCCCCTCTTCGCGCTCGTTTTCGTAGGTCAGATCGGCACCCATTTCGCGCAGCGTGGTGAACAGGCCTGCGCGGGTCGGGTTCAGGCCGATACCGGGGACCAACACGTCCGAGCCCGGTGTGATCAGTGCGGCACAGACGGGGAAGGCCGCACTGGACGGGTCGCGCGGCACGGCGATGACTTGTGGCTTCAGCTCGGGCCGACCGGTCAGCGTAATGACGCGCCCTTCATCCGTGTCCTCGACCGTGATTTCTGCGCCGAAGCCCGCAAGCATCCGTTCGGAATGATCGCGAGTCGCTTCTTTCTCAATCACGATGGTCTTGCCGGGGGCGTTAAGCCCTGCCAGCAGAACGGCGGATTTCACCTGCGCCGACGGCACAGGCACCTCATAGCGCACCGGGGTGGGGTCCGCAGCACCGATAATGGTCATCGGCAGACGTCCACCGTCTCGGCCGACAGATTGGGTTCCGAACAGCGCCAGCGGATCGGTGACGCGCGCCATCGGACGTTTGTTCAGGCTCGCATCTCCGGTGAAGGTCGCTGTGATCGGAGAAGTCGCCATCGCCCCCATGATCAGGCGCACGCCAGTGCCCGAATTGCCACAATCGATTACCTGATCTGGTTCGGAAAAACCACCAACGCCCACGCCATGCACCGACCATTCACCACCGCCATGATCCGTTACTTCGGCCCCAAAGGCACGCATGGCCTTAGCGGTGTCCAATACGTCCTCGCCTTCCAGCAGGCCCGATATCTTGGTTTCTCCCACAGCCATTGCCCCCAGGATCAGGGACCGGTGCGAGATCGACTTGTCCCCGGGCACCTCTGCGGTGCCTGTCAGCGGGCCGCAAGGCTGCGACGTCATCGGGATGGGCGTGCCGTGTCCGGACATGGGGGCTCCTGTTTTCGCTATCAGTCCTCAGGCCGATTAGCGAATTGGGGCCGGTTGGTCCAGCGACAATCAGTCTTTGCGGCGGAAGGTCAGGTAATGGGGTGTACGGCCTTCGCGCAGCGCCTTCTGTTCGTAGCGCGTGGAAATCCAGTCATCCCACGGCTCACGCCAGTCGGCGGGACGCTCGGCCAACCATTCGAAGCCTGCCCGCGGCACCTCTTCCAGCGTTTGGCGCACATAGTCAGGGATGTCTGTGGCAACGCGAAAGATTGAGCCTGGCTTCAACGCGCGCGCCAAAGGCTCCAGATGTTCAGGTGTGACAAACCGACGGCGGTGATGCCGTGTTTTGGGCCATGGATCGGGATAGAGCAGAAAAGCGCGCGATATGCTGGCTTCAGGCAAAACGTCGAACAAGTCTCGCGCGTCCCCGGGATGTACGGCAAGGTTTTCAACACGGGCCTGACGGATTTTACCCAACAGCATCGCAACACCATTGATATAGGGTTCGGCTCCGATGATGCCGATATCCGGGTTTTGCTGAGCCTGATGCACCAGATGCTCGCCGCCGCCAAAGCCGACCTCAAGCCAGACAGGCTTGCCTCTGAATAGACCGTCGAGATCGAGCGGATCGCGCTCAGGATTACCGTCCCAATCCACCGTACCGGGGGACAAGGCAGCAAGATCTTCCGACAGATAAGTCTTTTGACTGGGCTTCAGGGTTTTGCCCTTAAAGCGGCCATAAAAATTTCTGCGCGGGCGTTGTGGGGTCTTTGTACTCATGGCGCAGCCCTTACTGCGGGGCTGAAATTGTTGCAAGTGGTCGCCGACTTGCAAAAAAACGCGCCGAAACCGGCGCGTTTTTCTAATTGTTGATCAGACCGCCTGTTTCAGCGCGTCCACCAGATCGGTGCGCTCCCAGCTAAATCCGCCGTCCGCATCGGGTTCACGACCAAAGTGGCCATAAGCAGCGGTCCTCTGATAAATCGGCTTGTTGAGTTGCAGATGTTGGCGAATTCCGCGCGGAGTCAGGTCCATCACCTGCCCAACTGCTTTTTCGATCACTGCATCGGCAATCTGGCCAGTTCCATGCGTGTCGGCATAGATCGAGAGGGGCTTTGACACCCCAATCGCATAGCTCAACTGAATGGTGCAGCGCTCTGCCATCCCTGCAGCAACGACATTCTTGGCCAGATAACGCGCTGCATAAGCCGCCGAGCGGTCCACCTTGGTTGGGTCTTTGCCCGAGAATGCGCCACCACCGTGAGGTGCTGCACCGCCATAAGTGTCGACGATGATCTTGCGACCGGTCAGACCCGCATCACCATCCGGACCGCCGATGACGAACTTGCCGGTGGGATTCACGTGCCATTCGGTTTCGGCGGTCAGCCAGCCGTCAGGGAGGGTTTCACGGATATAGGGCTCGACAATGGCGCGAATATCACCCGAGGTCAGCGCCTCATCCATGTGCTGCGTCGACAGCACGATTGAGCTGACACCGACTGGCGTGCCGTCGCGATAGATAACAGACAACTGTGATTTTGCATCCGGGCCAAGGGCGGGTTCACTGCCATTTTTGCGAACTTCAGCGAGACGGCGAAGGATAGCATGCGAGTATTGGATCGGCGCAGGCATAAGCGCTGGCGTCTCGGTCGTGGCATAGCCGAACATGATGCCCTGATCGCCTGCACCTTCGTCTTTGTTATCGGCAGCATCCACGCCTTGCGCGATATGGGCCGACTGCTCGTGCAACAGGTTCGTCACTTCGACGGTTTCGTGGTGAAACTTGTCCTGCTCGTAGCCGATATCTTTGATACATGCCCGCGCGATATCGTCGATATGCGCCATATAATCATGCAGCTTGTCCTGATCCGACAGACCCACTTCACCGCCGATTACCACGCGATCCGTGGTGGCAAAAGTTTCGCAGGCAACGCGGGCCTCGGGTTCTTCGCGCAGGAATGCGTCTAGTACTGCATCGGAAATACGATCGCAGACCTTATCCGGGTGTCCTTCGGAAACGGACTCCGAAGTAAAAGTATAATTCTGTCGGGACATGAATGTGCTCCATTAAGTTTACCCCACCACGTCAGGAAGCCGTTGTGACAGGCGTGCGACCGAATACGCTTAGCGTTTGACAGGGTCAATCGGAATTTGGTCGTTTACGCGCCGGGCGTGCCGACATAGCAGCGCAAATAGCACCAACAAAGCTAAAAGTACCGGACTGTCTCCAATTCGAGAATAAACGGTCGGGGCATGAGGACGCGGCAATTCGGCGTCGATAAACCCCGCTTGCCCAAGCGCCAGCGCCTCGGTGATCCGCCCCAATGGGTCAATCATTGCCGAAACTCCGGTATTGGCCGAGCGCAACATCGGCAGGCCTTGTTCGATTGCACGCATCTGCGCCTGGGCGAGGTGCTGATACGGGCCGGAACGCGTTCCGAACCAAGCGTCGTTTGTAATCTGCAAAAGAAAATCCGCACGATCCGGCGCGGATAAAATATCCTGCGTGAATACCGCCTCGTAGCAGATCAGCGGCAGCGCCTTGCCAAGCACGCCTACATCCATCAATGCGGCACCTGGCCCCGCGCTAAAGCCATTCCCTGTGGTTGCGGCCATCCCGTAGATACCGAAACGTGCCATCACTTCACCAAATGGCACGTATTCCCCAAAGGGCACCAGGTGATGTTTATCGTATAGCCCGTCTTGCTGACCCTCCTCATTTAGATAGATCATCGAGTTATAGATCTGCTGCCCATCGGCACGCTGAATGCCCAGGACTACCGGGGCGCCCTGTGCCGCTTCGCCAATTGCTGAAAGATAGGGCTGCGCGCTGCCCAACCATGCCGGGACCGAGGTTTCCGGCCAGACGATTAGGTCCGGGCGGGGCTCGGCCGCTGTGAATTCAAGTTGGCGTGCAAAAAACACTGACGCATATGCAGGATCCCATTTCTGGTCCTGGGGTGCATTGGGTTGAATCAGCCGCACGATATGACCAGAGGGCATGACTGGAGGTCGGTTCGCTGCATAGATCAAAGCCAATACCGCACAGCCTGCGGTCAACGCGATCGGTACAACGATGCCGCTTCGGGTACGATTACTGAACAAGGCTGCGCCCAATGGCACTGTGGCAAGCAGTGTCAGCGCTCCCAATCCATAAGGGCCGACAAGTGACAGAGTCTGGGCAAACGACGTATCCACCCAAATCTGCGCGATGCCTGCCCAAGGAAATCCGGTCAGAATGTAGCCACGCGCAAACTCGACCAGCGCCAGCGTTACAGACAGCAAAGCCCCCTGCAAGACGGGCGCTCCACCGATGCGTTTCGAAACTCCGAAGGCCAACGCCCAGAACAAGGCCAACCCGCCCGACAAGAAGATCAGAGCAAAAGGGGCCATCCACGCATGGCGTTGGACATCAACCAGAAACGGCTCGATAATCCAGCTTAATGCGTGCGCAAAATAGCCCGTTGCGAAGACCCAACCCAGCAAAACCGCTCGACGATTTGTCTCAGTGCTCAGATACAACGGCGCTATCAGCACCAGCGACAGCAAGCTTATTGGCCAATATCCCAATGGTGCCTGACCACTGGCCGCTGCGACACCCAACAGCGCCGCCAGCACCAATCGCAGCCAAAAGGGCCACCCCTCGGCAGGGTTCATGCAACAATATCCGGCAGCATGACACGCAACCGTTTTATGCGGCGCGGGTCTGCGTCAATGACCTCGAACTCGGGGCCTTCGGGGTGGCATACAACCTCACCACGCGCCGGAACCCGCCCCGAGAGCATGAAGACCAAACCGCCCAATGTGTCGATCTCTTCTTCGTCTACATCTTCGTGGCTGGTCAGAGAGCGGCCAATCTCGGCCTCGAACTCTTCAAGTGGGACACGCGCCTGAACCACGTAGCAGCCGGGTTTCTCTTGTATCCATAGCTGATCTTCGTCGGCATCATGTTCGTCGGCGATTTCTCCGACAACCTGTTCAATCAGATCTTCGATAGTCAGCAAACCATCGACTCCACCGTATTCATCGATCACCAGAGCCATATGGCGACGTTCTGTCTGCATCTTAGTCAGCAAAACGCCAATTGGCATCGATGGTGGCACGAATAGCAATGTCCGCAGCATCGACCTCAGATCGAACTCGGAGGAGTTGCCGTTAAAGCCATGGGTCAGCGCAAAGTCCCTGAGATGCACAAACCCCAAGGGCGTATCCAAAGTGCCATCGTAAACCGGAATGCGTGACAAGCCGCTGTCGCGGAAAATCTGGACAAGTTCGTCTTTCGGGGTTGTCGAGGGGACCGATACGATTTCGGCTGTTGGGATCGCAACATCTTCGACCCGCATTCTGCGCAGGTTGATCATGCCCCTTGGCTGAGCGCTGACGACCTCTGCCCCGTTTAGCTGGCTGGTCTCTTCGCCCTGAGAAGAAAATACGTCGATGAGTCGAGAAAAAAGCCCGCCTCTTTCGTCGCTGTCATTGCTGCTGTTCTGAGAATGCGCGCCATGCGCCGCCCTAGAACTGCCGTCTGTTTCGCCCATTATCCTGTTCCAAATGATCGGGCAAAGGTGCCCATGTCATACATTATATGGGTCATCTATACCCAGTTTGCCAAGTATCTCGACCTCGACCCTTTCCATCAAAGTGGCGTCGAGGTCACGAATGTGATCATACCCCAGCAAATGTAGTGTACCGTGAACGATCAGATGCGTCACGTGATCGTCGGTGCTTTTGCCGGCTTCAGCTGCTTCGCGCGCGCAGGTGTCATAAGAGATCGCAATGTCGCCCAGCACGATTTCGCCAGTAAAGTCAGGTTGCGGAGCCGGCGGAGTGTCTCCCGCCCGATCCGGGGCCAGTTCTTCGGCAGGCCAGCTGAGGACGTTGGTCGGCGTGGATTTTTCACGAAATTCAGCATTCAATTCAGCGATCCGTGCATCATCGCAGCCCAGCAAGCTGATTTCGCATTGATCCGCCTCAAGATCGCAATACTCCAGAACAGCAGCAATTGCGCGCGTGGCCAAAGGCTCCAGCCCGCGCCAGCGATCATCCTCAAGCGTGATTTCCAGATTCATACCTTTGGCTCCGAGCCCAGCTTCAATCGGCGCCTTGAAAGTTATCCGGTTTCGCGCCCCGCATCGGCCTCATACGCCTCGATAATGGCGGCGACAAGCGGATGGCGGACGACATCTTTCGAGGTGAAATAGTTGAAGCTGATATTCGGGATCGTTTTCAGCAACCGTTCGGCATCCTTGAGACCCGACTGCACACCGCGCGGCAGATCAACCTGAGACCGGTCGCCGGTGATAACCATCCGGCTACCTTCACCAAGCCGAGTCAGGAACATCTTCATCTGCATCGTTGTGGCATTCTGCGCTTCGTCCAGCACCACAAATGCATTTGCCAGCGTACGACCGCGCATGAAGGCAAGCGGAGCAATCTCGATCCGCTTTTCTTCGATCAGCTTGGCAAGTTGTTTTCCGGGCAGGAAATCATTCAGCGCGTCATAAAGCGGCTGCATGTAGGGATCGACCTTATCCTTCATGTCACCGGGCAGGTAACCGAGCTTTTCACCGGCCTCGACCGCCGGACGGCTGAGAATGATGCGGTCAACGTGCCCGCCAATGAACATGGACACCCCGACCGCAACGGCCAGATAGGTTTTGCCGGTGCCCGCGGGACCAATGCCAAAGGCCAGTTCGTTGTTGAACAGCGACTGTACATAGGCCTTCTGGGCGTCGGTGCGCGGTTCGACCAGTTTTTTGCGTGTCTTGATCTCGACCGTGCCACCCTTGAACATCTCAAGCTGGTCACCATCGCGCGTGCCAGTTCCGACCTCGGAATTGCCCATGCGCAACTCGCGGTCGACATCTGCGGCTTCCACATCACGCCCACCTTCGAGCCGTGTATAGAGGGCCTGTAGAACCTCAATCGCCTGCTTTTGCGAATCCTCGTCGCCCAGCACGACAAGCTGATTGCCGCGTCGCACAATCTGCACCGAGAGCTTCTGTTCGATATCGGTCAGGTTGCGGTCATATTCACCGCATAAATCGATCAATAATCTGTTGTCGGGGAATTCAACAAGCGCCTCACGCTGGGGCATGTCATCTTGCGGTGGGGTCAGGGCACCGATGGCCAATCCGTTCTCCTGTCTTGGCGTTTCATCTTGAGCGTAGACAAACTGTAGAGGTAGACGCAAGCGGCAGTTTCAAAATTTGCACACCGCATGACAAATGCGCCGATGAACGCTGAAACAGCCATCTATGAACGCCAATCGCACGGGTATCAGAATGTATAATTCAACCCGATCCGTAGTCCGCGATAGCTTGGCGTCGATTTGGTCGAGAATGACGGACCCAGTTCGACCGTTTTTGATTCGAACTGCAGATACTCGATCTCGCCGGTGATCGACCAATTTTCGTTCAGTTTGTGTTCAGCGCCCAAGCTGGCCGAGAAACCTTGTCGGCGGTCCTCGCTCTCAAATCGGCTGGTCCCGCTCGCATCAGTTAGTGAGCCTGACGTGGTGATATCGCCGCGGACATAACCCACAGTCACGAAATATAGGACACTGCCGCTGCGGTTCGTCAGCCCGTTCCGTAAGCGGATGGACAATACATCCGAGATCGCGGATCTGCCGCTGACCTCTGCCCCACCGGATCGGGACGAGGTGATGTCATCGAGCGTGCCAAAGTCATAGCCGACTTCCAGCCCATACACATAGTCGCGCCCACCTCTGGCTGGCAGAATGCCGCGCCAGCCACCGCGAAAACCTGCGAAATTTCCGCTTGGCTTAAGGTCGCCCGCAGCAAACGTGTCCCCGTCGTTCACGCGCAGGCCAAACTCGTCCGAACCGCCCGAGGCATGTCCGGCGCTGACCCCCAGATAGAACGCATTGACGTCGCGCGCGAAACGCTGAGACGAGATTACGTCGGGCTCAGTGACTTCCCCGACGACATCGCCGGCCAAAGTCGGGGCAGCGCAAGATAGAAACACGACAGTCGCCGACAAAACACGGGAAAGGTTTACACTCGGAAAACGTATCCAGCTCACTACTCGTACCCTCCGCAAAGGCGGGCCGTCAGGCGGGGTCGGTGCGTTTGTCGACACCCAAAATTCGGCCCAGAAAAATCTAGCCTTCCTCGGAACATAGTTCCAAGCCATAAATCAAGGGTTAAATTTCAAGGCGAAAACCCTTTGCGGGCCAGCCACAAGGGATCAGACCAACTCACCACCCAGCGAGTTCGCGCCAGACGATTTTATCCTTACCTTACGTAAGTCGCCGCTCGCGATATCAGCGTCCGCGACGTGAACCGCATGCAGATACTCGGATTTTCCAACCATCTGGCCCGGTTGCCGCCCAGGCTTTTCAAACAGGACATTAACTGTCTTTCCGACCATCGAGTCCTGAATCTCGCGCTGGTGGCGCGTGATCAACCCTTGCAAGCGCTGCAGGCGTGCATCCGCCACTTCGGCCTCGACCTGTGGCCGTTCTGCTGCAGGTGTGCCGGGTCGCGTCGAGTATTTGAAGGAATAGGCGTAGCCGTATTTGACCTCTTCGACCAAATCCAGAGTAGCCTGAAAATCCTCTTCCGTTTCTTCCGGAAAGCCCACGATGAAATCGCCGGACATCAGAATATCGGGGCGCGCTTCTCGGATACGCTCGATCAATCGCAGATAGCTTTCAGCCGTATGGCTGCGGTTCATCCGCTTTAGAATTTTGTCCGACCCCGACTGCACCGGCAAATGCAGATATGGCATCAACTTCTCACAGGTGCCATGCGCTTCGATCAGCGCATCATCCATGTCGTTCGGGTGCGAGGTGGTAAAGCGTATGCGCTCTAGCCCGTCGACCTTGTTCAATTCCCAGATCAGACCGGCAAGGGTCATGTCTCCGTCCGGTCCAGCCCCGTGATAGGCATTTACGTTCTGCCCCAGCAGCGTGATCTCACGCACACCGCGTTCAACCAGATCGCGGGCCTCACGCAGGATGCGATCTGCCGGGCGGCTGACCTCGGCCCCGCGTGTATAGGGCACAACGCAGAAGGCACAGAACTTGTCACACCCCTCCTGCACGGTCAGAAATGCCGTCGGTCCGCGCTTGGCCTTGGGGCGGTTCTTGAGCTTTTCGAATTTGTCTTCTTCGGGGAACTCGGTATCCAGCGCCTTTTCACCCGCGCGCGTCTTCGCCTCCATCTCGGGCAGGCGATGATAGCTTTGCGGCCCCACCACCAGATCGACAAGCGGCTGGCGGCGGATGATTTCCTCGCCTTCGGCCTGAGCGACGCAACCTGCGACACCGATTTTAAGGTCCGGCTTTTCCGCCTTGAGGCCCTTGAAACGGCCCAGTTCGGAATAGACTTTCTCAGCTGCCTTTTCTCGAATGTGGCAGGTATTTAGCAGGATCATATCCGCATCATCGGGCGATTTGGTCTCGACATAGCCCTGTCCGCCCAGCGCTTCGGCCATGCGTTCGCTGTCATAGACGTTCATCTGACAGCCATAGGTCTTGATAAACAGCTTTTTCGGTTCAGACATGGGTTGGCCTTTGCAGTCGCTGGGTCGGCGTCGTCTATACGTATCGAACGCCGCTTGCAATGCTGGCGCAATTACCCGAATTTGGCGGGAATTTCCAGCAAGGCGGCAACGAAACCAACGATGCAGTACGAATCCCTTGATCACCTTCTGAAATCCGATCGGTCGATCCTGAGCAAGGGACCCGTGGCACTGATATTTGCCGAAGATGATGTCGAGCTACAAGGGACGCTGCACCATCATTTGAAGCTGGGGTTCAAATCCGTGATCACATTCCTGCCCCAAGAATTCACGCTGGATGAAGCGCTGGAGGAAAGGGTTCATCGAGTGACGATGACCTGCGCGCCCAGAACCGTCGTATTTGAGGCCGTCAATCGGATCATTCAGGCGGCTCAGGGTGCATGGGTATACTACTGCTACAACTCTGAATATCTGTTCTACCCTTTCTGCGAGACCCGCTCGGTCGGAGAGTTACTGGCCTTCCATTCTGAAGAACGGCGCCAGGCCATGCTGACCCATGTGATCGATCTGTATGCGAATGATCTGACGGCCTATCCAAACGGAGTGGCCCCCAATCACGCAATGCTGGACAAGACCGGATACTACGCCCACACGCGGCATGACGCATCTGGCAAGCCGCTAGAGCGGCAACTGGATATGTCCGGTGGTCTGCGCTGGCGGTTCGAAGATCATATCCCGTATGAACGACGCCGGATCGATCGGATTTCGCTGTTCAAAGCAAAACCCGATCTGAGACTTCTGCCTGATCACACTTTCAATGAGCCGGAATATAACACCTACGCCTGCCCGTGGCACAACAACCTGACCGCGGCGATCTGTTCGTTCCGGGCGGCCAAAGCATTGAAGACGAACGCCGGATCGACGTTCGATATCTCCAACTTCTGCTGGAACCATTCAACTCCGTTCGAGTGGGATTCGCGCCAATTGCTGGATCTGGGCCTGATCGAATCGGGCCAGTGGTTCTAGGTTCTAACGCTGTAGCAGAACTGGGAACCAGTCCTCACGCAGCCTTTGCCCAGGCACCATTTCATGTCCCGGAAATGGCGGCGAAGTCCGGCCTGGACGCTCGACATAACGTGCATCATCACCAACCAATCGCAGCGAAAATGCCCTGCGTCGGCTATCGGAAGTATTGCCTCGGGCCCCGTGTAGCGTGCGATAGTTGAAGGCCACTGCATCACCGGGCTCCATTTCAAATTCTACAATCTTCATCCTTTCGGCATCTGGGTCCGGAATCGGCATGTACTGGCCCTCGTCAGGGAAGAAACCTTCTTCCGAGACCCAGCGGGTAGGTAGCACTTCTTTTTCCCAGCGGTGCGAACCGGCAACGCAGCGCAAGGTCGCTTGTTTCACCGGATCCAACGGTGACCAGAAGCTGATATTCTGTTGACCATCCACAAAATAGTATGGCCCATCCTGATGCCACGGCGTTGCCATCGAGGTTCCGGGTTCCTTCACCAGAACATGGTCATGGAACATCTGCACAGATTGCGACTGCATGAGGTCGGCCGCTACTTCAGCAGCAGGAGATTTTTCGATCACTTCACGAAACTGCGGGATACGGGACCAGTTGCAATAGTCGTCAAAAAAACGGCCGGTTTCGCCATCTTTCCTGTTCTCCGAAGCATAAGGACCCGGCTCGGCCATATTCGCGGCAACCCCGGCCCGTAGGGTTTCAATATGATCGGCGAACAGGCCTTTAACCAACACAACGCCGTCCGTCTGGAAGTTGTCGATCATGGCCTGAGAAACAAGAGGGTGAGTCATTGCGGTCTCCTTAGATTTGTCGCCCGATCTGCGCATGAATAAGACATCTGTTCAAATCATATCTTTCAATTTAGGTATTAACTCTATGTTATACCTCACTCTGCGCCAATACGAATATGTTTGCGCCATCGGTCGGCATGGCAGCCTGTCTGCTGCGGCACAACGCCTAAATGTCTCGCAACCTGCCTTGTCCAATGCGCTGACCCGGGTCGAATCACGTTTGGGATATCCACTGTTTGCCCGAAGACGGGGTGCCGCGATGGCGCTGACCCCGCAGGGCCGCAAATTCATCGAAGAGGCCGAGGCCTTGTTGAAGCGAGCTGCGCTTTTGGAACAGTCAAAGCAGCCGATAACCGGCGAACGCCGATTGCGCCTGGGATGCTTTGTCGATCTGGCACCCTTTCTTCTGGCCCAATCTCTGCACCGCCTGCAAGAAGCTTTGCCCGACGTCGCCCTGACACACGGGGTTGAGACGTTCGAAGGCCTGATTTCCGGCTTGATCGATGGCAGATACGATTTTGCACTCACCTATGACCTCGGCATGGATGCCGGTTTTTCCTGCAAGAAGTTGTTCGACAGCACCCCACACGCACTGCTTTCACCTGATCATACACTGGCGGCGGCCAATCAGCTCACCCTGACCGAGCTAGCGTCATATCCACTGATTCTGTCTAAAGAGGGTTTGTCTGCACAGCATGTACTCGCGCTTTTCAGACGCAAAGGTTTGAACCCCACAATCTCGCACCGAGCGGAATCATTGGAGCTTTCGCGCAGTCTGGCCGCTCATGGGGAAGGCATCGGGATAAGCTATACCAGCCCTAAAAACGGCTTCAGTTATGATCAGGTCCGCGTGATAAGCCTGCCGATCACCGATCCAGATGCAACCGAATCTGTTGTATTGGCACGGCATGGCACGGGGCCGACTGATCCGCTGATCACGCAGGCTGAGCATGCGTTGGTTACGTTGTTATTTAAGGATTAGAGGTTACTTCTTCCGCAGGCGGATCACCACATCGACCGATGCGATTTCGACGCCTTCAGGAGCTTCCGGCAATTGTTGGATTACCAATTGATCGGATGGTGCATCGCTCAGACGGCTTTCGTCTTCCCAATAGAAATGCGGATGGTCATGCGTGTTGGTGTCGAAATAGCTTTTGGACCCGTCAACAGTGATCTCTTGAAGCACCCCGGCATCGCAAAACGCCCGCAATGTGTTGTATACGGTCGCCAGCGAAACCGCGTCACCTTTGGCTTTTGCGGATTCAAACAGGCTTTCCGCTGTCACATGACGATGCAGACCGTCGCCCACAAGCAATTCGGCCAAAGCAACCCTTTGGCGCGTGGGGCGCAAACCTGCGTCAACCAACCAATTTGCAGCGATCTCACGGCTCTGAGGTGTCATGAATCCGATACCTGTGTTTTGCTGCCCTTAATATAAGTGCGCCCTGCCTGCAATTTCAAATGAAATTCATTCGCAAAGAGTATTGTAGTCACAACAAGATATGGAGTGCTGGTCTTGCAGGACCTTGCATACGGGTGATAGACGAGGCCAGATGTAATAAACGGACCCAGGCAGGAGAGGCGGCAGAATGGCCCAATTCCCGAGCAGTTTTGACAAGGACGATCTGCTGAAATGCGCCCGCGGCGAACTATTTGGCCCTGGCAACGCGCAGTTGCCGGCTCCGCCGATGTTGATGATGGACCGCATTACCGAGATTTCCGGCGACGGTGGAGCGCATGGCAAGGGTCATGTGCTGGCCGAATTCGATATCACACCTGAGCTTTGGTTCTTTGACTGCCATTTCCCTGGCAATCCGATCATGCCCGGCTGTCTGGGCCTGGACGGTTTGTGGCAACTGACCGGCTTCAACCTCGGCTGGCGCTGCTGGCAAGGACGTGGCATGGCCGTTGGCGTCGGAGAGGTCAAGTTGACCGGCATGGTGCGCCCGGACCGGAAGATGCTGACCTATAAGATTGATTTCAAAAAGGCGATCCAGACGCGCCGCCTGACCATGGGTGTGGCAGATGGCATCGTCGAAGCCGATGGCGAATTGATATACGACGTCAAGGATATGAAGGTCGTTCTGTCAGACGCCTGAGCCTGACCGGCCGCAATAAGGAGTACGCACATGCGTCGAGTAGTCGTCACCGGTCTGGGGGTTGTGTCCTCGATCGGGAACAATGCCGAAGAGGTGCTCGCCTCGCTCAAAGCAGGCAAATCCGGCATCGTAGCAAGCGAACAGATGGTCGAGCACGGCTTTCGCAGCCAGATCGCCGGTTCGCTGAAAATCGATGTGGCCGATCACGTGGACAAGCGGACCCTGCGGTTCATGGGTCCGGGTGCTGCCTATGCCCATATCGCGATGAATCAGGCCATCGCGGACGCCGGGCTGACCGAAGATCAGGTGGTCAATCCGCGCACAGGTCTGGTGGCAGGTTCGGGTGGACCATCGACCAGCGCGATGTTGACTGCGCACCAAACCGTGCTGAAAACCGGCGCAACCAAACGGATCGGCCCGTTTGCAGTGCCAAAGTGCATGTGTTCGACGATTTCTGCGAACTTGGCGACCGCGTTCAAAATCAAAGGTATCAACTACTCGATCACCTCGGCCTGCTCGACCTCGCTGCACTGCATCGGCAATGCGGCTGAACAGATCATGCTGGGAAAGCAGGATGTGATGTTCGCAGGTGGAGGAGAAGAGCTGGACTGGACCCTGTCCTGCCTGTTCGACGCGATGGGTGCGATGTCGTCCAAGTACAACGAGACACCTGATAAAGCCTCGCGCGCATTCGATCAGAACCGCGACGGATTTGTGATTTCCGGCGGTGGCGGCATCGTGGTTCTGGAAGACCTCGAGCATGCGCTGGCGCGCGGTGCGAAAATCTATGCCGAAGTAACCGGCTATGCCGCGACATCTGATGGGCACGACATGGTGGCACCATCCGGCGAAGGCGGCGAGCGCGCGATGCGTCTGGCGCTGTCGACCGTGCCCGAAGGCCGCAAGGTCGGCTATATCAATGCCCACGGCACCTCGACCCCAGTGGGCGACGTCGGAGAAGTCGAAGCCGTACGCCGTATCTTTGGTGAAGGCAGTGTGCCTCCGATTTCATCGACAAAATCGATGACCGGTCACGCGCAAGGCGCAGCGGGCGCGCTTGAGGCGATCTTCTGCCTGCTCATGCTGGAACATGATTTCATTACTCCGTCGATCAATGTCGACACACTTGCCGACGGCATCCTGCCCGGTGAAATTGCAACTCAAGTGGTTGAAAACGCAGGCTTGGACAGCGTGATGACCAATAGCTTCGGCTTTGGCGGCACCAACGGATCCATGGTTCTGTCGAAGTATAACGGGTGAACAAGATGTCGGATATTCTCAAGGGTAAACGCGGCCTGATCATGGGCGTGGCTAATGACCGCTCTATCGCGTGGGGCATCGCCAAAGCCATGCACGAAGCAGGCGCTGAGCTGGCTTTCACCTATCAGGGCGAGGCGTTTGGCAAACGGCTTGAACCGCTGGCCCAAAGCTTGGGCAGCGACTTCATGGTCGATGCGGATGTGACCGATGATGATTCACTGGATCGCGCGTTTGGCGAGTTGTCCGCCCGCTGGCCAACAATAGATTTTGTTGTCCACGCTATCGCTTATTCGGACAAGTCCGAACTGACCGGTCGATTCTTGAACACCACGCGGGCAAACTTCAAACACTCGCTGGATGTGTCGGCCTATTCGTTCATCGAAGTTGCCCGTCGCGCCTATCCGCTGATGAAGGACAATGGCGGCACATTGTTGACCCTGACCTATCAGGGATCGAACAAGGTTGTACCAAACTACAATGTCATGGGCGTCGCCAAGGCTGCGCTGGAATCGGCGACGCGCTATCTGGCGAACGATCTGGGCCCTGAGGGTATTCGCGTGAACGCCATCTCGCCCGGCCCGATGAAAACATTGGCGGGTGCGGCTATTGGTGGTGCACGCAAGACCTACAAGTTCTGCGACCAGAACGCACCGATGCGTTCGAATGCCACGCTGGAGGCCGTCGGAGGCACCGCCGTTTATCTTGCGTCCGACGCCGGCAGCTATACTTCGGGTGAGATCATCCGCGTCGACGGCGGGTATCATATTCTGGGCATGCCCCAGCCAGAGGCCATGTGACTATATCTTTCCCTGCGGGTGCCAAGATTTGAACATCTTTGCCCCGCAGGGATTACGATATGAGCAAACTTGAACAGATCCTTGCGAGCAACACGCGCTCGCCAGCTTTGAAACGCAAATCAGGAAGCGGACGTGCGCGTCTTTTGCTGCTGATTCTCACATCGCTGCTGATTGCCTTTGTGTTTCTGACCCAACCGCCCGTGCGCGATGCGATTGAGCCGTTGTTGTCACATATCCCGGGCCTTTGATCCAATCAGCATCAGTTGATCGAAACGATTTCAATATCGAAGACCAGATCTTGCCCCGCTAGTGGATGATTTGCATCCAAGGTCACTGTCGCCTCATCTACCTCGACGACAGTCACTGGCAATGCCTGACCGTCAGGAGTTTGCATCTGTAACTGCGTGCCGGGTTCAAGCGGAATGTCATCCGGGATGCCTTCACGCGGGATCTGCTGCCGCATGCCCGGATTGATCGGGCCATAGGCGTCAACGCAATCGATCTCGACACGCTTTTTCTCGCCAATCTGCATGCCCGGCAGGGCAGCGTCCAGACCGGGTATGATCTGCCCGGAACCAACCGCAAACTCCAACGGATCGCGCCCCTCGGAACTGTCGAAGACTTTGCCGTCCAGCAGAGTTCCGGTGTAGTGGATGCGAACCGTGTCGCCTTGTTTGATTGCGGTCATGATGGCCTCCGGCCTGAAAAGAAATGAACGGCGCAGCCTAGAGGCTGACACAGCATTGTAAACCCTGCCCTCTTTAACCCCGGAACCGGTTGTGTTTACCTGCGCCCGATCAGGGGAGGATCGGATGGCTATCACCACGTGTGTATTCGACGCTTATGGCACTCTGTTTGACGTGGCCGCCGCCGCCAGGCAGGCCGCAACAGAGCCCGGATTTGAAGCGTTGGCTAGCAAATGGCCCGAGTTGGCCAATCACTGGCGTCTGAAGCAACTGCAATATACATGGTTGCGTGCTGTCGCTGATGCGCATTGTGACTTTTGGGATGTCACGCAAGATGGGCTGGATTGGGCCTTGGAAGCGGTAGGCCTTCAGGGGGATAACACCCTTCGGCAGCGTCTGCTCGATTTGTATTGGGAATTGCAGGCCTATCCCGAGGTCCCCGATATGTTGAAGGCACTGAAGGCCGGTGGGTTGCAGACCGCCATCCTATCCAACGGTTCACCCCCGATGTTGAACGGGGCGGTGCAGTCTGCCGGGATCGGTGATGTGCTGGGTGATGTTCTGTCGGTCGAAAGCGTGGGGGTCTTCAAACCCCATGCCAGCGTATACGATCTGGTGCAGAACCGCTTCGGCTGCGCGCGCGATGAAGTGCTGTTCGTCAGCTCAAACGGGTGGGACGCTGCCGGGGCCAGTGGCTATGGATTTGTCACAGCTTGGGTCAACCGCGCTGGCGAGCCAATGGACCGTCTGCCGTGGAAACCTGCACATGTGCTGCCAGACCTGACGACGATCCCTCAATTGGCAGGGCTTTGATGGCATATTTCACCACCTCGGACGGCAAACGCCTGTACTATGAAGATACCGGCACGGGCCATCCTCTGCTTTGCTTGGCTGGCTTGACGCGCAACTGCCGCGACTTTTCATTTCTTGCGCCACATATGCGTGATCTTCGTATGATTGCGATGGATTATCGCGGGCGCGGCAAGTCCGATTTTGATGCGAACTACATGAATTACAACATCCTGCGCGAGGGGCTGGATGCGGTTGATCTGCTGGATCAACTGGGCTTGAAGAAAGTGGCTCTGTTGGGCACATCACGCGGAGGGCTGATCGCCATGGCCTTGGCCGCCAGCCATCCTGACCGGCTGGCAGGTGTGATATTAAATGACGTTGGCCCGGTAATCGAACCCGCCGGCATTGCCAAGATTATGGACTATGTCGGCAATCCCCCAAGTTCACAATCCTATGATGAGGCTGCGCAGGTCCTGCAAACGATGATGGCGCCACAGTTCCCGGGCATCGCTCAGGACGTCTGGAAACTGCAGGTAGAACATCAATACATTCAAACCGATACCGGGCTACAGCTGCGTTATGACCCCGCATTGCGACAAGCGCTGATCGAGCAGGCCGCCATCACCCCGGCACCGGACCTGTGGCCTTTGTTCGACGCCCTGCGTACGATCCCCACCGGTGTGATCCGCGGCGCAAACTCTGACCTTTTAAGCGCGGCCACAGTGCAAATGATGCACGCACACCACCCCGAATTGATCTCGACCGAAGTGCCGGGCCGAGGACATGTCCCGTTCCTGAACGAGCCTCAATCCCTAGACCTGATCCGCAAGATACTGGACGCCAAATGAGCAACATAGACATGATCGAAGCCGCCGCCGAGCGGCTGAAAGGTCACGTACGCGAGACGCCGCTTCTGTCATCACCCTTTCTGGATGAAATCGCGGGTCGCCGCGTTCTGATCAAACCCGAATGCCTGCAACACACCGGCAGCTTCAAATTTCGCGGCGCGTGGTCAGCTATTTCGGCATTGGATGAAGCGGCGCGCAACCGGGGCGTCATCGCCTATTCCTCGGGCAATCACGCACAGGGTGTTGCCTATGCAGCGGCTCAACATGGAATCTCGTCCGTCATCGTCATGCCCTCGGATGCGCCGAAGCTGAAGATTGAAAACACCCGCGCGCTGGGCGGTGAGGTCGTCCTTTATGACCGCGCCAGCGAAAGCCGCGAAGACATCGGCGAGGCATTGGCTGCCGAGCGCGGTTTGACCTTGATCCGGCCTTATGACGAACCGCAAGTGATCGCTGGCCAGGGAACAACGGGACTGGAGCTGGCGCGTCAGGCACGGGCGCTGGGTGTGACCGAAGGTGACGTGCTGATCTGCTGTGGCGGCGGCGGGCTGACATCTGGTATCGCGCTGGCGTTAGAGCGTCACGCGCCCGGTCTGCGCCCTCGTCCATGCGAGCCTGAAGGGTTCGAAGACGTGAAACGCTCGCTGGCAAGCGGGACGATCCAAAGCAACGACGCTACTTCGGGAAACATCTGCGACGCAATCCTGACGCCACAGCCGGGGCAGATTACCTTTCCCATCCTGCAGCGGCTTTGCGGCCCTGGTCTGTCGGTATCTGAACAGGAATCCCTACGCGCCATGGCCCTTGCGTTTCTGCGTCTGAAGATCGTGCTGGAACCGGGCGGAGCTGTTTCGCTGGCCTCTGCCCTGTTTCGCAAGGATCAGATTGATGGGGATGCGGTGATCGTAGTCGCCTCGGGCGGCAACGTGGATCCGCAGATCTTTGAACGGGCGTTGGAATTCCTTACCTGACAATTGCTTACAGCCGGTGCAAAATCCGGTCGTAGTCGTTTTAACCGACGCCCTGAGCAGACGGGGACGCTAAACATGCATATCGCTGACCTCAAAGATGTTCGGATACACTACCGAATTGATGGCGACGCCGCTGGCGCCCCCATCGTTTTTGCTAATTCACTGGGCACGGATGTGCGGCTGTGGGACCCGATATTGCCGCTACTGCCCAAAGGCCTGCGCATCATTAGGTACGACAAACGCGGGCACGGATTGTCAACAGCACCCTCAGCGCCCTATTCCATGGGAAATCTGGTGCGCGACGCCGAACAATTGCTGGATTATCTAGAGGTCAAGGATTGCGTATTCGTGGGTCTGTCCGTCGGTGGCATGATTGCGCAGGGCCTGGCGGTCAAGCGTATGGATCAGATCCGCGCGCTGGTGCTGTCGAATACGGCCGCCAAGATCGGCACTCCCAAGATGTGGCAGCAGCGTATGGATGCTGTCCGTAAAGGCGGGATCGAGGCACTGGCGGATGCCACTATGGATCGGTGGTTCTCGAAATCATTTCGGGCCAGCGCCGAGATGACGCTTTGGCGCAACATGATGGTCCGACAACCGGTCGATGGCTATCTGGGCTGCTGCAGTGCAATTTCTGGCACCGATTTCTATACGCCAACCAGCGGATTGCGCCTGCCGACCTTAGGGATTGCGGGCAGCGAAGACGGCTCAACCCCGCCCGATCTGGTGCGCGAAACGGTCGATCTGATCCCTGGCTCGCGCTTTGCGCTAATCCGAAAGGCAGGCCACCTGCCCTGCGTCGAGCGCCCTCAGGACTTTGCCCAACTGATCGGTGATTTTCTGACCGAGATCGGACATATTTGAAGGAGGGATTGTTGGCAGATTTCTTGCTTGTACATGGCTCGTGGCACGGTGCCTGGTGCTGGCGCGATCTGATCCCGGAATTGACCACATTCGGACATACCGCCCGCGCCATCGATATGCCAAGCCACGGCTCGGACCCGACGCCTATCCGCGATGTAACCCTTGGAACGTGCAGAGATGCCGTGCTGAAGGCTTCGACACCAAAGACCATCATCTTAGGGCACTCGTGGGGTGGATATCCCGTAAGTGCGGCTGCCGAGACCGACCCGAACGCCATGCGTGGTGTGATTTATCTAAGTGCCTATGTTCCGAAATCCGGGCTATCTATGGTCGAAATGCGCAAACGAGCCCCACGCCAACTGATCGGAAATGCCGTCGAAGTATCCGGCGACGGGTTGTCGTATTCGGTGGTACCGGATCAGGTGCACGACCTGCTTTATCACGACTGCGCGCGCGAGGTGGTTGCCTATGCATTCGCGCGCCTGTGCCCCCAGGCGATTGCACCGCAGACTACCCCCCTAGACGTCGGCGATAACTTCGCGCGCGTTCCAAAAGGGTACATCAGAACCACCGATGACCGAATCGTTCCGACCGAATATCAGGCCGAGATGGCGGGCTGCGCGGACCCTGATATGCACCTTACGATAGACAGCTCTCACTCGCCGTTTTTTTCGCATCCTGAGCATCTTGCCGGGTTGATGCACCAGATCTCGCAACGAATGTAGCCAGCCACCGTCGATGTCCCGACCCCGATACGCCTTGCGCCGATCTGTTTGGTTGTCGCACACTGAACCGATGACCCACACAATGCTTATCAATAGGTGGATTCTTTTGCGTCTACCCCACTTTGGCAGAACAACGACACATCCGTGGCGGTTTCCACCTTGCAGGTCCCGCCGGGACGGGTCACCGTGATCCCGTTAGGGAGCGGGAAAACACATGCAAACCATCAAAGCAGCCGTATGCCGAGCCTTCGGCGAACCTCTGGTCATCGAAGACATCCTGATCGCACCACCCGGCATGGGTGAGGTCGAGGTAACGCTGGATGCAGTGGCGATTTGCCATTCGGACATTTCCTTTGCAAGCGGCGCATGGGGCGGCCACTTGCCCGCGGTTTACGGGCACGAAGCGGCTGGCATCGTTTCTGCTGTTGGCGAAGGCGCAGGGGATTTCAAACTTGGTGATCCCGTTGTGGTAACCTTGATCCGCGCCTGCGGGTCCTGCCCGTCCTGTGCCGGTGGCATGCCCACCATTTGTGAAACACCTTATGACACGGTGAAAGGTCCGCTGCAGACTGCCGACGGTGATGCGCTGGAACAGGCCATGGCATGCGGGGCCTTTGCCGAAAAGGTAGTTGTCAGCCACCGACAAATCGTCCGCATTCCCGAAACGCTGCCCAAGGACCTTGCCAGCCTGCTGTCCTGCGGGGTGATCACCGGTGTTGGTGCAGCAGTCAACGCCGCCCAGCTTCGCCCCGGGCAGGACGTGGTTGTCATCGGCGCCGGGGGCGTCGGCTTGAACGCAATCCAAGGCGCACGTATTGCCGGAGCTCGCCGTATCGTTGCGGTCGATATGACACAGGATAAGCTGGATATCGCAATGGAGTTCGGCGCGACCCATGGTGTTTTGGCCAGCCAGAAAGAGCCGTGGAAAAGCGCCTACAAGGCGCTGGGCGGACGTGGCGCAGACGCCGTCTTGATTACTGTTGGTGCAATCCCGGCCTATGATCAGGCCCCGCGTTACCTTGGTCGGGGCGGCAAGGCGATCATGATCGGGATGCCCCATTCTGGTGACATGTCCAGCTACGAACCCGTCGTGCTGGCCGCGCTTGGCCAGGGCATGGTGGGCTCAAAAATGGGCGATGTAGTGATCCAGCGCGACATCCCGTGGATGATCGATCTGTATGAACAGGGGCGGCTGAAACTGGACGAGTTGATCTCGGGTCGCTGGACCCTGTCGCAGATCAATGAGGCCATCGAAGACACCAAGTCCGGTGCGGCCAAACGCAATGTAATCTTGTTTGATCGCGACTGAACCCCGCAAAAGGAACACCCGATGAAACTGCAAGATCTCGATGTCATTGTCACTGCGCCTCCGGCACCGGGTTGGGGTGGGCGCTATTGGATTTTGGTCAAGGTCACCACGGATACGGGCGTGATCGGTTGGGGGGAATGCTACGCGTCCTCGGTTGGTCCCGAAGCCATGACCCATGTCATTCGCGATGTATTCGAACGGCACATGCAGGGCGAAAACCCCGAGAATATCGAGTTGATGTTCCGCCGCGCCTATTCCAGCGGCTTCACTCAGCGACCAGACCTGACCGTCATGGGTGCGTTCTCGGGGCTCGAAATCGCCTGCTGGGACATTTTGGGCAAGGATCGTGATCGTCCGGTCTATGCGCTGCTGGGTGGGCGGATGAACGACCGTATCCGGGCGTACACCTATCTCTACCCACTTCCTCAGCATAACCTGACGGACTTCTGGACTTCACCTGAGCAGGCCGGAGAAAGTGCTGCTGAAATGGTCCGGCGCGGCTATACCGCCGTCAAGTTTGATCCCGCCGGGCCTTATACGATCCGCGGTGGACACATGCCCGCGATGTCCGATATCTCAATGTCGATAGCGTTTTGCAAAGCGATCCGTGAGGCAGTTGGAGACAAGGCCGATCTGCTGTTCGGTACTCATGGCCAGTTCAACACAGCCGGAGCTATACGTCTGGGCCAAGCGCTGGAACCCTTTTCGCCGCTGTGGTTCGAAGAACCCACACCCCCCGACATGATCGAGGATATGGCCCGTGTGGCGCGCAATGTCCGTATCCCTGTCGCAACCGGTGAACGGATGACAACCAAAGCGGAATTTGGCGCGGTCCTGCGCGCCGGGGCCGCCGAAATCCTTCAGCCTGCGTTGGGACGCGCTGGCGGTATATGGGAGATGAAGAAAGTCGCCGCAATGGCCGAGGTTTTCAACGCCCAGATGGCACCCCATCTGTATGCGGGACCGATCGAGTGGGCGGCGAATATTCATCTGGCGGCGTCGATCCCGAACCTGCTGCTGCTTGAAAGCATCGAGACCCCATTCCACGATCAACTGATAAAGGGAAGCATCCGCGTCGAGAAGGGGTTCGTCGCTCCTCCGACCGAGCCCGGCCTTGGTATCGAGGTCGATGAAAGCCTTGCCCGAGCCCATCCCTACAAAGGTGACGGGCTGCACCTACAGATGCAGGAAACCCCATGTGACTATGCAAATGGGAATGCGTTTCAAGGCGGTGCACCCGCAACCGAAGGGTAACAATCGACAGGCGAGCAAGCCGATCAGTTCGAGACATACCCCGCGATGACCTGCAACAGTTTAAAGGCTGTGGCTGCATCGTTCTCGACGACCGCCAGAAATTCCTCTTCACCGATCCGTAGGCAGGACAGTTCCGTTTCAGCCACCATGCTCAACGCCCGAGGCTCTTTTCGGATCAACCCCAGCTCTCCCACCAACGCGCCCGCACCAACCGTAGTGATCAGTTGATCGGCCTCGCCCGAACGCGGCAGGTACAATCCTGCCTCGCCCTCAAGGATGACATAGGCGCCATCGGTTGGCTGATCATCCTTCAGAAACACCACCTGGCCGGGTTTCGCTTCGAACCAGCGCGCACCAAAGGCCAGCAGTCGAAGCTGGCGACGGTCGAGCCCAGAGAACAACGGGGTCTGCTCAAGCGCACGCAATTTGCGTACCAGATCGGCAGACGCCGCACCGTCGCCGTCGACGTCGGTTGGGCCTTCACCCGTCACGACCCGGCCCTGACGGATTTCAACATACATGTCGAAAACATCTGGATTTTCGAACGCATCATTTAGATAGATTACAGTAGTTTCGGGCAGCAATTCACGCAGATTTTTATAAACTGCGACCTGTGTCTCCATATCATAGCTGGCAAGCGCGGTTTCCAGGATCAGAATATCTGGCTTTTTGATCGCAGCGCGCGTAAAGGCCAGCGGTTCGGCAAATACGGCAGGCAAGTTCTGGCCGCCAATCGAGACCGGAACATCATAGATCAGTTCCACCACCATCGGTCGCGCCCCGTTCTCGGCCAGAACATCGACGATCAGTTTGCGCGCCTCGTCGGTCCGCGCACCGCCGATCTGGCTGACCTTGCCAAACAGTGCGTTTTCCATAACCGTCAAACCGGGTGCAAAGGCATCTTCATCCAACGGGACGAATACATCGTGCAAGGGTTCCAGCAATTTGGCCGAGTGGCTGTGGCGAAGCTCAAGAATGCGGTTCTTCAGCTCATCCGAAAACGCCGGGCCAATCTGCTCGGCCGAGATCACAAATGGCACCGAAAGCAAGCTAGCCAATTGTTCGTCATCCAGCCCGTTTGCGCCTTCTTTGCGGGTTTGCTCGACCAATTCAACCGCGGCCTCGTAGGTTTGGGCCTCAAGCCCCAGCTTGCGAAACAAAGGATGATCTGTTCCATCAAGCCCAAATATCTGGCGCAGCATCTCAATTACGTCGCGTGTCAGGCTGATCAGGGTTTCATCCAACCCCAACTCGCGCAACTGGCCCAGAAACACGGTCTGCTGTGCCAGCAATTGTCGCGTCACCGGAACGCAGGGGGTGGCAAACAACAGGTTCTCAGCAACGGGTAGCGCAGGGTTATACGCGCAGCGATCGAAAATCAGCGCCTGCTGATCAAGCCCGGCCTCGCGCACCGCCTTCTGAACCCGAGGGCGCAATTCGACCAGCTTTGCTGCCAGTTCCGGGCGCTCATTCGCATCAAACACCTGCTCGGCACCGCGCTGAAACAACGCCGCGCCCGAGCCCATGCCATCGATCAGTTTCAGCCACCAATCGCGCAGCCGCGCCGTATCGTCAAAACCCGCCATTCCGGGGTCAAGCCATTCGGCGTTGAATGGATCAGCACTATTGCCTGCCCTCAGCGTCTCGGGGAAATCCGGATCCTCGGTGGACTTGGACAATGGATGTGACCGCATCGGCATCATCACATTTTCACCCAACGTGCCCTGAAACATTATGGGGCGCGAGGTTGCTAGACCTATTCGTTGGGCAACAACGCTTTGATGCAGGCCAGCCATATTGATGCCGCCGATTTCAATACGGCCAGAGGTTGGCAGTATCTCGCGGGTCAGCAACTCGGTCAGCGCATGGCGATCTTCCTCGCTGGTGGCCGAAATGCCGACCGTTTTACCTGCTGGGAAGGTCAGGTCCAGATCATCCAAAACCTGATTGCCGTCGATATCACGAACCGAGACTTGATTCAGTACGATATCGCCATTCAGATGTGGACGATCCGCTGGCTCTCCGTCAAACAGGGCCTCATCAATCATTCCATCCGGTGCGAAACGATCAATCACAACATCCCATCGCAGCGACATGTCCTGCGTTTGATTATAATAGGTCAGCAGTTCTTTCCAGGGTGAGCTCAAGTCTTTGTAAGCCGCCAGCGCAGCCACCAGAGCACCCAGCGAAACAGACCCCTGCAACACCAGCAGGCCACCGACAAGGTAGAACATGAATGGCGTCAGCTGCGATATGAAGTTGTTGATGAACTTCATAAAGAACTTCTTCTGATAGATCTCAAAGCGGATGGCGAACAGGCGCCCCAGCTGATCCGAGATCATCGCCCGCCGGTAACGCCAACCGCCATTGGCGCGCAGGGTCGAAGCACCGGCAGCGTTCTCGCCGATCTGGGCAGCCAAAACGCGGACCTCTTGAATGCGCTTCTTGTTCAGAAGATTGATCTGGCGTTGCAATCGCGGGATCAACCAGGCCTGCAGCGGGATCAACGCCACCGCGGCCAGTCCGAACCAAACGCTTTGGAGGAACAGAAAGGACAGGATCGTGATCATTTGTCCGGCCTGCAGCACGGGCTGACTGATCGCATCCCCCATCAGCCCACCCATCGGTTCGCTTTCAGCGGTTATCATCGAGACCATTTCGCCCTGACTGACCCGCTCAAAATATGGTTGTGGGAAGCGAAGCGCGCGGTTGATCAACTGATAGCGAAAGCGACGCAGCATACGCTCGCTCAGAACACCCTTCATGGTGTTGATACGCATCTTCATCAGCCCGTGCGCCAGCACCGCAGCCAGAAAGGCAAAGCACAGGATCATCAGAAAAGTGGTCTGCGTCAGGCTATAACCCCAGACATCGACAATCTGACTTGTCGCGCCGATTGCGTCATTGATGATGCGCTTGGGCAGCTCCAACGTCAGGTAAAGCAAAGGAAACAAGGTCGACGTCACGGCCAGCAAAATCAACTGGTCGCGCTTCGAGTATTTCCAGATGAACTGAAAGATCGATCGTTCTATTGAACCCGCCCCTACTAACGATCCGCCGCTCAAATCACTGATTTTGGCGTGAATACAACGGGCCGAATTTACCGCAATCGTATCCTCGGACGCAAATGAATTTCCGATTTGCGCCTAATTTGCGTTGTGTGAACAAGTTCATTTGCGCGTTTCGCGTTTACCCCCTAATCTCCTGATTCAGGACGATATCGGGAGGATTCATTTGCCTGCCAGCTTTGGCGCTGTGTTTCTGTTGCTGTGCCTGCTTCAGATCAAACACATGTTCGCCGACTATTATTTACAGACGCCCAAGATGCTTTCCGGGCGAGGCACGTATTTCCACATGGGGCGCGCGCAACATGCTGCTGTGCATGTTGTGGGTTCGGTCGTGATTTTCGCGCTCTTTCGCGCCCCGATTGAATTCATACTGATCATCGCTGCGTTGGAATGGATCGTGCATTTCCACATCGACTTTGCCAAAGCCAACTATTCTGACCGCAAACAGCTGCAACCCAATCAGGCCGCTTTTTGGCGTGCCGCTGGTCTGGATCAGTTGTTTCACAACCTTACTTATATTGGCATGGCCTGGGCTTGGGTGGCTTTCGCGGCTTAAGCTTCAGGGTACCACCGGTCGGTTCCGCTTGATCGTCCGCAGCACGACATTCGTTTGCGCGCTGGCGACGGCGGGCAATCGAAACAAGAAATCTTCCAGAAACGTGTTGTAAGCCGACAGATTCCTGCACAAGACACGCAGATGATAATCCGCCTGACCTGTCGTGGCGTAGCATTCCTGCACTTCGGGGCTGATCTCGACGGCCCGGATGAAGTCGACAATCTTGTCCGGGTCATGCCGGGTCAGGTGAACATGCACTATTGCTTCGAACGTCAACCCCATCTCGGCAGGATTCACCAAAGCGCCGTACCGTTCGATCACCCCAGCCTCTTCCAGCGCGCGCACCCTGCGCCATAGGGCTGAGGCCGACATGCCGACTGCATCTGCCAATTCGGCATTTGAAACCCGGCTGTCATTTTGAAGCAGCGTCAGAATGCGGCGATCCCGATCATCAAGAGTGGCCATCTTGGAAAGATTCATCCGTAATTTTAACTAAATCTGGTAAATCCTATCATATTTTGCAGAACTCGCACAAACTTTGAAACAGAAATTCACCTGCGGGGGGTTAAAATAACCGAACACCAAGGACAAAAACCCATGGACGCGCAGCAATGAGCCACCACGAACCCTCTCCCCGCACCTATCGGCTTGAAGACCGCTATACCCTGACGCAGGGCCGGGTTTTTCTAACAGGCACGCAAGCCTTGGCGCGGATTATGATGGACCAGGCCCGACGCGACCGTCAGGCCGGGCTGAACACGGCGGGGTTTGTCTCGGGCTATCGCGGATCGCCACTGGGCGGGCTGGATCTTGAGCTATGGCGCGCAAAGGACCGGCTGAAGACGGATCGCATCACGTTCATGCCCGCCGTGAACGAAGACCTCGGCGCAACGGCGGTTCTGGGTGCGCAACAGGCCTTTTTGGACCCGCATTGCGAGGTCGAGGGCATCTTTTCGATGTGGTACGGTAAAGGCCCCGGTGTCGACCGATCAGGCGATGCATTGAAACACGGGAATGCATATGGGTCTGCGCCAAAAGGTGGCGTGCTGGTCGTGGCAGGCGATGATCATGGTTGCGTCAGTTCTTCGATGCCGCATCAGTCGGATGTGGCCTTCATGTCGTGGTTCATGCCGACATTGAACCCAGCCTCGGTCGAGGAATATTTGGAATTCGGCGAGTACGGGTTCGCTCTGTCCCGTTTCTCAGGCACGTGGGTCGGGTTCAAGGCGGTCTCGGAAACGGTCGAAAGCGCACGGTCCGTCGATCTGCACCCGGATCGCAGCTTTTCCCTGCCGCAGATCGACTTGCCCGAACTCGGTTTGCACGTCCGCACCGCCGATTTGCCCTCGCCCGAGATCGAGACCCGCATCCAACACAAGTTGCGCGCCGTTCGGGCCTTTGCCGAAGCAAACCCCATCGACCGGCGTATTTATGACATCGACAGTGCGAAGTTCGGCTTCGTGACCACCGGCAAGGGGCACCTCGATCTCATGGAGGCGCTGCGTTTGCTGGACCTTGATGAAGCCGCCTGTCGCCGCTTGGGGATCGACATCTACAAGGTTGGCATGGTCTGGCCGCTGGCCCGTCGCAACGCGTTGCGCTTTGTGAAAGGCAAGGCCGAGGTTCTGGTCGTCGAGGAAAAGCGCGGCATCATCGAAAGCCAATTCAAAGAATATTTCTATGACTGGCCCGGCGACAAACCCCATAAGATGGTAGGTAAATATGACAGCCATGGCGAACCGCTGATCCCATGGACCGGGGAACTCAGCCCTTTGATGCTGGCCCCTATTGTTGCCGCCCGACTTAACACGTTCTTCCCTGAAGAAAACCTGCCTGCCAAAGCGCGTGCACTGACTGAGACAGAACCGCCCGTGATCAACGTCCCGGGCGCAACACGGACACCCTATTTCTGCTCGGGCTGCCCGCACAATACATCAACCAAAGTTCCAGAAGGTTCTACCGCTGCCAGCGGCATTGGTTGCCACGTAATGGCATCTTGGATGGATCGCGAGACGGTCGGGTATGCACAGATGGGAGGCGAAGGCGTACCCCATGTGGTGGCCTCACAATTCAATGGCGGAAAGCATATCTTCCAGAACCTTGGCGAAGGGACGTGGTACCATTCTGGATCACTGGCGATCCGTCAGGCGGTCGCGGCAGGGACAAATATCACCTATAAAATCCTCTACAATGATGCGGTCGCAATGACCGGAGGGCAACCAGTGGATGGACCTGTCAGCGTTGCAGGCATTGCCCAAACCTGCCGGGCTGAAGGCGTTGCGCGGATCGCGCTGGTCTCGGACAACATTGCCAAGTTTCACCGATCCGATTTCCCGGCTGGCACCACATTCCACGACCGGGCAAAGATGGACAGCCTGCAACGCGAACTGCGCGACATACCCGGAGTCACGGTCCTGATCTATGAACAGACCTGCGCCACCGAGAAACGCCGCCGCCGCAAGCGTGGGACAATGGAGGACCCCTCGACGTTCGTCTGGATCAATGATCTTGTCTGCGAAGGTTGCGGCGATTGTTCGGTGGCATCGAATTGCCTGAGCGTTGAGCCGCGAGAAACCCCGCTGGGGCGCAAGCGCAAGATCAATCTAAGTTCGTGCAACAAGGATTCTTCGTGCTTGAACGGGTTCTGTCCGAGTTTTGTGACCGTTGAGGGCGCAACCCGACGAAAGCGCGCCATCGAAATGGACTTCAATGCGCTTGAAACAGGCCTGCCGGACCCAAAGCTTCCATCTTTGGACACACCGTTTGATCTGCTTGTGACAGGCGTGGGTGGCACTGGGGTTGTCACGGTTGGGGCCCTGATCACTATGGCCGCGCATCTGGAAGGCAAAGGTGCCTCGGTCCTGGATTTCACCGGATTTGCGCAGAAATTCGGCACGGTACTCAGTTACATCCGCCTTGGCGCAGCTCCGGATGCGCTTAACCAAGTACGCATAGATCAAGGCGCTGCGGATTCGGTGATTGGCTGTGATGTGGTGGTGAGTTCGGCCCCCAAAGCCTCAACTCATTATGCCCGCGGGACACGCGTTGTGCTGAACAGGGCTGAGATGCCCACCGGCGATCTTGTCCTGCGTCGCGATGCCCAATTGCGGGTCGATAAGCGGGAACAGGCGATCGCAGATGTGGTTGGGGTGGACAATCTCGCCAGCCTTGACGCAAATGCAATAGCTGAGGCGCTACTGGGGGATTCCGTCTTCGCCAACGTCATTTTGCTGGGTTATGCATGGCAAAACGAGCTGGTTCCGGTATCGCACTTTGCATTGGCTCAGGCCATCTTGCTGAACGGTGTTGCCGTCGAAAAAAACCGGCTGGCCTTTGCTCTTGGGCGTTGTCTGGCGGCTGACCCCGACCGCATTCACGGGCTGGCACTACCCGAAGAGGCAAACGGCACCTTGGATCAGGTGATTGCGCGTCGGGTGGCGTTTTTGACAGATTATCAGGATGCCGCATATGCGGATCGCTATGCGCAACAGATTGAAGCAATCCGCGCGTCGAACCCGAAAATATCCGACGATCTTCTAGAATCCGTAGCCCGTAACCTGTTCCGCTTCATGGCCTATAAGGACGAGTTCGAAGTGGCCCGGCTGCAAACGTCCCAAAACTTCGACAACGAACTGAAGCAACAGTTCGAGGGAGATTTCAAAACCAGTTACCACTTCGCCCCGCCAATGCTCAGCTGGCGCAAGGACGAACGGGGCCGCCCCCTCAAGTTTGCACTGGGCCCATGGATGCGCCCGGTTCTGCGGGGACTGTCCCGTCTACGTGGTTTGCGCGGCTCGGTCCTGAACCCCTTCGGCTATCACTCCGAAGCGCGACTGCATCGAGATATCCTAAACTGGTACCAATCGCTGTTGGACATGTATCTGACAAACCCCTCCGCCCATTCCGAGGCCGAGTGGCTGGACGCGCTGTCAGCTGCGGACCAGATACGCGGTTTCGGTCCAGTACGGGAAGAAAGCTATGAGAACGCGCGCGCGATGGCGCGTTAACCAAGCACCGAGAAACTGCTATCGGTATTGACCGGTCGCTTGCGGGAATAAAAACCGGTGTCGATTGTGCGTCCAATGTAAGGCAGTTCAAACTGCATCGGCTTGTCGTCATGATCCGCACCGCCTTCGACGTAGTCGATCAGTTCAGCCATCATTTTGCCTGCAATCGGCGCGTTCTTGTATTGGTTACCGCTGGTGCCGCAGGCCATGTAAAACCCCGGCAGGCTGGACTTGTCATAGATCGGAATCCAGTCAGTCGAGGCATCATACAAATCCACCACCCCACGGGTTCTGGAGGGTATCCCCAGGCTAGGGACCCGTTGGGCATAACGCATGGCCTGCGTGGTCCATTGATCCGTAAAATCGTGGTTATAGCTTACATCATCTTCGCACCATTGATGCGGATCACAAGCCGGATCCTCGGAACCGATCAGAATATGATTGCCATGTTCTGGACGGCAATACAGCGCGATATCACTATCCGAGACAATTGTTCCTTGCGTTTCGAAATCAAATCCTTCGGGCGCGGGTACATGCACCACCTCCTGCCGCAGCGGGCGGGTTTGAATGGTCATGTCACCCAGAACCCCGGCCATTTCGTTGACAAGCGCTGACCCGGGACCGGCAACATTCACCACCACTTTGGCGTGGATTTCTTCACCAGAGGCAAGTCTGACACCTGCGACGCGCCCCTGCTGCGACAGGATTTCGCGTACGTCTGCGCCCGTTCGCACTTCGGCACCATGCAGCTTGGCGGCATCCATCAGGTTTTGCGCCGACAACGCCGGATCGGTCACATAACCTGCTTTCGGCCAGAATACTGCGCCCTGAATCCGATCTCCGTTCGGTTGGCCGAACTCCGGATCATCCATGCGCCGCGCCGGGGCAAAGCTGTCCAGAGAATAGATCGGCAGACGTTCGGTAATCCGCTCAGGTGTCCATTCTTCAAACGGACAATCCAGTTCGGCGCTGTACTTCTTATGTTTCTCAAGAAACCCATTGGACTCGGTCTTGACGACCAAACAACCGGTCTCACGAAACTGCGCCAAATCGGCTGTGTCGGGCAAGCCCAGATAGTTCGCCCAATCACGCCAATAGTGATAGCCTTCCCAAGCGAACGCGGTTCCATCGAGGGTCGAATAATGCATCCGAATTATCGCGCAAGAGCCTGCGGTCGAGCCATGCCCAACCTGCGCATTGCGATCCAACGACAGAGTTTTCCAACCGGCCTTGGACATCTCGAACGCGATGGCGGCTCCGATCACACCGGTGCCAATGATGATTGCGTCAGGTTGGTTCATGTCCTGCCCCTTCCCAGAAACGTTTCGCATACGCGCTGAACTCGGTGATTTCCTCGGGTCGCGGTTCGACCCCTGTAAAAACATAAAGGTAGTGTGGAACCATCGACAGCCTGATCGCCAGTGGTTCGTTTAACTGCGCCAGATCATATCCGATTTGCATATAATATAGCACCCGCGCCCGCGTCTCTGCCTCGGTCTCATCATAGTTGAACCGGATGAACATCGCGCGCAGCGCGGCCAGGCGACGGGCATCGGACTGGTCCAGCATACGCCGCACCTTTCCCGATCTTCGTGCCCAATCCCGCACAGCAAAATCAAGCGCCGTATCAAATAGTTCGGTATTCACAACGCAGCGCTGCACATTGCACACCGCAGCCGTGATCGTTTCAGCAGGCAATTCGGATTGCGCGATCAAGGCCGCCGTATTTGTCGCCTGCCATCGCGCCAGCAGCGCATCCAGCAATTCCTGCCGCGACTTGAAGTACCAGTAGAATGATGAGCGCGAGACCGCCATCCGCTCGGCAAGGTTCATGACTTTCACCTGCTCGACCCCGTCCGAAATCAGGACGTCCATGGCCACGTTCAGCCAATCATCGCGCGTGACCTTGACGTTACCAATCAGTGGTTCAGCTTCAGGATCGTCCCGGTGCAGGATGGGTTTGGTGTTCATTCAACTCTCCGGCGGTGCGCCGCCCTCTTCTGTACGGCGCGCTATGAAATCCTTCAACGCACCAAGGCGATCCGTATCTGATGCCGGTGCTTTGAAATTTGCCAGGATTTCCTTCCAAACACCGGTCGCGCGGTGGTTGGCGTCGATCGCGCCACGCTCGGTCCAGGTGCCGAAGTTGGCGTAGTCATGCAGGTGCGGTTCATAAAACGCGGTATTATAGCGCTCCATTGTCTGGCTCGTGGCGAAGAAATGTCCGCTGGGTTCAACCTCGCTCAGCGCTGAGTCAAAGCCGATCTCAGCCCCACGGGCCTGCGCCCCAGCACAAAGCTCGGCCACCATGTTCAACACCTCGGCATCACAGATCATCTTCTCGAAAGATACGGTCAGGCCACCTTCGAGCCATCCGGCCGAATGAATGATGACCGTCGCCCCGGCCATCAGGCAGCCCCACAGGCCGAACTGGTTTTCATTGGCGGCCTGAACGTCGTTGATATTTGCCGCAGACCCCGCCGCAGACCGCCAGGGCAGGCCCAGATACCGGGCCAACTGGCCCGCCGCCAAAGACGCCTGAAAATGCGAGGGTGTCCCGAATGCAGGCGCCCCTGATTTCATGTCGACATTGCTGGTAAAGGTCCCATAGCACACCGGCGCACCGGGGTTGGTAAGCTGGGTCAGCGTCAAGGCCGCAAGCGCCTCGGCATGGGACAGCGTGATGGCCCCGGCCACCGTGATCGGAGCCATTGCGCCCATCAGGGTAAAGGGTGTGATGATCGACATCTGACCATGGCGCGCAAAGTCGATCAGCCCCTGAGCCATTGGAATATCCAGCGTCCGCGGGCTGTTGGTGTTGATAATCGTGTAACAATGGGCGTTAGCGCGGAACTCCTTGTCAGACAGACCTCGCGCCGTCGAGAGCATCTCGAAGCAGTCCATCACTTGCGGCGTGCCTCGCGAGAAGAAGAACGGGAACTTATCCGTCAGCTCCATCTGCGCTTGTGTGGTGAAATAGTGCCGCACATTGGTTGGCACGTCCTGCGGTTCGACCTGCGGTGAGATCATCTGGAAGACATCAAAGTGATGAGTGAGCTTTAGGAACTCCAGATAATCCTGCCCACTCGCTGGCCGCCGACCGCGTTCCAGATCGGTCGCGTTTGGAGCGCCAGCCCCGGGTTGGAACACCAAAGAGCCCAGCTCCAAAGTGAAATCCCGGTGCCGCGCGCCCGCCCGGCAGCCGATGGATTTCGGAGCTGAGGCCACCGCAGCCTCAACCATATCCCGCCCGATGAAGACCATTTCGCTGTCTTCATCCACGCGGGCGCCACCCTGCGCGTAGATTCGCCGCGCTTCGGGCAATAGAACTTTCACGCCCAACTCTTCCAGTGTGCGCAATGCGGTGTCGTGCATATCTGCAATCTGATCCGTCGGGAACACTTCCATCTGTGGAAACGGATTGCGCAACTGGCGATAATTCACCTCGCGACTAGATTGCGGGGCGGCATCGGTCCCGCGCCCGCGCCGTCGGCGTCTTTGGCCCAAGTCCGACATGGTCAACCTCGCATCGCTTTGCCAAGCGGGTCATAGGGCGACGGCGCAATCACGCGGGCCGGGCGTTCGACACCGACCACATGCACCGACAACTCGGTGCCTGGTTCAGCCTTGTCGCGGTCGACCAAAGCCATGGCCAGCGACTTGCCCGTGTAGTGGCCATAGCCACCCGAAGTCACAAATCCAACGCGCTCTTCCCCGGCCCAAATCGGTTCATACCCGCTGGCATCGGCATCCAGCGCGTCAACCTCAAGCGTCACTTGAACTTGCGCCGGACCGTTGCCATCGCGTTCAGCCAGCGCAGCCTCTTTGCCAACGAAATCCTTGTTCCAGTCGATCCAGCGATCCATTCCGGTCATGCCTGGCGTGTAAAGCTGAGTGAATTCTGCAGACCAGATACCAAAGCTCTTCTCAAGCCGCGTCGACAGCATCGCGTTGAATCCGCATTCGCGGATACCGTCCCCGGCCCCGGCCTCTAGCAGCATCCGGCGCAGTTTGATGTGGTCGCCATAGCGGCAGTTTATCTCATACCCTTTTTCGCCCGTCACAGACATACGCGCCACACGGGCACGCACCAGACCGATATCAAAGTCGCCACAGCCCATGAATTTCAGGCCCGAGATATCCTGTTCGGCCAGTTTCTCGACCACAGCCTGCGATTTCGGCCCAACCACGGCAAAACCGCAATATTCCTCGCCCAGATCGCGGATATTCACGGCGTCCATCATGTGATCATTGAACCAGCGCATATGCCATGCGCGCAGATAATAGCTACCCATGATCCACCAGGTCCCGTCGCCCCAGTTCAGCACGGTCAGATCACCCTTGAGGCGACCGTTTTCACCCAGCATTGGAGCCAGTTTGGCACGCCCCGGTGCAGGCAGTTTCGACGCCATGATCCTGTCCAGCCAAGCCTCGGCATTTGGCCCAGTGACCTCAAAGCGCGAAAAGCCCGAGATATCCAGTAGTCCCACGCCTTCGCGGATGGTTTTGCACTCCTCAGCCACGATGTCGTGCGCATTCGAGCGTTTCAGCGTCGGCGTCTCTTCAAAGCCTTCGGGCGCAAAGTAAAGCGGCACTTCCAGATCCCAACTGACGCCCCATTTGCACCCCGCCTCGGTCATTGCATCATGGGCTGGGGCCATCTTCAGCGGGCGACCTGCGGGCAGTTGCTCGTTCGGGTAAGTCATCACGAAACGACGGGAATAGAACTGACCGGTTGTTTCGCGGATGTAGCGTTTGTTCTGAGCGAAATCGCCATAGCGCGCCACGTCCATAGGCCATGCGTCGGCCTCAGGCTCGCCATGGATCATCCATTCGGCCAGCGTCTTACCAACGCCGCCACCCTGCAGGAATCCGGCCATCACCGCACAAGCTGACCAATAACCGCGCTTGCCTGGGACCGGACCGACCAGCGGGTTGCCATCGGGTGAGAAGGTGAACGCGCCGTTCACCCATGTTTTGATGCCAACATTCTGGATCGACGGGTACCGTTCAAAGCCCAGCGTCAGCTCGTTCTCGATCCGGTCGAGCTGTTCCTGGAACAATTCTTCACCGTAATTCCACGGCGCACCGTCCATAGCCCAGTGCTCGTGATCGACCTCGTAGATGCCCACCAGAACGCCCTTCTGGTCCTGTCGCATATAGGTGAAGCCTTCAAGATCAACCGTCATCGGCATCTCGAAATCCGCCTCGGCCACCTCAGGCACCGTATCGGTGATCAGATAGTGGTGTTTCAGCGGCGAAACCGGCAGCTCCACTCCGGCCATGCGCCCCACCTGTTTGGCCCAGAGGCCAGCAGCGTTGACCACATGTTCACAAGTGATAGTGCCTTTGTCGGTCACAACTTCCCAACCATCCGCAGTCTGTGTCAGGCTTTCGACCTTGGTTTCTTCGTAGTATTCCGCGCCACGTTTCTTGGCCGCAGTTGCATAAGCCTGAACCGTACCGGTTGTATCGATGTAACCTTCGCGATCCGCCCACATCGCGCCCAGCACGCCGTCGGTGGACATGATCGGGCAGCGTTTCTGCGCCTCCTCTGGCGACAACAACTCACAGTCGTCAATGCCGATGGACTGAAAAATGCGGTAGTTGGCCTGCAGCCACTCCCACCGTTCGGGCGTGCCCGCCAGCGTCAGGCCGCCGGTCATGTGCAGGCCGATATTCTGACCCGACTCTTTTTCGATCTCGCTGAGCAGATCAATCGTATAGGCCTGCAGCGACGCCATGTTCGGATCTGCGTTCAGCGCATGGATGCCTCCCGCCGCGTGCCACGAAGACCCCGAGGCCAAACGCCGCCTTTCCAGCATGACCACATCTGACCAGCCAAACTTGGCGAGATGGTACAGAACCGAGGCGCCGACAACGCCGCCACCGATGACTACGACACGATACTGAGATTTCATCCTGCGCTCCCCTGCATGACTCGCAGAGGACGCTAGAGGCACTGTTCACTTCTGTCTAGACATTTCTGTACAGTTCGAGGGACAGCACCCGGATCAGCTTAAAGCCGGGCGCTCGGGCGTGTCTGAACGGCATCAAACCAGGCGCGTGTGGCCGTGTTCTCTTCTGGGATACGCATCTTGATGACACGTGCGAAATCGACAAACACAAATGTGGTGATATCGGCCAGTGAAAACATGTCACCCGCAACGAAACCGCTCACTTGCAGACGGGCCTCAAGCAAATCGAAGAAGGCACGCACCCGCTCAGCCCCCCGCTGCGCTAGTTCAGGGATTTGCGCGTGGTTTGCAGGCCCGGTAATCGCGCGATCTTTGAACGAAGGATGGGTGTTGCGCAATGTTTCCGCGATTGGTGCGCCACATTGTTGTTCGGCGATGGCATTCCACATCAGAATTTCGCCTTTTTCATCTGGCGTTTGCCCCATCAAGGCAGGTTCCGGAAAGCGCGCCTCGAGATAGGCGGCGATGCCAAGATTTTCTGTGAGCGTGGTACCTTGATCCGTAACAAGCACAGGAATCGTTGCACCGGGGTTCACAGCCCGGAAAGCATCACTAAGCTGTTCACCCTTGGCGATTGAGATATCGCGGGTGTCAATCTTCAGCCCCTTTTCCGCGATAAACATCCGGGCGCGGCGCGGGCTTGGCGCGGTCGAGCAATCGTAGAACAGCATTTTTGACGGTCCCCTCCAAAGCTTCACGCCTCAGACGTTAGACCGGCCCGGTACTACAGCGCGAGTCGGATCACACAGTGACCCTATGGCAGATCAACGCCGGTAGATGAAACAACGTCCCTCCACCGCGCCTGCAGGCAGCGGCACCTCGGTCAGTGTTTCGAAATACATTCGATCGCTGGAAACCATCAGTCCGCCCCGCGCCAAAAGCGGTTCGATCAAAGGTGAGACGAGGCGGGCAAACGCATCATTCTTTTGCCGGTTGTGTCCCCCAAGATCGGCATGGATCAGACTGGCTGACGCGCCAAATCGCGTAACCGAAGCAGGCAATGTTTCGCGCACATCACCGAGAATCACCAGATCATCGGGCGGTGTCGAATCGGGATGAGACGCAACGGCCCGTTCAAAAACATAAACAGGACGGTCCTGAATGTGCTTAATCATGTGGTGATATGTGCGCCCATTTCCCAATCCCAGCTCAAAAACCGGACCAGGCTGCCCCGTGGTCTGCGCGATGGCAAAGTCCAGACAAGCACGTTGCGAGACCATTCGGTCAATGAACAGATCCAATCGGCTTTGTTGCTCGGACACGGGGCACCTCTTTCAAAATCATTCGACACCAGTCAGGGGGCGATTGCGCCTTTGATGGCAAAAACTCAAGACTTTGTGTAGCCATACGGCCCGAGTTTCACGATTCCGCGACAATTCGGGTGAAGAAGGTGTTTGACTACGCCGCCCCAACCGCGCGAAACTGTTCAAAAAAGACAGGGAGTTCACAAAGCCGATGTTTTCTAGCGGCCAGACGGGTGGAAAACCCGCATGAGTGCGTTGTTGTCCGTTCGGGATCTCAGCATCGGCTTTGGCACGGGTCCATCCGTTGTCCAAGATGTCAGCTTCGAGGTCGAACCCGGGCAGACACTTGCATTGGTTGGAGAATCCGGTTCGGGAAAAACGATTTCCTGTCGCGCTGCACTGCGTATTCTGCCGCGTACCGCCCAGATTCGTAGCGGAACGATCACGCTGAACGATTCCAAAGGCACCGCTAATCTGATCGAACTGAGTGAAAGACAGATGCGTGGTATTCGCGGCAATCGGGTTTCTATGATTTTTCAGGAACCGATGCGATCTCTGTCACCGCTTCACAAAATCGGAAATCAGGTCAGCGAAGTTCTTTGGTTGCATCGCGGCGCATCCGATGCACAGGCCCGCAAAGAAGTTCTGACCCAGTTTGAGAGGGTTGGTTTCCCCGACCCTGCCCGCGCCTACGACAGCTATCCGTTCGAGCTGTCCGGCGGCATGCGCCAGCGCGCCATGATTGCCATGGCCATGGTGTCCAAGCCTGAATTGCTCATCGCGGACGAGCCAACCACAGCCCTGGATGTTACCACCCAAGCGCAGGTTCTTGGGCTGATCAAAGAGCTGCAGCGCGAAACCGGTATGGCGCTGATCCTTGTTACCCATGACTTGGGTGTAGTTGCTAACATGGCCGAGCGGGTGGTGGTCATGCACAAAGGCCGCGTGATGGAAGCTGGCCCGGCAGCACCAATTCTGAACGATCCGGCGCACCCCTATACGCAGCAGCTGTTCGACGCTGCGCCTGAGATACCCGATCAGGATGCCGTCGGCATACCGATGCCCGACGAGGACCTAATTCTGCAGATGACCGGGGTCTCAAAGACCTACACGATGCGATCGAGCAAAGGTTGGAAAGCCGACAAACTGATCCATGCCTGCCGGGGCGTAGATATGAAGCTGGCGCGCGGCAAGACGCTTGCAATCGTTGGCGAAAGCGGGTCTGGCAAAACAACCGCTGCCAGAATCGCTCTGGGCGCTGAACTGCCCGACCCGGGCGGCGAAGTTCTGTTCAGAACAACAAGGGATTCCGAACCGATAACGGTTCACAGTATGACACGGACCGAACGCACCGCGTTTCAGCGCAAGGCGCAAATGGTGTTTCAGGATCCCTATAGCTCTCTTAGCCCCCGTATGCGCATTCAGGATGCCATGACCGAGCCGTTGGAGATACACCGCCTCGGCACCGTGGCAGAGCAGCGCGACAAAGCGGCCGCGATGTTGCAGCGGGTCGGGCTGAATGCCGATATGCTCAAACGCTATCCGCATGCGTTTTCTGGTGGACAACGACAGCGCCTATCTATCGCCCGCGCGATGATGCTGGACCCGGCGCTGATTGTTTGTGACGAGCCAACCTCGGCGCTGGATGTATCCGTTCAAGAGCAAATTTTGACCCTGCTCGAAGAACTGCAGGACAGTCTGAACCTGTCTTACCTGTTCATCTCACATGATCTGGCCGTCGTCGCGCGCATTGCCGACGAGGTCGCCGTCATGCGCCGGGGTCTTGTGGTGGAACAAGCCCCACCCGAAACTCTGTTCTACAATCCACGTCATCCCTATACCAAGGCACTGATTGCCGCCCAGCCGGAACCAGATATCAATCGCCCGATTGATCTGAAACTGGTTGCGTTAGGTGCCGGTTCTCCCGACAGTTGGGATGACGCCTTTCGATTTTCCGACTCCGTGATACCTTCTTTGGTAGAGTTGGAGCCCGGCCATAAGGTACGTTGCCATGTTTAAGACCACTCACCGATTGATTCTGGCCGCGTCGCTGGCCATCGCAGGAATGCTGCCCGCTGTGGCAGAAATTCCGTCTAATCTTCAGGAAAACGCGTTCTGGCAAACCGAGGTTGAAAGCGGCGACCTGCCACCGGTTGCTGAACGTATTCCGCAAGATCCGCTGATCGTGGACTTAGCCGCCAAAGGTCGCGAATTCGGCGTACCCGGCGGTACACTGCGCACGATGGTCACCCGGTCCAAAGACATTCGGCAAATGGTGGTCTATGGCTACGCAAGGCTTGTGGGCTTCGATCAGGATTACAACATCGTCCCGGATTTGCTGGCTTCTTTCGAAAACGAAGACAATCGCAAATTTACTTTGAACCTGCGACCCGGCCACAAATGGTCAAACGGATCCGCGTTCACATCCGAAGACTTCCAGTATTGGTGGGAGGATGTGGCCAACAACGAATTGCTCAGCCCTTCAGGCCCACCAGATTTCCTGCTGGTTGAAGGCAAAACACCCACCGTCACCTTCCCCGACGAAACAACAGTTGTATTCGAATGGGATGACCCCAACCCGAATTTCCTGCAATCACTTGCTCAGGCGCGGCCGCCCTTTATCTATCGACCGTCTGAGTTCCTTAAGCAGTATCACGAGAAGTTTGCAGACCCCGAAGAACTGGCATTCAAGGTCGAAGATGCGCGGGTAAAAAGCTGGGCGGCGCTGCATAACAAGTTGGACAATCTATATAAGTACGACAATCATGAACTGCCGACGTTGCAGCCATGGCTCAACGCAAGTTCGGGCAAGAAAATCCGGCACAACTTTGTCCGTAACCCTTATTACCATCGGGTGGATTCAAATGGGGTTCAGCTGCCCTATATCGACGTAGTCGAAATGGAAATCGTCGCGCCGGGTTTGGTTGCGGCCAAAGCAAATGCGGGTGAAACTGACTTGCAAGGTCGCGGATTGGCATTCCGCGATGCCTCGATCTTGAAAAAGGGCGAGGCTGAAGGTGGATACAAGACGCTTCTGTGGAAAACAGGCGTCGCGTCGCAGATCGCGATTTATCCCAATTTGAATTACACTGACGATGCATGGCGCGAGGTTCTGCGCGATGTACGTGTACGCAGGGCACTGTCGCTCGCCATTGATCGCAAGACGATCAATCAGGCGCTCTATTTCAAGCTGGCCCAACCCGGCGCGATGTCGGTTCTGCCCGCATCGCCCTTCTACGACGAAGCGAATGCGCAGGCTTGGGCACAGTATGACATCGACAAGGCGAATGCTCTGCTTGATGAGGCTGGGCTGACCGAGCGTGACAAAGATGGTATCCGATTGTTGCCCGACGGGCGTCCGATGGAGCTGATCATCGAAACCGCAGGTGAGCGGCAAGAGGTTGAAAATGCCCTGCAGATCGTCACGGATACCTGGCGTGAGATCGGAGTCGAACTGGTCATGCGACCATTGGATCGAGACATTCTGCGCAACCGGGTCTTCTCGGGCAATACAATGGCGTCGGTCTGGTTCGGCTGGGATGACGGCATTCCGCAAAGCCACACATCGCCGGCCTATCTCGCCCCGACCGATCAGGTCTTTCTGGCGTGGCCTAAATGGGGCCAATACTATCAGACAAATGGAGGGTCGGGCGAACCACCAGACATGCCCGAGGCCGAACTTCTCATGAAGCTTGCCCACGATTGGGAAATCGCCTCCACGGATGAAGAACGCGGCGCAGTCTGGTCTGAGATGCTGAAAATTCACGCCGACCAGCTTTATGCGATCGGCATCCTGAACGGCGCACCGCAGCCTATTGTCGTGTCGAACCGGCTGCGCAATGTGCCTGAGCAGGCCATGTGGGCATGGGAACCCGGCGCACACTTCGGCATTCACCGTCCCGACGAGTTCTTCTTCGCCGACTAATTCAGGAGCAGCTAAATGGTCATGCTGCGCTACGCGGTGTATCGCTTTTTCACGATGCTACTGACATTGCTGGTGGTGTCGGTTCTGATTTTCGTGATCATCAACCTGCCCCCCGGCGACTATCTCAGCAACCAGATCGCCGAACTGCAGGCTTCAGGACAGTCCGCCGGTGTCGCCAAGGCCGAGTTTCTGCGCAAGGAATACTCATTGGACCGGTCGTTGCCCGAGCAGTACCTGATCTGGATGGGCTTCTGGCCCGGACCGCATGGGTTCGAGGGCCTGTTACAGGGCAATTATGGCTGGTCCTTCGAATTTGACCGCCCCGTGCGCGAGATCGTGGGCGATACGCTCTGGTTGACGGTTGTGGTCAATCTGGCCGCCATTCTATTCGTCTATGCCGTTGCTCTGCCATTGGGGGTCATCGCTGCGGCCAGATCACGGACGTGGATCGACTATACCTCGGCCTTTGTAGGCTATCTGGGTCTTGCGACCCCGAACTTCCTGTTGGCGCTGATCCTGTTCTACTATGGCCATCGCTATTTCAACCTGCCCATCGGCGGACTGATGGACCCTTCCTTTGAGGGACAACCGATGAGTTGGGACAAGTTGAAATCCATCCTTGTCCACCTGATCGTTCCGACCTTCGTCATCGGAACCTCGGGTGCTTCGGCCATGATGCAGCGCCTGCGCGCCAATATGCTGGATGAACTAGGGAAACCTTATGTCGAAACAGCAATCGCCAAGGGCATGTCCCCATCGCGGATGCTGACGAAGTACCCATTGCGCGTGGCCTTCAACCCGTTTGTCGCCGACATTGGAAACCTGCTGCCCTCGATGGTTTCCGGGTCGGTTTTGGTCTCGGTAGTTCTGGGTCTGCAAACAATCGGCCCGACCCTGCTGACTGCCTTGAAAACGCAGGACCAGTTCCTGTCGGCCTTCATTCTTATGTTCGTGGCTCTGCTGACGCTGATCGGCACCATGATTTCCGATATCCTGCTGGTCATGCTTGATCCGCGCATTCGTTACGAGGGGCGCGAAGCATGACCGATAAACTCGATGGTCGCTATGTCGACGACGCACCATTTGACCCGCAGGCCTCTATTCAGCAGCTTGAGCGCGCAGATCTCGATGCCCCTAATTGGGTGCTGGTCTGGCGCAAGTTCAGGACCCACAAGCTGGGTCTGATTTCTGGCCTCTTCTTGCTGCTCTGCTACTTGATGCTGCCTTTTGCGGGCTTTATTGCCCCCTACGGCCCCAATGACCGGAACGGAGAACACCTGTATGCTCCACCCCAGTCGGTCAACTGGTTTCATGAGGGGAAGTTCATCGGCCCCTACGTTTATCCAATAGTTGCAGAGGCGGACCTTGAAACTTTCCAGTGGAAATTCGTCGCTGACACGGAAGACCCGCGCCCAATCCGGTTCTTCTGCGAAGGGTCAGAATACAAACTCGCAGGCCTGATAAAATCCGATACGCACCTGTTTTGCGCACCCGAAGGGGCCACGCTGTTTCTGTGGGGCTCGGACCGTCTGGGCCGCGATGTATTCAGCCGCATCCTATATGGCGCGCAACTGTCGCTGACAGTGGGCCTGATCGGCATTTCGGTATCCTTCTTCCTCGGCATCCTGTTCGGGTCAATGGCCGGGTATTTCGGAGGGCGCATCGACTGGACCATCAACCGTGTGATCGAAATCTTGCGCTCTCTGCCGGAACTTCCCCTCTGGCTGGCCTTATCCGCCGCGGTGCCATCAAATTGGAGCCCGGTCGCGGTATTCTTCATCATCTCGATCATCCTCGGTATTCTCGATTGGCCAGGCCTTGCCCGATCTGTCCGCGCAAAATTCCTGTCTCTCAGGGAAGAGGAATACGTACGTGCGGCCGAGATGATGGGCGCAAGTTCCGGTCGTGTGATCCGAAAGCACCTGCTACCCAATTTCATGTCGCATCTGATTGCCTCGGCCACGCTATCAATCCCTGCGATGATCTTGGGCGAAACCGCCCTCAGCTTCCTTGGCCTTGGACTGCGGGCCCCGGCGGTCAGTTGGGGCGTGATGCTGAACGATGCGCAGAACCTCGCCTCAATCGAAATCTATCCATGGACCGCGATCCCGATGCTGCCAATCATCGTCGTCGTGCTGGCCTTCAACTTCCTTGGCGACGGGTTGCGCGACAGCCTTGATCCCTATCAGCAATGAGCTTGCTGTCCGCCCTCCCCTCACCTGACACCTACAGGGTCAATGGGGCGGGTGCGCGGCCCAGCGCCTTTGCGGTCTCGGAACTGGCGACGGCCAGTTTTGCGGCAGTCGGGCAGGAGCTGTCGCGCCTTGTGACAGCCTTGAACCTGGCGCCAGCGCCTCCGGAGGTGGCCGTAGATCATCGACTGGCCTCCTTGTGGTATGGCTTTTCCTTCAAACCCGAAGGGTGGGATATGCCCAGCCTTTGGGACGCGATTGCTGGCGACTATCAGGCATCTGATGGGTGGATCAGGCTGCACACCAACCTGCCCAGTCATCGCGCCGCCGCCCTGAACGTTTTGCAAGTCGCGTCGGACCGTGCGCTGGTATCGCGCGCGGTTCGGGATTGGAGCATCTCTGAACTGGAAGCCGCGATTGTCGCCGAGGGCGGTGTCGCTGCCGCAATGCGCAGCCGCTCTGAGTGGCATGACCATCCGCAAGGACGCATATTGGCCCGCGAGCCGTTGATCGGATGGCAGGGGCCACGCAATATTCAACTACGTGATCGGCCTCAGGCGACTGCCGCGCTACCTCTTGCTGGGCTGCGTGTGCTCGATCTGACCCGCATTCTGGCCGGGCCAGTCTCGACACGAACACTTGCGGGTTTTGGCGCCGAGGTCCTGAGGATCGATCCACCCGGCTGGGATGAACCTGGCGTCATTCCTGACATTTCTCTCGGCAAGCACTGCGCCTATCTGAACCTGAAATCACCCGATGGAAAAGCAAAACTGCAAGAGCTGCTGGCCCAAGCGGACATACTTGTCCACGGGTATCGGCCCGGCGCTTTGGACGCACTCGGTCTGGGTAAAAACACGCGGGATCAGCTCGCCCCCAACAGGGTTGAAGTCACGCTAGACGCCTATGGCTGGCAAGGACCTTGGGCAGCGCGCCGCGGTTTTGACAGCCTTGTACAGATGAGTTCCGGAATCGCACATGCAGGGATGGGTTGGGCGGGGGCCGACAAGCCAACTCCGTTGCCTGTTCAGGCACTGGATCACGCAACTGGCTACTTGATGGCAGCCGCCCTGCTCTCGGCGCTCGCCGAAGCCGCATCCGGTCAGGCCGTCATGGATGCCCGGCTCTCGCTGGCGCGCACCGCCGAATTGCTGGTCACCCTCGCCAAGAGCGAGCCCGGTGACGAAATTACCGAGTCGCTGCCTGTCGATTATGCGGATGCGCTCGAACCTTCCGGGTGGGGGCCCGGCTATCGATTGAAGCCGGCGCTAACCGTTGGATCCGCAAAGATGCACTGGGCTTTGCCTGCGTCCAAACTGGGAACTTCGCAGCCCACTTGGCCGTCACTTACCGCTTAAAGCTGCCGCCGCGCGGGACGCGCGGCCCGGCCCAACGCTTTGGTTGACGTCTCGCCAGAGACGCAAACCAAAGGGGCGGGGGCCCTCCTAGCGATCATCGCCACCGCCGGGGCCGATATCGTCCAGATAGTCTTCGTCAATCGCGGCCTGAACGGCCCCTGTGACAGCCTCGCGTTGTTTGGGAGTCAGGTCCTCGGCCTCTTTGTCATCCGCCAGTCGCACGGTGACTTCCCGATGCGCAAACCGGATGCCTTCACGGGCAAACAGCTCACGAATATCCTGATAGACTTTCTTGCGCACCAGCCACTGATCACCCGGTTTGGTCATGAACTTAACCCGGATAATCATCGCCGAATCCTGCATCTCGATCACACCCTGCGATTTCAGCGGCTGAATGAAGTTATCACCAATCACCGGATCGCTCAGCAGCTCCTGACCCAGCTTCTTGATCAGCTTCCGCACCTTTTCGACATCGGTGTCATAGGTCACCCGCAACGGCAGCTTCATGATTACCCAGTCGCGGGAATAGTTTGTCAGAACCTTGATCTCTCCAAATGGGATCGTGTTGAGCGCACCAAGGTGGTGGCGCAGTTGGAAGGACCGGACCGATATCTTTTCGACCGTCCCCTTTACATCACCAATGTCGATGTATTCACCCTTTCGGAAAGCATCATCCATCAGGAAGAACGCACCCGAGAAGATGTCGCGGACCAAGGTTTGCGACCCGAAACCAACGGCCAGACCCACAACACCTGCACCGGCAAACAGCGGGCTGACATTGATCCCCAGTTCCATCAATACAATCAGCGCGATGGTCACAACGACCACAGCCAGAATGGCCCCGCGGAACAGAGGCAACAAAGTTGCAAGACGGCTCTGCCCGCCTTCGCCTCCTTCGTCGCCCAGCTCGGCTTCAGCACCGCCGTCATCCGTCTCTTCCGCGATCTTGCTATCGATCCAGACGCGGAAGAAGTGAAACAGAATGTAACCCATAAACAGGATCACCATCACATCCAGCGCCCGCTCGATAGGCAAGTCATCCGACCAATTGGCCTGCGGGTTCCATATCACTACCAGCGCATAGAGACCCACCACAAAGGCCAGAATGCCTGCCACACGACGGGCAAGGTCTTCGTACGTCAGAATGGCGTGTTTGCGCTTTTCGGCCTGCGGCGTATCAGCCACCAGCTCATCCTCGATCTGCTCAGCCGCTTCTGCGTCGGCATTCATCACCTCAATTCTGCGATTGCGATCAAAATACCTTTCAAGCAGATAGTTCATCGCGCCGTAGGCCACGACGACGGACATAAAGATGGCATAGCTGCTGGCCACGATCGGGATCGAATCCTGAACCTCAAGCACCAGATCAACGGCCAGTTTGAACCAGCTGAACACCATATAAAGCACCAGAACCGGCGCCCAGGCGAAAGAGATGAACTTCAGTATCCAAGACACCTGATCCGGAGCACGCCCGCCACGAATAGCGTTCGAGATCGCGCGTGCATTGAACAGGATCATCAGTATGTTGCCCAGCGCCCCGATCAGCGTCAGGCTACCATAGACCATGGCATAGACGTTATAGTTCAGCCCAAAATCCGCGACCCATGTCGAGAACAGAACAACCGAGATGTCATAGGTCGCCAGTGCTGACGCCCAAACATACAGGCGCTTGGCGTCCCGGTCTGAAAAAGGCGGCAAGCGATACTGGCTGAGGTAAGGCGACAGAACCATCCGCCACAAGTCCGAGACGGTGCGCGAGAGGAAGAATGCGGTAAAGATTGCCGTAACGGTAAACTGGATTGATATGTCTTCCGCTTCACCAAAGAACAGATAGCCAACGATCAGCGCCATGAGCATGGCAAAGATCGTTCCGCCAATGCCCATCACGAAACGATACACAAGGAAAGGCATCTTTTCACGATAGCCAACCGGGTTTTCCTTGATGCGCGCAACCACCAAACGCTTCGCGATGCGCTTGCCGTAGATTTCGATCGACAACCAACGCCCCAGCAAAAGGAACAACACGTTCAGGACCAACACCTCGACATAGGTCTGAATCCGCCCGTCCGGACTGGTCTGTCTGAGGATGTATTGGACCTCAAAGACCGAATAGGGCAGCGCCTCCATCCGCGAGCGTACGGAATCCCGGAACTTTGAGAACCGCTCTTGCGCCTTCATCAGCTGAGAACCCTCAGCCATGTGATCAATGCTATCTGCCTCTGGCGTCGCGTCGGCGCTATTGCCCGCTGCCGATACAACCTGCCCGGCGCTGTCGATTACGATTACGCTTGCGCCCGCCTCGGAAGCGGAACGAATGGCCGCCGCCAGATCGCTATCAGCGGCAGAGCTTGAAGAACCGGTTTCCTCGCTTGATCCTATTGGGTATCCCGGAATAAGCGAAGTTTGCGCAACCGCGTCGGTTGCACTGGCCAGCATCGCCGCCCAAATCACCAAAATCAGCCCGGCCAGAACATTCATTTTCATCGTATATCGCATCCAATTCGTAGCTGCGTCCAAGACTATAGAACCTCAGAAGGCTGTTCAAATCATCCGCACACGCGGTGTCAACATCGTGAGAGCCCGTGTTCCTGACGCAATGGATGGGATAAAGTGTTTCCAAGACAACAAAAATTGAATATGACCACCTGAGGCGTCCGGTCTCGGAATTGGCTTGTGCATGAAGAACCATCGGCCTGCATATCGCAAGGTGCGCCTGTTGCCGGCGGTGGCATTATGCTGTTGCCAATTCGCAATGTTTGGCGCATTTGGACGGCGGAATCTGTGCCTTTGGCAAGAAGGTCTGGCAGAATTACGATAATCAGGTGCAGACGCGCGGAGTTGCACCGGAACCGAAACAGGCGAAGGCATGAGCCTAGGAATCAAAAACGAAAATCACGGCCGCGCACCGCGCATCCTGCTATATAGTCACGACACGTTCGGCCTGGGTCACCTGCGCCGGTCACGCGCGCTGGCTGCGGCCATAACACAAGCCGATCAACGCGCTTCGGCCCTCATATTGACCGGTTCACCCATTGCCGGACGGTTTACTTTTCCGCGTCGGGTTGACCATGTCCGTCTACCCGGGGTCACCAAACGCGCCGACGGCTCGTATGCTTCGCAGACCATCGGCATGGGCATCGATGATGTGACCGAGTTGCGCGCAAGCCTGATCCAGACATCTGTCGAACAGTTCGACCCCGATGTGCTGATCGTCGACAAAGAGCCTACCGGTTTTCGCGGTGAGCTGCTGCCGACGCTTGAGTATCTTGAAAACTCCTGCTCAACCAAATTGGTTCTGGGCCTGCGCGACGTTCTGGATGAGCCCGAAGTACTAGCCGCCGAATGGGAGCGTAAGGACGCGATCTCGGCGACTGAACGATTCTATGATGAGATCTGGGTATATGGGTTGCGATCGGTCTACGATCCTACACAAGGCCTTCCCCTCAGCCCGGCAACGCAACAGCGCATTCATTGGACAGGGTATCTACGTCGCGATCTTGGGCCGGTTGGTGAGCCACCAGAACAACCGTATATCCTGATCACCCCTGGTGGTGGCGGGGATGGCAAGGCGATGGTCAATTTGGTGCTGTCCGCATATGAAAAAGACCCGGATCTGTCACCCCGCGCTGTGCTGGTCTATGGGCCCTTCCTGTCAGGCGAACTACGCGAAGATTTTGAAACCCGTGTCGCCGCCCTAAATGGCCGTGTGACCGCCGTTGGCTTTGAATCGCAGATCGAAACGCTGTTCGCGGGCGCTGCCGGTGTGGTCTGCATGGGCGGGTACAATACCTTCTGCGAGGTTTTGTCCTTCGACAAACGCGCCGTCATTGTTCCGCGCACGACGCCGCGGCTGGAGCAATGGATTCGTGCCTCGCGCGCCGAGGATCTGGGTCTGGTACGCATGCTGGATGAAAACCGTGACGGTCTGACAGCGGATGCAATGATCCGCGCGATCCGCGCCTTGCCCCATCAGCCGCTGCCTTCGCAGGCCATTCGCGCAGGGTTGTTGGACGGGCTAAGCTACGTCACTCATCGCATAAACGCGCTGCTAGGCGCGGAACAAGAGCGCGCCACCGGATGACGCGCGAACCCCCCAAGCTGGCGGTGCTGGTCAAAGGCTGGCCGCGCCTGTCCGAGACGTTCATCGCGCAAGAATTGGTGGCCTTGCAGGAGGCAGGGCACAGCTTCGATATCTGGTCGTTGCGCCACCCGACCGATACCAAGCGCCATCCTCTGCACGATCGCTTCATGGGGCAGGTGCATTACCTGCCGGAATACCTTTATGACGAGCCCGCACGGCTGGTGGCTGCGCGCAAGATTGCCTCTCGTCTGTCGGGATACGCCCAAGCCTATCAGGTCTGGCGGCAAGACCTTCGCCGAGACCCGACTCACAACCGAATTCGCCGGTTTGGCCAGGCTTGCGTGTTGGCCGCAGAGCTGCCCGATCAAACGCAGGCGCTATACGCGCATTTCATGCACACACCGTCTTCGGTCGCCCGCTATGCGTCTATCATGCGCGGCCTGCCCTGGAGTTTTTCGGCGCATGCCAAAGATATCTGGACCTCACCAGACTGGGAAAAGCGGGAAAAGCTGCAACTGGCCTCTCACGGCGCCATCTTCGGGGCAACCTGTACTGCCATTGGTGCCGCACATCTGCGCGAACTGGCTGATGATCCTGCGCGGGTAGAACTGATCTATCATGGGCTGGACCTGTCGCGGTTTCCTGCACCTCCCCAGCAGTGTTCGCGTGCAGAGGATGCACCCTTTCACATGCTGTCAGTCGGGCGTCTTGTCGAAAAGAAGGGCTTTGACCGGCTTCTCCAAGCTTTCGCGCTACTCCCCAGATCGCTGAATTGGCATTGGACCCATATCGGCGGCGGAAATCTGGGCGATGAGTTGAGCGCACAAGCCGATGCCGCAGGGATTTCCGATCGGATCACGTGGATGGGGGCTTGCGATCAACCGGAAGTCATTGCCGAGATGCGCCGCTCTGATCTGTTTGTCCTGCCCAGCAGAATTGCTGCCGACGGCGACCGCGATGGTTTACCCAATGTTTTGATGGAAGCCGCGTCCCAGCGCCTCCCGATCCTGTCAACGCCGGTGTCAGCCATCCCGGAGTTCATTGAATCCGGTATTCACGGTCAGTTGTCAGCAGATGACCCGACCTCTCTTGCCTCGGCTATTGCGGGTCTCGCCCGGAACCCGACCAGAACGGCCGAGATGGCTGAGGCCGCGTATAACCGGTTGATCGCCGACTTCCGGATGGACCCGGGCATACGTCGCTTGTCCGAGCGGCTCAGCGCCTTGTGCGCGGACGAGCCCTGATGGCGCGGGTGGCTTTCTATGCACCGATGAAGTCCCCCGACAGTCCCAAGCCCTCGGGTGATCGCGAAATGGCCCGCAACCTGATGCAGGCCCTCGGCGCTCAGGGAGACATTGTTGAGCTGGCCTCGCAATTGCGGATTTACGACAAGGCAGGCGACCGGGCACTTCAGGACGAATTACGTCGCAAAGCAACGACCGAGGCTGCACGACTGGCTGAGGAACTGCCCTCTGACACGAACCTGTGGGTGACTTATCACAACTACTACAAGGCCCCCGATCTGCTCGGCCCGGCCGTGAGCCGCGCAAGAGACATCCCGTATGTGCAGCTGGAAAGTACCCGCGCCACCAGCCGGCTTGCAGGCCCATGGGCTGATTTTGCGCAAGCGGCGCATGACGCGTGCGACAGCGCGCAGGTGATTTTCTACCACACTGCCAACGACCTGATCACGTTAGAACGGGAAAGGTTCGGTACGCAGGCGTTGGTGGAACTGCCTCCGTTTCTTCCCATCACGGAATTGCCCCCTGTTTCGACCCGTGATGGGCCGATGCTGACCGTGGGCATGATGCGGCCGGGGGACAAGCTGGCCTCGTACGCCATTCTGGCCGACACGCTGGAACATCTGACAGGGGATTGGGCGTTGGACGTGGTAGGCGATGGCCCGGCCCGATTGGAAGTCGAGGCGCTGATGGCGCGGTTCGGACCTCGTGTCCGGTTTCTGGGTCAGCTGGATCGGGACACGTTGCAGGCCCTGTACCGCCAGGCGTCCTTGTTCGTTTGGCCCGGGGTCAACGAAGCCTATGGAATGGTCTATCTTGAGGCCCAGGCCTGCGGCGTTCCCGTCGCAGCACAAGATCGCCCCGGTGTTCGTGATGTGCTGATACCTTCCGATCATCCCGATACCGTATCGGGTGCCAAAGGGTTGGCCGCGCGTATACAGAGGTTTCTGGACCATCCCGACCTGAGCCAGTCTGAGGGCAATCGTGCCCGCGCCTATGTCGCGCACCGCCATCTGATGCCATCCGCCACCGAGCGGTTCTGGACCACTGTGCGCCCATTGTTGGAGAAAAACCGATGACCCGCCTCGCCCTTCTGCGACATGGACACACGGATTGGAATCGCGCGGGTCGCATTCAAGGGCGCAGCGACATTCCGCTGGATGCCGACGCCCGGGCTGAACTTGCGGGGTATTGCCTTCCTTCGCCATGGAACGCAGCATCAATCTGGTCCAGCCCGCTAAGCCGCGCGTCTGAAACAGCGCAGTTGGTATCGGATAAAGCGCCCAAAACATCTCAGGCGCTGACTGAGATGAATTGGGGCGATTGGGAGGGACGGCGCGGTGCCGAACTGATCGAAATCCCCGACAGCGGTTATCGCCACATCGAAGACTGGGGCTGGGATTATCGGCCACCGGGCGGTGAAAGCCCGGCTGAATTATGGGCAAGGCTTAATCCATGGTTGACCGAGTTGCAGGGAGACAATCTTGCGGTCTGCCACATCGGAATCATGAGGGTGATATTGGCCAAGGCCTGGGGCTGGAATTTTGCCGGCCCCGCGCCGTTTAAGATCAAGCGCAACAGACTGTTTATCGTAAACCTGGACGAAATGCGGCCTGAACCCGAACCGGTTCGATTGATTGCGCGTGAGGTTTGACCATGAAGGTGATGATCGTTGTTACCCATCTGTTAGGGACCGGACACCTTAGCCGGGCCCTTACATTGGGGCGCGCGTTCGCCGAACAGGACCACGAGGTGTTTGTAGTCTCGGGTGGCATGCCTGCGCCTCAGCTTGGCACACGTGGATTATCATTACTGAATTTACCGCCGCTGCGGTCTGATGGCACCGATTTCACCCGCCTGCTTGATCAGAATGGCGCTGTGGCCGACTTGGCCTACTTCGCTGCGCGCACAAACGCCCTGACGCAGGCGGTAAGCAGCTTCGGGCCGCAGGTTCTGATCACCGAGCTTTATCCGTTCGGGCGGCGCTCTTTGGCCGCGGAGTTCAAATCTGCATTGAAAGCCGCACGAGACCTACCTCGGCCACCCGTCATCCTTGGTTCGATCCGTGACATTCTTGCGCCGCCATCGAAGCCCGCAAAGGTAACCCAAACGGATGAGGTTATCGCAGAGTTTTACGACGGCGTTCTGGTCCATTCCGACCCCAAGATCACCGAACTTGAAGTCAGTTGGCCTGTCTCGGATCAACTGGCATCGCGCCTGCATTACACCGGTTTCGTGGCCCCAAGTGCTGCGCCAAGTCATCCGGATGGCATAGGCCAGGGCGAGATATTGGTCAGCGCAGGTGGCGGATCGGTCGGCCAGCCGATCTTTCAAGCGGCCATCGAGGCCGCCCGAAAGATGCCCAACTGGCGCTGGCGCCTGTTGGTGGGCGGGCAGGATGCCAATGCGCGGATCGCCGAGCTTTCGCAAATGGCCGAGGGTTTATCGGTTCTTCTTGAAACCGTCCGCCCTGATTTTCGCCAAATGCTGCCGCTTGCCGCCGCCTCGGTCAGCATGTGCGGTTACAACACCGCCATGGACCTGCTGCAAAGCGGTACCCCGGCGGTTCTGATCCCCTTCGATGATGGCAAAGAGGTTGAGCAATCTTTGCGCGCGCGATCTCTTTCGCAGTTGAACGGGATCGAGGTGCTTAACAGTTCTGACCTGACCGCCGGCTCGCTGGCCAATGCGCTGGAGCATGTCATTTCGGGTGCTGAACGCCCCCCTATGACCAACGGGTTTGATGGTGCACGCCGGTCGGTGGAAATTGCAGAGAGCTTGTACGAGGCTAGCCGATGAGGCCTGATTGGCACACATTGCAATCCGAGTTGCAGCAGTGGCAGGACGCAGGATTGGCCCTGCCCTTGTGGTGGCGTGATGACGATGCAGTTGCGGTGACACCGCAGCTTGAAAAGCTATCCGCCATGTCGGGCACGCTTGGCCTACCCGTCCATCTGGCTGTGATCCCGCGTGATGCGCAAGCGGCACTTGCAGAGTATGTGTCAGATCAATCTGTTTTGATCCCGGTTGTGCATGGCTGGGCGCATCAGAACCACGCGCCTGCAGACGAGAAGAAAGCCGAATTTCGCCTGCACCGGCCCCTTGAAGCGGTAGTTGCAGATGCCGAGGCTGGATTGTCCCGGTTGCGAGAATTGTTTGGTGCGCACCTGCGACCGATGTTTGTTCCGCCATGGAACCGGATCGACTCCAAAGTCGCCATGCAACTTCACGGGCTGGGCTATCGGGTTCTGTCGACGGCGACCCCCCGAAAGATACTGCTCGCAGCGCCCGGCCTCGCGCAGATAAACACACATCTCGATCCAATCGACTGGCGGGGGACGCGCGGTTTAATCGACCCTGACAGACTGATCGCACAGACAGTTGAGCTGCTGCATGACCGACGCACCGGTCGCGCAGACAATGCCGAAGCATTTGGGGTGTTGACGCATCATCTGGTCCATGATCAGGACATCTGGACGTTTACACAGGATCTGTTGCACAGGCTGCTTGATGGACCGGGCACACCCTGGACCGCACCACGCAACTGAACTCGCAAGGAGAGCCCGAATGAGCCGACTGGATTCCATGCTGCGCCGCCTGACGGCGCAACGCGATGGGCTAAACTGGGCCGCCGCACAGATCGGCACCATGGAAGGGGACGTTCTGGACCTGGGGCTAGGTAACGGACGTACCTATGATCATCTGCGAGAGATCCTGCCCTCTCGGCGTATATGGGTGATGGATCGCGTCTTGCAGTGTCATCCCGACAGCACGCCACCGGCACAGGATTTCCTGCAGGGTGAGGCTGAGCCGATGTTGCGTAAACTGGCGGACGCAGGCCAAACAATCGCGCTGGCGCACTACGATTTCGGCCGCGGGATCAAGTCCGAAGATGTTGCGGAAGCGGCACGCCTCAGCCCTTTGATCAAACAGGTCATGCGACCCGGTGGGTTGTTGATTTCAGGGCAACCGTTGACGGGTTTTGCGCAGGTTGAAGGCCCCGAGACCATCGCGCCCGATCGATATCTTTTCTATCGCGCCTGAGCAGGCTTTGAACTGGCGGGTTAGTATGTTGAATCTATCGATCAGATTCACCGCAGTCAGGCCTATGCATTGACGCGAGTCGAGGGTATACGCCACCGCAACAGCACACCCACATGAGGCCAGTCATGAGCTTTGACCGTTCCATCAAGATCGCTCCCTCGATCCTGTCAGCCGATTTCGCAAATTTCGGACAGGAGATTCAGGCCATCGAAGCGCAAGGGGCGGATTGGGTTCATGTGGACGTGATGGACGGCCACTTTGTCCCAAACCTCACTTTTGGTCCCCCAGCGGTCAAAGCGTTTCGCCCACATGTTAAGACCGTCATGGATGTGCATTTGATGATCACTCCGGTCGATCCTTATATTCAAGCCTATGCCGATGCGGGCGCTGATGTGCTGACCGCGCACGTCGAAGCGGGGCCGCATTCGCACCGCACGCTGCAGGCGATACGCGCTGCGGGAATGAAAGCAGGGATCGCGTTGAATCCCGGGACGCCCGCCGAGGCCGTCGAACATCTGTTGGACCTGACTGATCTGGTGTGCGTCATGACCGTCAACCCCGGCTTCGGGGGGCAAAAATTCATCGACATGACCGCAAAAGTGCAACGTTTGCGCGAGATGATCGGCGACCGGCCGGTGCATATCGAAATCGACGGCGGTGTTGATCCCAAAACAGCGCCTCTGGTGGCCGCTGCAGGCGCTGACGTGTTGGTCGCCGGATCAGCAGTTTTTAAAGGCGGGTCAGTTTCAAACCCGTCGGTCTATGGCGACAATATTCGCGCTGTGCGGACTGCTGCCGAAGGTGCACTGGGTTAACCACAAACCCTCCCGCCAGTCGTCGACGTTTCTTACGAAACGCCTCCTCCTGTTGGGCCCGGCATCGCGCTTTGCGCG